>NZ_JBHXRR010000008.1:0-256555 GCF_042716665.1 Nocardia sp. NPDC058658
TCGAGTGGCTCGCGCTACAGGCCATGCACCCGCCGAGACCGAGAGGTCACAACCCTAACTGTTAGGGCTGCGGAAAGGATGGTGCCCTAGTGAGCGTCCACCTTGACCTCGGGTCAACCGCAAGAGTGATCTGGGTCACTCCAACTTCTGTCGCAAGGTGTCGGCGATGACGGCGAGGGCTCTGTCCTCGGTCATGCGCCAGTGGGTGGCGTCGACGGCGTGGTTGTCGACGGAACCGGTGACTGCTTCGGCCCAGGAGGATGCGCCGGTGGTGCCGGTCGGGTCGTCTCGGTCAGCGGTGAAGTAGGTGAGGGTGCCGTCGAAGGGGCGGGGACGGTAGGCGGCGTCGAGGGCTACCGAGGTGATGGCGGCGTCGACGATGCGGTCGATACGGGAGGGGTCGAGGGAGACTCCGGGCGCGGAGAGTTCGCACAGAGTTCGGGCGAGTCGGTGAGGATCGACCGGGTCGTCGGAGTCGGTGTTCGCGAATCCGCCGAGCAGGTCGGCGGTGGTCACGGCGGTGTCGGCGGTGGGTGCGGTGGCCACCGACGACAACGTGCTGTCGAGCATCGCCAGGACCGCTACTTCCTCGCCGTCCTCCTGCAGTTGGACCGCCATGGCGTGGGCGATGACACCGCCCAGCGACCAGCCCAGCAGGTGGTAGGGGCCTTCGGGTTGGACGGCGCGCAGGTGCTTGAGGTAGAGCAGGGCCCACTCTTCGATCGAATCCGGCAGGGGCTCGGTCGAACTCAGTGCCGGGGACTGCAGTCCGTAGAGGGGGCGGTCGAGGTGGGCGGCCAGGCCGCTGAACGACCAGGCGATGCCGCTGATCGGGTGGATGCAGAACAGGGGTTCGCGGGCGCCTTCGGTGCGCAGGGGTAGCAGGATGTCGAAGGCGGCGTCGGTGCCCGCGCTGGCGGCACCGTTGGCGCGCAGTGCGGCGACGATGCCGGCGGGGGTGGGGGTGGTGAAGATCCAGGTGACCGGGATGGTCGCGGCGGTCGCGGTGCTGAGCTGGGCGGCCAGGCGAGTGGCGCTCAGGGAGGTGCCGCCGAGTTCGAAGAAGTGGTCGTCCATGCCGACGCGGTCCAGGTGCAGGACGTCGGCGAAGACATCGCAGACCGTGTGTTCGATGGCGGTGCCGGGGGCGCGGTAGGTGCGGGTGGCCAGGTCGGGGGCGGGCAGGGCGGCACGGTCGAGTTTGCCGGAACTCGTCAGCGGGATTTCGTCGAGAACCATCATCGTGGTCGGGACCATGTAGGCGGGCAGTGCCTGGGCGGCCAGGTGGCCGACCTTGTCCACGCTCACCTGGTGACCGTGCTCGGCGACCAGATAGGCCACCAATACCGTTGCCCCCGCCTGGTTTTCGCGGCCGACGGTGACGGCGAAGCCGACATCGGGGTGCGAGGCGAGGACGGCATCGATTTCCTCGAGTTCGATCCGGTGACCGCGGATCTTGAGCTGGAAGTCGGTGCGGCCGCGGTATTCGAGTTCGCCGTCGCCGTTCCAGACGGCGAGGTCGCCGGTGCGGTACATCCGGGTGCCGGGGTCGAACGGGTTGGCGACGAAGCGGTCGGCGGTGAGTTCGGGGCGAGCGAGGTAGCCGGTGGCCAGCTGGCTGCCCGCCAGGTACAGCTCGCCGGGAACACCGGCGGGGACCGGGCGCAGTCGCGCGTCGAGTACGTAGACCTGACTGTTCCAGACCGGGGCGCCGATCGGGACGGTGGTGGTGTCGGTGGGGCTCACCCGGTGGTTGGTGATCGACACCGCGGCTTCGGTGGGGCCGTAGACATTGAACAGCGGGGTGTTCGGGGCCGCGGCCTCGAAACGGCGGGCCAGCGCGACCGGCAACGCTTCACCGATGGCAAGGACCCGACGCAACGACGAGGGCAGCTCCTCGATCAGCAAGGCGTCGAGCATGGAGGGAACCACGTGCAGGGTGGTCACTTCTTCGCGGCGCATCAGGTCGGTCAGGTAGGCCGGGTCGCGGTGGCCGTCGGGGGCGGCGATGACCAGGCGACCACCCGAGATCGCCGGGGACCAGAACTCCCAGACCGAGACGTCGAAGGTCGCGGGCGTCTTCAGGATCGTCGAATCGGTGGCGGTGAGCTCGAATTCGTGTGCCCGCCAGCGCATCTGGTTGACGATCGCGGCGTGCGAGACGGCCACACCCTTCGGGCGGCCCGTCGAGCCCGACGTGAAGATCACGTAGGCGGTGTTCGCCGGGCGCAATGGTGTGCGGCGGTCGCGGTCGGTGATCGGGGCGGGGCTGTGCTGGGTCAGGTCCAGTCGGTCGACGGGCAGGACCGGGATCGTTGCCGCGACGTCGACGTCGGCAGTGGCGAGGACGAGCAGAGGCGCGGCTGTGTCGAGGATGTACTCGGTGCGCGCGGCGGGTTGATCGGGATCGATCGGGACGTAGGCGCCGCCCGCGGTGCTGACCGCGTACATCGCCACCACCAGGTCGATCGATCGTCGCATCGCCAGTGCCACCCGGGTTTCCGGGCCCACGCCTGCCGCGATGAGGTACCGGGCCAGGCGGTTGACGCGGGCGTCGAATTCGGCGTAGGTGAGGCGGGCGTCGTCGGCGACGAGCGCTACCGCGTCGGGGGTGCGGGAGACGGTGGCGTCGAACAGGGACACGAGGGTCGACGTCGGATCCGCTTGGCGCGCAGTCTGATTCCAGGTGTCGAGGATGCGGGTTCGTTCGGCGGGGGCGAGCAGGTCGATGGTGTGCAGGGGGGCGCCGGGGTCGGTGACCACGGCGGTGATCAGGCGGGTGAGCCTGGTCAGGAAGCCCTGCACGGTGGCGGCGTCGAACAGGTCGGCGGCGTAGGTGCAGTAGCCGGTGATGCCGGTGGGGGCACCCTCGGCGGTGTAGCGGTCGGCCAGGGTCAGGTGCAGGTCGAACTGGGACAGTTCGCGCTCCAGCTCCACCGACGACACGCTCATGCCCGGCAGATCCATCCGCACTTCGCCCAGGTTCTGGAAGGACAGGCCGACCTGGAACAAGGGGTGGCGGGCAGTCGAGCGGGCAGGATTGAGGACTTCTACCAGGCGTTCGAAGGGGATATCGGCGTTGGCGAAGGCCGCCAGGTCGGTGTCGCGTTGGCGGGTGAGCTGTTCGGCGAAGCTCGCGCCGGGGTCGACTCGGGTGCGGAAGACCAGGGTGTTGACGAACATGCCGATCAGGTCGTCGAGGACGGCGTCGCCGCGGCCCGCGACGGGGGTGCCGATGGCGATGTCGGTGCTGCCCGATAGTTCGGCCAGCACCACGGCCAGGGCGGTGTGGACGGCCATGAACAGGGTCGCGCCGTGGGTGCGCGACAGTTCGGTGAGGGCGGCGTGGGTGGGGGTGTCGATGGTGAACGGCACTCGGCCGCCCGCGTAGGACTGGATCGCGGGGCGTGGGCGGTCGCGGGGCAGTTCGAGCTGGTCGGGCAGCCCTGCCAGGGCTTGCTGCCAGTAGGCGAGTTGGGCGGCGGCCATCGAGGTGGGGTCGGTTTCCTCGCCGAGCAGGGTTTGCTGCCAGAGGGCGTAGTCGGCGTACTGGACGGGCAGCGGTGCCCAGGTGGGGGCATGTCCTCGGGCGCGGGCGGTGTAGGCGACGACCAGGTCTCGAGTGAGGGGACCGCCGGAGAAACCGTCACCGGCGATGTGGTGGACCGCCATGGCCAGCACGTAGTCGTCGGGGGCGAGTTCGAACAGGGTGGCGCGCAGGGGGACTTCGGCGGTGACGTCGAACGCGGTCGAAACCAGTTGTGTCACTGCGGTTGTCACGTCGACGGTGGGCGGGAGGTCCCGTGGGGAGATGTCGTGCCACATCGCCGTGGTGTCGCTCGCGCTCTGGGTTGCGTTCAGAGTGGTGACGGCCAGGCGTGGCACGTCCGGGTGGTCCGGGGGCAGGACGACCTGGGCCGGGCTGTGGTCGGTGGACGGGTAGACCGTGCGCAGGATCTCGTGGCGGGCGAGCAGATCGGCGAACGCCTGCTGCATCGCGGTGGTGTCGAGGGAGCCGGTCAGGCGAAGGACGACGGGGATGTTGTAGGCGGCGGTGCCGGTGTCGAAGCGGTTGAGGAACCACATGCGCTGCTGGGCGGGCGAGAGCGGGATGGGGTCGGGGCGCGGCTGGGCCTGCAAGGCGGGACGGCCGGCTGCGCGGGTCAGGCCGGCGATCTCGGTGGCGCATTCGGCGACCGTCGGTGCGGCGAACAGCACACGCACCGGCACCCGGATGTCGACGGCGGCGCTCAGGCGTGCGGTCAGGCGGGTGGCGAGCAGGGAGTTGCCGCCCAGGTCGAAGAAGTTGTCGTCGGCGCCCACGCGGTCCGCGCCGAGTACGTCGGCGAAGATCTCGGCGACCGTTCGTTCCAGGCCGGGACCGGCTTCACGGTAGGTGCGGGTCGCGAATTCCGGTGCGGGAAGGGCGTTTCGGTCGATCTTGCCGGTCGCCGACAGCGGGACGCGGTCCAGGACCACCACGGCCGCGGGAACCATGTGGGCGGGCAGCATCGACGACGACCAGCGTGTGATGGCGCCGGGATCGATGTCGCGGCCGGTCACATACGCGACCAGGCTCGTTTCCCCGGCGGGGTTCTCGATGCCGAGGGTGAGCGCGAAACTCACCTGGGGGTGGCGCAGCAGGACGGCGTCGATCTCCCCCGGTTCGATACGGAAACCACGGACCTTGATCTGGAAGTCGGTGCGGCCCAGGTATTCCAGTTCGTAGGTGTCGCCATGGACCCAGCGCACGAGGTCGCCGGTGCGGTACATGCGTTCGCCGGGTTCGGCCCACGGGCAGGCGACGAAACGGTCGGCGGTGGCGGCGGCGCGGCCACGGTAACCACGGGCCAGTGCGGGGCCCGCCAGGTAGAGCTCGCCGCTGGCGCCGACGGGGACCGGGTGCAGGCGCGCGTCGAGGACGACCGCGCGCACGCCGGGGACGGGGCGACCGATGGTGACGTGGTCGCCTGCGCTCAGGGAGGCGTAGGTCGCGCCGATGGTGGCCTCGGTGGGGCCGTAGCCGTTGAGGAAGCTGCGGCCGGGTTGCCAGGTGGTCAGCAGGTCGGGGGTGGTGGCTTCACCGCCCGCCGACACGCACTGCAGGTCGGGCAGGGCTGCGGGATCGAGGGTGCTCAGCAGGGCGGGGGTGATGATCGTGTGGGTGACCTGCTCGGTGCGCAGCAGGTCGTCGAGGTCGGTGCCACCGAGGGTGTCCGGTGGGGCGATGACCAGGGTGGCGCCCTGGTGGAAGGCGGTGCAGATCTCCTCGATCGACTGGTCGAAGCTCGGGGAGCACACGTGCAGCATGCGGTGGTCGTGGCGCAGGCGCATCAGTGCCGCGGAGTGGGCGACCAGGGCGCCGAGGCCCGCGTGGGTGAGGGTGACGCCCTTGGGGACGCCGGTGGTGCCGGAGGTGTAGATCATGTACGCGGTGTTGGCGCGGCGCAGGGGGGATCGGCGGTCTCGGTCGCGGACGGGGGTCGAGAGGTTCGCGGCGATGCGGGTCCGGACTGCCGGGTCGTCGAGGACGAGCCAGCGCACGGCTGCGGGGAGAACGTTCGCGCGGGCGGCGACGGTGAGGCCGATGGTCGCGCCGGAGTCGGCGAGCATGTGGCGGACACGGTCGGCGGGGTAGTTCGGGTCGACCGGGAGGTAGACACCGCCCGCTTTGGCGATCGCCCACAGGGTCAGGATCGACTCGTAGGAACGCGGGATCGCGCAGGCCACGACCGTTTCCGGGCCGATTCCCTCGGCGATGAGAAGGCGCGACAGGCGGGAGGAGTCCGCGTCGAGGGTGCCGTAGGTGTGGTCGGTGCCGTTGTCGCGCACGGCGATTCGGTGCTGGCCGAAACCGGTGCCGCGGACCAGGAGGGCGGGCAGGGTGCCGGTCGTGGCGGGGGTCGGGCCGTCGCCGAGGCGGGTCAGGAAGGTGTGTTCGGCGTGGTCGGACAGGGGGAGGTCACCGGTCGGGGTGTGGGGTCGGTCGGTGATCGCTGTGAGGAATCGGCGGAAGCGTCGGCCGAAGGTTTCGGCTTCGTGGTAGTCGAAAAGGGTTCGGGCGAACGACATTTCGATCGACATGCCGGGCTTGGCCTCGGTGACCGAGAAGGCGAGCTCGGTGCCGGAATCGGCGGCGATCGCCGATGGCAGGTCGACCTGGGCCGCCGGGAACGTGAGGCAGACCTGTCGCAGGGAACTCGGGTCGACGTCGAGCAGACCGGGCAGGTCGGTGCTGGGGATGCCCGCGTGCGCGACAGCCTGGGTCTCGGTGAGGTGGGCGTGCGACAGCAGCTCGGCGAACGGTGTGCCTGCATGGATTGCCGTGCGTAGCACCAGGTCCGGGTTCGACGTGGCGACCACGATGTCGTCGGATCCGGTGAGTCGTGCGAGGAGTGCGGACAGGGCTGTGCGGACCAGGGTCGCCACGTTCACGTTCGTGGTGTCGGCGAGGTGGCGCAGGTCGCGGTGCACGGTCGGCGGGATCGTGAATCGGGTGCGACCGTGGGTGCCTGCTTGCTGGTTCTTGCTGTCGGTGTGGTGATCGCCGGTCGTCGGGGGGACGAGGTGGTCGGTGGGCAGCACCAGGCGAGCGGGCAGGTCTGCCAAGGTTTGACGCCAGTAGCGCGACCGGGTGAGCGGATCGGTCGGGTCGGTGGACAACTGGTCGGCGATGCTGTGCGCGAGGGCGTTCGGGGTGGCGACCAGGGCGTCGAGGGCCGTGCGCAGCCGGTTGGTCACCGCTTCGGCCACCGCGTCGGAGACGAGGTCGCGCCGGTATTTGAGCTGGACCTGGGTGCGGGTACCGAGGAAGACCAGGACGGTGACCGGGTAGTGGGTGTGGTCGGCGCCCTGGAGGTCGTCGATGCTCAGGTTGTCGAGCGCGCCGCCAGCCTGCTGGAGGCCTTCGACGTCGACGGGGTAGGACTCGAACGCGAGCATGGTGTCGAACAGTTCGCCCAGGCCCGCGACCCGCTGGATCGCGCCGAGACCGAGGTGATGATGATCGAGCATGGACGCCTGCTCGGCCTGGACGGACCGGATCAGGTCACCGACAGCGGCGGTGGGATCGATGCGCACGCGCACGGGGACCGCGTCGACGAACAGGCCGATCATGTCGCCGACACCGTCGAGTTGCGGCGGACGTCCGGACACGGTCGCGCCGAAGACGATGTCGTCGCGGCCGGTGCTCGCGGCCACGACCAGGCCCCAGGCCGTTTGGAACACGGTGTTCGGGGTGACCTCGGTGACCGCGGCGAAGGTGGTCAGCTCGGTGGTGCGGGCGGCGTCGAGTTCGAACTCGCACAGGCCGTAACCGGTGTCGGTCGCGGGCGGCCAGGTCAGCTCGGGGGCGAGCATGGTCGTGCGCACCCCGGAAAGGACCTCCGACCAGGCGCGCTCGGCGGCGGTGCGGTCCTGGCGGGTCAGCCACTCGAGGTAGTCGCGGTAGGGGCGCACCGGCGGGAGCGGGGTCGCGTCGCCGTGGGTGGCGTAGAGGACGAGCAGTTCCTTCATCAGCAGCGGCATGGACCAGCCGTCGAGCAGGATGTGGTGGCCGGTCAGGACGAGGTGGCTGCGCCCGGTTCCGGTGATGTAGACGGTGAATCGCAGCAGCGGCGCGATCGTGGGGTCGAAGCCGGCTTGCTGGTCGGCGGCGAGCAGGGCGGGGAGGTCTTCGTCGGCGGCTTCGACAACGCGGAACGGGGCTTCGACGGCGTCGGCGACCAGCTGGACGGGGGTGCCGTCGGGGGTGTTGACGAAGGCCGCGCGCAGGTTGGCGTGGCGGTCGAGGGCGGTCGCGGCGGCTCGGCGCAGGCGCTCGGTGTCGAGGTCGCCGGTCATTTCGACCATGAGCTGGATGACGTAGGCGTGAACCGATTCGTCGAGCATGTCGCCCAGTGCGAGCAGGGAATGCTGCAGAGGGGACAGCGGTAGGACGTCCGAGAGTCCCGGGTGGGTGTCGCGCCAGGTGTCGAGGTCGGTTTGCGAAACCTGGACCAGGGCAACGTCGGACGGGGTCAGACCGCCCGCCGACGGGTGCAGGGTGTGGTCGGCGAGGGCGGTGAGCCAGCTCGTCCAGTCGTCGGCCAGTTCCTGCACGTCGGACTCGGTGAGGATGCCGGTGGCGTAGCGGAAGTTCGCCTGCAGTTGCAGACCGGCGTCGGTGGTGACGGCGATCGCGTTGATGTCGAGGACGGTGTGCGCGGGCAGGGTGGGGTCGTAGTCGACCTCGATATCGCCGAGGTCGGCGGTGGGCAGCCAGGCGGCATCGTCGGTGGGGCCGGTCGCGGTGGTCGCGCGGCCCAGGTAGTTGAAACCGATTTGACCAACATTGCCGGACAACAGGTTTCGGGTGTCCGGGTTGCTTCGCAGCAGGCCGAAACCGATGCCGTTGTCGGGGACTGCGAGGAGCTGTTCCTTGACCGTGCGCACTGTGGTGGCGAGCGCTTCGTCGTCGAAAGTGGTCGGGGCGATGGCGGACAGGTCTAGGGCGACGGGGTAGACGGTGGTGAACCAGCCGACCGTGCGGGTCAGGTCGGCGCCGGGGACCGCGTCTTCCTGGCGGCCGTGGCCTTCCAGGCGCAGGCGCAGTGTCGGGGCGTCGATGCCGCGGCGGGCACGCCACACGCGCACAGCCAGAGCCAGCGCTGCGAGCAAGGGGTGGTCGGCGCCTGCTCGGTATTGGGCGGGCAGGGTGGTGAGCAGGGGTTCGGTGAGGTCGGCGGGGATCTGCACCGTGATCGACCGCATCGTTGCCTCGGTGTCGAGGGAACTGTCGAGCGGGCGGTCGCCCAGGAGTGCGTCGGGGGTGGCGAGGACCTGCTGCCAGTGGGCCAGTTCGGCGGTGCGGTCGGCGGTGGCCAGGCCGTGGGCCCAGCGACGGAACGAGGTGCCGGTCGGGGGCAGGGCGATCGGCTGGCCCGCGGCGTGCTGGGACCAGGCGATGATGAGGTCGGGGAGCAGGATTCGCCAGGAGACGCCGTCGATGACGTAGTGGTGGGCGGCGACCGCGAGGACGTCGCGGGCGTGCGGCCTGCGGATCCAGGTGAAGGCGATCATGCGGGCTTCGGCAGGATTCAGGGTCGCGAGAGCCGAATCCATTGCGGCGCTGCCGATTCGGGTCAGGTCATCGTCGGCAGCGGTGTTCGCGTCGATCTCGGTGATCAGCGAGTCCACGTCGATGGCGTGCGGCGGCAGGACCTCGAGCTGCCATTCGTCGCCGTCGCGACGCAGGCGGGAGCGCAGCATGTCGTGGTGGCGCAGGACGGCGGTGAGGGTGGTGATCAGGCCGGGGCGGTCGATGTTGTCGGGGAGGGCCAGGACCATCGTCTGGGCGAAGCGGTCGCTGGAGCCGGTGGTCAGGAAGTCGGCCAGGATCGGGGTCGAGGCGACCTCGCCGATGCCGCCGCCGGGGAGTTCGGCCAGGACGGGGGTGTTCGGGCTGTCCACGGCGGCGATCTCGGACAGTCGTGCCACGGTGCGGTGTTCGAAGACGTCGCGGGTGGTGAAGACGATGCCTGTGGCGCGGGCGAGCGAGACCAACTGGATCGACAGGATGCTGTCGCCACCGATGGCGAAGAAGGAGTCGTTCACGCCGACCGACTCCACGCCGAGGACGCGGGCGAACAGGTCGGCCAGGCGGGTTTGCATCGCGCTCGTCGGGGCGGCGGCGGTCGCGGTGACGGGTTCGGGGAGGGCGTTGCGGTCGAGCTTGCCGTTGGAGGTCAGCGGGAGCTCGTCCAGGACCACGATCGCGGACGGAACCGCGTGGGCGGCCAGGCGTTCGGTGGCGTACTCGGTGAGCACGACAGGGTCGGGTGTTCGCTGGTGCGCGGCAAGTACATACGACACCAAGGTCGTCGAACCGGCGGCGGTCTTGCGGCCCACCGTCACCGCGAAGTCGACGGATTCGTGGCTGACGAGGACGGCGTCGATCTCGCCCGGCTCGATACGGAAACCACGGACCTTGAGCTGTGTGTCCGCGCGGCCGAGGTAGTCGATGTCGCCGGATTCGCGCAGACGCACGAGGTCGCCGGTGCGGTACATGCGGGTGCCGGGCGCGCCCCACAGGTCGGCGACGAAGCGGGCCGCGGTGGTGGTCGGCTGGTTTCGGTAGCCGCGGGCCATGGCGTCACCGGTCAGGTAGAGCTCGCCGGTGACGCCCGGCGGGACCGGGTTCAGGCGGGCGTCCAGGATCAGCGCGTGCGTGCCCTGGACCGGGTTGCCGATCGAAATGGGCTGTCCGGCAGTCAGTTCGGCGTAGGACGAGATGATGGTGGTTTCGGTGGGGCCGTAACCGTTGAGGTATCGGCGGCCGGGCTGCCACTTCGCCAGCAGCTCCGGTGTTGTCACGTCGCCGCCGACGGACAGCGATTCCAGGGCGTCCAGGCCGGTGGGGTCCAGGGTGCCCAGGACTGCGGGGGTGATGATGGCGTGGGTGACCGACTCGGCGGCCAGCAGGTCCGCGAGTTCGACGCCGCCTGCCACGTCGGCGGGGACCACGACCAGGGTCGCGCCGGTGGAGAAGGCGCACAGCCATTCGAGGACCGACGGGTCGAACCAAGGGGAACAGATGTGCAGGAAACGGTGGTGCGACTCGAGGCGGTAGCGGCGGACGGCTTCGTCGACGAGCGGGGTCAGGCCGGCGTGGGTCACGGTGACACCCTTGGGCAGGCCCGTGGAGCCGGAGGTGTAGATGATGTACGCGGGGTGCTCGACACGCAGTGGGTTCAGGCGGTCCGCGTCGGTGATCGGGGTGGTGGGGTGGGTGGTGCGGGCTAGGTCGTCGAGGGTCAGCCAGGTCAGGGCGTCGGGGAGGTCGTCGAGGTGGGCGGGGGCGGTGATGCCCAGTGCGGCGCCCGAGTCGGAGACCAGGTGTTGGAGGCGGTGTGCGGGGTTGCGCGGGTCCATCGGCACGTACACGCCACCTGCGGCGGCGATGGCCAGGGCGGCGACGACCATGTCGGCGGATCGCGGGAGAGCAACGGCGACAGCGACTTCGGGGCCGACTCCGCGGGCGATGAGTTCGCGGGCGAATCGGGCGGTTTGCTCGGTGAGTTCGCCGTAGGTGATCGAGCGTCCCTCGTGACGGACGGCGATGCGATCGGGGCCGACGGCGCTACCGAGCGCGACCAGGTCGGGGAACAGTGCGGTGTCGAGGTCGGGGCGCGCGGGGTGCGCTGTCAGGGTGGCTTCCTCGGCCGCGCTGAGAATCGGGAGGTCGGCGACGTGGGTGTGGGGGTGATCGATCGCTGCGGTGAGCAGGCGAATCAGGCGTTCCACGAAGACCGCCACGGTCTCCTCGTCGAACAAAGCAGTGGCGTAAGCGAATTCGGCCCGGAGTGGCTCGCCGGAGTCATCGCGTGGCTGGCGGGGCGCACCGACGACTGCATCGGACGGCGAGTGGTCCGGGATGCGCAGCGACAGAACGAGGTCGCGTGCGATCGGGTCCGCGTCCGGACGTTCCGGGGTCACCAGCGCGAATCGCACCGGATTGTGCGCAGTTGCCGTGCTCGGCGCGGTGAATGTGTGGCGGGACGAGCCATTTCGCGCGAACGCCCGGCGTGCGGCCGCGGTGGCGTCGGCGATCAGTTCGTCGACCTCACCGCTGACGTCGAGCCGCAGCAGCAGATCTGTGTCGGGAGACTGCGCGCACGGGGTGTCGATGGCGATGTCGTCGGTGCCGGACAGCCGGGCGAGTAGCACCGAGAAGGCCACGTGCACCAGGCTGAAGACCGTTGTCTCGTGAGACCGGGCGAAGTCGCGCATTCGCTGGTGCAGATCGGCGGGGATCTCGAAATCGACAGTGGCGTCGGCAATTACGGGCGTTGTGGGGCGGGCGCGGTCGGTCGGGAGGGTCAGGTCCTGGGGCAGGTCGGTGAGGACGCTGCGCCAGTAGGCGGACTCCGCGATCGGGTCGTTGCGCTCGTCCAGGGCGCTCTGGAGTTGGGCGGGGGTGTGGTCCGGGGTGCGGACCAGGGTGTCGAGGGTGGTGCGCAGGCGCTGGGCCAGGGCTTCGGCGATGGTCGGGTCGATCAGGTCGAGGCGGTACTGGATACCGACGTGGATCCCCTCGCCCATCTCGACGGCGACCGCCACCGGGTAGTGCGTGGCATTGGCGGCCTGGACGTCGACGATCTCGAGGCCGTCGATCGAGCCGTGGGCGCGCTGCAATCCCTCGGTGTCGACCGGGTAGGACTCGTACGCCATGAGCGTGTCGAACAGTTCGCCCGCGCCTGCGGCCCGCTGGATGTCGGCCAGACCCAAGTGGTGGCCGTCGAGGAGAGCGACCTGTTCGGACTGCAGCTGCGCCAACAGGTTTCGCAGCGGTGCGGCCGGGTTGTAGCGGACCCGCACGGGGATGGTGTTCGCGAAAAGGCCGACCATGCCGTCGACACCGTCCAGCTGCGGCGGGCGTCCGGACACCACGGCGCCGAACACGACGTCGGCGCGGCCGACAGCACCCGCGAGCACCAGACCCCACGCCGCTTGGAACAGGGTGTTGACCGTGACGTCATTGGCCGCGGCGCAGGTCGCCAGGTCTCGGGCCTGTGCCGGTGACAGGTCGATTACGCACGTGCCGTGGCCGTCGGCCTGCTCGGTCGGGGGTGCGACCGCGGCGGTGAGCAAGGTCGGCTGGTGGCCCGACAGCGCTTCGCGCCAGTTCTGCAGGGTGGCGGAGCGGTCCTGGTCGGCGAGCCAGGCGAGGTAGTCACGGTAGGGGCGCACGGGCGCAAGCACGGTGGGGGCGCCGTCGGTGGCGTAGAAGAGCAGCAGTTCGCGCATCAGTACCGGCATCGACCAGCCGTCGACCAGCAGGTGGTGCGCGGTCAACACCAGGTGCATGCCGTCGGTGCGGCGGAACAGGGTGAAGCGCAGCAGCGGCGCGGTCGACAGGTCGAAACCGATCTGTGCCTCGGTGGCCAGGAAGTGGTCGGTGTCGGTGTCCTCGGTGTCGACGATGTGCCACGGCACGGTCACACCCTCGGCCACGAAACCGACCGGGGTGCCCGCCGCAGACGAGCCGAAGGCGGTGCGCAGGATCGCGTGCCGGTCCAGCACCGCCTGGGCTGCGCGGCGCAGGCGATCGGTGTCGACCTCGCCGGCCAGCTCCACAGCCAACTGGACCAGGTACGGGTCGGTCGGCGACATCTGGGCCAGGAACATCAAACCGAGCTGCAACGGTGCCAGCGGCAGCACATCGGTCAGGCGCGGACGTTCGCGATGCCAGTGGTCGAGTTCGGTCTGGGTGACGGTGACCAGCGGGACGTCCGCGGGGGAGAGGCCGCCCACTGCGGGGTCACGCAGGTGGTCGGCCAGGATCGTCAGGGCCGCGGTCCAGTCGTCGGCCAGTTCGCGGACCGAATCCTCGTCGATGATCGCGGAGGCGTAGGAGAACGACGCACGCAGTCGCAGACCGGCGTCGGTGCTGGTGGCCAGGGCGTTGATGTCGATGACGGCGGCGGCGGGCAGCGCGGGGTCCTGCGCCGCGGCGGGCTCGCCCCAGTCGGCGGTGGGCAGCCAGCTGTGGTCGGTGGCGTCGCCTGCGGAGAGACGGCCCAGATAGTTGAAACCGACCTGGCCCAAAGGCCCTTCGAGCTGGGGCGCCGATTCCGGGTCGAGGAAGCGGAGCATGCCGAAACCGATGCCCTTGTCCGGCACCGCGCGCAGCTGTTCCTTGATCGCCTTCACCACGGCGGCCGTGGCGCTGCCACCGTGCCATGCGGCGTCGTTGTCGACCTCGCTCAGGTCGAGGGCGACCGGGTACATGCTGGTGAACCAGCCGACCGTGCGGGTCAGATCGGCGCCGTCGAGCGCGGACTCCTCGCGGCCGTGGCCCTCCAGGCGGACCTGGGTCGCGGGGGCGTCGACGCCACGGCGAGATCGCCACGTGCGCACGGCCATCGCCAGGGCGGCGAGCAGACCGTCCTCGGCGCCCGCGCGGTACAGGGTCGGCAGGTCGGTCAGGATGGCCTGGGTGACGTCGGCGGGCACCTCGACACTGACGGTACGCACCGTGGACGCGGTGTCGACGGGGCCGAGCGGGCGATCGCCAAGCAGTGGATCGGGCACCGACAAGGTCTGCTGCCAGTAGCCCAACTCCTCGCGCCTGGTCTGCGCGCCGTCGGTCAGGCCGTGCGCCCACCGACGGAACGACGTACCGACCGGGGGCAGGACCACTCGTCGACCCGACTGGGCCCACGCGGCGACCAAGTCCGACAACAGGATTCGCCACGAAACGCCATCGATCGCCGCGTGGTTGACCGCGACGACCAGCCCGTCCGGGCCGTCCTCGCGGGCCAGCCAGGCGAAGCCGATCATCCGGTACGCCTGCGGATCCAGCGAGGCCAGCACGGTGTCCATCGCGGCATCGGCGATGCCACCGAGGTCGGCGCCCACCGGGACATCGACGCGAGTGAGCAGGTCGTTCACAGCCACCGCGCCCGGCGGGAGCGTGTGCAGCTGCCACTGTCCGTCGACCTGGCGCAGACCGGCACGCAACATGTCGTGGTGATCGATCACGGCGGTGAGGGTGTCCACCAGGGCATGTCGATCGATACCCGTGGGCAGGGCAAGCACCATCTGCTGGGTGAACCGGCCGAACACCCGCCCACCGGCCAGCCAGGCGGCCAGCACCGGCGTCACCGGCATCTCGCCCACACCGCCACCGGGCAGTTCGGCCAAGGTCGGCACAGATTCCGTGCCGAGAACCGCCACCCGCGCCAATCCCGCGACGGTCCGATGCTCGAACACCGCCTGCGGCGTGAACGAGATACCCGCGGCCCGCGCCCGCGACACGAGCTGGATGGACAGAATGCTGTCGCCACCGGCGGCGAAGAACGAGTCCTCGGCGCCGATCTGCTCCAGACCCAGGATCTGCACGAACAGTTCGGCGATGGCGGTCTCGACCGGACCCTCGGGCGCACGGGAACCGACCTGTCCGAAAACCGGTGTGGGCAGGGCGTTTCGGTCGAGCTTGCCGTTGGGGGTCAGCGGGATCTCGTCGAGGGTCATCAGCACGGTCGGCACCATGTGACCGGGCAGCGACGTGCCGACGAAACGGGTCACGTCGTCGGTGTCGATCGACATGCCTTGCCGGGGCAGCACATACGACACCAACACGGTCGCACCCGAGTCGGCTTTCGTGCCGAGGGTGACCGCGTATTCGATAGCCGGGTGGGCGGTGAGGGCGGCGTCGATCTCGCCGAGTTCGACGCGGAAACCGCGGATCTTCACCTGGAAATCGGAGCGGCCGAGATACTCGAAATCGCCGTCGGCGGTGCGCCGGACCAGGTCACCGGTGCGGTACATGCGGCCACTGGTGAACGGCGAGGCGATGAACCGTTCGGCGGTGAGCGCGGGCCTGCCCTGATAGCCCTGGGCCAGCGCGGGACCGGACAGATACAGCTCACCCGCCACACCAGCGGGAACCGGACGCAAACGCGAATCCAGCACTGCCGCACCGACTCCGGCGAAGGCCGCACCGATGGTGATGGGCTGACCGGGCAGCAGTTCGGTGGTGCCGGTGGCGAGGATGGTGGACTCGGTCGGGCCGTAGCCGTTGAAGAAGGCGCGTTTGACTGCCCAGCGGTCGACGAGGGTCGCGCCGAACGCGTCGCCTGCCACGACGACGACCCGCAATGCGTCGAGGTCGTTCGCGTCGACAGATTCCAACGCCGCCGGGGTGATCAGCATGTGGGTCACCCGCTCGCGGCGCAACAACTCGGCGAGCTCGTGGCCACCGAAAATTGTCGAGGGCGAAATCACCAGCGTGGCACCGGCATTGAAAGTGAGCAGCAGCTCGAGCACCGAGACGTCGAAGTTCGGTGAGCACACGTGCAGGACGCGGTCACCGGCGCCGACCGAGTAGCGTTCCCTGGCCACCGCGACGAGGGCGCCGAGCCCGGGATGGGTGACGACCACGCCTTTGGGGCGGCCGGTCGAGCCCGAGGTGTAGATGACATACGCCGGGTGCTGATCGGTCAGCGGACGGACACGGTCCAGGTAGGAGATCGGGTGGGTGGGGCGCGCCGCGATGCTGTCATGGTTGGCGTCTACGTCGAACCACTCGACGGACTCGCCCAGCTTCTCGCGGTGCGCTGCCGCAGTGAGGCCGAGGATCGCGCCGGAATCTTCGAGGAGATAGGCGATCCGCTCCGCGGGCAGCGTCGGATCGACCGGCACATACGCGGCGCCGGTCTTCGCCACGGCCCACACCGCCGCCACCGACTCGATCGAACGGGTGAAACCGAGCGCAACGACATCGCCAGGGCCGATGCCACGCTCGAGCAGAACTCTGGCCAGCTGCGAGGAATACTCGTCGAGCTGGGTGTAGGTGAGCTCGCGACGGGCGCCGTCGACGGGGGAGTAGGACACGGCGACGGCATGGCCCGCGGTGTCGACCGCCGCCGTCAGCAGCTGAGTGAAGAGGGGAGTACTCGACTTCCGAGTGCCTCGACCGCGCGGCGCACGACGAGCTTCACGGGGTTCACGCATTCGAGTACAACATCCTTCATCTATCCGGCCCACAGCTCTGCGATGACCCACGAACCCTGTCGGATTCGGTCTACCGGGGGCGGACCAGTGTCGAACAAGCGAGAAAGGAGTCGATATCGGGGCGTTCGGCGACCATGACACCACATGTCACGCTGTCACGACCACACGACCGGTTTGTTTCCCGACGTCAAGACCGAATCAGTCCGAAATTTGTGCTGATGGCACAATCTCGTGGACGGTTTTTGTTCAACGGACGGAAGCGGCCTTGGCGGCATACGGATCCCTGGTGTGGGTGGGACAGGCACTCGGCCCCCGCGTCGACGCCATCACCGACGACCTCATCCGGGTCACCGAGCAGATGATCCCGCTCAACGACATCGCCGCCGACCTCGCCGAGATGCGAGCCGCCAGCATCGCGGAAAACATCGCCGCGGTGCAGTACGTGCTCGCCAACAACATCGACCCCGCCACCATCAGCCCACCCGCCGGTGCCGCCGCCTACGCCCAGCGACTGGCCAGACGCGGCGTGCCGTTGACGATTCTGCTGCGCGCCTACGGACTCGGCCAGTACCGCATCCTCGACGCGGCGATCGGCCTGATCCTCGCGGTGCCCGGCCCCGACCAACCCGCCCGCATCGCCGAACTGCTCAAATTCGCCGGGACCTACCTGGACCGGCTCAACTCGTCGATGGGGCGAATCTACGAAGAGGAACGGGACCGCTGGGTCAGCAGCCGCCAAGCCGCCAGGCAGCAGTGGATCGCGCGACTGCTCGACAGCGACGACGTCGACGTCGCGGCCACCGAGGAAGTACTGGGCTACCGGCTCGACCAGCGCCACCATGCGGCCGAAGTGTGGTCGACGGTGACCGGCGCCGACGCTGTGCGCGCGCTCGAGCAGGCTCGGCAACTGCTGTCCGCGGCGATGCGGACCGACGGCAACGAACTGGTCGCGGCGTCGGGGGATCGGGCCATGTGTATCTGGTTCGCCGCTTCGCAGCCGTGCGCGGTCTCCGATCTCACCGCGCAGCTCGAGGCCGCCGGCTTGCCTGTGCACGTCGCCCTCGGCCGGGCCTGCGATGGACTGTCCGGGTTCCGGCGGTCGGCCCGCAGCGCGGCACGAGCCAAGGCGCTGGCCGTCTCAGCAGGGGAGACCGCGCCCGCCGTCGTCGCCTACCACGCGATCGCGCCGTTCGCGCTGCTGTCCGACGACCCGGACGAACTGGCCGACCTCGTCCACCGCGTCCTCGGCCCGCTCGCAGGCGAGGGCGCCAAGGTGGAACTGCTGCGCAACACCCTCGACGTCTTCCTCGCCGAAGGCGCCAGCTTCTCCCGCACCGCCCGCGTCCTCGGCGTCCACCGCAACACCGTCCAATACCGCATCCAGCAGGTCACCGGCCGTTACGGCATCGCAGTCGACACCGACACCTTCGAACTCCGTTTCGCCCTCGGGATCTGCCGCTGGTACCGACACATCCTGACCCGGACAATCTGAGCCCCGCTGGTTTGTGCGTCCCGCACAGCGTGCAAGGCAGCAAGGTGACTGACTCGTCTGGCTCATGGACCGCACGGGAGTCTTTCCGGCGCCGGCGAACTCCGCCGGTTACGGGTTCTTAACCTGATTGGCGATGAAGCGCGCCTTCTTCTGACGGTTCCCGCACGTGTTCATGTCACACCATTTGCGGGTGCGACTCCGGCTGGTGTCGAAGAAGGCCGCGCGGCAGGTCAGCGACGCACACAAGGCCAACCTGCCGTCTCGTTCACCGGCGGTCCTCGCAGGCAGGTTTCCGGAGCACGCCCTCGGCATCCACACAACATTCGCGGAGGGGCTGCCCGGGCTGACCACGGAAGGGCTGACACCGCTCGAGCGCGCATGGACCGAGGAAACCCACGACTTCTGGCACCACCGCGCGGCCTACGCGAAACAGCAGGCAACCCGCCCGCAGACCATCGGCTACGCACTCGTCGACTCACCGGTCGGTCTGCTCGCCTGGATCCTCGACAAGTTCGCCGAATGGTCCGACACCGCAGACAGCCCCTTCGAAACGATCTCCAGAGACCGCATTCTCGACAACGTCACCCTGTACTGGCTGACCCGATCCGGCGCTTCAGCCGCCCGCATCTACTACGAGAGCCACAACTCACTCGACCCCGAACTCCGAGTCGACGTCCCCTCCGCGATCACGATCTATCCCCGCGACATCGAAAAGTACCCGCGCCCTTGGGCACAGCAGCGATACCGCCGGATCGTCCGCTGGAACACACCCGAAGCCGGGGGACACTTCCCATCACTGGAGGTTCCCGAGTACTTCGTGAAGGACCTACAAGACGGTCTCGCGGCAGTACTGGCGGGCGTAGAGTTGGTGTCCCGAGGCAACAGGAGTCGATGATGTCCGCACGTACCAGGCCGGCGATAGTCCGAACTGCTGTGATCGCCGTGGGCGTGGGTGTTGGCACGCTGTTCGGCGCGGGCGGTCAAGCGGTCGCCGAAGTCGAACCCGGCACTTATACGTCCACGACGTGGTCGTCCGGGATCGTGCTGCTGCAACGTGAGGGGCGTGTCGAGGGTGGGGACCTGGTGTTGATCGGGCGGTATCCGATTCATTCGACGCCCAACGGGGGTTATGTGGATCTGTTTCCCGGCCACCGAGTGGAACTGATCAGTGATGGGCACGGCGGGTACAGCGGGCCGGCGTACCTGGGTGGAGTGGTGATCGGCTCCATCACGCTGACGCCCCGCTGACCGATTGATCACCAGGTGGGCGAGCGGCTGTAGCTCCGTTACTTGACATAATGTGCATTATCGGCGTTTGAAGGCGGCCTGCCAGGAGGGGGTTTCGCGGATGTTTGCAGTGCATGCCGGGCCGCACTGCCTGTTCTATTGAACGGCGCCTTGCTGAGCCTCGTCCGTTTATCTCGTGCGAATACTTCCGCCGCGTTATCGTGCGTCCAGCATGCGGGACGAGAATTCGACGGAAATCTGGCAATTCATGGGTTTTCCCGATTGATGACCAATCGCGCTGAATGCACCGATCGGCGAATCTGAGTACTGTGACCTCGGCAATTCGAATCAGCCAGACGAAGGGTGACACTCCCCCTCTCCACTTCCCCGCCCTTAATTCGTCACAGTGACGAAACTATGTAATGCGCCTGGATGGAGAATCTCGTTGCATTTTTGACGACAGGTCGCCGGTGGGTCCAGAATGAACTAAGCAAGCGCTTAATTCCGCCTACCTGAGAACGGATGCACCGTGACCGACGACGTACTCTGCCAGCGCGATCTCGAATTCCTGCTCTACGAGTGGCTCGACATCAGCGCGCTGACCAGCCGTGATCGGTTCGCGGAGCATTCGAGGGAGACGTTCGACGCGGTGCTGGAGCTCAGCGCCGACATCGCGATCAAGGAATTCGCCCCGCACAACAAGAAGGCTGACCAGAACCAGCCGGTGATGCGCCCCGACGGCACCGTGGAGATGATCGACGAGGTCGGCCATGCGCTCGAGATCTTCGCCAAAGCCGGGCTCATGTCAGGTCAGTTCGACGAGGAACTCGGCGGCATGCAACTGCCCGCGACAGTCGCGCGCGCCGCGATGGCCTGGCTGCAAGCCGCGAATGCCAGCACCGCGTCCTACCCGTTGCTCACCATGGCCAATGCCAATCTGCTCGCCGAATACGGCACCGCGAGCCAGATCGACGAGTACGTGCGGCCGATGCTCGAGGGACGCTATTTCGGGACGATGTGTCTGTCGGAACCGCAGGCAGGGTCTTCGCTCGCCGATATCACCACCCGGGCCACCCGCCAGGACGACGGAACCTATCGCGTGAGCGGGACCAAGATGTGGATCTCGGGCGGCGATCACGAACTTTCCGACAACATCGTGCATCTCGTACTGGCGAAAACCCCCGACGGTCCACCCGGGATCAAGGGCATTTCGCTGTTCATCGTGCCGAAGTATCTGCCCGAGGCCGACGGCTCGAGCGGGGAACGCAATGACGTCACGCTGATCGGTCTCAACCACAAGATGGGCAACCGCGGCACCACCAACACCCACCTCGCCTTCGGTGACGGCACCCATTCCCCGCGTGGGAAGGCCGGTGCGGTCGGGTTCCTCGTCGGCGAGGAAGGGCGTGGTCTGTCGTACATGTTCCACATGATGAACGAGGCCAGGGTCGGCGTCGGGATGCTGGCCACGGTGCTCGGCTACACCGGTTACCGCAAGTCTCTCGCCTACGCGAAGGTGCGCGCGCAGGGTCGGCTCGTCGGGGTCAAAGATCCGCTGTCACCGCCTGTTCCGATCATCGAGCATCCCGATGTGCGGCGGATGCTGTTGGCCCAGAAGTCCTATGTCGAGGGCGCGATGGCGTTGAACCTGTACTGCGCGCGATTGGTCGACGACGCGGCCACTGCGCCGGAGCCTGATGCACGTGACGCCGCCGCGTTGTTGCTCGACGTGCTGACTCCGATCGCCAAGAGCTGGCCGTCGCAGTGGTGTCTGGAAGCGAACAGTCTCGCGATCCAGGTGCACGGCGGTTACGGCTACACCACCGACTACGACGTCGAACAGCACTACCGCGACAACCGCCTCAACCCCATCCACGAAGGAACCCACGGCGTGCAGGGCTTGGACCTGCTCGGCCGCAAGGTCGTGATGCAGGGCGGTGCCGGAATGGCGCTACTCGGCGCGGAGATCGAGAAGACCGTCGGGCGTGGGCGCGAGCTGGGCGGTCAGGCCGCAGCCCATGCCGAGGAACTCGGGGCCGCGTGGACCCAGGTCGTCGAGACCACGATGCGGTTGTGGTCGACTGGCGACCCCGCCGTCGCGCTCGCCAATTCTTCGCTCTATCTGGAGTCCTTCGGCCACGTCGTGATCGCATGGATCTGGCTCGAGCAGCTCGTGGCCGCGGGAGACAAGGAAGGGGCGTTCTACGACGGCAAACGCGCCGCCGCGCGCTTCTTCTACACCTTCGAACTGCCGAAGGTCGCCCAGCAGCTCACCACTCTCGCGAGCCTGGACACCCTCTTGCTGGACACCGACCCGAACTGCTTCTGAGACGACCGATGCCCCCGATAGCGAGTATCGGGGGCATCGCGGTTCGTCGGAATCAGGCCGGAACGGGCGTGAGGCGCCGGGATTCGGTGGCCTTTTCGGAGCTCGTTTCGGGGGCTTCGTCGGCGTCGGCGGTGAGGTATTTGTCGGGCAGCGACAGTTTGGCGATGGTGCGCAGGGTCAACGCGTACTGACGGACCAGACTGCCGGTCGTGTACGGAAGACGGTATTCGGCAGCGAGTTTGCGCACCTCACGCTGAATTTCCGGGAGCCGGTTGCTCGGCAGGTCCGGGAACAGGTGATGTTCGATCTGGTGGCTGAGGGTGCCGGTCATGATGCGCATCACGGGGCCGACCTCGATATTGGCGCTGCCCAGGTACTGGCGCAGATACCATTCGCCGCGGGTCTCGTTCTCGATATCGCGTTTGGTGAACTTCTCGGCACCGTCCGGGAAATGTCCGCAGAAGGTGACGATCTGCTCCCAGACGTTCTTGGTCAGGTTGGCGGTGATGTTGGCGCGGATCGTCGATTTCCAGTTGCGCCCGGTCATCGCGGGGAAGATGACGTAGTCCTTTAGCAGCTGTTTTCCTGCCTTGTGGACGATCTCGTCGCGGGCTTTCAGGAAGCTCTTCTTGTCCTTCTTACCTGCCAGGACGCGCGGAATCTCCAAGTGGTACACGCACATTCCCAGCTCGTACAGCAGCGACACCGGGATGAGGTAGACGAAGTTGCCGAGGTGGTAGGGACGCCAGCGGCGGTCGCGGGTGATGCGCAGCAGTCCGTAGCCCTCGTCAGGGTCGAGGCCGAGCACGTTGGTGAAGACGTGGTGGCGGTAGTTGTGCGCTTCTTTCCAGTGCGCGGCGGGCATGGAGTGGTCCCATTCCCAGGTGGTGGAGTGGATTTCCGGGTCGTTCATCCAGTCCCACTGGCCGTGCATGACGTTGTGCCCGATCTCCATGTTCTCGAGCACCTTGGACAGGGTGAGCAGCCCTGTCCCCCACCACCAACTACGTTTGCGACCCGAGTCGAGCAGCACCAGCCGGGCGGCGATCTCGCAGGCCCGCTGCACACCGATGACGGTCTTGATGTATTTCGCGTCGCGCTCGCCCAAGCTGGATTCGATCTGCTCGCGCAGTGCGTCCAGTCGCTGCCCGAACTCTTCGATGTCGGTCGGCGAGAGGTGCGTGTACGCCTCGACGTCAGATATAGCCATTCGCTGTCTTCAACCCCTGTTCTGGTGCCGCCGCGCCGGGCGCGGTCCAGGTGAGAGTACGAACTCAGGGGCCGTTGCGGACCGGAAGTAAGTAATTAAGGAGACGTAACAGACTGATGGACCGGATTTGGTGTCATCGACTGTCGTCGGTGGCGGGGCCGTAGATCTTCTCGACGTCAGTGGCGTACTTCCGCATGACCTCTGCGCGCTTGAGCGACATCTTCGGCGTCAGTTCGCCGGTCGTCTCGGTCCAGTCGACGGGCAGAATGCGGATCTTCTTGATCGCCTCGGCCTTGGACACGTTCTTATTGGTGTCGGCTATCGCCGCATCGATCTCGGCGGTGAGATCCGGGTTCGCGATCAAAGCTTCGGTGGTGGTGTCGGCGGGCAGGTTGTGGCTGTTCTTCCACGCGGGGAGCGCTTCGGGGTCGAGGGTGATCAGGGCACCGACGAACGGGCGACCATCACCGACCACCATCGCCTGGCTGATCAGCGGGTGGGCGCGCAGTGAATCCTCGAGTAATCCGGGCGAGACGTTCTTTCCGCCTGCGGTGACGATGATTTCCTTCTTGCGGCCGGTGATGGTGAGGTAGCCGTCGCGGTCGATGGTGCCGAGGTCGCCGGTGCGGAACCAGCCGTCGTCGAAGGCGTCGGCGGTGGCTTCGGGGTTGCCCCAATACTCGCCGAACACGACCGGTCCGCGCAGCAGGAGTTCGCCGTCTGCGGCGATCTTGACGCCGTGGCCCTCGGTCGGGCGGCCGACGGTGCCGATTCGGGTGTTCGCGGGGGTGTTCACGGTGATGGCGGCGGTGGTTTCGGTGAGGCCGTAGCCCTCGTAGATGGGGAGGCCGGCGCCGCGGAAGAAGTGGCCGAGTCGGGCACCGAGGGGTCCGCCGCCGGAGACCGCCGCACCGCACTGTCCGCCGAGTGCGAGGCGGAGTTTGCGGTAGACGAGCTTGTCGAACAGGGTGTGCTTCAGCCGCAGGAGCACACCGGGGCCGCCGGTATCCAGGGATTCGCTCCAGGCGACTGCCGTCTCGGTGGCCAGGTCGAAGATCTTGCCCTTGCCGTCGGCGTGCGCCTTCTGCTTCGCACCGTGGAAGACCTTCTCGAACACCCGCGGCACCGCGAGGATGAAGTCCGGGCGGAAGCTGCCGAACTGCTCGACCAGCGTGGACCAGTCGGAACTGAACGCGACGACCACTTTCGCATCGAGTCCTGCCAGCGTCACGGCACGCGCGAAAACGTGGGCGAGCGGCAGGAACATCAGCGTCTTGTTGCCTTCGCAGACGAACGCGCTCAGAGCGATACGGTCGGCTTTCGACTCGGCCCAGAGGTTGGCGTGCGTGAGGATCACGCCCTTGGGGCGGCCGGTGGTGCCGGAGGTGTAGATCAGGGTGGCGGGCGAGGACGCTCCGACCTGGGCGCGGCGGGTGTGGACGGCCTGGTCGTCGAGGTGGGCGCCGCGACCGGTCAGTTCGTCGACGAGGCCGTGGTCGATCTGCAGGGTTTCACGCAGCGCGGGCAGGGCGGCGGGGTCGATCTGCTCGATGACGTTGCGGTGTTTGTCGCTGTCGACGATGAGCAGTTTCGTCGCGGAATCCTGCAGGATCCACTTCGCCTGTTCGGCGGCGGAGCTGTCGTAGATGGCGACCGTGCAGCCGCCGGTGGCCCAGATCGCGTGGTCGAGTACGACCCATTCGTACCGGGTGGGGGCCATGATCGCGACGCGGTCACCGAGTTCGATGCCGGTGGCGATGAGCCCCTTCGCCACATCGGTGACTGTTCGGGCGAATTCGGCGGCGGTGACATCGACGAGTTCACCGCCGCCGTTCGCAACGTTGAACAGCACTGTGTGCGGTGACTGTTCGGCGTGGCGGAACACGCTGTCGGAGTTGTTCGCGTGCTCGGGAATCAGGTAGGAAGCCGGGGCTTCGAACTCCTCCATTACGGGGCCCTCCACGGGGTTACTGCGCGGGCGCGAGGCGATGCAGCCCGCGCAGGTCGTAGGTGTTGGTCGCGACGGCACCGAGGACCAGGCCGATCGCCAGGCCGGCGAGGGTCATCCAGAGTCCCTGCGCCATACCGGCTTCCATGTGTCCGTCGAAGAACAGGATGGCGCGCACGGCCAGGTAGATCTGGTGCATGGGTTCGAAGGTGGCCATGTCGGCGATCCAGCGCGGGGTCGCTTCCAGGGGGATGGTGCCCGAGGACGACGGGATGCCGAGCACCACGAACACGATGAGGTTGATCATCAGCCCCGCCGTGCCGAACGCGGCCATGACGGACAGGCCGGTGATGGCGATGGCGGCGATGGCCAGTGCGCCGTAGAGGAACAGCAGCAGCGGCCGTTCGAGCGACATGTTCAGCAGGGCACCGATGCCGAGGAATACCGCCGAGGCGATCGGTGCGCTGATCGCGGCGATCCCCCATTTGATGAGCAGGGTGCGCCAGCGGCTGATCGGGGCGCGCGTGGCCGGTTTGTGCCAGGGGCCGTATTCGGCGGGGACGAAGCCGAGCGAGGCGTCGACCAGCGAGTTGATCATCATGGCGCCGCTGAAACCGACGATCAGCAGGACCAGGGTGTAGAAGAACGCCGCCAGGCCTTGGCCGGTGCCTTCGGGGAGCGGGTGATACGGCGTGACGACAACGTCGATCGGCGTGCTGAGCTGCAGTTGGGCGGCGCCGCTGAGCGGGGTGGTGCCGATCGCGGCCTTGACCTGGTCGGCGAGCTGGGTGCCGACGGTGGTGTTCACCTGGGTCATGGCCTGGTCGGCGATGGTTTGCATGATCTGTGCGGCGAGGGTTCCGGCGCGCGGGTTGGTGAGCACGGAGATGATCGGCTGTTCGATCTCGCCGGGGACCACCGAGGCGGTGCCGAGGATGGCGACGCGCTTGGTGAAGTCACCGGGGATGACGATGGCGCCGTAGACCTCGCCGTTGCGCAGTTGTCGCTGGGCTTCGTTGATGCCGACTTCGCGCAGGTCGATCTTGTCGGCGGGGATGTTCGCGCTCAGCGCCTCGGTGATCTGTTCGCCGATGTTGGTGGGTTTGCCTGCGACGGTGTCGCCGACGTCCTGGTTGACCAGCGCGATCGGGAAGTCGTGCAGGTGTTTCTCTGGATCGGCGGTGTAGCCGAGGTACATGGTGCCCAGCAGCGCCGCGAGGATGGTGACCAGGGTGATCGGGGCCAGCCATTCGCGGATCGGCATGCTGCGCTGGCGGGGTGGCGCGGTGTTGTCAGTCATGGCGTTTGCCAATGTAGTCAGTGACTACAAAGTAGTCAACGCAAACATTCTGCGCTGTGTCAGATATCCTGCTCCTACCATGTCGCTGCACACCCCGTACCACCACGGAGACCTCCGCGCCGCGCTGCTCACCCGCGCCGAGGCGACATTGCGCGCGGCAGGCGTCGACGGGCTTTCGCTACGTCAGCTGGCCCGCGACACCGGGGTCAGCCATGCGGCCCCGAGTCGACACTTTCGCGACAAACAAGCACTACTCGACGCGCTGGCCGTCGTCGGACTACACCGCCTCGGCGGCTGTTTCGAGCAAGCGGTGATCGAAGGACCGATCACGAAACGCCTGCAAACGGTCGCCCACGCCTACCTGCGGTTCGCCGTCGACAATCCCGAACTCCTGCCGCTGATGTTCGCGCGCAGGCACAATTCCTCCGCCGACATCCAGCAAGCCGTTGACCGCGCGTTCGCCGTCCCCATCGCGCTCATCGCCGAGGGCCAAGCCGCAGGCGAGATCGTCGCGGGTGAACCACGACGCCTCGGGATCACCGCCTTGGCAGCCCTACAGGGTTTGGCCACCTTCATCGGCTCCGGCTACACCGCCGACTTCGACTCCGAACAGCTACTCGACGATCTGGTGAGCCACCTGACCCTTGGCTTACTCCCCCGGTCGAGCTGACCAATCATGTCGACGCGATTCGGTGCTTTCCACAATCGCGCGACGATTCTTCGGTGAGATATCCAGTCGAGGTTTCGACCTGCGCAAGCATCTGGCGCTGCGGTGGCGGAAGTACCTGTGGTGCAGTATGTTTCGCTTCGCCCACGAGGCCGGGGGGAATATCGCTTCGCGACCATTCTCGCCTGCCTGTTGCCTGTGGGCGGCTCTGTTCCGAACGAAGATAGGTTTCACTGACAATGACCACCACCCTCACCCAGTCTCCGGTTCTCAAGCGCAATCCGGTGCTGGTGTGGATCGTTTTTCCGATCATCACGCTCGGGATCTACTTCTTCGTCTGGTACTACAAGATCCACAAGGAGATGGCCGAGCAGCGTCGTGATTCCGAGGCTCCGGTCGCGGGCCCGCTGCTGGTGATGATCTTCCTCGGCTGGACCGGCATTGCCGCGCTCATCAGTTTCTGGCGGACCGGTAGCCGCATCCGCGCGACGCAGGAGAACGCCGGCCTGGAACCGTCGTGCAGCCCCGGCATCGCGTTCCTGCTGAATTTCGTCCTCGGCCTCGGCATCCTGTACTACCAGGTCGAGCTGAACAAGATCGCCGCGCTCGACCACCAGTAGCTGCGAACGACGCCCGGTTTCAGTTACCTCCAGCGAGGACCACCGGGCGTCCGTAGCGCGGTTGGGTCGGGCGGTTGCTGTGGGGGAACATGGCGCGGTAATTGTCGATGTCGGTGACGGAGACTGCGGTCGAGTGGCGCAAGACGGTCCACTCGACGCCCTCGGTGCAGGGTGGTGTGGTGAGGGAGCCCTGGTAGCGGAATTGGGCGAGATCGACCGGCAGGAATTCGCGGGGGTCGACGGCGGCGACTGCTTCGGTGCGGCCGGGATGGGCCGGCGACGCGGCGAGCACTCGGCTCAGTGGTGTCGGATCGTCGGCAGCGCGCAGCAGCACCGCGAGAACTGCCAGGCGGCCGGACGGTGCGGTATGGACGAGATGTAGCTCCATGGCGGCCTCGTCGCCGTCGACAGTGTGTTCGCTCGGCAGGTGGAAGTGGAACTGGGTCAGGGTGAATCGGGTGCCGTCGACGACGATGGCGTTACCGGACTCGGCCGGAACGCTCGCCTGGATGGTGTGACCGTTGTTCAGCAGCGTCACTGCCGAGACGGGGCGGTAGTCGACCTCGATGTGGTCGGTGGGGTGAATTTCGGTGGGGCTGTCCAGTGCGATCGGCGATTGGGCATGACCGGCCCGGCAGGTCGCATACCCGCGGTCGAGGTCGGCCCAATGATCGGGACCTTCGGCGTCGTAATCCCAGTGCGGTTCACCGGCCACCACCGATCCCCCGCAACCGGCCACCGCGAGCAGTGCCAGCGCGACGAGAGCACTGCGCCGGTTCACGACGGATCGAACGGGACTCGCACTACCGAGAACCGACACCGGCTCAGCTCCTTACCACGGTTCTGCCGACGGCCCGGTGAGTCCGGGATGGCAGGGCACGCAATCAGCGAATCAATCACTCGACGGTGTCCGATTTGCACCGAATATCCTTCTAGTGCAATCGTTTTCGCCTCGTCATGAGGACATAGGCTATGCCGGTGGTCACCACCGAGGCCAGAGCCGAAGGCGGCGACATAGGTCACACTGGCCGAGATGTTTTTCTGAAGTAGTCGCTCACTTTTCTCGTCAGTCGTGACCGACTCAGTCGCTTCCCACCCAAGTCGGGGGCGGACTCGGCTAGCGTGCGCATGATCGCGGCGTTGCCGCGGCTCTTCGGCCGGAAATCGGCTTCTTATGCCGGTCGAATCTCATCCCCTGTAGTGAGGTGCCCAATGCAGGCCCAGTATCGAATCGTCCTCCCCCTCGCGACATCGGCGTTCATCGCTGCTGCCGTCGTCGTCGCGCCGACCGCGCAAGCCGGGGGTAACTGTGTCGGCGCGGGTCAGTCCGGGGTGCAGGTCGCTGCCGTGCCGGGTGTCGTGGAAGGGCTGACGGTCGATGCCGAAGGCCGTGCCTACACCACTGATCTCGTGACCGGACGCGTGTATCGGATCGACGCCCCCGGCTCCCGGGCCGTCGTCGTCGCGACCGTGCCCAGTGGTGGCGCCGGTGCGCTCGCTTGGACGCGCGACGACAAGCTTCTCGTCGGTTACGGAGCCGACGCCCGGGTTGTGGTCGGTGACTTGGTGCGCCAGGCAGGCATCGTGCAGGTCGATCCCGACACCGGCGCGGTGACGCCGTTCGCCGCCGGACTCAGTGCCGCCAACGGTATGGACGTTGCCGCCGACGGCACGGTGTACGCCACGAACGACTTCGGCAATCTCGTCGGCCGCGTCGGTACCGACGGCACGGTGCGGGCCGATTGGGCGAAGTTCCCCAGCGCCAACGGTGCCGTGCTCGGCGCCGACGACGAATACCTGTATGTCTCCCGCACTTTTGTCAATCCGGGAGTCAGCCGGATTCCCACCGCCTCACCCGGCGCACCACAATCACTGCTGAATCTCGACGCCACGGCCACCCCCGACGGCCTGACGTTGGACTCCATGAACCGCCCGGTGGTCCCCCTCAATCTCTCGGGCCGCATCATCCGCGTCGACGCACCGAACCAGTACTGCGTCCTCGGCACGTCAGGCCCGCTGACCAGCGTCGTCACCTACGGCCGCGGTACCACCGGCTTCTCCGCCGGCCGACTGTTCGCCGCCACCTTCACCGGCGCGATCTACGAGATCCCCGGCGCCTTCGACCCGAACGCCCTCACCGCCACACCGTGACCCGTTCACGAGGGGTTGTCGGGCCAGTTCTTCTCCAGCCACTGGTCGGGTTTGGGGTGCGGGGCGAAACCGTAGGGGCGGTAGAGCTCGTGGGCGTCGGCGGTTGCCAGGAGCATACGGCGTAGGCCCCAGGTGTCGGCGTCGGCCATGATCCGGTCGAGGAGGAGTTTGCCGATGCCTTTGCCGCGGTGAGGGCGGTCGACGTAGACGTCGGAGAGCCAGGCGAAGGTGGTGCGGTCGGTGATCAGGCGGGCGAAGGCGATCTGGGTGCCGTCGTCGAACACGCTGTAGGGCAGCGAATTCTCCACCAGACGTTCGATGCGTTCGCGGCTGCGGCCGAGTGCCCAGTAGGCGTCGGTGGACAGGCGGTGATGGAGCCAGTCGAGGTCGACGGCGCCTGGATCGGTGGAGATCTCGAGCATCGGTCCAGAATAGTCAGCCGTACATCCCCTGCCTGGGCGCGGGAATCGTTCGGCCGGGCTCAGTCCGAGCCCGGCCGAACGTCTTTCAGGCTCCGACGTACTCGGCGAGGTGCTGGCCGGTGAGGGTGGAGCGGGCTTCGACGAGGTCGGCGGGGGTGCCTTCGAAGACGATCTGGCCGCCGTCGTGGCCCGCGCCGGGGCCCAGGTCGATGATCCAGTCGGCGTGGGCCATCACGGCCTGGTGGTGTTCGACGACGATGACGGACTTGCCCGCTTCGACGAGGCGGTCGAGCAAGCCGAGGAGCTGTTCGACGTCGGCCAGGTGCAGTCCGGTGGTGGGTTCGTCGAGGATGTAGGTGCCGCCCTTGTCGGACATGTGCGTGGCAAGCTTCAGGCGCTGACGTTCACCGCCGGACAGGGTGGTCAGTGGCTGGCCGATGGTGAGGTAGCCGAGACCCACTTCGCTGAGATGGGTGAGGATCTTGTGGGCGGCGGGGGTGCGGGCTTCGCCTTCGCCGAAGAAGTCGCGTGCTTCCTCCACCGGCATGGACAGCACGTCGCTGATGTTCTTGCCCGCGAACCGCAGTTCGAGCACGTCGGCTTGGAAACGCTTGCCCTCACACACCTCGCACCTGGTCGAGACGCCCGCCATCATCGCCAGGTCGGTGTAGACCACGCCCGCACCGTTGCAGTTGGGGCACGCACCTTCGGAATTGGCGCTGAACAGGGCGGGTTTGGCGCCGGTGGCCTTGGCGAAGGCTTTGCGGATGTGGTCGAGCAGGCCGGTGTAGGTGGCGGGGTTGGAGCGGCGCGAACCCTTGATCGGGGCTTGGTCGATGGAGATGACACCCTCGTCGACAGGGATGGAGCCGTGGACCAGGGAGCTCTTGCCCGAACCCGCGACGCCGGTGATCGCGACCAGGACGCCGAGGGGGATGTCGACGTCGACCTTGTTCAGGTTGTTGGCGACCGCACCGCGAATCTTCAAGGCGCCGTTCGGCTTGCGCACAGAATCCTTGACTGCGGCCCGGTCGTCGAAGTGGCGGCCGGTCACGGTGTCGCTCTTACGCAGGCCGTCGACGGTGCCTTCGAAGCAGATGGTGCCACCCTTGGAACCGGCCGCGGGGCCGATGTCGACGATGTGGTCGGCGATGGCGATGGTCTCGGGCTTGTGTTCGACCACCAGTACCGTGTTGCCCTTGTCGCGCAGGCGCAGCAGCAGGCCGTTCATGCGCTGGATGTCGTGCGGGTGCAGGCCCGCGGTCGGCTCGTCGAACACGTAGGTGACGTCGGTGAGCGAGGAACCCAGGTGGCGAATCATCTTGACGCGCTGGGCTTCACCACCGGACAGCGTGCCCGACGGGCGCGACAGCGACAGGTACCCGAGGCCGATCTCGACGAAGGAATCGAGGGTTTGGCGCAGCGACTCGAGCAGCGGGGCGACCGAGGGGTCTTCGATGTCTTTGACCCATTCGGCCAGGTCGGTGATCTGCATGGCGCACGCGTCGGCGATGCTCAGGCCCTTGATCTTCGACGAGCGCGCGGCCTCGGACAGGCGGGTGCCGTCGCAGTCCGGGCAGGTGCCGAAGGTGACCGCGCGCTCGACGAATGCGCGCACATGCGGCTGCAAGGAATCAATGTCCTTGGACAGCATCGACTTTCGCAGCTTGGGAATGAGACCTTCGTAGGTGAGGTTGATGCCTTCGACCTTGACCTTGGTCGGCTCCTTGTACAGCAGGTCGGCGAGCTGCTTTTTGGTGTACTTCTTGATCGGCTTGGCCGGATCGAAGAAGCCGGAACCCTTGAAGATGCGCCCCATCCAGCCGTCCATGCTGTAGCCGGGGATCTTGAACGGGCCGTCGTCGAGGGACAGGTTCTCGTCGTAGAGCTCGGTGAGGTCGATGTCGTTGATCAGACCCTTGCCCTCACAGGTGGGACACATGCCGCCGGTGATGGAGAAGCTGCGCCGTTCCTTGACGGTGACCCCGTTCTTCTCCACCTCGACCGCGCCCGCACCGCTGATCGAGGCCACATTGAACGAGAAGGCCTGCGAGGAACCGATGTGCGGGTCGCCGAGGCGGCTGAACAGGATGCGCAGCATGGCGTTGGCATCGGTGACGGTGCCGACGGTGGAGCGCGGGTTGGCGCCGAGGCGGGACTGGTCGACGAGGATCGCGGTGGTCAAACCTTCGAGCACGTCGACGTCGGGGCGGGACTGGCTGGGCATGAAACCCTGCACGAACGCGCTGTAGGTCTCGTTGATCAGGCGCTGTGACTCGGCGGCGATGGTGCCGAAGACCAGCGAGCTCTTGCCCGACCCGGACACACCGGTGAAGACGGTGAGCCTGCGCTTGGGGATCTCGATACTCACATCACGCAGGTTGTTGACCCGCGCGCCGTGCACGCGGATCAGATCATGGCTGTCCGCGGGCTCGATGGTCTTCTTGGCCGTGCTCATGGGTCTCCCTCGATCAGTCGACATCGCCGAAGTACGAATCTACCGGCGCGGTGGCCTACTAGGCCTGCTGGATGCGGACCATGTTTCCGGCGGGGTCGCGGAAGGCGCAGTCGCGGATGCCGTAGGGCTGATCGGTGGGTTCCTGCACGACCTCGATATTGCTGTCTGCCTGCAGTTTCTCGAACAGGCCGTCGAGGTCTTCGGTGGCGAGGTTGATCGCGGCGTAGGTGCCCTTGGCCATCATCTCGCTGATGACGCGGCGTTCTTCGTCGGTGATGCCGGGGTCGGCGGCCGGTGGGTGCAGCACGATGGAGGTGTCGGGCTGGTTGGCCGGGCCGACGGTGATCCAGCGCATCCCGTTGTAGCCGACATCGTTGCGGACCTCGAAGCCGAGCGCGTCGCGGTAGAAGGCGAGGGCGGCGTCGGGGTCGTCCTGGGGCAGGTAGGTCTGGGCGATGGTGAGGTTCATGGCGACCACGCTAATTGCCCCTCGGAGCCGAAGCTTCTCGATTCCTGATCGGTCTGGTCACCTTCTTGACCACGCACGACGGCATGCCCGCGGTCTGCTGGTCCTGCTGCTGTTTGTAGACGCTGGGCGGCACGCCGACGAGTTCGGTGAAGCGGGTACTGAAGGTGCCGAGCGACGACGAACCGACGGCAAAACACACCTCGGTGACACTGAGGTCGCCGCGACGCAGCAGCGCCATCGCTCGTTCGATGCGGCGGGTCATCAGATAGGAGTACGGCGATTCCCCGTAGGCGAGGCGGAACTGGCGACTGAGATGCCCGGCGGACATGTGGACGCCGCGAGCGAGGGCCTCGACATCGAGCGGTTGGGCGTATTCACGGTCGATGCGGTCACGCACGCGACGCAACAGCGCGAGGTCGCGCAGGTGCTGTGGTTTCGCGGGTGTTCCGGTCACCTACGCGATCCTCCCACGTCGGGCGGTGTGCGGATCAGGTCAGGTGTCGAGAACTCGGTCGAGTTCGGCACGGAAATGGGGGCAGGTGCGGAAGTCCTCGGCGTCACAGTCGAGGACGTGGGTGACCGCGTCGAGGGCGGCGCGGGTGCGCGCGATCTGGTCGGCGAGGCGGTCGCGGTGTGACTCGAGTACCTCGCGCCGGGTGGTGCGGTCCGGGGCGCGCAGGAACAGGACGGCGAGATCGTCAAGCGATAACCCGGCTTTCTTGCCGAGGACGATCATCGCGATCGTGTCGATGTCGGTGTCGCGGTAGTGGCGGCGTCCGGCCGCATCACGGGGTGGACAGAGCAGTCCGCAGTCCTCCCAGTGGCGCAGGACGTGGGTCGCGAGCCCGAACCGTGCCGCCAGCGCGCCGATCGTGGCGTGTTCCTCGGCCATTGCCCGAGCCTATGCGCTGACGCGGTAGCAGGTGATCACCGCGACGGGATGCCAAGGCAGGCGGATGGTTTCGGTCTCCACCGCACCGAAGACCGTACTGAGGGCGCGCCGGATTTCGTGGGTTCGGGTGAACCGGAAGTCATAGAGCGCGGCGATGCCCGCGGGGCGCAGTACTCGACGCAGTTCGGTGACGGCGGCGGACAGATCCGGCCATTCGTGCATGCTCAGGCTCGAGACAGCGACATCGATGCTCGCGTCGGGATGCGGGAGATCGGCGACGTCGGCCACCGCCAAATCGACCGCGTGATCGGCGAGGGTGCGGCGGGCGATATCGATCATGTGTGGGGACAGATCGATGCCGTGCAGTCGCAGATCGGGGCGTCGGGCTGCCAAGTGGGACAGCAGCTTTCCCGGGCCGGTGCCGAGGTCGATGACGGTGGTCGAGTGGGCGGTGCGGGTGTCGATGTCGGTAGCTATCCGCCGGTACAGGCCGGTGAGAAGGCGGGTGGCGCGGCGGTCGTAGCCGAGGCTCTGTTCGTATCCGAAGGTGGTCATAGGACCACGATGGCTGTTCAGGTCGACTTGAAGTCAAGCTCTTCTGTCGGGCGGACTGCGGCGGTGCGGCCGGGAGCCTGCTGGAACTGCCAGTACAGGTTGGTGTGGGCGATGACTTCTTCGGGTTTCGGTGCGCCCCACCGGGTTTTGTCGCCCGCGGTGTGGGCGTCGGCGACGAGGGTGACGTCGTAGCCGCGCACGAACGCTCCGTGGATGGTGGATCGGATGCAGGCGTCGGATTCCGCGCCCGTGACCACCAGGTGGCCGGCTCGCGCGGCGGCGAGTACGTCCTCGAGGGCGGTGTCCTCGAACGAATCGCTGTAATGCTTGGGGACCAGCGCTTCGGCATCCGTGCGGTTGAGCTCGGGGACGTAGCGCCACGGCTCGGTCCCTTCGACCAGGTCTTCGGACGAGTGCTGGATCCAGATGACCGGGACCTCGGCCAGGCGTGCCCGGTCGACGAGGGCGGCGATATTGGCGACGACCTCGTCCCGGCGGGGTGCTTCGTCGACGACGCCGTTCTGGACGTCGACGACGAGCAGTGCGGTGTTCGGGCGATCGGGCAGCGTGGTCATGGGCAATCCTCGGAAGACGGGTCAGAGTGGGCGCAGGACGACGATGCCGGGGACGGTAGCGAGGTAGTCTGACAACGGGGTGTCGACGACCTGGTAGTTCGCGGCGAGGGAGGAGGCGTTGCGGAAGACGGGACCGGTGGGGGTTTGGACGATGATGCCGACGTGAGTGACGTCGAGCCCGGCTTCGGGGGTGTAGGCACCGAGATAGTCGCCCGTGCGCAGGGCCGCCTGTACTCCCCCATCGACGGAACCCGAGGGAATCTGTGTGATGGCCCGGTCCACCACGGGAACGCCAGGCAGGTACAACCCTCCGTCGGCCTTCGCGTTGAGGTGCTTGGTCGTGGTGATTGCGGCGGGGCTCAGACTCGCGGTGATGTCGGTGGCGGCGCGGCGTTCGCGGGTGGCCCAGTCGGTGAAAAAGTGCTTGCGCTGGGCGAATTCGACCTGGCCATCGATGTAGCGGTCGGCGACGAGTTCGTTGACGAACTGGTCGCGGTCGGCGGCGCGGGAAGCGGCGTCGATGTAGTCGAGGAAGGTGAAGCAGTCCACGCGGCGCAGGTCGACGACCAGTTGTTCGCGTTGCGTCGCGGAGCCGACCAGCATGTTCGCCCCGTAGGGGGTGCCGAGTAAGCGAGCCGAGAGTCTTTCGATCAGCTCGGGTCTGTTGCTGCTGCCCGTTTCGGCGCGCACGGCGAGCAATTCGTCGATCTTGCGCACGGAGGTCTCGTCGATGACGGCAGGGTAGGCCAGTGCAGGCGCACCCGCGCACAGCAGTGCGGCGAGCACGAGCAGTATCCGGACGATGATGCGCAAGACGCCTCCAGCTGGCCACGGTCGATCGGTGCGAGCGTTGTCCACCGTAACCGACACCACCGACACGTTTGCCTTGTCAGGCCGGGCAGCCACGACGAAGGTGGAGCACAACGGACCCGGACAGCGACGATGCCGAATATTCGCGAACGGTAACGTAACGGCCTTTTATGACCGTGTTCGCGTATCGTTTTCGCAGGTAGTCCGTGTTCGCGGCGAGTTCGCGATGGGGTTGCTCCCCCTGGTGTCGTGGATGTGGTTCGTGCAGACGTCGACCATTGGCCCGTCCGGGCGGAAGGGATGCCGAAATGCGTGCGTTGACAGTGGTTCCCATGCAGAAGCAATCACTGAAAGTGGAGGATGTGCCCGACCCGGTCGTCGGCCCCGGCGAACTACTCGTCGACGGGATCTCGCTGGGGATCTGCGGCACCGACCGCGATATCGCGCAGGGCAACTACGGGTGGCTGCCCCCCGGCAAGTCACGGATGGTCCTCGGCCACGAATCGCTGGGCCGGGTCAAGACCGCGCCCGCTGGCAGCAAGTTCGCTGCGGGTGATCTGGTGGTCGGGATCGTGCGCAGACCGGACCCGGTGCCCTGCGGTGCGTGCGCGCGCGGCGAATGGGACATGTGCCGCAACGGAATGTATGTCGAGCGCGGAATCAAGGAGATCGACGGATACGGGTCGACCGCCTGGACCGTGCGCGAGGACTTCGCGGTGAAGCTCGATCCGAAGCTGGAGAAGGTCGGGGTGCTGCTGGAACCGACGACAGTGGTGGCCAAGGCGTGGGACCAGATCGAGAAGATCAACAACCGGGCCTGGTTCGACCCGCGCAAGGTGCTGGTCACCGGCGCCGGGCCCATCGGGTTGCTCGCGGCGCTGCTCGGCGCCGAGCGAGGGCTCGAGGTCCACGTGCTCGACCGCACAACCGGTGGGGTGAAAGAGGAACTCGTGGAGGCGTTGGGCGCCACCTTCCACACGGGGACCGCGGCCGCGGTGGCCGAAGCGATCCAGCCCGACATCGTCATCGAGGCAACCGGTGCGCCCGCGGTGGCGTTGCAGGCGATGGAGATCAACAACCCCGGCGTGATCATCTGCCTGACCGGGGTGTCGACGCCAGGTGTCGACAGTGAGGTCGACGTGGGCGGCCTGAACCGCAATATCGTGCTCGACAACGCGGTGGTGTTCGGTTCGGTCAACGCCAACCGCCACCACTACGAGCAGGGCGCGCAAGCTCTCGCCAAGGCCGACGAGTCGTGGCTGGCACGGCTCATCACCCGGCGGCTGCCGTTGGAGAAGGCCCTCGACGCGTTCGGTCCCGGCGGCGACGACATCAAGGTCGTCATCGACCTGGCCTGACCACCCCGACGAGGTCCGCGGTGGTCAGTCGACCGCCGCGGACCCGGTCTGCGGGACCGCGCAACCATCAGGGCCGCAGGTGTCACCGTCGGCGATGACCTGCGGGGAGGGTCGATCGTTCCACGCGGTATTCAGTGCGCGAGTGAAGGTTTCGGCCGGCTGTGCACCCGAGACCGCGTACTTGCCGTCGAAGACGAAGAACGGCACACCGGTCGCACCGAGCGCGGCCGCCTCGGCCTCGTCGCGGCGAACCGCGTCGGCGTAGGCGTCGGGGTCTGCCAGCACCGCGCGCACCGAGTTCTCGTCGAGTCCGGCGCGCACCGCCAGCGCGACAAGGCGTTCGGTGTCGCCGAAGACCGGTTCGGGTTCGGCGAAATTGCCCGCGTACAGCGCGTCGAGCATGGCCTCCTGCTTGCCCTGGTCGAGGGCGTAGTGCAGGAGCCGGTGCATGTCGAAGCTGTTGCCGGAGTCGCGGCCGGAGGTTTGGTAGGGCAGGCCCATGGCCGCGGCCTGGGCGCCGATACCGCGTTCGTTGGCGGCGGCCTGGTCGACGGTGATGCCGTACTTGGCGGCGATCGCCGGAATGACCGGGCGGGTGGATCCGGCGGGCAGCGTCGGATCGAGTTCGAAGGAGCGGTGCACCACATCGACGTCGTCACGGTGGGCGAAGTCGGCCAGTGCCTCGTCGAAGCGGGCCTTGCCCAGGTAGCAGAACGGGCAGTTGATGTCGGTCCAGATCTCTACTGTGGTGCTCAAGCGGGCCTCCTGCGGCGCATCGACGTATGCGGCGGGGTCCGTCGCACAGTTGTAGGACAGGCGTTTCGATTCGGGGAATACAACGTCGGCAACGATGCCGCTATTCCCCGGCGCGCCCGGGCACGACGCCGGCGAGCACGAAGGATTTCGATGGGGTTCGATCAGCGAAAGGGGTGGGTGCAGATGCCCGAAGGATTGGTGGTGCCGCGCGCGCTGGGCGGTTTGTGGGCGGTGCGGCACGCGCAGAGCGAGGCCAATGTGTGGTTCGCCGATCCTGCGACCGGTCAGCGACCCATGCCCGGCACCGACGCGGGCGTGGAGTTGACCGAGTACGGGCAGTGGCAGGCGCACCGACTCGGTGACTGGCTGGCGGGGTTGGCCGGTGTGCAGCGGCCCACGCTCGTGGTCTGCTCCCCCTACCTGCGCACCCGGGTCACCTGGGCGGTGATGGCCGAGGCCGCCGCCGCCCGCAACCGGCACCTGCACCCGATCCGCACCCTGGTCGACGAACGGTTGCGCGATCGGGAGATGGGGGTGTTCGAACTGCACCCGTACCGGGCGATCCGGCGACGCGCCCCCGAGGAAGGCGCGCGCCGGGAAAAGGTCGGCAACTGGGTGTATCGCCCGCCGGGTGGCGAATCGCTGGCCGATGTGGCGATGCGGGTGCGCAGCTTCGTCGACGAGCTGGAACTGGTGGCCGCGGGCGAGCAGGTGCTGGTGGTGACCCACGACGCGGTGGTGCTGTCGTTGCGCTACATCCTCGACGGACTCGGTGCGCCGGTACCGGATTCGCTCGAGCCGGTGCCCAACGCGTCGGTGTCGCAGTGGCGGCGTGAGGGTGCGCGGTTGGCGCTGCGGGTGTGGGGGTCGGTGGATCACCTCACAGCCGACGAACAGGCAGGTTGAGGCGTCGTGCGTGTCGCCCGATCAGGCAGGCGGGGGCCGATACATTGGCCAGATGTCGAACCTCAGCGGAGACAACGACAGCGCGTCGAACCAGGCCGCGGCGGGATCCGACGGCGACGACCGCCGGATCGAGGCCGCACTCGAGTTCCTCACCGAATTGGCCACCTCGACACTGGAATCCGGTTACGCCACCGAAGCGTCGATCCTGATGGTGAAGTCGTGCGCCGCGCGGTGGGGACTGCACGATGTGACGGTGAGCAGTCTCGGCCGGATGGTGATCATCCAGTGCGCCGCGGGCGAGGGGCGCGTGCTGTCGCGTGTGGCCGAGGCATCGTCACTGGACGCCTACGACTGCGACCGGATGCGTCGCTTGAAAGACGTTGCCCGACAGACAGTTACCGACGATCTCTCCCCGGTCGACGCCTGCGATCTGCTGAAGAAGGCCGATATCGGTCCGCAACCGTTTCCGTGGTGGTCGGTGCAGGCGGGCGGGGTGCTGCTGGCGTTCTGCATCTGTCTGCAGATCGGTGGCAGCGCGCTCGCCGCGGCGCTGGCGGCGGGCACACAGTTGGTGGTGAACCTGAGCGGGCGCGGATTCGGTGCCCACCACGTGCCCAAGTTCGTCGCCGTGGCGGTGCAGGCGCTGATGGCGGGCGCGATCGGTGGGACGTTCCACCTGGTCGGCTGGCTGTCGGTGGCACAGGCCGCGACGGTGATCGCGACCACCTGGGTCCTGATAGCGCCACTGCCGCAATTGATCTCGACCGCGATCGATGTGGTCAGTGCCGACAGCCTGACGGCGTTGGCGCGAGCTCTCGGCGCGGCGTTGATCATCGGCGGGATCGTGCTCGGCGGCTTGATCACCCTGGCCTTGGCATGGCGTTTCGATCTCGGCGTCGCCAATGACGCCACCCTGCCGGTGTTGCCGGTCTGGCTGGGCATCATCTTCGCGATCCTCGGCGCGATCGGCAACGCGCTGTTCAACGTGGGCGGGCGCAACCTGCTGCTGCCCGCCGCGGGGGTCGGGCTGATCACGGCGTCGGTGAACCAGACCTTGATCCACGTCGGGCACATGCCCTCGGCATGGGCGGGCCCGATCGCGGCGATCGTGCTCGGGATGATCGCCGCGGCCTCGGCGGACCGACTGCGGTTGCCGATGTCGGCATTGGCGCTGGTCGGGATCACCGGCGCGTTGCTGCCCGGTCTGATCGTGTGCCAGGGATTGATCCTGTCGGTGTACAAGGTGTCGGGGGTCGGGTATTTCGTGCAGGCGGCGGCGGTGTGCGTGGCGCTGGGGCTCGGTGCGAGTTTCGGGGTGTACCTGTGGTCGGTGCTGGCGCGGCGACCGTGGGCGGCGACGACCGACTGATCGGTCCCGTGAGTGGGAGAATGCACGCGTGGATGTCGCGATCGGTCTGGTGGTCCTGCTCGGCTCGGCGACCGCGCTGGCGGCGCTGGCGCGCAGATTCGGGGTGTCCGAGCCGCTGGTCCTGACCTTGGCCGGGGTCGCCGCCTCCTATCTGCCGATGGTCCCGCAGGTGCACCTGGAACCGGAAGTGGTGCTGCTGGGCCTGCTGCCGCCGCTGCTCTACACCGCCGCCCTGCGCACCTCACTGGTCGATTTCAAGGACAACCTGCGCACCATCGCCTCGCTGTCGGTGGGGTTGGTGCTGTTCAGCACGTTCGCGGTGGCGCTGGTGGTGTGGTGGTTGCTGCCGGTACCGTTCGCGGCCGCCGTCGCCCTCGGTGCGGTGGTCGCTCCCCCGGACGCCGTCGCCGCGACCGCGGTGGCACGGCGCACCGGCATGCCACGCAGCATCGTGACGGTGCTCGAGGACGAGTCACTGTTCAACGACGCGACCGCGCTGGTGGCGTTGCGGTCGGCGATCGCGGCGATGGCCGGTGCGGTGACGGCCTGGCAGATCGGCGGCGATTTCCTGATCGCGGCCGTCGGCGGCGCGGTCATCGGAGCAGTCGTGGCAGCCGTGTTGGCGATGCTGCGCAGGCGGATCACCGATCCGGTCCTCGATACGTCGGTGTCGCTGCTGGCCCCGTTCGTGGCGTACCTGCCCGCCGAGCACTTTCACGCCTCGGGCGTGATCGCCGTGGTGACCTGCGGGATGATCCTGGGCCACGGTGCGCAACGCTGGCAGGGCGCGGCCTCACGGATCGCCGAGACCACCAACTGGCGCACCATCCAGTTCATTCTGGAGAGCGCGGTGTTCCTGATCATCGGGTTGCAGGTCCGCTGGATCGTCGACGGTGCCTGGCACAGCGGACTTGACCACACCACCCTCGTCGTCACCGCGCTCGCGGTATTGGCCGCGGTGATGCTGGCCCGGCCGATCTGGGTGTTCACGCCGGTACTGGTGGCCAGACTCTTCGGGCGCACCACCGAGCCGTTGAGTCATGCGGCGGTGGTGTCCTGGGCGGGGATGCGTGGCGTGGTGACCTTGGCCGCGGTGCTGCTGCTCCCTGATTCGACACCGCAACTGCCGGTGCTGGAACTGCTGGCCCTGGTGGTGGTCGGCGGCACCCTGCTGGTCCAGGGCAGCTCGTTGCCGTGGCTGGTCCGATTGCTGCGCTTGCGCGGGCCAAGCCGCGAGGAGGACGCGCTCGCGAAAGCCGATCTGCTGCAACAGGCTTCGACCGCGGGCTTGGCCGAACTGAACCGCCAGATCGGGCCGAACACCCCGGAACCGGTGATCGAGTCGCTGCGCCAACGACTCACCTGGCGTTCCAACGCCGCCTGGGAACGACTGGGCCGCCCCGAAGCCGAACTGGTGACACCGACCGCGGAATACCGGCGGCTACGCCTGGCGATGCTGCGCGCCGAACGCGACGCGGTGCTCGAGGTGCGCGACAAGGGCGCCGCCGATTACGAAGTGCTGCAACACGTCTTCGCCCAGCTCGACCTCGAGGAATCGATCATCGACCGCTTCGACGAAAACGATGACGAGCGCCGCGCGGAACCGCTGTCGACCGCGGCAGGAGCGCAGGGCTGCGTGCACCTGGACGAGGCGCCGCTACTGGCCCAACCACCCGCAGGCGAACTGGTGTGCAGGCACTGTCTCGACGAGGGTTTGCAGTGGGTGCATCTGCGAATGTGCACCGCCTGCGGCAACATCGGCTGCTGCGAGTCCTCGATCGGCAACCACGCTGACGCCCACTACCGGTCTTCGGAACATCCGGTGATGCGCAGTGTGGAACCCGGCGAGCAGTGGCGCTGGTGCTACGTCGACCACCTGCTCGGCTAGAGGATCAGGCGCGGTGGGAGTAGATCAAGCGGGCGTACTCGGCGAGCAAATGGTCTAGTTCGGTGGATTCGCCTGCGGCAGCGAGCTGTTGGTAGCCGATGATCATCGCCATCCCGAATTCGGTGACGACAGTGGCGGTGTCGGTGTCGCCGACCACGCCGTCGATCACGCGATGCACGGTGCGCCTGCGTGACTCGTCGACCCGCTTGACGGTGACGTGTACCGATTCGTCGTTGGCCGCCCAGGCACGCAGTGCCGCCTCGGCGCCGTGTTCGAGTCCGCTGGCGAGCACCGACATGGCGCGCACGTCGGCGTCGGCGTCACCGTGGCCGACGTCGAGCGCGCGTAGCTCGACCATCTGACGGTTCTCCCAGTGTTCGAGCAGGGTGTCGACAAAGCCCTGCCAGGAACCGAAGTGGTGATAGAACGAGCCGCTGGTGACGCCGAGCCGACGGCACAGCACGCCGATGTTGAGACCTTTGAAACCGAACTCTGCGAGCACCACCACCGCGGTGTCGAAGTACTGCTCCTTGGTGACCACTCGGGACATCGCGATGCCGTTCTGTTCGTGCGGGCAGGGGCCGAAGAATGCGAACAGTACCCCATCGTATCGAGCCCCCGCGTCTACGTAACGTTGTCTACGTTGCGCTCCGATCGGCCTACCCGACCACGAAATACCAAGTGGCGGAACGAAATCCGTGCACAGAGGCGGAAAATCCCATCCGGATGGAATAGCAGAGCAGACGCTCTGTAAACTATTGTTCATGCCGAGACCGCGCACGCACGACCCGCAGACGGTTCTGGACGCCGCCGAGAACCTCGCGGCCCGTTCCGGACCCGCCGCGGTGACGGTGCGCGCAGTCGCCGCCGCGACTGGAGTATCCAACGGCGCGCTCTATCACACATTTCAGTCCCGACAGGTTGTGCTGGGGCGCACCTGGTTACGCGCCGCGCACCGATTTCTCGACCTCCAGACCGCCGACATCGACCGCGCCGTCACCGCCGCCGACCACGACACCCGCATCGAGGCGGTCCTCGACGCCGCCGAAGCACCCGCGAGACTGGCCGACAAGCACCCCGACTCCGCGCGCCTGCTGCTGCTCGTCGACCGCGCCGAACTCCTCGCCGGTGACATCCCACCCGCACTCGCGCAGGAGATCGCCGACACCGAGAAGGCCCTTGTCGCGGCCCTCAACCGGCTCGCGCGCACCCTGTGGGGTCGAGCCGACCGGCGCGGCGTCGCCACCGTCACCACCTGCCTGGTAGACCTGCCCACCGCGCTGCTGCTGCGCCGCGACCGGCTCACCGACCCCCTGGCTCGTGCCCAGCTGCGTGCTGCCGTGCGTGCCGTCCTCGACCTCGGTCCCCACTGAAAAGGAAACCCCGTGCCCACACTGCGCCACCATGATTCGATCGCCGTCCTCGACCTGGGCGAGGGCGAGAACCGCTTCTCCCCCGACTATCTCGCCGAACTGCACACCCACCTCGACACCGTCGTCGCCGAGGGCGCCCACGCCCTGGTGACCACCGCGACCGGCAAGATCTACTCCAACGGCCTCGACCTGGACTGGCTCGCGGCCAACGGTGACCGGGCCGCCGAGTACGTCGCCTCGATCCACACCCTGTTCGCCCGGGTCCTCACCCTGCCCATGCCGACGGTCGCCGCGATCAGCGGACACGCGTTCGGGGCGGGTGCGATGGTGGCGATGGCCCACGACTACCGGGTGATGCGCGCCGACCGCGGCTACTTCTGCTTCCCCGAGGCCGATATCCGCATCCCGTTCACCAACGGCATGGCCGCGCTCATCCAGGCGAAGGTGACCCCGAAGACCGCCATCGCCGCCATGACCACGGGTCGCCGTTTCGGCGGGCCCGATGCCTTGGCCGTGGATCTGGTCGACGCCACCGCCGCCGAAGGCGAAGTCCTCGACGCCGCACTGGCATTGGTCGCCCCGCTGGGCGGCAAGGATCAGCCCACGATGACGGCCATCAAATCGGTGATGTTCGCCGACGTCCTCGACGCGCTGCGCACCCGCGACTGAGTCATCGCAGCCGGGGCCGAGTCACGGCAGCCGGGGGCCCTTGCCCAGGTAGATGTCACCGCGATCATCGCCTGCCCAGCCGCCCCCGGTGTAGTCGCCGAGCACGAAACAGGCGTCGCAGAACTGCTTTCCGAACACCGTGAGGTAGATGCTGCGGTAGGAGCTGATCGCCCGCATCTTCACCGACTTGTACGCGGCTTGGGCCGGTGGTTGGGCTTCGAGGAACGCGTAGCGGCGGAAGTCGGCGACCGGTTCGGTCGAAAAGCGAACCAGCCCTAGCCGACTCAGGTTCCCCAGGTAGTGGTGGTCGCGGTCGGGCAGCGCGCACCCGGCCATGGCGGCGATCATGTTGATGCCGTCGGCGAGGCGTTGCGAGCCGATCCCGAACGGCGCCTTGGTGCGGATGTCGATCGCGGGTTGTGCTCCGGCGACGGCGAGGAACCGCAGGATGCGGGCTTCGTCGGGGGTCAGGTCGTGCAGGATCGGCACGAACGAGGGGTGCAGGTCACGCGGTTGCTGCGCGCAATCCCAGCCCTCGGTGATCATCGCGTCGCCCATCGCCTTGAGATCGTCGGCGTCGACGGCGTTCTCGGCGGGCCCGTAGAGACCGGTAGGGGTGGCGGACAGGCCCAGTGCGCTCAATGCCGTGCGGCGCAGCAGGTCGACGCGTTCGTCGAAGATCTGCGACATCGGTTCGCCCGCGCGGACGTCGTCGACGAGGTCGGTGGCGGTGTGTACCGCGCCCTTGGTCACCGCACCCACGATGTGGCGCAACGACAATCCGGCGATGCGGGCCAAACCGAGCAGGTCGGTCGGGATCCCCTGGTCGCGTTCGGGCAGGTTGTCGTCCATGCTCACGCTCCGAAGATCAGCAGGTGCAGGGCGCCGATGCAGGCGCCGAGGATGCCGCCGTGCAGATACAGCAGCCAGGCGTCCTGTTCGATGGCGGTGTAGAGCATTTCGACGAACTCCTCCGGCGGCAGTTCGCGCAGTTTCTCGGTGGCCAGCCGGTCCACGCTGGCCGCGGTCGTCTGCGAGAACTCGACGTCGTCGACCAGCCACGGCTTCATCTCGGTGGCCAGGTTGGCGCCCGCGGTGGCCTGGATGGCGTCGAACTGGCGTGCGCCGACCGCGAGCCGGGTCACCGAACGCAGTGGACCGAGCACCCGGTCGATCTCGAGCTTGAGGAAATGGGCGATCACCGCGCGGGTCTTGTCACCGCTGGGCCCATCCAGGAGTTGCTCGGTCACCACGTCGAGGGTGACGATCTGATAGCCGATCGCATGCCCCAGATCCGCCGCCGCCTGATGCTGGCGTTTCGCGAATTTCGCGACCCGCCACGGGTATTTGTAGCGCGGTTGCGGCACGGCGGGCTCGAACACCACCTTGATCGCGATGATGTTGACCAGCACACCCACCACCGCGCCGCCGGCGAGCACCCACGCCCACGCGGGCAGGAAATGCAGGATGCTGTAGAGCCAGCCGGGCAGCGAGATCAGCGCGGGGGTGTCACCGTGCGGGGTGCTGTAGTGCAGCAGCGACAACCACAGCGCCACGATCACCCCGAACGGAAACCCCAGCACCCCACTGCGTGTCATGAACCGCAACTCCGGTGCGCCGAGCCCGTAGATGACGTCCTTGAGCAGTTCGGGGCGCCGGCGCAGGTAGCCGACCACCATCAGCTTCACGTCGAGGAGCTGGTCGATGTTCTCGCCGATGAAATCGAACGCGCGGTCGGTGATCGCGGGCAGCTCGTATTCCACCCGGCTGTAGACGGCTTCGCGGGCGCGCGGGGGCATGTCGGCCCACAGCTGCGGGTGCTCGGTGGTCATGATCGAGTCGACCATCGAGCGCACATTCGGCAGCGCCGCGTGCGCGACCTGGGCGGAGATCTTGCGCGGGTCCATCTGGTCGAAGAAGTCCTTGGCGGTGCCGATCTTGGCGACGGCGTTGTCGACCATCAGGCTCGCCATCTTCTCCGAGCGGGCCGGGATGAACCCCTGGAAGCCGAGAATGCCGCCGGGGGCGAACGTCGGCAGGATCTGCACTTTGCGTGGCAGCAACGGAAAGATCGTCTTCAGGCCCGGCACGTAGAAACCGGTGAAGCGCACCGGCGCGAACAGCATGATCACCCCGGTCCAGTTGGTGATCAGACCGGCCATCGCACTGAAGATCGGGATGGTGATCATGTCGACCCAGAATTTGCTCAGGCCGGTGGTCTTCTCCCAGTCCAGCAGGCCGAAGAAGCCCGCCGCCTCGATCCCAGCATTCATCCGGCGTCCACTCCGTCGTGTTCGCAAACATCGTGCGTTCGGTCATCATAGGTGAGAAATCGGGAGGTTCCGGGCAATTCTGCGGTTCTCCGCTATATCGGAGCAAACCCGGTGTCAGGTCCAGACGCGGCGTTCGCGCCAGGCCCGTTCGAACGGCAGCCGCCACGAACGCGGCGTCACGAGCTGGTGGATGGCGTTGGGGCCCCAGGAACCGGTGTCGTAGTTGCGCACCGGGGGCGGATCGTCGAGCAGTGGCGCCGAGATCTCCCAGAGTCGTTCGATGCCCTCGGCGGTGGTGAACAGGGTGTGGTCGTTGCGCATCGCGTCCAGGATCAGGCGTTCGTAGGCCTCGAGAACGTCACCGGCGCGGTCGGTTTCCTCGAGCGCGAACTGCAGGCTGAGCTTGTCGAGTTTCATGCCGACACCGGGGCGTTTGCCGTAGAACGACAACGACACCTTCGACGAATCGGCCAGATCGAAGGTCAGGTGGTCGGGTCCGTGCGCGCCGACGCCGGAACCGGGCGGGAACATCGACTGCGGCGGTTCACGGAAGGCGATCGAGATGATCCGCTGCCCCTGGGCCAGGTACTTGCCGGTGCGCAGATAGAACGGCACATCCGCCCACCGCCAGTTATCGATCCCGCAGGCCAGCGCCACAAAGGTCTCGGTGTCGGAATCGGGGTCCACACCGGGTTCGTCGTGATAGCCACGCACCTGCCCACGCACCACTTTGCGCGGATCCAGGGGCAGCATCGACCGGAAGACCTTGTTCTTCTCGATGGTGATCGCCTCCGAATCCAGGGCCGTCGGCGGTTCCATCGCGACGAACGCCAGGATCTGGAACAGGTGGGTCACCACCATGTCGCGAAACGCCCCGGTGGCGTCGTAGAACTCCGAACGTCCTTCGAGACTGAGCTTTTCGGGGACATCGATCTGGATGTGGTCGATGAAATTGCGGTTCCAGATCGGTTCGAACAAGCCGTTGGCGAACCGGAACGCCAGGATGTTGAGTGCGGATTCCTTGCCGAGGAAGTGGTCGATGCGAAAGATCTGGGATTCGTCGAAGACCTCGTGGATGGCGGCGTTGAGGGTGCGGGCGCTGTCGAGGTCGACGCCGAACGGTTTCTCCATCACCACTCGGGCATCGTCGGTGAGGCCCGCTTCGGCGAGCAGCGCGATCACCGCGGGTGCGGCTTTGGGTGGGACCGACAGGTAGGCCAGCACCTGGGTGTCGGGGCCGAGGGCGGCGCGCTGGGTGTCGACGGCGCGGCGCAGAGCCGCGGGACCTGCGGTAAGGGGCACGTAGGTGAGGGTTTCGGCGAATTCGTTCCAGTCCTCGAGCACGCCACGGCGCGAGGACGCTTCGCAGGCGGTGTGGGCGAGGGCGCGGAACGACTCGTCGTCGAGGTCGTCGAGGGAGACGCCGATGATGCGCAGGTCGGGCGCCAGGTGTGATCGGGACAGGTGCAACAGCCCCGGCAGGAGTTTGCGGCGAGCGAGATCGCCGGTGGCGCCGAACAAGACGACGACGTGCGGGGCGGTTTCCGAACCTGTGGCCGACACCCCACCCAGATTACGGCGTCCACGTCGACCGGACACGGTGAATCGTCGGCGGTCCTGGCGTGTCGACGTTCAGTGCGTGGTGTTGACCAGCAGCAGGTTGGTGTCGATGTCGTGGGTGACCTTGTTCGCCACCGAGCCCAAAAGCCTTGCGGGCCCGCTCATTCCACGATTGCCGATGACGACGAGATCGTACTTCCAGCCCGCGTTGCAGATCGCCTCCGCCGCAGGGACACCGGTGAGCACGTCACGGCCGAACAGTTCCGGGTCGTCCACCGCGATCTCGCCTTCCACGTCGATCAGCGTGGTGGCGCCGTCGTCGTCGGTTTTGGCCGAGGTCACCAGGAACGGGCGCGCACCCAACGCGAGGGCGAGGTCGTAGCCGCGGCGCACGGCGGTCAGCGAACTCGCCGAACCGTCGGTGGTGAGGCCCACGGTGGTCCAGCGCTTGGGGATCTTGTGGGTGAACACCACATCGGTCTGGCTGTGGTGGGACACGTGATTGGCCGTCGAGCCGAGCAGACGCGCTTTGGAACTGCCCAGACTGCCGCCGCCGATGATCAACAGGGTGCCGGGTTCGGCGGCTTCGAGCAGCAACGCGCCCGGGGTGCCCTCGAGCTCGATGCGGGTGACCTCGGTGACGCCGGCGCCGAGCAGCACGTCGGCGGCCGCGACGGTGTTCTGTTCGGCCCAGGCGGCATCGGTGCCTTTGCGTCCGGCTTCCTTCCACACACTCACCGCGCTGACCCCGACATCGAGGCGCACCGCGAACTCCCCCGCCACCGCTACCGCCGTCTGCGCGGACTCCGACCCGTTGGTTCCCACGATGATGCGCTGGTAGCACCCCATGTGACGCTCTCCGATCGACGGCAGGTCAGCTGCGCTGTGGCCCACAGTATAAGCGCAGCACACGGTGGGCAACCGGGCATCAGCGCTGTGGTGGTCCGGCGGGCAACGACAGACGTTCGAGGTGCAGGGCGTTGAGCGCGACGATCAGACTCGAACCCGACATGGCCATCGCGGCGACCTCCGGGCGCATCGTCAGGCCCCAGTGGGCGAAGACGCCGGCGGCGATCGGCAGGGCGATGCCGTTGTAACCCACTGCCCAGCCCAGGTTCTGGTGTTCCTTGTGGACGGTGCCGCGGCCGATGCGCAGGGCGGTCGAGACCGCGAAGGGGTCCGAGCGCATGAGTACGACGTCGGCGGTTTGGATGGCGACGTCGGTGCCCGCGCCGATAGCGATGCCGAGGTCGGCGCGAGCCAGGGCGGGCGCGTCGTTGACCCCGTCGCCGACCATCGCGACCTTCTTACCGGAGTGTTGCAGGTCGGCGATCCGGTCGGCTTTGTCCTCGGGCAGCACGTCGGCGATCACGGTGTCGATGCCGAGGTCGTGGGCGATGCGTTCGGCGGTACCCTTGTTGTCGCCGGTCAGCATGACCACGTCGACGCCGAGGTCGTGCAAGGCTTTCACCGCTGCGGCGGAGGTCGGGCGTGGGGCGTCGGCGAGGGCGATCACTGCTTCGGCGCGACCGTCGACGGCGACCAGGACCGCGGTGTGACCCGATACGGCGAGGTCGTCGCGCTGTTTCGCCAGGTCGCCGAGGTCGATGTGTTCGGTGTCGAGGAGGCCGCGATTGCCGACGAGGACGTGGCGCCCGTCGACAGTGCCTGTCGCGCCGCGGCCAGCCACGCTCTGGAAGTCGTTGACCGAAAATGTGTGCGCGCCATGGTCTTCGGCATAGTCGACGATCGCCTTGGCCAGGGGATGCTCTGATTCGCCTTCGACGGCTGCCACCAACGCCAGCATCCGGTCGGTGTCGACGCCGTGCACGGTGACCACCTCGGTGACTTCGGGTTTGCCCTTGGTGAGGGTGCCGGTCTTGTCCATCACCACCACGTCGATGCGCGCCGCGTCCTCGAGCGCCGTCGCGTTCTTGAACAGCACACCACGTTTCGCGCCGAGCCCGGTGCCGACCATGATCGCGGTCGGCGTCGCCAAACCCAGCGCATCCGGACAGGTCACCACGACGACAGTGATCGCGAACAGCAAGGCCTTGCTCAACGGTGCCCCGACGAGCAACCACACCACCAGCGTGGTCAGGCTGCCCAGCAGTGCGACCAGGGTCAGCCAGAACGCGGCCCGATCGGCCAACCGCTGGCCCGGCGCCTTCGAACTCTGTGCCTGCCGCACCAATTCGACGATCTGCGCCAGCGCGGTGTCGGACCCCACCTTGGTGGCCGTCACCCGCAGACTGCCGGTGGTGTTGATGGTCGCGCCGATCACCGCCGAACCCGGCTTCTTGTGCACCGGCAGACTCTCACCGGTCACCATCGACTCGTCGACATCGCTGGACCCGTCGAGAACCGTGCCGTCAACGGCGATCTTCGAACCCGGCCGCACCACCAGCACGTCACCGACCCGCACCTCGGCGGTCGGCACCTCAGTCTCCTTACCGTCGTGGAGCACAACAGCTTTCGGTGGTGAGAGGTCGAGCAGGGTCGTCACCGCGTCCCCCGCACCGCTACGCGCCCGCATCTCCAACCAGTGCCCCAGCAACACGAACGACGCCAGCATGGTGGAGGACTCGTAGAACACCTCACCGCCTCCGGTGCACGTGATGTAGAGCGAATACAGCCAGCCCGTCCCGATCCCCACCGCGACCAGCACCATCATGTCCAGGGTGTGCGCCTTCAACGCCGCCCAGGCCCCGGTGAAGAAGATGGTGGCGGAGTAGAAGATCACCGGCAGGCTCAGGATCAGCATCCAGATATCGGCGCGCATCCCGAACGGTGTGGGCAGATGCAGGCCGAACATGTGCGTGGCCATCGGCGACCAGAGCATCACCAGGGTGGAGAACACGAGCGCGACGAGGAACCGGTTCCGCATGTCGCGGGCCATGCTGTCCATCGACATCGAGGCATGGCCGCGGTGATCGGGCATGGCGTCGGCGTGCACCGAGGTCGTCGTGACGGAACTCGGTCGATCCTTCGGGTCGGGCATCGCCGCTCCTGTCGCCGGTCGTCCGCACGACGCGACAGCGCCCCGCGCCTCACTTGCGGGTGACTCTACCGACGAGTTGTCACAGGTCGGGACAGGCGCGGGTGCTCGCCGCGGCGAGCGCGATCAGCTCAGAGGCTGACGCCGAGGAGGGCGTCGACAGCGGCGCGAATCAGGGCAGGAGCTTCGGTGTCGGTGCCGCCGTAGGCGATGGCCTGCTCGGCCCAGTTGTCGATCGCGTCGAGTGCCTTCGGGGTGTCGAGGTCGTCGGCCAGGTGCTGACGCAACCGGGCGACGGTGTCGGTGGCCGACGGGCCCGCAGTCAGCGAGACCGCTTCGCGCCAGCGGTCCAGGCGGGTCTGCGCGGCGGCGAGCACCTCGTCGGTCCACATGCGGTCGGACCGGTAGTGCCCGGCGAGGAGGCCGAGCCGGATCGCGGCGGGGTCCACTCCGGCGCGGCGCAGTTTCGACACCAGCACGAGGTTGCCTTTGGACTTCGACATCTTCTCGCCGTCCAGACCGATCAGCCCGGCGTGCACGTAGTGGCGGGCGAAGCGGCGGGTGCCGGTGATCGCTTCGGCGTGCGCGGCGGAATATTCGTGGTGCGGGTACATCAGGTCCGAGCCACCGCCCTGGACATCGAATTCGGCGCCGATGCGGTTGAGCGCGATCGCCGCACACTCGATGTGCCAGCCGGGCCGACCGGCACCGAAGGGCGCGGGCCAGGACGGTTCGCCCGGTCGTTCGGCCCGCCACAGCAGCGCGTCGATGGTGTCGCGCTTACCGGCCCGGTCGGGGTCGCCGCCGCGCTCGGCGAACAGCTTCTCCATGGTGGCGCGGTCGTAGCCGGATTCGTACCCGAACTGCTCGGTGGCATCGGTGCGGAAGTAGATGTCGGGGTACTCGGCGTCGTCGACGATGTAGGCGGCGCCGGCGGCGAGGAGTTTCTGCACCACTTCCACGACCTCGTCGACCGATTCGATCGCGCCGATGTACTGGCGTGGCGGGATCACCTGCAGGGCGGTCATGTCCTCGCGGAACAGCTCGATCTCGCGGGTGCCGAGGTCGCGCCAGTCGATGCCGTCGCGGTCGGCGCGTTCGAACAGCGGGTCGTCGACGTCGGTGACGTTCTGCACGTAGTGCACGTCGTGGCCCGCGTCGCGCCAGATCCGGTTGACCAGGTCGAACGTGAGGTAGGTGGCGGCGTGCCCGAGGTGGGTGGCGTCGTAGGGGGTGATGCCGCAGACGTACATCTTCGCGGTCGCGCCGGGGCTGACCGGGCGGATCTGTCGATCGGCGGTGTCGTACAAACGCAACGGCGGCCCTGTTCCGGGGACGGTCGGCAGGGCGATATCGGACCAGGACTGCATGTCTTCGAGGGTAGAGCCCCCGCCGACGGGCGCGGCTCGCGGCCCGGCTCATGGGGTTGCTCGCGGTGTCGTGGCACGGCCCGCTACCTGCACACAAACGTGTTGTGGCGTCGGCGTCAAGGGTTGCGCTCGAGCAGATTCGCTGGTCACGGGGGTAACGGGGTAGATCGGGTGTGTCGCGCCCAGTGTGCGGCGCGTGCCGGGCGAACGGTTGCCATCGCGATCATTGTCACAGTCCACAATTCCCTGAACATACCTATTGCTCCCTATAGATACATTCGTTTACGGTTGTTTTATGACAGATGGTCTCTATTCGGTGGAGCAGGTCGCCGAACTGCTCGGACTGCATGTGCGCACCGTGCGCAGCTATGTGCGCGACGGCAAACTCCCCGCCGCCCGCATCGGAAAGCAGTACCGCATCACCCGCGACGACCTCGAGGCGTTCACCGGATTGCCGATCACCACCCCGCAGACCTCGGTGCCCAGGCACGCCGAGTCCTCCTGCATCGTCGAGATCGACGACGTCGACCGCGTCACCGTCGACCGGATCACCACCCTGCTCACCGCCACCGCGGGCACCCGAGGCGGTCAGCGCATGCGCGTGGAAACCAGCTACGACCCGGCCCGGCATCGCTTGAAAGTGATCCTGCTCGGCAGCCTGCCCGACAGCGCCCGCCTGCTCGACTATCTGGACGGAATCCTCAGCTCATGATCTACAAGTCCGACGAAGGCCGACGGCTCATCCACCAGCGTTACCGCGAGCGCCTCGACGCCTGGCCGGTCCCGCGCGAGGAATTGCGGATCGACACCGGTATCGGCGAGACGTTCGTCGTGGCGTCGGGTCCCGTGGACGCACCGCCGCTGGTCGTGCTGCACGGCTCCGGAGCCAATGCCAGTACCTGGCGCGGCGACGTCGCGGACTGGTCGAGCCATTTCCGCGTGTACGCGGTGGATCTGCCCGGCGAACCCGGATTGAGCGCACCCACTAGGTTGGCCCTGGACAGCGATGCGACCGCGAACTGGCTCGACGAGGTCATCGACGGACTCGGCCGCGACACCGTGGCGCTGGTCGGCATGTCACTGGGCGGCTGGACCGCCCTCGACTACGTGCTGCGCAAGCCCGGCCGGGTCGAAACACTGGTCTTGCTGTGCCCGGGCGGGCTGGGAAAGGCTCGCTACGGCTGGCTGGTGAAGGCGATCGGGCTGCGCATGATCGGCAGGCACAGCGTGCGTGACATGGCACGGATCGTTCTCGGCCTCGACGGACCGGAAGTCGACCCGATCCTCGATGATGTGGAACTCACGTTCTCGCATTTCACGCCGCGGCCCGCAGGTCTGCCCCGCTTCCGCGACGAACAACTACGCACGGTGGACATCCCGGTCCTGGTAATCGTCGGCGAACGCGACGCTCTATTCGATTCGGCGAGCACCGCCGAACGCGCCCGCGCTACCTTCCCGCGCGGCGAGGTACGTCTACTGCCCGGCGTCGGTCACGGCCTGCTGAATCAGACTGTGGCAGTACGGGAATTCGTGCACACCCACACCGGTTGATCGGCCGGTGTCACCGCTCCCCGACGTGCGGTGACACCGATCCGGTTCACATCACTGCTGGCGGCACTGCACGTTCGCGGTGTTGACCTCGGGGCCGTACTGCATCATCGCTTCGAACGAGGCGGCGACCGGATCGGCGGCCTCCACAGTCACGTCGGGCACCGGGGTGCCGAAGCGATCGGCGGCGGAGCAGACGTAGGTTTCCTCGGCCCACCAGCTGCTCGGGAACGCCTGCGCGGGCGCGGCGACGGCGGCACCGGCGAGCAGCAGTGCGGCGGTGGTGGTGACAATGGAACGGGTCGACATAGGGTTCCTCAGATCTCACGGGGATAGCGAAAGTGCTTGGAGCACACTAGCACCGGCGCTGACCAGGCCACAAAGGCTCAGCGCCCGCGAGTAGACCTCATTCGGCGAGGTAACGCAGCAGCACCACGGTGTCGAAACGCCTGGTCTCGACCAGCCGGAGCCCGATGCGTTCGTCGAGTGCCGGGAACATCGGTGTGCCGCCGCCGAGCACCACCGGTGAGACGAACATCTGGTATTCGTCGATGAGCCCGTGCGGCATCAACGCGGCGGCCAGGCTCGCACCGCCGACTTCCATGACGCCGACGCCTTCGGCCTTGAGCCTGCGGACCTCCTCGACCGCGTTCCCCCTCACCAGGGTGCTGTTCCACTGCACTTCCTCGAGGGTCCGGGAGAACACAATCTTCGGTACTGCCGTCCAGAGCTCGCCGAACTCGCGCTGAACGGTTGGCGCGTCCGCGGGCACGTGCGGCCAGTACTCGGCCATCAGCTCGTACAGCCTGCGCCCGTTCAAGATCAGCTCCAGCCCACGGAACCGGTCATTGTGGAACTGGTGCAGCTCGTCGTCCGGCTCAGTCCAGTCGATGCTGCCCTCGCGATCGTTGACGTATCCGTCCACCGACACACCGAACCCGTAGATCAGTTTCCTCATGTCTGTGTAGACCTCCTTCGCACGCGAAATTCATCGGACAGCCCTCGACGCATCGACAAACTACGGGAAGGTGTCCGCGACGACGACGATGCTCGATCGCAGATGGTCCGACAGCAGTCGCAGTGATCGTTCGTCGAGCTGACCCCAGATGCGGGGCAGGGTGGTCAGCCAGGGTTCGAAGACGGCGAAGATGAAGACGGACGGCGTGTTCTGCAGGATTCGCACCGTTCCAGGCCCATGCCGGTGTCGACGCAGGGCCGGTGCATCGGTTCCAGGCTGCCGTCGGGATGGCGCTCGTAGCGCATCATCACGTGATTCCAGACCTCCACCCATCGGTCGTCGGATGTCGGTGTGCCCTGCGGTATGTCGTCGGTGGTCGGTTCGACGGGTAGGCCCAGCTCGTCCCAGGTGCGCCACGACTCGTGGTCGGGCTCGACGCGCTCGTCACCGCCGAACACCGTGACGTGCATCCGGTTCGGGTCGATGCCGAAGCCGTCGCGCAGCAGTTCGAATCCCCACCGCAGGCTCTGCGGACCGCGATAGTCACCGAGCGCTGTAGGCCGGTGAGCCGTCGACCCAGTGGATGCGGCCGACCCCTCAGGTACGGGGTCAACGGATGCATCCCGGAGCTGGTGAACAGCACCGGATCCTCCGGCGACGGAATGAGCGATCCGTCTGGTGTGAGTCGGTGCCCGTGTTCGCGAAAGTAGTCAGGCGGCAGCGACCGGCGAGCTGAGAGCTCGTGCGGTTGCGGCGGCGCTACGTGAAGTGACCTTCATAGCGGCAACGGTAATAACCGGGCCTGGTGGAGCACGACCGATTTATCGGCCGTCAGAACGCGGGCCAGGGAATCGGGCGCGAGGAGTTGGGGATCGGCATCACGGGGTCGTCGAGTAGGGCTTTGGCGCGTTCGGTGAGCGCGGTGATCTCGGCGTCGGTGATGTGCGGGGCCAGCGAATCGGCCACGGCACCGGGCAGATTCGCGGCGAAGGTGGTGATGTCGGGGATCAGTGATTCGTGCACCGGGCGACCCGCCCAGCCCCACAGCACGGTGCGCAGCTTCGGTTCGGCGTGCAGGCAGATGCCGTGGTCGACGCCGTAGACCTGACCGTCGACACCTTCGAGCGCGTGCCCGCCTTTGCGATCGGCGTTGTTGAGCAACAGATCCAGCACCGCCATCCGTTGCAGGCGCGGGTCGTCGGCGTGGATGAGTGAGACCTCGTTGCCCTGTTCGTCGAGGGCGCGCAACACTTCACAGAACCCGTCGGGCACGGTCCCCGGTGTGCACAGGTCGACCAGGTCGAGGCGCTGGCGGGTGTCGGTGCGATTGTCGACCGAGGTCACCCAGCGCTGCACCATGCCGACACCCAAAGGCCCGTCGCGCAGCACTGTTTCGGGGATGACACCCCAGCCGAGGTGTTCGGAGATCAGGTACGACGCCACCTCGCGGCCCGCGAGGGTGCCGTCGGGGAAGTCCCACAGCGGCCGTTCACCGCGTACCGGCTTGTAGACCACCCGCAGCGGGGCACCGTCGGGTTCGGGTGCGGCGATCTCACACACCAGCGTGAGATTGCTGGCCACGCCGACCCGCCCGACGATGTCCAGTTCACCTTCGGTGATCACCGGCACGCGTTCACTCCTCTTCGAGCTCGGCGGCGCCGAAGATCTCGCCACGCTTGTACCCGTTGGTGCGCACGCACATGTGCCCACGCGAGGACAGCGGTTCCCCGCACAGCGGGCACGGCGGCCGACCCGCCGCGATCACCCGCGCCGAACGCAACGCGAACTCGCGCGCCTGGATCGGTGTCAAGAACACCCGCACCGCATCGGGGCCTTCCTCGGTGTCGTCGAGCACCACCGATTCGTCGACCTCGGTTTCGGTGATCGCCAGCAACTCGACCACCACGGCGTTGGCGTCGGAGTCCCAGCCCAGACCCATGGTGCCGACCCGGAATTCGGTGTCGATGGGGGTGACCAGCGGCGCGACATCGCGCACGTCCTCCCCCTCCGGTGGCACCTCCGCGCCGAAGCGGCGCGCGACCTCGTCGAGCAGCAGACCCATCCGGTCGGCGAGCACCTTCACCTGCTGCTTCTCCAGCAGCACGCTCACAACGAGCGGATCCTGCACGGCCTGCAGGTAGAACGAACGATCGCCCGGTTCACCGACGGTCCCGGCGACGAAACGATCGGGGGTGCGAAATACATGGATTGCGCGTGACACATGCACCTCCTGATACGTGACCCTGATCGACACTCACGAACACAACTCCGTCAAGGAGAATCGCGGTGCCCCGCATTCCCATTATCCGCGCTTGTGTCCGTCGGCACCTCTCCACCGGGTGTCGGTGTCGGCGGTTGACTGGTCGCCAGCGCGGAAAGGTCTGAGCCGGTGTCGTTGAACTTCCACACCGACGGCCCGTGCGGGCTGTAGCGGACCACGCTGATCGAGGCCGGTTCCACCGCGATCCGCTGAAAACTGTCCAGGTGCAGGCCCAGTGCGTCGGCCAGGATCGATTTGATGACGTCACCGTGCGCGCACGCCACCCACAACACATCCCGGCCCGCTTTTTCGGCCAGCGTGCGTTCGATATCGCGAATCGCGGCCACCGCACGCTGCTGCACCTGCGCCAGCCCTTCGCCACCGGGGAACACCGCCCCCGAAGCGTGGCCTTGCACGACCCGCCACAGCGGTTCGGTGACCAGTTCGGCGATCGGGCGCCCGGTCCAGTCGCCGTAGTCGACCTCGATCAGCCGTTCATCGTGCTCGGGTTCGAGACCGAGTTTGTCCGCCAGCGGCGCCACCGTGCGCTGACAGCGCAGCAGCGGTGAGCTGGCGATGTGTTCGATCGGCAGCATCGCGAGCCGATCGGCCACCGCCGCGGCCTGTTCGGTGCCGCGCTCGGTGAGTTCGACGCCGGGTGCGCGGCCCGCGAGGGTGCCCGCGGTGTTGGAGGTGGACACTCCGTGCCGGAGCAGGATCACCGTCATGGGACCAGCCTAATGTGCGCAGTCGCGGAGCGTTCCTCAGCTGCGCACGGCCGGAGCGAATGCGGAGGTACGCCTAACCATTGAACGACGTCATGATCAGGTGGCGGAGACGACGCCGGCGGCCAGCAGGCCCATCACAGCGAGGCCGACGATGATCCGGTAGCCGACGAACCAGTACAGCGAGTGGTTGCCGACGAACTTCAACAGCCAGGCCACCGAGGCGTACCCGACGAAGAACGCCAGAATGGTCGCGACCAGCAACTGCGGCCCACTGGCATTGAGACCCTCACCGGCCGGTTCGAACGCATCGGGCAGGCTGAACAGCCCGGAGGCGGTCACCGCCGGAATGGCCAGCAGGAACGAGAACCGCACCGCCGCCTCACGCTTCAAGCCGAGGAACAGGCCCGCGGTGGAGGTGGCGCCCGAGCGCGAGACACCGGGGATCAGCGCCAGGCACTGCGCAAGGCCCATGATGATGCCGTCGCGGGTGGTGAGCTGTTCGATCGAGCGTTCCTTCTTACCGAAGTACTCACCGGCGGCGATGACCAGCGCGAACGCGATCAGCATGAACGACACCAGCCACAGATTGCGGGCACCGGTGCGGATCTCGTCCTTGAACAGGTACCCCAGCACGCCGATCGGGATGGTGGCGATGATCACGTACCAGCCGATGCGGTAGTCGAGTTCGCGCTGGGTGTCGCGGTCGTGCGCCTCGCGGGCGCTGCGGTCCATCACCGGCAGTTTCGTGGTGACCCGGTCCCCCACCGCGACCTCGCGCTGTGATCGTTCCCGCCAGCGCATTCCGAGCGTGGTGAACCAAGCGATGATGATGCGCCAGATGTCCTTGGCGAAATACACCAGGACCGCGAGTTCGGTGCCGAGCTGGGTGACGGCGGTGAACGAGGCACCCGCATCGTCGCCGAAGAACACGCCCGAGACGATCCGGAGGTGTCCGGAGGAGGAGATCGGCAGGAACTCGGTGAGTCCCTGCACCAATCCGAGTACCAATGCCTGGAACCAGGTCATCGACTCGCCCACCACGTCCTCCTGCTGACTCACGCCCGAAAGACCGCGTCCTCCTGGGCTTTTGCTTCACATCCGGCCATCACGGCCACGATCTCGCAGCGACCCTACCCGTCGACGCACTAGGTCGTCGCCCGCCGGTCGCCGAGATCGGGTTCTGCCGCGCGGGGATGTGGGCCGCCGAGCGAGGTTGTGCCGGCCGGCGTACCTCCGCATTCGCTCCAGCCGTGCGCGGCTGACGACCGCTTCGCGGCTGCGCGCATTACGCTGTCGCCGTGACGAATGCGCGGGCGCGGTGATGGAACAGCGAACGGTGGGACGCAGCGGACTTCGGGTGTCGCGAATCGGGTTGGCGACCCATACCTGGGGTACCCATACCGACGCCGACGAGGCATCGGTGCAGTTAGCGGCGTTCACCGAGGCCGGTGGCACGCTCGTCGACATCTCGCCCGTCTACGGCGAAGGGGCGGCGCAGCGGATCCTGGCGGATCTGCTCGGCGACTTGGTGTCGCGTGACGAATTGGTCCTCAGCGGCAGTGCCGGGGTGGTGATGCACGCGCCCGGCGCCGGTGTCGGCGATTCGGTGCCCGCACCGGCGGCGGTGGGCCCGGTGGTCGACTCGTCGCGGCGCACGCTGCTCAAACAACTCGACCGCACGCTGCTCGAATTGGGCACCGACCATCTCGACATCTGGAACATCGCCGCCTGGGACCCGTACACGCCACTCGACGAGGTCGCGGCCACCCTGGAAACCGCGGTCCGCACCGGCCGCACCCGGTACGCGGGGGTGCGCGGCTTCGCGGCGTGGCAGCTGGCCAGTCTGGCCGCGATCGCACCGATCACCGCCGCGCAGACGCCGTACTCGCTGCTCGCGCGCGGCACCGAGAACGATGTGATTCCCGCCGCCCGCCACCACGGGGTCGGCATCATCGCCTCGGCGCCACTGGCTGGGGGAATCCTGACCGGCAAGTACCGCGACGGTGTCCCCGCCGATTCGCGCGGTGCCGACGAGGCGACCGCAGCCGAGATCCGGCGCAGGCTCGACGACGACCGCGCGACCAGAGTGGTCGACGCGCTGGTCACCGCCGCCGACGGCCTCGGTACCTCGCCGCTAGCGGTGGCGCTGGCCTGGATTCGCGACCGGCCTGGCATCGCGAGCATGATCGTGGGTGCTCGCGATATCGGTCAGCTCACCGGCGTGCTGGCCGCCGAGACCCTCGAATTACCGCGCGCGATCGCGGCGGCACTGGACGATGTGAGCGCCCGTTCCGAATGATGGCTAGCCTCACCTACATGAAACTGCGTGGTGTGCTGACGGCGATGCTCGCGGCGACGGTGCTGACCGGCGCCGTCGCTTGCACCTCGAGCAAACCTGCATCGACTGCCAATTCGGGTGGGCCGGTGACGGCTCAGCTCGCCGACCTGGACCCGGTCCCCCTCGTGCCGTCACCGACGCCGCAATTGCCGGTGACAGTGAAGTCCCATGACGGTAGCGACGCGACGATCGCCGACACCTCGCGGATCATCGCCGTCGACCGGTACGGCACGCTCGCCCAAACCGTGTGGGCGCTGGGTCTGGGCGCGAACCTCGTCGGCCGCAGCACCTCCGCCTCGTTTCCCGCCGTCGCCGGCGTGCCCAATGTGGCGGGCGGCAACGGCAGCCTCAGCGTCGAAGCCGTCCTGAATCTGCGCCCGTCGGTGTTCCTCACCGATACGACCAGCGCAGCACCTGCGGTACGTGAGCAGTTGCGAGCCGCCGGGGTGACGGTCGTCTATTTCGACCCTGATCGCAGCATGGACGGTGTCGTCCCACAGATCGAGGCAGTGGCCAACGCGCTCGGTGTGCCCGAGGCGGGCAAGCAGCTCGGCGCCCGCACCCGCGACGAGATCGCCACCGCGACAGCCCGCGTGCCGAAGCTGGATCCGCAGCCCAAGATCGCCTTCTTGTACCTGCGCAGCGCGGCGATCACCATGATCGCGGGCCGGGGTTCGGGCGCCGATTCGCTGATCACCGCGGTCGGCGGCGTCGACGCGGGCACCGCCGCCGGGGTGAACGAACCGTTCGTCACCATCACCAGCGAGGCGATGATCGCCGCCGCGCCGGACGTGCTGCTGGTGATGTCGGACGGGCTGAAATCGGTCGGCGGCGTCGAGGGCCTGGAGAAGGTGCCCGGTATCGCGCAGACCCCGGCGGGCCGTAACCGGCGGGTGGTCGACATGTCCGACGCGGTGGTCCTGAGCTTCGGCCCCAACACCGGCCGCGTCGTCTCGGCGCTGTCCGACGCCATCTACGGTCAAGCGGCATGAGCGATCAGTCGTCGCCGACGTCGGTCCGGGCGTCGTCGCCATCGCGTGCTCGTCTCGCAGTGGGCCGAACGGACATCGCATGAATGATGCACCCGACCTGACGAAATCCACTGTCACCGCGCGGATCACCGATGCCACTCCCGACCCACTACCGCCGTCGACGCACCGGGGCGCGCGCGTGACCGTGGTATTCGCCGTCGCGCTGCTGGCCCTGGTGGTACTGGCCATCGTGTCGTCGGTGCTCGGGCAGGTACCGACGACGGCCGCCGAGGTGCTGGGCAGTGTGGCGCACCGGATCGGCCTCGATATCGGGCCGATGCCCGCGCACCCGGCCGGTGAGGTGACGCTCTGGGAGGTGCGGTTCCCGCGTGTGGCCCTGGCGATCCTGGTCGGCGCGGCACTCGCGACAGCGGGTGCGTTGTTGCAGGGTGTGTTCGCCAATCCGCTCGCCGAACCCGGCGTGATCGGGGTATCGGCGGGTGCCGCGGTGGGCGCGGGCACCGTCATCGTGGTCGGTGGCGCGTTCGTGGCCGCCTGGTCGGTCGCGGCCGCCGCGTTCGTCGCGGGCCTGATCACCACCGCGCTGGTCTACGTGCTGTCGAGATCGAACGGCCGCACCGAAGTGGTGACCCTGATCCTCACCGGTGTCGCGATCAACGCCTTCGCAGGCGGCCTGATCGCGCTGCTGCTGTTCGTCGCCACCCCCGCCGCCCGCGATCAGATCGTGTTCTGGCAGCTCGGCAGCCTCAACGGCGCCACCTGGCCGTCGGTTGCAGTCGTGGCGGTGCTGGCCTCGGTCGGCATCCTGGCTGCGATCCTCATCGCACCACGCCTGGATCTGCTCGCCCTCGGCGATTCGGCAGCGCGTCACCTCGGTGTCGATGTAGAGCGGCTGCGCAGGCAGGTGATCGTGGTGGTCGCGGTGCTCACCGCCGCCGGTGTGGCGTTCAGCGGCATCATCTTGTTCGTCGGCTTGATCGTGCCGCACCTGGTGCGCATGATGGTCGGCCCCGGCCACCGGGTGCTGGTCCCGCTCAGTGCGATCGTGGGTGCGGTGGTGCTGCTCGGCGCCGACGTCCTCGCCCGCACCCTGGTCCACAACGCGGACCTACCCCTTGGCATGCTCACCTCCCTGATCGGCGGCCCGTTCTTCTTCTGGCTGCTGCGCCGCACCAGGGCCCGAGCGGGAGGTTGGGGATGACCGAAACCCTGCGCCATCGGATCCGCGCTCCCCACCACAGGGCAAACACAGCCCGGGGCATCGGCGGTATGCAGGCGACAGCCCACACGCGAGCCATCGAAACCCCGTGCCGAGCCAGTACTGGAGGCTGTCGATGACCGTCACGCCTGCCGCCGAGTCCGCCCTCCGACGCCGACCTTCTCTGCGGTCCCTGTTCGCACGAACCCCCGACGTGCCCGCGCGGCCCGAACCCGGCACCGTCACCCTGCGCGCCACCGGACTCACCGTCCAGCGCGGCACCCGAACGGTCCTCGACGACGTCGACTTCCAGGTAGCGGCCGGTGAAATCGTCGCGCTCGTCGGCCCGAACGGTGCGGGCAAGTCCAGCCTGCTCGCCGCCCTCGCCGGTGAGCTGGACCCGAGCGCCGGCACCGTGAAGCTCGAAGGCCATGCGCTCTCCCACTGGACGCCCGCCGACATGGCCCGCCGCCGCGCGGTCCTCCCCCAATCCCACGCCGTCGGATTCCCCTTCACCGCCCGCGAAGTCGTCGCGATGGGCCGCGCGCCCTGGTTGCACACCCCCGCCGCCGACAACGACGACACCCTCATCGCCGCCGCCCTGGCCGCCACCGACGTCACCCACCTCGCCACCCGCGCCTTCCCGTCCCTGTCCGGCGGCGAACGAGCCCGCGTAGCCCTGGCCCGCGTCCTGGCCCAGGACACCGCCACCCTCCTGCTGGACGAACCGACCGCCGCCCTCGACCTCGGCCACCAGGAAGCCGTCCTCCGCCTGGCCGCCACCCGCGCCGCCGAGGGCACCGCCGTGGTCGTCGTCGTCCACGACCTCGGCGTAGCCGCCGCCTATGCCGACCGCGTGACGGTCCTCGACGCAGGCCGCGTCGCCGCTGTCGGCCCCCCACGCGAAATCCTCACCAGCGATCTGCTCACCTCGGTCTACCGTCACCCCGTCGACGTCTTCGACCACCCCCACACCGGCGCCCAACTAGTCCTCCCCGAACGCGGCCACCGCTGACAAACCCGCCCGCGTCGCAAGTAGCTCTCTGACTTGCGGCATGCTCACAAACCCTTCGCCCAAGTTGAAGGGACCACCAAAGATCGGGCCTAACACGTTGGTCGAGACGGACTTTCGTGCACGCCCCTCAGCCCTTCTGATGCCACAGCCCCTCCTATTGCGCGGCCAGAGGCATGCAGAGAGATCACCGACAGCTACGCGGCTAAAGGCGTGTAGCTGTACGAACGAGGTCGGCGACCGCTCTGGATCTGCTGTGTGGTGGCCAGGCGATAACAGTCGTGACGATCGGAGCGTCCGACACCGGCACGACAGCGTGATCGTCGCGGAGCTGAGCTCGCAGCGACTCCGGCACCACCGCGCAGGCCCGTCCGAGCGTGATCAACTGCGTCAACTGGGTATGGTCGCGAACCCGCGGCCCTGGGCCGTCCGGATAGCTTCCATCCCGTCGAGGCCACCTCGGCAAGGGCAGGTCGGTCAGGGCCATGACCTCGGCCATCGACACGTGGGGTCGGTTCGCGAGGACGTGCCCCGCGGGCAGGACCACGACCTGTGTTTCGCTGTGCAGGTCCTCGGTGTCGAATCCGGTCGTCGCGTCATAGGGCCGGTGCAGCAGCGCGACATCGGCGCGCCCGTCGCGGAGCAGGCCCTCCGATTCGCCCGGCCCGCACAGCACCACCTCGACGGCGACAGCGTCGGGCTCGGCGGCGTAGGCGTCCAACAGCTTCGACAACAGTTCGCTCGACGCGCCTGCCTTGGTCGCCAGCACCACACCGGACCGCTCGGCACCGGCACGACGAGTGCGTCGCTCAGCGGCCTCGACTGCTTCGAGCGTGAACCGAGCCTCCCGCAGAAGAACCGACCCCGCCTCGGTCAGCGTGATCGCCCGTGAATTGCGTTGCAGCAGAACGACACCTAGCCGTCGTTCCAACTGCTGGATCGCCCGCGACAGTGGAGGTTGCGCCATCGCGAGCCGCTGTGCCGCCCGCCCGAAGTGCAACTCCTCGGCCACGGCGACGAAGTACCGCAACTCCCGAATCTCCACCGGGTCATCGTATCCATCGCTCACCACGACCGATACCCGTGCGGTATCGCCGACCACCCGATCGGTCTTGGACGCCCCACCTGGGTCCGCAACATGATCAACGGCATGAGTGAACCGAAGATCGCGCTGGTGACCGGCGCGAACAAAGGCATCGGCTACGAGATCGCGGCGGGCCTCGGCACCCTCGGCTGGCGAATCGGGGTGGGCGCGAGGGATCGGCAACGCCGCGAGACTGCGGTGGAGAAGCTGCGCGCGGCCGGGGCCGATGCGTTCGGCGTGCCGCTCGACGTGGACGACGACGCGAGCGCCGCCGCAGCTGCCGAGCTGATCGCCGACCAGGCAGGCGGCCTCGACGTCCTGGTCAACAATGCCGCGATTACCGGCGGCATGCCACAGGCACCCACCACGGTCGATCCCGCTACCGTGCGAACTGTCGTGGAAACCAACGTGATCGGCGTCATCCGGGTCACCAACGCGATGCTGCCCATGCTGTACCGCTCGGCATCACCACGCATCGTCAACATGTCCAGCAGCGTCGGTTCGCTCGCCCTCCAGACCACGCCCGACATCGACCTGGGCCCGATCCTCACCGCGTACTCGGCGTCCAAGACCTTCCTCAACGCCGTCACCGTCCAATACGCCGAGCAACTGCGCGACACCGACATCCTGATCAACGCCGCCTGCCCCGGTTACACCGCCACCGACCTCAACGGTTTCCAAGGCCTCCGCACACCACAACAGGGAGCGGCGATCGCGATCCACCTCGCGACTCTGCCCGACGACGGCCCGACCGGTGGATTCTTCGACGATGCCGGAACAGTGCCTTGGTGACGAGCCACGGTAACGGTGTCCCGTTATTGGCCTTCAGGTAAAGAACCGATACCGTGAGCCTGTGGCCAGACCTCAGAACTTCGACACAGACACGGTCCTCGACCGTGCGATGGACCAGTTCTGGACCCACGGCTACGCCAACACCTCCCCCGCGCAGCTCGCCGAGGCCACCGGCATCGGAAAAGGCAGCCTGTACAACACTTTCGGCAGCAAACGCGCCCTGTTCGACATGGTCCTCGACCGCTACGGCCGCCTCGGGGTGGCCATGGCCGAGGACTACATGTCCCGTCCCGGCACCACCCGGGAGTGTCTGCGCGAATATCTGCGCGCGGCAGTCGATCTCGACATGGCTTCGCCGGTTCGACGCGGCTGCCTCGCCGCCAACACCGCCGCCGAGCTCGCCGGCCACGACGCGGCGATCACCCAGACGTTGCGTCGCATCGAACACGGCGTCGTCGCCGCTCTGGCCGCCCGCATCGATCAGGGGCGCCGCGACGGCGATGTCGATCAGGGCCTCGACCCGAATTCTATTGCGGCCCTGCTGGTCACCACCAGCAACGGCCTACGCGTCATGGCCAAGACCAACGACACCCCCAGGCTCTACCACCTCATCGACGTACTACTGACCGTCCTCTGAAACCCTGGCGCCGCTACTTCCAGATGATCTTCAGCAGGGCGGGGGTGAGCACCATGCGGATGATCGTGGCGTCGATGATCAGCGCCACGATCATCCCGTAGGCGATGTATTTCATCAGCACCAGATCGGAGAATCCGAAGGCTCCGGTCACCACGATCAGGATCGCGGCGGCCGAGGTGATGACGCCGCCGGTGTGGGCCACGCCGTAGCGGATCGATTCTTCGGCATCGGCGCCCGCGGCGCGCTTCTCGGCGATGCGTGACAGCAGGAAGACTTCGTAGTCGGTGGACAGGCCGAAGATCACCGTCACGATCAATGCCACCACCGCGAACATCAACGGCCCCGGCGTGAACTGGAAGGCCTCGGACCCGTGCCCTTCCACGAAGATCCACGTCAACACACCCAGCGTCGAGAACAGACTGAGCGCGCTCATCGCGACGGCTTTCACCGCCAGGATCACCGATCGGAATGCCGCGATCATCAACGCCAATGCCGCCGCGATCAGGATCGCCAACAGCAGTGGTAGCCCGTCGATCAACCCGTTGATGCTGTCGCGTTCGAGCGCGGGGATTCCGGCGACCATCACCTCCACGCCCGGTGGCGCGGGCAGCGCACGCAGCGTGTCGATCACCCGGTCGGCGTCGCGTTTGTCACCGAGCCCGGCCGAGAGCACGTTGACGTTGTCCTTGGTCGCCGCCGCCGGTTCGAACCGCCCGGTCAGCCCGGGAACCTGATTGGCCTCGAACCGGATATCGCTCAACTGCTGGGGCGAGGCACCGACCACGATCAGTTTCAACGGTTCGGTGCGGAAGCCGGGAAACAGGTGATCGAAGTCTTCCTGGGCGACTCGCGCCGGGTTGTCGGCGGCCAGGTATTTCTCGCTGATCCCACCGAACTCGATGTGGCGCAACGGAATACTCAACGCCAGCAGACCGAGCACGATCGGGATGACCACCGCCCACGGCCGTCGCATCGCCCACTGGGCCAGCCGGGAGAAGAACCCGGCGTCGATCTCTGCTTCGGTCTTGCTGCGCGAGAACCGTTTCCAGCCCAACCAGTCGATCCGGTGCCCGGCGATACCCAACGCGGCGGGCAGCGCGGTCACCGACAGCAGCGCCGCCAGCATCACCGCGGAGATGCCACCGTAGGGCACCGACCGCAACACACCGTTCGGGAAGATGAACAGCGCCCCGAGACTCACCGCGATGATCGCCGCGGAGAACAGCACGGTGCGCCCCGCCGTGGCGACGGTCCGGGCGGTCGCGTCCTCGACCGAGCGTCCCGCGGCCAGTTCCTCCCGGAACCGGGTCACGGTGAACAGTCCGTAGTCGATCGCCAACCCGAGCGCCACCAAGGTCATCACCGCGCTGGCGAACACATTGACCTCGATGTGGGCGGTGAGGACCCGCAGGATCCCGGAGGTGCCGAGGATGGTGAGCCCACCGATCAGCACCGGCAGCAGCGCGCCGATCACCCCGCCGAACACGAAGTACAGCAGGATCGCCACGATCGGCAACGCGATGATCTCGGCGCGCTTGATGTCGTGCTGCATCCCGATATTGATGCCCTCGACCACCGGCTGCAGCCCGGCCAGCTGCACCGTCGTCCCGCCGGGCCCGGCACCGTCCACACCGGCATCCAGGTGTGGTTTCAGCGCGAGATAGTTGTTGACCGTCGCGGTCCCACCGCCACCGGCGAGCCCGATACTGGCGAACGCGTGCTGCTTCGTCGGATCGGAGGCGTTGGCCGAGAACGGGCTGTCCCAGTAGCTGTCGATCTTGTGGATCCGGTCGCCGTGCTCTTTACGCAGGTCGGCCAGCGCTTTCGTCACCGGTCCGCGCACGGCGGCATCGTCGACGGTGGTGCCCGGCGGGGCGGTGTAGATGACGATCAGGTCCCCGTCTGTGTCGCGGCCGAACGTGTCGTCGGCCAGTTTCGACGCCGCCACCGACTGGCTGGACTCGTCGAACCAGCCCTCCTGGGTGTAGCGGTCGGACAGATCGCGACCGAACCACCCCGAGAACAGCACGACCAGGACGAAGAAGCCGAGCACGAGGAACCGGTGCCGGTAGACGAACCTGCCCCACCGCATGGATCGAGATTCGCTCATCTCAACCGCAGGCGGCGGTGCGGTAGTCGGCCGAGCGCAGGATGCCGCAGAGGTCGGTGCGCGAGATCTTCCACTTACCGTCGAGCAGCACGAAATGCACGATGGTGGTGCGCACGTTGGTGCCCGAACCGTCCTTGTCCAGGCGCATGGTGGCGGTGAGGGTGCCGTCGCGGTTGTCGAAGACCGGGTCGACGACGCCGTACACGGCGTGGGGGTTGTCGCGCAGCGCCTTGTACATGTCGGGGATGGCGTCGGAGAACGCGGCACCGTCCTCGATCAGTTCGGTGCGTTCGACATCGGGCAGGGCGGGGTCGAGCGCGCGTTTGATCTGCGCGTCGAGTTCTTGGGCGGTCGGCAGCGGCACGTTGGCCTTGCTGGCCGAGACGGCGACGGAGGAGGAGAGGGAGGCGTTGGCCGAGGACCGTGCGGCGTCGACCGAGGCCTCGTCGGAGCTTCCCGCGCACGCGGTAAGACAGACGAGAGCCGTGAGGCAGGCGGTGGCCGCAGCGGCCCTGGCGGAAAGTGTGGAAGACATCACCATCTACATACCATCAATGACGGCACTGATCCGCCCCAGGATGGCGCGAACTGTGGAGATGTCACCGGAAGCGGGCACCCCGACAGGGGTCGCGTCGGGGATCAGATCGCGCACGAAGGCACTGACACTGCGTGCGTCACCGAGGTCGATATCGGTCACCGCCGCCTGCGCCTGGGCCACCACGTCATCGGAGTCGGGGACCGCCTCGCCCAGGTCGGCGCGGTAGATCTGCACGGTCAGGGTGGCGTGGTTGGTCCGGAAGGCGAACGGGTGGCCGTCGTCGGTGGTGCCGAAGCCATGGGCGAACGGACCGACGGATATGTCATCGATGCCGAAACCCGCCGGCGTCCGGTCGGTCATCGTGAGCTTCTCCTGCCGCTGAGTGGCAAACAATTGTCGACGTGTCAACAGTAACGTGCGTCACTGACACCTCCGACGCGCGCTACCCGGTCGAAGCTACTGGTGAGTCATCATGGTCAGATGGTGATCCAGGGAGTCACTCGTGCGGATTGAAGGAGTTCGGTGCATGCGCCCTCGTGGCTCGGTCGCCTCTGCGTTGGTCGGCGCGGTGGTTTTGGTGGTACTGACCGGCTGCAGCGGTGAAGACGGCGGTCCCGACGTTCCCACCAGGGCGCCCGCGACCGCGGCAGTCTCCCCTGCCGCGGCGAATCCGGCCGGACAGGTCTTCCCCGCCCCCGCGACCAGAGCACTGCTCGCCGAACGCTCGACCGGTCGACTCGCCGCCCTCGACACCGCAGGCACCGCACTGACCCTGATCGACCCCGCCGCACCGGCCGCCGCGCACACGATCACCCTCCCCGCTCCCGGCGTGTCACTGGCCCAGGGCAAGCAGGGAGAAGTCCTCGTCGCCGCCCTCAACCGGGTTTTGCGGGTGGACGCCACCACGGGATCGCTCACCGAGACCGCTGTCGACGGTGACGTGCACAGCGTGCAAACTCGCACCGACGGCACCCTTGTCGTCGGTACCGCCGACGGCACGGTTCGTGAACTCACCACCGACGGCACCGTCACCCGCACCATCACGGGCCTGGTCTCGGCCGACGTCCTCGCGCTGACCGGCGAGAACATCACCGTCGTAGACCGCAAACAAACCGCAGTCGTCGCCGTGGGCGAGCAGGCACTCGGCCTGATGCTGCGCGCGGGCGACGGCGCCACCAACGCCGTCACCGACCCACACGGACGCATCATCGTGGCCGACACCGCGGGCGATGAACTGCTCGTTTATTCGGCCGGTCCGCTCGTGCTGCGGCAGCGATTCCCGGTATCATCATCGCCTTACGCGCTCGCTTACGACCCGCGCTCGGACACGGTGTGGGTGAGCACCACGTCGAGCAACGAGGTCGTCGGCTACGACCTGTCGACCGGCATCGGTGTCGAGGTGGCCAGGCTCGCGACGCTACGCCAACCCGACGCGATCACCGTCGACGAACGCACCGGCGACCTGTACGTGGCCTCGGCCACGGGCGAGGGTGTGCAGCGGATCGGCGCGGACGAGCGGAAGAGAGGGCAGTGATGGCCAAACCTCGAAATTCGCGTTCAGCGATACCGCCGGGCTGGGAAACCAGCAACGACGACTACGAATACGTGCCCCTGCGGCTGCCACCCGAGGTCAACCGGGTCACCGCCTCGATGCGACTGGCCATCCAGGCCGAATTCGGTGGCTGGGAGTTGTCGCGGGTACGCGCCTACACCGACGGCAGTCGCCGGGTGCTGTTGCGCCGCCGCAAAAATGCCGTCCTGCCTGTGCCCGAACCCGGATTGTGAGCCGACCATGTACGCCCTCCTGTTACGCCTGATGTTCCTGATCCCGCCGGAGCGGGTGCATCACCTGGTGTTCGCCGCCCTGCGTTGCGCCACCTGGTTCCCGCCGACCCGTTGGCTGGCCCGCAAGCTCACCGTGGTGGAAGACCCGATCCTGGCCACCACCGCGTTCGGTATCGATTTCCCCGCCCCGCTGGGTCTGGCCGCCGGTTTCGACAAGAACGCCGACGGCGCGAATGCCTGGGGCACACTGGGTTTCGGCTTCGCCGAGATCGGTACCGTCACCGCTCACGCTCAGCCGGGTAACCCCGCGCCGCGCCTGTTCCGGCTGCCCGCCGACCACGCCCTGATCAACCGGATGGGTTTCAACAACCACGGTGCCGCCGCCGCGGCCGCCCGCCTGCACGGCGCCAACCCCACCGTCCCGATCGGCGCCAACATCGGCAAGACCAAGGTCACCGAACCCGAAGACGCGGCCGGCGATTACGCGACCAGCGCCCGATTACTCGGCCCGCTCGCGGACTTCGTCGTGGTCAACGTGTCCTCCCCCAACACCCCCGGCCTGCGTGACCTGCAAGCCGTCGAATCGCTGCGTCCGATCCTGCAGGCCGTGCTCGACAGTGTCGCGCCGACCGTGACGGGCCCGGAGGCGGTAGCGCAGCGTAACCACACAGGGCCCCACGGACGGCGAAATCGAACAGTGCCGGTGCTGGTGAAGATCGCCCCCGACCTGTCCGACGACGACATCGACGCCGTCGCCGACCTCGCCGTCGAACTCGGCCTGGCAGGCATCGTCGCCACCAACACCACCATCCGCCGCGACGGCCTGAACACCCCCGCCGCCGAAGTCGAGGCCATGGGCGCGGGTGGCCTGTCCGGCGCCCCGGTTGCCGACCGTTCCTTGGAAGTCCTGCGCCGCCTCTACACCCGCGTCGGCGACCAGGTCGTCCTGATCTCCGTCGGCGGCATCGAAACCCCCGAGCAGGCCTGGGCCCGCATCCTCGCCGGCGCGACCCTGCTGCAGGGCTACACCGGCTTCATCTACGGCGGCCCCTTCTGGACCACCCGCATCCACCGCGGCATCGCCGCGAAACTGCGTGCCGGTGGCTACGCGTCACTGTCGGACGCGGTCGGCGCCGAACACGGTGTGCATCACCCGAAGTAGACGCGCCGCTTCGCGTTACCGTGCCCGAACAGCTGCGGCGCGGTACGTGGGCAGCCCGACGGCGCCGCTCGATAAGCCGCCTCCTCGGGGTCACCGTTGTCCAGTCGTTCGATCATTCGCTTGAACAGCCGGATGATGGCCTGTTCCCAGACGATCCCGAGTTCGTCGGCGTAGGCACTGATCTGCGCGTGCACCAGCCGGTCGTGCGCGGCGGCCAGATCGCTGATCAACTCGTCGAGTTGCATTCCCGCGTAGGCCTGTTCGCGGGTGAGTTTGCGTTCGGGCAGCCAGCTCAGCTGCCAGATGTCGGGGTCGGTGACCACCCGCACCGCGTATTCGGGGCTCCGGGTGCTGCGCATGTCGTCCGGGGTCAGGTGAATGGTCATCGGATGCTCCGATTCCACGAAGGGGAGCTCGCGCTCCCAGTTCCTCCAGATGCCGGCGCGCCCCTCAACTCGCGTTCGGCACGTGCATCGACGGTGGCGCCGACTGCACCTCGAGCTCGCCGTATCCTGCGTGAACTCGCTGTATCGCCAATTCCAGTGTGGCATTTGCCCTTCACTGCGGTCAATTGCCGTTGTACGTTGGTAATTGCCAGAATCCGAGGGTGGCAAACCCGAATTCTGGCGATCGCAGTCCGGCGTCCGCCCCGGATCCGGTGCCGGTACGTCGAGAAGTTCACGGGAGGCAACATGCCGACGGTTCCCCAGGATGCTCGCGTCGCCGCGATCCGCTCCATCCTGGCGAGGTTGGGAAAGTACGCGGGCCTGAGCGCAGAACGCTTGCGCCACACCGAGATCGATGCTGCGCCGCTGCTAGAGCTGCTGTCGGTGCGTCGATACTCCCGTCGCGCGGGGGTCACCGTCGAGGAATCGATCCTGCCGGTCGTGTCCGAAGTCGCGCAGTGGCTACCGCCCACGGATCGCCTGATCGTGGATGCGGTGCTGTCGCTGGGACTGTTCCGGGACCGCGACGGCGTCGGTATCGATGCCGAACGCCTTTATGCAGACAACCTCGGGGAACGTCGAGAGGCCTTGACCGAACAGTGGGTTGCCCTGCACACCCTGCTCGACGTCGAACCGGTTCCCGAGGTGCCCACCGTCAAACGGTTGCGCACCGTTTCCGAGCACAACGCGTTCACCGCGCTCGCCGGTCTGCTCGCCACCGAGTCGGGCTATCCGATGGCCGGACCGCCGGTCGTCCAGGCTGCCGGGGTAGCTGCACGCCGCGGTGTCGTCACAATTTTCGGTGATGCTGTCATGGATCACATCTACCGGGTGAACGCTTTTCCTGCCACAGACGACGCGGCGAGCGGCCAGTTCATCGGACACCCCGGTGGTAAAGGGCTCAACCGCGCCGTCGCCGCGTCCCGACTCGCCATCGAGGTGCACCTCGTCTGCGCCGTCGGCGGTGACGATGATGGCCGCCGGATACTCGAATTCATCGAGGCGGAGGGCGTCAGCCCCGACCTGGTCAAGGTCGTCCCCTTCGCACCGTCACTGGTGACCGCGGTGGTGATCACTCCGAGCGGCGAGACACTGATCATCGGCTGCCGCGACACCCGCGTCCAACTCCAGGACGAAGACCTGCACCGCCACGAACTGCGCGCCACGCTGGCTGCCTCCGATGCCGTGATCCTCAGCTTCGAGCAACCCCCCGCGGTGATCGAGCAGGTGCTGTCGTTGGTATCGCAGATGGAGCCCAAACCGCCCGTCATCGTCTGTCCGACGCCGACACTTGCTGTCCCGCAGAGCCTTTACCAGTACTTGAGCGTGGTCGACTACCTCGTCGGATCGGCGGCCGATCTCACGGCCCTGCTCCCCGACGTTGTCACTGATTCGGCAGACGATATCGCCCGACTACTGCGAGGGCTCGGTGTCGGCGCCGTCTGCACAGTCGAGGGCTTCCGGTGCGCCGTCGCCTCGGACACCGTCGAGACAGTCATCGATCACTTTCCCCAGGTGCTCAAGGCTTCCGTCGGTGCCGCAGCCGCATTCACCGGCGCATTGGCCTACCGTCTCGTCGACGCGCAAGGCCCGCTCGCCGCAGCAGATTTCACGTGGGCGACTGCGGCGATGATTCCCGCCCAGAAAATCAGCCCGGTCGCGGTGTCGATGCCCAGTGTCGAGGACATCAACCGGGTCGTGCGCCTGTATCCGCCGCCCCCCTGATCCGCGAGTAGAGTCGCGGCGATCAACTCGCACCTGTCCGGCCTTGCGCCGGACCGCGCTGTCCACGTTCGGAGGATCGTTGACCATACTGTCATTCGGCGATGCCAGAACCAGACGAACCGGTGCCGACACCGCACACCGACTGGGTCGCAAGGGCAAACAACTCCCGATCCGCGTCATCGAGATCCCTGACCCCCTCGACGGTGGGCACGTGCTCGTCTTCGGTGAACCCCACGATGGTTGCCTTGTACGGGTGCATTCCCGGTGTCTCTACGGCGAGGCCCTCGGCTCCGACGATTGCGACTGCGGCCTAGAACTCACCGAGTCGATGAACCGCATCCAGGCCGAGGGCGTCGGGGTGCTCGTCTATCTGGAACAGGAGGGCCGTGGGGCAGGTTTGATCTGGAAAGCACGCGGTTACCGGGAAAGCGAACAGTCCGGAGCCGACACTTTCGACAGCTACCGACGGCTCGGCCTCGACGCAGACGCCCGCCGCTACCACCGCGCCGCGCACGCATTACTCGAACTCGGTCTCGCTCGGGTCCGGCTGCTCACCAACAACCCGGACAAGTGCCGTGCGCTGACAGAGGCGGGTATCGCCGTCGAACCCGTGGCGCTCACCATCGCGCTGCGGTCGACAAGAGGAAGGCAATACCTGCAGGCCAAACGCCTCCACCGCCATCACACGATCCCCGCCGATTCACTCCCAGAGGAGCAACAATCAGCTCGGGTGTACTCGTGGTGGCGGTCACGCGGTCCCCGATAACCTCCCTCGCAATCCCGTATGTCCGGTTACGATAAGTGAGCTACGCCACTGCTGACGCCCATGTCTCGAGATAACGAGACAGTTTCACTCGCATTGGCTCGGTATCCAGCTCGGCCTATGGGAACAGGAATATGACAGACATCGGTTTCGCGCACGCCTCCGGGGTCACGGTGCACACCGTGCCCGCCGCCTTCCAGCAGACTGCCGCCTTGCGGCCCGATCAGATCGCCTTGCGCACGGTCGGTGGCACCCAGGAGATCACCTGGTCCGAGTACGCGAGCAGGGTGAAAGCGCTGGCGGCCGGATTGGCGAAACTGGGTGTGCGCCACGGCGACGCGGTCGGCATCATGCTCACCAATCGACCCGAGTTCAACCTGATCGACACCGCCGCCCTGCACCTGGGCGCCACCCCGTTCTCGGTGTACAACACCAGCTCCACCGACCAGATCGCGCACGTGTTCGCCAATGCGGGCAACAATGTGGTCGTCACCGAGCAGGCGTTCCTCGACACCATCCGCGCCTCCGGTGCCGAGGTCGAGCACACGGTCATCGTCGACGGCACCGCCGAGGGCACCATCACCCTGGCCGAGCTGGAAGCCGATCCCGCACCGGATTTCGATTTCGACGCGGCCTGGCAGGCGGTACAGCCCGGTGACCTTGCCACGTTGATCTACACCTCCGGCACCACCGGACCGTCCAAGGGCGTCGAGCTCACCCAGAGCAATGTGATCGCCCAGGTCGCCGGCCTGGTCTCGGGTCCGCTGCCGGTCGGTTTCGACGACCGCGCCGTGTCGTATCTGCCCGCCGCGCACGTCGCCGACCGCATCTCCGCGCACGCGATGAGCCTGCTCACCGGCATCCAGATCACCACCGTCCCCGATCCGCGCGAGATCGCCGCCGCCCTGCCCGATGCGCGCCCGACGGTGTTCTTCGGGGTGCCGCGGGTGTGGCAGAAGATCAAGACCGGCATCGAGAACAAGCTCGCCGTCGAGCCGAGCCCGGTCAAGAAGGTGCTGGCCAATTGGGCGATCGGGGTAGGTGTCGCGCAGGCGAGGGCGAAGCTGGCCGGACAGAGTTCGCTGCTGCTCGGCCTGCAGCACAAGATCGCGGACGCGCTGGTGTTGTCGAAGCTGCGCGCGGCGCTCGGGTTCGACGAGTTGAAGGTCGCCGCGTCCGGTGCCGCACCGGTGCCGCCGGAGACCCTCGAATACTTCCTCGGCCTCGGCTTCGCCGTCGCCGAGGTGTGGGGGATGTCGGAAACCGCGGGTGTCGGCACCTTCACCGAGATCGACAAGCCGCGCCCCGGCTCGGTCGGGCGGGTGTTGGACGGCTGCGAGTTGCGCCTGGACGCCGACGGTGAGGTGCTGCTGCGTGGCCCGATCATCACCCCCGGCTACCGCAATATGCCCGACAAGACCGCCGAGGCGATCGACGGCGACGGCTGGCTGCACACCGGCGACATCGGCACCCTCGACGCCGACGGCTACCTGCGCATCGTGGATCGCAAGAAGGAACTGATCATCAACGAATCGGGCAAGAACATCGCCCCGTCCGCGATCGAGAACGCCATGAAGGCGGCCTCGTCGATGATCGGCCAGGCGGTCGCGATCGGTGAGGCTCGCGCCTACATCACCGCCCTGATCATGCTCGACCCCGACGTTGTGGCGTTGCGCGCCAAGGACTTCGGCGCCACCGACGCCACCCACGCGGAACTGGCCCGGCGCTCGGAGATCGTCGACGAGGTCAGGGAGGCGGTGCTCGCGGGCAACCGCAAACTGTCGCGGGTGGAGCAGATCAAGCGTTTCGTGATCGTGGACAACCTGTGGGAGCCGGGCGGTGACGAGCTGACCCCGAAGATGTCGCTCAAGCGCACCCCGATCGCGAACAAGTACGCCGAGACCATCTCCCAGCTCTACGCGGCGACCCCGCCGGAGCATGTCGTCAACGTGAAGTAGCGGCGAAAACAGCGGCGGCCCTGGAACTTTCAGGGCCGCCGCTGTTTGTCTCAGTTCTGTTCGTAGGTGCCGATCAGGGTGGCTCTGGCCAGGGTGTGGAAGAACAGGTTGAATCCGAGGTAGGCGGGGGTGGCGTCCGGTCCGACCTCGAGTTCGGGGACGTCGACCGCGTGCACGACCACGTAATACCGGTGGGGGCCATGACCTTTCGGCGGGGATGCGCCGACGAAGCCGGGAAAGCCGCCGTCGTTGCGCAGCGACACGGCACCAGTGGGCAGGGTTCCACCCTCACTGCCTGCGCCGACGTCCAAACTCGTCACCGAAGCGGGGATGTTGGCGACAGCCCAGTGCCAGAAACCCGACGCGGTCGGCGCGTCCGGGTCGAACACGGTCACCGCGAAACTCTGTGTGCCCTCAGGGAATCCGGACCAGCTCAGCTGCGGGGAGATGTCCTTGCCGCCGGACCCGAACACCCCCGACACCTGATCATTGTGCAACGGCTGACCCTCGGCGATGTCGGCGGAAGTGACAGTGAACGACGGCACCTGCGGCAGCGCGTCATACGGGTTGTAGGTCATGCAATACCTTTCAGCTGTGCAGAAGGAAATGTTCCAGGACACGGGTGCCGAATTCCAGTGATGCCACCGGCACCCGCTCGTCCACCCCGTGGAACAGGGCGGTGAAGTCCAGCTCCGGCGGCAACTGCAGTGGTGCGAAGCCGAAGCAGCGAATCCCCAACCGCGCGAACGCTTTCGCGTCGGTGCCGCCGGAGAGCATGTAGGGCACCGTGCGCCCGTTGGCGTCGTGGGCCAGGACCGCGTCGTTCATCGCGTCGACGAGGTGTCCGTCGAAGGTGGTTTCGTAGGAGTCGAGTTTGGTGATCCATTCCCGCTCCACGTCGGGGCCGATCAGCTCGTCGACCTCGCGTTCGAACGCGGCTTGGCGTCCCGGGACCACCCGGCAGTCGACCACCGCTTCGGCGGTCTGCGGGATGACGTTGGCCTTGTAGCCGGCCTGCAGCATCGTCGGATTCGCGGTGTCGCGCAGGGTGGCGCCGATGATGCGGGAGATGGTGCCCAACTTGGCGAGCTGACCTTCGATATCGGGACCGTGCGGGTCGAACGCCAGCCCGCTCTCCTCGCTCACCGCGGCGAGGAATTCGGCCACCGAATCCGAGAGCACCACCGGGAAGGTGTGGCGGCCCAGCCGCGCGACTGCCTCGGCGAGGATGGTGACGGCGTTGTCGTCGTGCAGGAACGACCCGTGTCCGGCGCGGGCCTTGGCGCGCAACCGCATCCAGCCCAGCCCCTTCTCCGCGGTCTCGACCAGGTAGAGCCTGCGTTCGGTGCCGTCGGGGCGTGGCACGGTGAGCGAGAACCCGCCGACCTCACCGACGGCTTCGGTGACGCCGTCGAACAGGTCGGGACGGTGCTCCACCAGCCACTGCGAGCCCCATTTGCCGCCGTTCTCCTCGTCGGCGAGAAACGCGAACACCAGATCCCGCGGCGGCACGGTCCCTTCGGCTTTGAACTGGCGGGCCAGGGCCACGCTCATCCCGACCATGTCCTTCATGTCGATCGCGCCGCGCCCCCACACGTACCCGTCCTGCACCGCGCCCGAGAACGGGTGCACGCTCCAGTCGGCGGCCTCGGCGGGGACCACGTCGAGGTGCCCGTGGATCATCAGCGCACCGCGACTCGAATCGGCGCCCTTCAACCGCGCGAACACATTCCCGCGCCCCGGCGCACCCGACTCGACGTATTCGGTCTCGTAGCCGACTTCGTGCAGTTGCCGCGCCACCCACTCGGCGCACTCCCGCTCACCCTTGGTGGTGGCCAGCTCGCCGGTGTTGGAGGTGTCGAACTGGATCAGCTCGCTGACCAGTTGCACCACCTCGTCTTCCGCGCGCGACCGCCCGTTGAAACCAGTTTTCTCGCCAGATGCCGACACGCCCCCTTTCCTACCACCATTCCCACACCCGCCGCGCCACCTCCCGGTCGGTCCGCCCTCGCGGCGCTGCTCGCCGCCACAGACTCGCCGTGAGCAGAACTCCCGAATTCGCGTCCGTTCTCGCCACGTGCTTGGCTGGCCGGATGCGAGCGCAGGTAGTCCGAGTCGGTGTCGGTGTGCTGGCCGGGGCAGCGACCTTGGCCGGGGCGGCTGGGGTCCCGTTGCATTTCCTCCGTTGGCCGCTGGAACCGCTCGTGCTGGCAGCGTCGGGGGCGCCCTATCTGATGGGCGGTGCGGTGATCGGTGCCGTCGGTTTCGCGGCCACCAAACAGTGGATCGCGACCGGTGTGGCGGTGGTCGTGGTGGGCGCGGGGATCGCGACCCAGGCGCCACTGTATTTCGCGGAGCCCGGCGGTGACGGTCATCCGATCATGGCGATGCAGGCGAACCTGCTCTTCGACGGCGCCGACCCTGCAGCGCTCGTCGACCAGGTCCGCACCCGTGACATCGCGATCCTCACCGTCAACGAACTCACCCGCCCCGCCGTCGACGACCTCGCCCGCGCCGGCCTCGACCAGCTCTTACCCCACCGCTACCTCGCCCCCGGCCAGACCGCCAGCGGCACCGGCATCTGGAGCCGATTCCCGTTGTCCGACACCGTCGAATACGACGGTTACGTCCTCAACCAGATCTCGGCCACCGCCACCGTCCCCGAGGTGGGCCCGGTCTCGATCTACGCCTTCCACCCCGTCCCACCCGTCTACGACACCGGAGTCTGGGCCGACGAACTCGCCCGCCTCGACGAAATCCTGCGCCGCTCCCCCACCCGCCCCACCATCGTCGGCGGCGACTTCAACGCCACCTACGACCACGCCCGCTTCCGCGCCATGACCACCGGCCGCTTCGCCGACGCCGCAGCCCAAGCTGGTGCCGGCCACCTCGTCACCTACCCCACCGACAAGCGCATCCCCCCACTGGTCGGCATCGACCATTTCCTGTTGGCCGACGCCCACGCCACCACCGTCGAAACAGTCGACCTCCCCGGCGCCGACCACCGAGCCCTCGTCGCCGACGTCGTCCTCACCCCGACACGCTAGAACGAATCATCCACCTGAACTGCAAGTAGAGGCGGTTCCCACGAGTGGGCGGCGAAGTGGCTCTGTGATTCGAATCCACTGCCCAGGCCGAATCCTTCGCATCAGGTCAGAGCGATAATCCGAACACCGAAGCCAAAGCGGGTACCGCTTCGGCTTCGCCCGTGACCGTTAGCTTCCCGGCGCCGAGGGCGTCCGCCAATGACAGTGTGCCGCTGTTGATCCCGACGAGAGTCGATGTGTCGGTAACGATCGATACTCGCGGTGACTCGCTTGTCGTCGCACGGACACGGATATTCCCGCCATCGATGTCGACTCGGTACGCATGCTCGCCGATATGCAACGCGTAGACGCCGTTCGCGGCTCGTGCGGCGTCGGGATCGAACCTCGCTTGCAAGCCGAGCGCGAGCAGGTCCGGCGAGATGAACTGCTGGTCGGTGGGCTCGCCGAGACGGGCTAGTCCCCAGTGCGCGAGCCCGACGAGAACCGGGCGCAACTCCTCCCCGTCGGCAGTGAGCTGATAGACGGTCGAGGCCGCGGGCGGAGGAAGTGTCACTCGGGTGATCACCCCGGCCGTTTCCAGCTGTTTGAGCCGATCGGTGAGCAGCCCGGTCCCGATTCCGGGAAGACCGTCCAGAAGGTCTTTGAAGCGTTGCGGACCGAGCAGCAGATTCCGCAGCAGCAACAGCGACCAACGCTCACCGAGCAGATCGAGTGCCACCGCGAGCCCGCAGTACTGGTTGTAAGAGCGCTTCGCCACCCATGCAGCATATCAACACCGAACCTTGTACTTCAATATTCACATGTGCTAACTTCACAATCATGAGGTCGAAGGGTGAAGTCCGAGGCACCGGACTTTCCACAGCAGAAGGAACTGCGAGGAGCGTTCGAAGATGAAACAGATCGGTCGACGTCACAGCGCCAACCTCGGATCAGTCCACGAGGTCGAACTCACGCACGGCAGGATCCGGTACTACGACACCGGTGAAGGTCCACCGGTGGTTTTCGTTCACGGGTTCATGATGAACGCCAACACATGGCGCAATGTGGTTCCCAACGTCGCGGCTGCCGGCCATCGCTGCATCGCACCGGACCTTCCCCTGGGGGCACACAGCATTCCCGTTCCAGCGGCCGACCTCACCCCACCCGGCGTCGCCGACCTGCTCGCCGACCTGCTCGACAACCTCGACCTCACCGACGTCACCCTTGTCGCCAACGACTCCGGCGGCGTCGTCGCCCAGTGTCTGTTGACACGAAACCCTGACCGTGTTGCCCGCGTCGTATTCGCCTCCGTGGACTGCTACGAAGCCTTCCCTCCGACGCGATACAACTGGCTGACCAAAGCCATCAGGATCCCTGGAGTCACCCGTGCAGTCACCGAGATCATTCGCGTTCGCGCCTTGCAGCGACTGCCGTTCACCTTCGGCCCCGCGACGAAACGACCAATTCCTGATGACGTGATGGACAGCTTCCTGCTGCCGAGCCGTCACAGCGCCGCGATCCGCGCCGATTTGAGTCGGTTCGTCGCTCGGGGAGTGAACAACAAATTCACTCTCGACGTCGTGCCCGAGTTCGCCTCCATCACCAAACCGATCCTTGTGGCTTGGGCACGCGAAGACCGACTCGTCCCAGTCGAATACGGTCAACGACTCGCCAACGACCTGCCCAACGCCACTCTCGTACTCATCGACGACTCCCGCATGCTGCTGCAGGAAGACCAACCCGACGCACTGTCCGATGTGGTCATCGAGTTCCTGCGGCAACACGCAACCAGATAGCGCCGGTAGGCGAGTGCGACCGTGTCACGACTCCCGTTCTGCTGCGTGTTCGGCCAGTCGCTCTTGCCATTGCGCTATCGCCTGGCGCAGCGCCGCGCCCACGATGACGACGAACTCGCCGGAGAGTTCGAAGCGCGCGCCCGCGGGGGTGTCGGGGCCGAGCACTTCGACGCCGCGCCGAGTGATGGCGGCCAGGGCGTTCTGCATCTGCAACGACGCAACGAGATTGCGCAGCCAGATGTCGTCGTCGATGACATAGCGTTCGCGCCGCGCGCCGGGCACCATTTCGCGGCGAAGCATGCCCTGCTGTTCGAGGAAGGCCACCGCGTTCGAGATCGACGCGGGGCTCACGCGCAGTCGCTCGACCAGTTCGGCGGCGGTGAGCGCGCCCGCGTCGGTGATCTGCAGGCAGGCCAGCACTCGGGCTTCCATGCGCGGTAGGCCCTGTTCGATGAGCAGGGCGGTGAACGATTCGGCGAAGTCGGCGACGGCCTGGGGGTCGCGTCCGTAACTGCCGTCGGCGAGCGGCGGCGCCGAGGGCTCGGACTGCTTGCGTCTGCGCGCGCGCCGCTGCGTGGCTTCCTGTGCGCGCTCGGCCCGGTAGTCGTCGGGGCCGCCGTTGCGGGTGACCTCGCGCATCACGGTCGACGCGGGACGGCCCAGCGTTCGCCCGATCTCGGCGTAGCCGAGTCCTGCTGCGAGCCCCGCGGCGATGTGCTCGCGGTCCGCGTCGGTGAGTCTGCCTCCTGGCATCGCTGCTGGTCACCTCTCTCGTCGACCGGTACGGAGCTCGTCACCGGACCACGACCAGTATGCATTCACTCTCATCTCATTGCAATACGCAACGCGATCCAGCCTTTGCATTCACTCTCATAACCATTGCAATGGGAACCCAATTTGATGCTCTACCTAGCCTTTTAACCGGAGCAAAGTATTGACAGAGTGGTGAACGCAATCTATGTTTTAGTCATCAGTAAATACTGAACACCGCAACGCAAGGACACGGCAATGACTTCCTCGAACACCACCACCGCCCCCTGGACCGGCAAGGTCGCGATCGACGACACCGAACTGGCCGTCACCGACACCGGCGGCACCGGAACCCCGGTGATCTACCTCAACGGCCAGTTCGCCACCCAGGGCTACTGGCGCCGGGTCATCGCCGACCTCGGCCCCGGCTACCGCCACATCGCCTTCGACGAGCGGGCCCGCGGCAAGTCCAAGAAGTCGGCCGACTACTCCTTCGACACCTGCGTGCGCGATATCGACGCGATCCTCGCCGCCAGGGGCATCACCGAGAAGCCGATCGTGGTCGGCTGGTCCTACGGCGCCTACCTCGGCGCGCACTGGACCAGCCGCAACCCCGACGCCGCCATCGGCGCGGTCCTCGTCGACGGCGCGTTCCCCTACGACTGGCTCGACGAGGCCATGGAGCTGCGAATCCGCAAGCTGTTCAAGCGCTTGAGCTGGGTACTGCCGCTGGCCCGACCGACCGGCCTCGCACCCCGCCTGACCGCCCAGCAGCAGGCCGACAGCAACATCGAACTCGGCAAGCTCTCGGGCGTGAACCAGCTGAGCCCGGTGCTCAACGCCATCACCGTCCCGGTCCGCTACGTGGTCGCGTCGGGAACCTCGTTCGGCAGCAAAGGCGACGAGCAGGAAAAGATCCGCGCCGGCCTGGACGCCGTGCTCGCCACCAACCCGAACATCCGCATCAGCGCGAAGGTCCCCAGCAACCACGGCGCGATCCTGCGCAAGGACTTCCGCGCCATCGCTGACGCCGTCCGCGAGGTCGAAGCGACATTGTCGGCAACCAACTGAATCCCTTCCCTCGCAACAACACTCAAGGAGATCACCATCATGTCTGTCACCCTCACCGCCCAGGAAAAGGCCACTCTGCGAACCGCCGCGTACGGCGCCGTCTCCCTCCTCGCCGCGGCCGGCGCGTCCACCAGCAAGCCGCACAAGATCGCCACATCCGGCAGCATCGCGCTGTCGTCGGCGACCGGCCTGGTCGGACACGTCCTGGCCGAGAAGTCCGGACGCATCGCACTGAGCGGTTCGTCCGTCGCCGAACTCGCCGATCAGGTGCTACCCGCTCTCACGGCGGCGATGAGCCTGCTCGGCAAGCACGACCCGGTCGAAGCCGAGAACTTCCGCAACACCATCACCGTCGCCGTCGACACCGCCCGGCTCTTCCAAACGCAGCCGAACCCGACGATGGCCGACATGACCGACAAGATCACCGGAGCACTCACCGCCGCGTGATGAAACATCCACTCACACAAAACCACAGCCGTGTCACAGGGCCCGTGACACGGCCACTGTGGTGTGTCAACGATCGACGGCAGCGCCCTCGGCCAGCACATTTTCCACCCGCGCCGCCATCGCCCGACCGGCCGCACGCAACGGCTCGGCCGACCGCAATGTGCGGCCCAGGATGAACGCCCCTTCCAGCGCGGACAACATCGCCAGAATGAGCTCACGCGCCGCGGATTCCGCCACTCCGCGATTGCCGAAATACGTTGCGCCCTGGTCGATCCAGTCCCGCATCACTTCGGCGGCGACCTCCCGCAAGGCTGGTTCGCTGTCGGCGATCTCCCCCGCGACGGTGCCGACGGGGCACATGTTCATCCACTCGGATTCTTCGAGCGTGCGCGCGGCGTCATCGAACACGGCCGGTACGGCCACCCGCAGATCCTCGTGCGGGTCCATCAGCAACGGCAGCAACTGGATGTAGACAGCTCCCGTGCTGCGCAATGCCTCGGCCGCGATCTGCACCTTGCCCTGCGGAAAGTGGTGATACAGCGACCCCATCGGCGCACCGGCGGCGGCGGTGATCTGTTTGACGGTGACCGCGCTGTACCCGTGCACCCGCATCAGCTCGGCGACCGCAGTCACGAGCCGGTCGCGGGTAGTCGTTGACATCTGCTCGCTCACTCCACCAGACTAGAGCAAACGCACTAGAGTGAACGCTCTAGTCGAACGGAGGATGTCATGCCGACCGTCGAACTCGCCGCGGGCCGTATCCACTACCGCGAACGCGGTGATGGCCCCCCGGTGGTCCTGCTACACGGACTGCTGATGAACCACACGGTCTGGGACACGATCATCGACGACCTGCCCACCGGCTTCCGCTACGTCCTGCCCGACCTCCCCCTTGGCGCCCACCCCGAACCGATGAACCCCGGCACCGACCTGAGCCTGCGCGGCCTCAACCACCTCGTCGCCGACTTCCTCACCGCCCTTGACCTGCACGATGTCACCCTGGTCCACTCCGACTGGGGCGGCGCACTTTTCCTCACCGCCTACGGACTCGACCAGCGCGTCGGCCGCCTGATCATTTTCCCCAGCGAAGCCTTCGACAACTTCCCTCCCGGCCTCCCCGGCAGACTCGCCGTCCTCGCCGCGAAACTCCCCAGCGGCATCACCCTGGCCCTGCGCCAGATGCGCATCGGTTGGCTACGCCGCAGCCCACTGATGTTCGGCCAGATGACCACATCCGACCTCCCCGCCACCCTCATCCATGCCTGGACCGAACCCGGCCTTCGCGACGCCGGTATCCGCGCCGACGTCATCGCCTACCTCCGCTCCGGAGTAGACAAACGCGCCACCATCGCCAATACCGAAGCCCTACAGCACTTCCCCGGCGAAGCCCTCATCCTCTGGTCCTCAGCAGGCAAACTCATGCCCCGAGCCCACGGCCCCCGTCTAGCCGCCCTTATCCCCCACGCCCGCCTCATCGAAATCGACAACGCCTACGTCCTGTCCATGCTCGACCAACCCACCGCAGTAGTCACCGCCATCACCGACTTCCTCACCACTTCCCATATCGGAAGTGAGTGACCCACATCACTCAGCAGTCCTGTCAGGAATTCGTGAGCTGTCTCGTTCAGGGTGCACGCGAACCAGACAGGAGCGAATCATGAAGCATCGCATCGTCGTCCTCGGGGCCGGATACGCCGGAGCATTCTGTGCCGGAGCCTTGGCCCGCCGACTCCATTCCGACGACTTCGAGATCTCCGTCGTCAATGCCGAACCCGATTTCGCCGAGCGGTTGCGCAATCATCAGCTCGCCGCCGGTCAGGATCTGCGGCATCTGCCGTTGGCGGAGATGTTCGCGGGTACCGGTATCCGGTTGCACGTGGCGCGGGTGACCGGGATCGATGTCGAGCAGAAGTCCGTCACGATCACCGACGGACGCACTATCGACCGCCTCGACTACGACACCCTGCTCTACACACTCGGCAGTACCGCGAACGACAACGATGTCCCCGGTGTCGACGAGCACGCTTTCCACGTGGCATCGCGCCCGGCCGCACTGCGACTGCGCGCCCATCTCAACGCGCTCGGCGAGGACGGAAAGGTGCTGATTGTCGGCGGCAACCTGACCGCGATCGAAGCCGCCACCGAGATCGCCGAATCCCATCCGGAACTGCGCGTCAGCCTCACCACCCGCGGCGAGCTCGGCGGCTGGCTGGGCACCACGGCCCGCCGTCACCTGCTCGACGCCTTCGACCGGCTCGGCATCACAGTCCACCAGAACACCGCCATCGAGCGGGTCGAGGCAGGGGGCGCAGCGGCTGCCGACGGCACCGTGTTCGCAGCCGACGCGACGGTGTGGGCCGCCGGTTTCGCCGCCCATCCGATCGCCGCGGCCAGCGGTCTCACTGTGGAATCCACCGGTCAGATCACCGTCGACCGTCAGATGCGTTCGGTCTCGCAACCCGACGTCTACGTCGCCGGTGACAGCGCTTTCGTCATCGGCGACAACGGACAACCGTTGCCGATGTCGTGCGCCTCGGCGGGTTTCACCGGCATGCAGGCCACCGCCACGATCGTCGGAGACCTCACCGGACGCAAGATCTCGACGAAAACGCTGCCGTACGTGGGCAACCACATCAGCCTCGGCCGCAAGGACGGGCTCTTCCAGGTGGTCGGCGGTGACGTGCGATCGAAGTCGTGGGCCCTGCGTGGTCGGGCGGCCGCGCGTGTCAAAGCGGCGATCCTCGGTGCCAACCCGTGGAGCCTGAGCCACCCGACCTTCGGACTGCCCAGTCGCCGATACCGCGCGGCCACTACCCGAGATCACGACGCAATCGCCGCCTGAAGTCGTGCTCATGGACACCGCCACCGTGGCGCATTTCGAGGCCAGCCGCAACAGGCTGGCCTCGATCGCCTACCGCCTGCTCGGCTCGGCCGCCGACGCCGAGGACACGGTGCAGGACGCGTTCCTGCGGTGGCAGGCCGCCGACCGGACCTACGTCGAAGTGCCAGAGGCTTGGCTGACCAAGATCGTCACCAATCTCGCACTCGACCGACTCCGTTCGGCGAAAGCACGCCACGAACGCGCCGTCGGCACCTGGATGCCCGAACCCCTGCTCGACGGCGACCCGATGCTCGGCCCTGCCGACACCGTCGAACAGCGCGAATCGGTGACCCTCGCCGTGCTGGCGCTCATGGAACGACTGTCACCGGTCGAACGCGCCGTCTACGTCCTGCACGAGGCCTTCGCCTACCGGCACGCCGAAATCGCCGACATCCTCGACCTCACGGTCGCCGCCAGTCAACAACACCTCCACCGCGCCCGCGCGCGAATCACCGTCGCCCGCAACAACACTGACATCGACCAGCGGTCAGCCCGCCGCATCGTCGAGGCCTTCGTCGACGCCGCCTCCTCCGGCCACACCGAACGCCTGATCGCGCTGCTGACCGACGATGCGACCGGCGTCTCCGACGGCTTCGGCGGCCTGTCCGCGAAACTGATCCGCTACTCGAACCCGCGCCGCCTCGCCCGCGCGGTGCAGGCAGGTTTCACACCAACCCCCGCCAAACGCAAACTCGCCGGCGGTTCACCCTCGATCCACGCTGCGGTGGTCAACGGCTGCCCGGCCATCGTCTTCACCGTCGAGGACCGCGTCCTCGGTGTAGCGATCCTGGAGATCCGCAACGGCAAGATCGCGGAAACCCGCAGTATCGCCGCCCCCCACCGCCTCGTCCGCTTCGCCGCGCAGTGGCACCACAGCGACCACGAAACCTCGCTGATCCGAACCTGGTAGGGGTCGTCTATGCGGATGGAGGTCGGAGTCGGCCGCTGAGGACAGGCCGTTGGATGAGGTCATCCCACGGGACTCCGGCGCCGAGGTTCTCGGCGAGTTTGTAGAACAAGCCGCGCAATCCCAGCGGTCCGTACTCATAATCGTCGTCGTCGAGCCGCGCTCCGTGTGCGTACATCTCGACATCGAAGCGGTGCGGGTCGCTGCCGGTCCGGTCTTGCGGAGCGAGGTTCATACTCCGCAACGTGTGAAGTCCGGTGACGAGCTCGCCGTTCTCGGCGTAAAGGAATTCCACCATCGGCTTCTCGTTGTAGTGCAGTACGAGAGCAGCGGTTCCGGCTGAGGCCCGACGGACGAGGTCTCGATCTTCGACACACTTCATGCTGCCGTTTTCCCAGGCCCACGCCCACCGGCCGTACTGTCCCGCCGTGACCACATACGCGGGGTATTCGTAAAGCAGGTCGCCGAACTCGGCATGGAAGTCGTCCTGCTCACGCACCGCCACCGTGCCCTGATCGACGCCCATCCGCTCCAACAACTCTTCGGCCGTCACGTCACGCGCGAAGGTGAGGCTGAGCAAAGGTAGATCGCGCCCATACATCCACCCCAGCCCACCGGTCTGCGCACTCATGACGCACTGAGCTTCCCGAAACTCCTTGCACGCTCGGCATTCTCGACCAGGGCGAGACGGCACGCCTTGCGAAACCATCCGCCATGGCAGGCACAGTCAGCAGCTGAAACAGTCATAACGGCACAATCCCATGAAGCACTGACACTTTTACCCGCAGGAGAAGCCAGCGGCGGTCTATCGCGAGATAGGCTCATCCGGCACGGGAGGCGACCGGGGAGCGTCGAAGGTTGGCGACATATGGCTGACCCAACCGGCTGCGGTCGCCCCTCCCGGTCCGTCGGCGCCTCAACCAGCGGCGCGAAACGGCCCTCCCTCGCTCGAATCGCGGTATGTGTGGATATCTTGTTCGCCGCGGTAACGACGGAATTCCGCTAGCCGATGTAACAATTGATTCGAGCCAAATCACGCCATCGCCCTTGCCGCAACGCAGTTGAAAGGCTGAAATGTCGCACCGGAGAAGTGCCAGGATTTCCCTCGCAGGCGGCGCGGTAGTGGCCGCGCTCATCGCCACCAGCGCGCCCGCCGCGGCCTCGAACTACATCCCCGTCGAGCTCCCCATGACCACCACGGGCGCCCACGGCCTCGGCTGCTCCGGCGACGTCTGGGGAGTGGGCAACGTCTACCCCGACGGCGACGTCCCCGGCACTGTGGACATCCAGCTCAAAGGCTGGCTGAAGGTCTTCGGCGTACCCGCCCCCTGGTGCACCCTGGCCCCCACCGTCTGGTGGCGCAACCTCGACACCGGCGCCACCGGCCAAGCCTCCACCTCCCTCGGCGCCTGGCAACCCTTCTTCTGGTCGGCCCCCGTCGTAGGCAACCTCCGCCTCGTAACCGGCCCCGGACAAGTCGAGTTCACCCTCACCACCGACCTCCCCCACACCCCGAGCATCACCAACTTCCAGGTGTACTGACACCGACCCCGGATTGCACGGAATTCACCCCGCGGCCCCAGCGGTCCTCGCTCGGCGCGCATAGAGCTGTTGCTGGGCGCGATCACGGTCCCACGCCCGTGTCATTCGAGGGCGGCGATGGCGGTGACAAGTCCCTGACGGCATTGTCGTATTGGTTGCGATCGAACAGGAACGGGCCGAATCCGGTGTAGTCACGAGTGGGGCGGTAGGGCTGTTCGAAGCAGTCCCATACGACCAGGTCGCCGGTCAGGGTTATGCGGGTCAGCAGTGGCCAGCAGTCCATTTCTCCGCAGCTGCAAGCAAGTACGGGGGTCTTCTTCCTCCTGGTGAGGCGAGAGAATCCGTGGAAATGGTCCGTCGCCGACTCGAAGCGGACGAATTCGGGTACGAGCCCACCGTAGGCGTCACCTGCGGGCTGCATATCGGCGCAGATTTCGAAGGTGTCGATGAGATCGGTCAGCGGAATGGTGTCGATGCGGGGCACGATGCGGTGGACGTCGATGCGGCCGGGCCATGGTCGATAGTCGAACTCGATCTCGCTGGTGGCAGTCGAACGCTTGCGCTGCAAGCGCCTCCGAGCGGGAATCACCGGCTGAGGCGTACGACGCCCTTCTCAGTTGAAAGAGTCACGGCGCCACCGTATCCAGCGATTGCCGATCCCGCAAAGGGGACGCGCTGCCAAATGTCAGCTCACACGGGCTGCGCCATATCTGCCCGATTTCGGCGGCGCCTCTGGTAGCCGAGGGCCCTCACCGACTCCTGGCGACCCCAAGTGACAACGCCGCCAACGCTTTCGGCCCGCCGGGCTGGTAGAAGCGGTCGAGTTCGGTGATCTCGAAACCCGCGTCGGTGATCAGGCTCGCGATGTCGCGGTTGAGGTGGCAGCCGCCGGCGACTTGTTGCTGGATGGGGTCGAGGCGGTGCTGCCAGGTTCGCACCGATTCGTCCGGGGCGAGGCCGTGTTCGACGAAGTGGAGGGTGCCGCCGGGGCGGAGGACTCGGCGGATTTCGGCGAGGGCGGAGGCGATGTCGGGGATGGTGCACAGGGTGAAGGTGGACAGGGCGGTGTCGAAGGTGGCGTCGGGGAAGGGTAGGGATTGGCCGTCGAGGCCGGCGCGGTCGATCGGGATCGTGCTTGCCGCAACACGTTTGGATGCGATCTTCCATGCGACGTCCACCGGCTCGACTCCGCTGACCCGGTCGACGGTCGCGGGATAGAAGCCGATGTTGTTGCCCGATCCGAAGCCGACTTCGAGGACCGCGCCGTGCAGCCCGGCGCAGGTTCGTTCGCGGAGTGGCCCGTTCTGGGTGACGCCGCAGACCTTGTCGACGATGTGCGGCAGGATCCGGTCGGTGTAGAAGCCCATCCTTCGATCATCCTCCCGCCGGGGGCGCGGATCAGCCGATTCGGCGGTTGAAGACCTGGGTGCTCGCACCCGAGGCGGGGTCGACGGTGAGTACGCGAAGGTTCGCCGAGTCCGCGGTGAGGTCCATGACCATGAATCCCAGCTCGTGCTGGGTTTCGAACAGTGCCGGGTTGGGGCCGGTGCGTGGCTGGCCGCTGGAGGTTTTGCCTGCCGCACCCGAGACGATCTGGCGGGTGCCCTTGGTCGCCGGAGTGGGTTCGAGTACCTGCAGGGTGTGATCGTGGCCCGAGAGCACGAACGACACCTTGCCCAGCACATGGTCTTCGAAGAACCGCTTGGCGTGCACGCCGTTGATCGGTTCGATCGGCAGGCCTTCGTAGCTGCCCGCGTTGCCGTGCGGACCGTTGCTCAGGTAGGGGTGGTGGGTGCAGGCGATCTTCCACTGCGCGGTCGATTCGGCGAGTGCGCGGTCGAGCCAGGCGCGCTGTTCGTTCATGTACGGGCCGTCGACGGCCCAGTAGGGGTCGAGCAGCGGCGGAATGTAGGCGGCGAGCGGGTTGAGGTCGAGGACGAAGAACTCGACGACCGGGTTCTGTTCGGGCACCCGCACCGAGTAGTAGCGGCTCGGCATCCACCAGCGCGACGACTTCGCGTGGTACTCGACCTCGTGGTTGCCGCGCGCGAGCCAACCGCCATCGCCGGGGAACACCCCGGAGGTGTCGTGGTTGCCCAGCACCATGGCCCACGGGAAATCCAGGCCCGCGTTGGGGTTCTCGAATTTGGTGGCGAACTGTTCGTCGTCGGGGCCGCTGGGGCCGCTGTCGTAGATGTTGTCGCCGAGGCCGACGGCGAGGGAAAACGGTTGGCGCGCATGGTATTCGCGGGCGGCGTCGGCGACGGCCCATTGCGGGCGGGTGCCGGTGCCCGCGTCGCCGGTGATCAGGACTCGAACGTGGCGCCCGGTCTTCGGGGCGAACTTGGGCACCTCGGCGGGGACGGCCGCCGCGGGGGTGAGTCCTACCAGTGACAGCCCGGCGACCACTCCCGCGGCGCCGGCCAGAACTTCACGACGGCCGATTCCGTTCGAGAACTGATCGTGCATGGTCACCTTCCGGGTAGGGGCTCAACCGGCCTGCTCGAGGCATGATCGCGACGTCGCAGCCTAGACCAGACGGCCGGGTCGAATCATGCGATCCGAACCTAGCTTCAGCCGATGTCGCGAACATGAACACACAACAAACTTGGTCGATTGTTCAGTTGCGACGCACCCTACCTGGAACTGTCTCCTTCCAGAAGGTTGGCCAGGTCGGTCACCACCTCGTTCGCACCGGCCTCGATCAACGCCGCCACCCCGGTTCCCCGGTCGACTCCGACCACCCAGAACCCACCGCGATGACCCGCCTCGACCCCCGACACCGCGTCCTCGATCACCACGGTCCGCGCGGGTTCCACTCCCAATTCCTTCGCCGCCGTGAGGAACATGTCCGGCGCCGGTTTACCGGCCAGCTGATCACGTTCGGCGGTGACACCGTCGACGACCACCTGAAACCGGTCCAGCAACCGGGCGGTCTCGAGCACGAGCACCGCATTGCGCGAACTCGAGACCACCGCCATCGGAATCCCAGCGGCCCCGAGAAGATCGACCACCCGCAGCGACCCCTCGAACACCTCGACCCCGTCACCTCGGATGATGTCGGTGAACCGGACGTTCTTGCGGTTGCCCAGACCGTGCACGGTCTGCGCGTCGGGCGGGTCGTCGGCTGACCCGTCCGGCACGCTCACCCCGCGCGAGGCCAGCACCGACCGCACCCCCGCCGACCGTGCCTTGCCGTCCACCAGCGCGAAGTAGTCGGCATCGGTATAGGGCGCGGCGTCGGGTGCCACGGTCGGCAGGAACTCGGTGAACAGCACCGACCACGCCCGCCGGTGCACCGCCGCGGTATCGGTGAGCACACCGTCGAGGTCGAAAAGCACTGCCTGCGAAGCCAAGACGTTCGTCACGCAGCGACCTCGACGGGCACCCCGGGTTCGAGGGTCACCGGCCGACCCCACACGCTGATCTGCTCGCTCGGTCCGTCCCCGATCAGCGTGAATCGTGCGTCACCGTGCCCGAGATCGGCCCGTACCGTGCGCCCACGCCAGTGCACCGAAAACCGCAATCGCTGCCACGACTCCGGCAGCGCGGGCGAGAAATGCAACCCGTCGGCCGAGGCCCGGAAACCACCGAACCCGTGGGTGGCGACCTGCCAGGTGCCCGCCGCGGACGCGATGTGAATGCCCTCTTCGGTATTGCCCTGGTTGTCGTCGAGGTCGACGAACGCCGACCGCCCGAAATACCGTTCGGCCGTGCGGGAATCACCCACCTGCAGTCCGACGATCGCATGGATCGACGGGCTCAGCGACGACTTGTGCAGGGTGCGCTGCTCATAGAATTCGTAGTTCGCCCGCCGGGTGGCCAGCGAGTACTCGTCGGGCAGCAGATGCAGCAGCATCACCACGTCGGGTTGTTTGAGCAGCGAGGTGGTTTCGCAGTTGAAATGGTTGTAGCCCTCGGGGTAGCGCGGCATGTCGTTGTCGTCCCATTCGACGATGGGCACGACGGTGCGCTCGAAATAACCGTCGAACTGTTCGATCACCCCACAGTCGGGATCGGTGGGGGCCTGCAAGCGATCAGCGGCGGCGAGCCATCGGCCCGGTTCCTCGGGATCGAGCCCGATCGAATCCATCAGGGCGCGGAGTTGCTCGGGTCGTTCGGCCGACATCCGCTCGTAGACCGCCGCTGCCTGCAGCAGGTGCCAATGCACGAGCTTGTTGGTGAAGGCGTTGTTGTCGACGTGGGAATGGAATTCGTCGGGTCCCATCACCATCCGGATGCCGAGCGAATCCCCCTCCGGCACGCACCGCTGCACCCAGAACCGGGCACCCTCGAACAGAATCTCCGCGCCCTCGCCGAACAGGTAATCGTCATCGCCGGTGACCGAGGCGTAGCGCATGATCGCGTAGGCCACATCGGCGGTGACGTGCAGTTCTTCCTCGCGGGTGTAGAAACGATCCTTGCCGTCGGGGGTGTATTGCGGGCATTCCTCCCGCCCGGTGTCGGCCGATTCCCAGGCGAAGCGGGCGCCGCCGGTGCCGTTGTCGGCGGCCACTTCCCGCGCACCGGGCAGCGTGTGGTGGCGGTAGCCGAGCAGGGCGCGGGCCGCACGCGGCTGGGTGAACAGGAAGAACGGCAGCAGCATCACCTCGGTGTCCCAGAAGACATGACCCCGATACCCTTCGCCGGACAGCGATTTCGCGCCGATGCTCACGGTCGGATCGTCGGGGTCGGCAGCGATGAGCAGGTGATAGATCGCGAACCGCAACGCCTGGGTCACCCGGTCGTTGCCGACCACTTCGCAGTCGGCGTCGGCCCACACCCGATCCCAGGCCGCCCGGTTCGCCTCGGCCGCGGCATCGAAGCTCACGGCGCGCGCCACCGTCTCCACCGCTCGCTCGCGCGGCGGGTCGACGGCCCGATAGTCGCGACTGGTCGCGATCCCGACAAGTTTGTCGACGCGCACCGATTCGCCTGCACCGCAGTCGAATTGCCATTCGACCTCGATCGCGTCGTGCCGGGAACGCTGTTGACGCCGCCCGCCCTCGCCCGTGCAGGTGAAGGCGTAGGCGAGGTCGATCCCGCTGTCGATGGTGCGGCTGGCGATGACACCGACCTCCCCCTCGAACCCCGCACCGGCCGACACCAGATGCGTGGACTTGGCCCACTTGTCCCACTTGCGTTCGTACCCGAAGGCCGTCTGCTCGCGATAGGTCGGCAGCCGTTCGAGATTGCGCCGATGCGCGTCGACACCGGTGCGCACCGTCACCGCACCCGCCCGATCCAGGCAGGTCACCTCGATCCGCAGACAGCACAGATCCCGGTCAGCAGTGCTCGCGAACCGAGACGTGCGCAACCGGGTCCGCGACCCGTCCGGCAACTCGAACACGGTGTCGCGGTGCAGAACTCCGCACCGCAGATCCAGTTCACGACGGTGCTCGACCACCGTCGCCGACTCGGTGTCCAACCGCACCCCGTCGACGAAAACCTCACTGTCGAGCCAGTCCGGCACGTTCACCAGGTCGATCACCGGCGAGTCGTAGGCGTCGTACACCCCGGCGATGAACGTGCCAGGCAAGGCCCCGGTATGGCGTTCCTCGAGCGAGCCTCTGGTCCCGAGACGCCCGTTGCCGACGGTGAAAATCGTCTCGAAGTAGTTGGCGCGCTGCGGATTCCAGCCGTCCTCGACCACCGACCAGGTCGTGGCGGTGCGGGTGGATGCGTTCACTGCCCCACCGCCTCGGCGCCGTAGGCCTCACGCAACTGCTTGTTCGTCTCGGCCAGTGACCGGTACACCGCCAGGTCCTTGCCCGAACATCGTTGCGCCCCCATCGCATTGCCGTAGCGGGCGGCGGTGACGAAATCACCGGACGCCAGGTAGCCGTAGGCCATGCCGGCGGCGAACGAGTCACCGCAGCCGGTGGTGTCGATGACGTTCTCGACGTGGATGCGGGGCACGATCTCCTCCCGCATCGCACCGTCGGGGCCGAGAAAATACATCGCGCAGCCTTCCTCGTCGAGGGTGACACACACCGCCTTCACGCCACGGCGCAGACAGTGCAGGGCGAACTCCGGCAACTGCTCTTTGGGCAGCGGTTTCCCGAATTCGTCGGGGTCACCGCCGGGCGGCGGGAACCAGGCCCGGCCCGCCTCTTCGAGATTCATCTTCATGATGTCGATCGTGGGCAGCCAGGCGTCGCGGTCGATCCAGAGCCTGCTCACCCGGTGCCCGGCGGCGGTGAGCGCGACGGTGGGGCCGTGGCAGTCGAGCAGGATGAGGCCGTCGCTGTTGGCGCGGATATAGGCCAGCGTCGGCTGGGCCACCTCGTAGTCGGTGATCGGCACACACACGAAAGCATCGGAGTCCAAGGCGAATTCGACGTCGGCGGGCGAGATCGGGTGCATGAAACCGGTTTGGCGTTCGTCGCGGAAGTTCTGGTCACGGAAGCGGAGCTCCACCACGTCACCGCGGTCGCTGGCCGAGCGGATGCCGGTGAGGTCGACATTGTCGAACCGCGACAGCTGCTCGGTGATCGGCCCCAGATCCCGTTCGCGCACATGCACGATCGGGCGGACCACGTCATCGGGACCGAGCAGCGAGGCCAGGGCGGCGACGGTGTAGAGCGCGCAGCCGTATTTGTCGATGACCTCGCCGCGATGGGTGACGACGTGGTCGAACGGAATCGGGCCGAGAACAGCGATCTTTCGGCCGGAACGGGCAGCAGAGGGCACGGAAGAAGACATGGCGGAGCTCCGGAACTCATCGAGCGGAAAGTGGTCAGGCTTTGGCGGTGGGGTGTTCGTATCCGGCGGCCTCGTCCATGTCCTCGAGCGACATCCCCTTGGTCTCGGGCACGAACTTGGCGACGAACCCCAGCGACAGCAGCGCGAACACCGCGTACATCCCGTAGGCGAAACCGAGCGAGAACGTCTTCAGGCTGGGGAACGAGACCGTGATCGCCCAGTTCGCCGCCCACTGGCCTGCCGCGGCCAGCGACAGCGCGGCACCGCGGATCCGGTTCGGGAACATCTCCCCGAGCAGCACCCACACGACCGGGCCCCAGCTCATGCCGAAGAACACGACGAACAGATTCGCCGCGACCAGGGCGATCGGACCCCACGCGCCGCTCAGGTGCGGTTCGAGCACGCCCTCGGCGTTGGGCACCTGATCGGCGGCGCCGAAGCAGATCGCCATCGTGGCCAGAGTGACGGTCATGCCGATCGACCCGGTGAGCAGCAGCGGCCTGCGCCCGACCTTGTCGATGAGCATGATCGCGACGATGGTGGTGGCGATATTGACCACGGAGGTGAACACGCTGATCTGGAACGACTGCGATTCCTCGAAGCCGACGGCCTCCCACAGCACGTTCGAGTAGTAGAAGATCACGTTGATGCCGACGGCCTGCTGGAACACCGACAGCATCAATCCGACCCACACGATCGGGTAGAGCCCGCCGCCGGGACGACGCAGGTCCTTCCACGACGGCTTGGTGTCGCTCTGCAGGCTGTGCTCGATCCGGTTGATGGTGATCTCGAGGTTCTTCTCACCGAACAGCATCGACAGCACGCGTCGCGCCTCGGGGATCTTGTGCGTGGCGACCAGATAGCGCGGCGATTCGGGAATCGTCGAGGCCAGCACGCCGTAGACCACGGCGGGGATCGCCATCGACAGGAACATCCAGCGCCAGGCCTCCAGACCGAACCACAGCGTCTCGCTCGCGCCACCGGCGAGTTCGGCGAGCACGTAGTCGACCAGCAGTGCCAGGAAGATGCCGAGCACGATGGCGAGCTGTTGCAGGGAACCGAGCCTGCCGCGGATGCGCGCGGGTGAGGTTTCGGCGATGTAGGCGGGCGCGATCACCGACGCGACGCCGACTCCGACGCCGCCGATGATGCGGCCGAGGACCAGGGTCCACACGTCGGGGGCGAAGGCGGTGACGATCGCGCTGAGGAAGAACAGGACCGCGGCGATCTTCATCACCTTGAGCCTGCCGATGCGGTCGGCGATCCGGCCCGCGGTCATCGCGCCCGCCGCGGCACCCAGCAGCGCCGAGGCGACGGCGAAGCCGAGAACGGCGTCGGCGACATCGAATTCGTCTTGGATGGCCGAGACAGCGCCATTGATCACGGCGCTGTCGAAGCCGAACAGCAACCCGCCCAGCGCCGCGACGGAGGCGATCAGCACCACGCGGTTGCCGGATCCCTCCCCGTCGGGAAGAGCGGATCGGTCGGTGAAGGAGCCTCCATCGTGCATCGGCTTCGTCCTCTCCACGGCGGGCGTCATTGCCTCGCGAGTAGCAGTGTGAATCAGATCACAGTGTGCACCGAATTCGATGACACATGCAGGAATTCGCCGAATCGAGCCCAAATCGCCGTGTTTTGTGTTCAGGAAATGAACACCGCGTGGTCTGCATCGGCGATCGCCCGCGCGATCGCACCCAGTAGATGGGTCTGCGCGCCGAGCATCGCGGGACGGATACGCAACGCGGCGGCCGCCGAGGGCACCCCGCAACGATCGACCACCTGCTGGATCGACGGAATCAGGATCTGGGCAGCCTGCGCGAGTTCGCCACCCAGAACCAGCAGCTCGGGATTGAGCACACTGCACACTCCCGCCACGGCGGCGCCGACCTGCCTGCCGACGTCGTCGAGCACCCGCACGAACGCGCGATCACCGGCGATCGCCCGGCGCACGACCTCCTCGATCGTCAACTCACCCGCGGTCGGGGCCAGCAACGACACCACAGATCGCGCCGAGACCAGCGTTTCCAGACACCCACGGTTCCCGCACCGGCACACCGCGCCGAACTCGTCGACCGTGGTGTGCCCGATCTCGCCCGCGGTGCCCGCGACCCCCGAATACAGGCGCCCGCCCACGATCAGCCCGGCACCGACCCCTTCGGACAGCTTCAGATAGACCATGTCGGTGGTGCCGGCCCCGGCTCCCCACTGATGTTCGGCGAGCGCACCGAGATTGGCGTCGTTGTCGACCACGACCCGCACCGGCAATTCCAGCGCCGTGGCGGCCAGCGCGCTCGCGTCGACGCCCACCCAGCCGGGCAGGATCGACGGTGAACCGACCCGACCCGTCGTGCGGTCGATCGGGGCGGGCAGTCCCATCGCGGCGCCGACCACCGCGCCACGGTCGATGCCCGCGTCGTCGAGCGCGGTGTCCAGCAGCCGACGGGCGCGGTCCATGGCCTCCTCCGCCGACAGGCCGACGGGCAGGTCCGTGCGGGTTTGCGCCACCACGTGGTGGGTCGGATCGCTGATGCCGACGGTGAGGTGACGGTGCCCGAGATCCACGCCGACGACGAAACCCGTTCCGCCGGTCAGTCGCACGGAATTGCGTTTGCCACTGCGCTTTTCGATGTGCAGGCTGCCCGCGCCCGCGAGATCGCGCACGATGTTGGAGATGGTCGCCGGGGCCAGGCCGGTCGCCCTGGCGAGGTCGGCCTGGGTGGCTTGGCCCTGCCGGCGCAGCTCTTCGACCACGCGCGCCCGGTTCTGGTCGCGCAGCGCGGTCGGTGAGCCGGGGCGTCGACCATTGCGCCCGGTCACCCGATCACCGCGAGTATTGCTGAGTCGAGCATCTTCCGATTGTGCACCTTGCCCGTTGGTGGTGCGGGCAGGTTGGCGCGGGGCCGGGCACCGGGTGTTCATCCGGTCGACACGTGCGTCATTTAGCGTCCGAGAGATGACCGATGTCGAGATCAGTCCGATCCCCCGTGATATCAGCGAGATCGCCGATCTCGCGACCGCCGTGAACCTGGCCGACACCAGCGGATTCACCGTCGACGACAGCGACGACGACGACCCGATCCTGCTCACCGAACCCGGCGGCCTTGTCGTGGACACCTGGCGTGAGGGCTACCCCTACGACGAGCGCCTCTCGCGCCTGGAATACGACCTCGACAAGCGGCTGCTGCAGATCGAACTGCTGAAACTGCAGAACTGGGTCAAGGCGACCGGGCGCCGCATCGTCATCGTGTTCGAGGGTCGCGACGCCGCGGGAAAAGGCGGCACCATCAAACGTTTCATGGAACACCTCAATCCGCGTGGCGCCCGGGTGGTGGCGTTGGAGAAGCCGTCCACGCGCGAATCCACGCAGTGGTACTTCCAGCGCTACGTCGAGCACCTGCCCGCCGCGGGTGAGATCGTGCTGTTCGACCGTTCCTGGTACAACCGTGCCGGGGTGGAGCGGGTGATGGGTTTCTGCACACCCGAAGAGCATCGACGGTTCCTGGCGCAGGTGCCGCTGTTCGAGCGGATGCTCGTCGACGACGGCATCGACCTGGTCAAGTTCTGGTTCTCGGTGTCGCCGCTGGAGCAGCGCACCCGCTTCGCGATCCGGCAGGTCGATCCGGTGCGGCACTGGAAGCTCTCGCCGATGGACCTGGCCTCCCTCGACAAGTGGGACTCCTACACCGCGGCCAAGGAGGAGAACTTCGAGCACACCGACACCGACCACGCGCCGTGGATCGTGGTCAAGAGCAACGACAAGAAGCGCGCCAGGCTCAATGCGATGCGGCACGTGCTGAGCGGGTTCGATTACGACAACAAGGATGTCGAGATCGTCGGCACCGCCGACCCACTGATCGTGGGCCGCGGGCGCGAGGTCATCGGTTCCTGAAAGCTCTAGCGGCTCAAGGCGATTCGGTGCGCTTCGAGCATGAGCGCGGTGAGTTCGTCGCGCTCGGCGTCGTCGAGGACGTCGAAGCAGGGTGCGATCAGTTCGTCGGTCAGTTTCTCGGCCGCTTCCCAGCGCGTGCGGATGTCGTCGGTGACCGGCTCGAACGGTTCGGCCCAGCCGAGGAACTTCGCGTGGCCGGGGCCGTCGTAGATCGGTGAGCCTGCGACCAGGATCGCCTGCAGTGGGGTCAGGCCGTTGGCCAGCACCGCGATCAGGTGCAGGCCGCCGCGCAGTTCGCGCAGCACGTGCGTCAGCTGTAGTGCCGCGGCCCGACCATCCTCGGGCACCGGCATCGCCCGCCAACCGGCGAACAGCGGCAGCCCGGCCGACGGAGCGGCGTCGACAACCCGTCGCAGTAGTTCGGCGAGCCGGTCGGCCCGGTCGAACGCGGCAAGTTTGCGCTCTCCGAAACCGCGACACGCGAGCATGTACTGCGTGGCGGCATCGGCGGCGGGCATCGGCACCGATTCCCACGCGGCACGCACACATTCGGGTTCGAAGAAGCCGAACGCCGCGGTCACCACGTCGGCGTCGACGTCACCGAGCACGCCGCCGCGTCCTCGCGTGTAGGCGCCGTGGAACCCGGACACTCCGGTTGTTTCCCCGAACGCCCTGACCTCGCGCGAGATCATGAACGCCCCACCGAGTTCGAGCACCTGCTGTTTGACCGCCGCCGACGTCATTCGCCTGCCACCTTCCGCTGTAGTCCACTCCAGGCAGACTTTAGCGCTCCATAGTCAGATGCGATAGCCCTTCGCGAAGACAACGACCGAAATCCCGTCGACCACAAGGATCGTCGCGCCCTACGCTGAAGCCATGACCAACCAGCTCGTCGCGATCCTGTCCGGCGCCGGTGTCTCCACCGACAGCGGCATCCCGGACTACCGTGGCCCGGCGGGCCTGTGGCAACGCGACCCCGACGCCCAGAAACTGGTCACCTACGACTACTACATGGCCGATCCCGACATCCGCCGCCGATCCTGGCTCATGCGCGGCGAACACCCCGCCTGGCGCGCCCGCCCCAACCCCGCACACCAGGCCGTCACCGTGCTGGCCGCGACCGGGACGGCTGTGCGCGTGATCACCCAGAACGTCGACGGGCTACACCAGCTCGCGGGCCTGCCCGACCGTAAGGTCCTCGAACTGCACGGCAACGCGCGCACGGTGCTGTGCACGTCCTGCGACGACCGCACCACCACCGAGCAGGCCCTCGACCGCGTCGCCGCCGGTGAACCCGACCCGGCCTGCCTGCGCTGCGGCGGGATCCTCAAAACCGCGACGGTCATGTTCGGGCAGGCACTCGACCCCGAGGTGCTGGGTCATGCGATGGCCATCGCGCAGGCCTGCACGGTGTTCATCGCCGTCGGCACCAGCCTGCAGGTCCAGCCCACCGCGTCGCTGGCCGGTGTCGCCGCCGAGCACGGCGCCCGCCTGATCATCGTCAACGCCGAACCCACCCCGTACGACGACCTCGCCGACGAGGTCGTGCGCGAACCCATCGGCACCGCACTGCCCGCTCTGCTGGCGACGCTGGGCGCGACCGACGCCGAGCACCGCTAGCCGGCACCCGTTAGGCTCGGACGCATGACCGTCGACACCGGCCTCACCAGCCGGAAGGCCTGGCTCACAGCCGAATTCGTTACTCTGTTCTTCGGTCTGACCGGTTTGTACGCGGTGTTCCTGCGCGGTGTCGGCCCGCTGCCGTTCCTGCTGGTGATCACCGTGGGCGTCGTGATCTACCTGCGCCGCACCGGTTTCGACCGGCGCTCGTTCTGGCGGGTCGACGCGCTGCGGCCTGCGCTACCGGGCATTCTCGCGCTCTGGGCAGTCGCCGCGGTGGTCCTCGTCGGCGCGGTCGCTGTCTTTCGGCCCGGCTCGGTGTTCGATCTGCCCCGCGAACAGCCCCTGATCTGGGTGCTGGTCCTCGTGTTCTATCCGCTGGTCAGCGTCTATCCGCAGGAACTGCTCTTCCGCGCTTTTCTCTTCCACCGCTACGCCCCCGTCTTCGGCGACGGTCCACGCATCATCGCCGCCAGCGCCCTCGCGTTCGGTTTCGCCCACTTCACCGTCGGCAACTGGGTCTCGGTGCTGCTGAGTACTGCGGCGGGCGCACTGTTCGCGATTCGATACCGGCACACCCGATCGCTGCTCACCACCTCGGTCGAACATGCTCTGTACGGCATCCTGGTCTTCACCGTCGGTCTCGGCGACTTCTTCTATCACGGCGCCGCGGCGGGGTAATTGAACCGTTGGCGCGGGGACGCCGTATCACTGGGTGGGCCGAGCACGCGGCCGAGGAGCGACGACGGAGACCGGATGCGAGTGTTGTTCGTGGCGATGCCGTTGATCGGGCACCTTTTCCCGATGATGCCGCTGGTGGAGCAGTTGCGCGAGCGCGGGCACGACGTCATGGTGGCCACCGGTGGTGATGCTGCCGCGGTGGTGCGGACGCAGCTGCCGGTGGCCGACGTCGCCCCGCCGATCGACTACCTGCGTGCCGCGGTGCGCGGGCTGGGCAGGCATCCGGTGCTGGCGTTGCGGTCGGGGCACGGGATGGCGGATGCGCGCGGCGGCGCCCATGTTTTCGCTGTCACCAATCGGCCGATGATCGAACCGCTGCTGCGCGCGGCCAGGGAGTTCCGGCCCGACGTGATCGTGCACGAACCGTTCGCTTCGGCGGCCGCGATCGTGGCCGACCGGCTCGGGGTCCCGACGATCCTGCACAACATCGCCCTCGACAACGGCACCGTCATCCGCCGCGAACTGCTGCGCCTGCTCACCGACACCGCCCTGCCCGCACCCGCGACCACCCTGTCCATCGCCCCACCGAGCATCGTCCGCGTCGACGGTCGCCCACTGCGCTACACCCCGTACTCGACCCCCGGCGCGGAACTACCCGTGTTCCTGCGGAAACCGACGAGTCGTCGACGCATCCTCGTCACCCGTTCGACCATGCTCGGTGACGGTCCCGACACGATGTTGCGTGCCATCGTGCGCGCGGCCCCGTATGTCGATGCCGACATCGTCATCGTCCGGCCTGATCGAAAGACCTTGCGCAGCAAATCATTACCGGCCAATATCCGTACGACCGGCTGGCTCGGCCTGCGCGAAGCCCTGCCCCACTGCACGGCCATGGTCAACCACGCGGGCGCAGGATCGATCTACGCGGCGCTACACGCAGGCGTTCCCCAAATCGCCACCCCCGCACCGGGAGACCGCGCCTGGAACGCCGTGTCGGTGCAGCGGCGCGGTGCCGGACTGTCGGTGCGGGCCCGCTCGATCACCGCCGACCACCTCAACCAACTCATCGCCGACCCCGACCTGGCGGCCAACGCTCGCGCTGTTGCCGCCGAGATCGCCGCCATGCCCAGCGTCACCGATATCGCCGACGAGCTGACCGAATCGGCCGCCTCCGCACAGTGATCACGGTGCTTGCACCAGCGTCAGCTTCGACTTCTTCCGCACGGTGAAGCCCAATGTCTCGTACAAACTGACCGCCGAGGTGTTGTGGGCGATCGCGTGCAGAAACGGCGTCTCACCTCGCGCCCGAATTCCCGCCCCGACAGCCCGAATCAACCGCGACGCGATCCCGCGCCCCCGGAATTCGGCATCGGTGCACACCGCACTGATCTCGGTCCACCCCGGCGGGTGCATTCGCTCCCCCGCCATCGCCACCAACCGACCGTCGACCCGCAGTCCCAGATAGGTACCCATCTCGACGGTCCTCGGCGCGAACGGCCCCGGCTCGGTTCGGGTGATCAGCTCCAGAATCTCGGGAACATCAGCAGCAGTGAGCGTTTCGAGCTCAGGATCGACAGCAACCCGTAACCCCGACCCCTCCATCTGCACCGTGTCGAACTCCTCCAGCACCGTCCACCCCGCAGGCGGCACATGCCCTACCCCGCGGATCCCCGCACTACCACCCGACCCGAGCGCGACTCCCAGATCAACCCAATCCTGATCATCCAAAACCGGCGGATGCCCGACGAACCGAGCCACCTCCGGTTCATACCGCCCGATCCGCCCCACCCATTGCGCGAACCGCCGATGCTCCCCCCGCAACGAAGCCCGCACCGGATCATCCAGCGGATGCACCACGATCTCGACCGCCACCAACACCCTCCTGACCACCGAACCCTCGGCCAAAACGTTAGCCGAACACACGACCACCGACACCGATTGCGCTCACGACGATTCCGACGCCTCAACCTCGAGCACATCCCCCAACCGCCTCATCACCGTCCGCCGCCACCCCCGCTCCAACGCATTACGCGCCATCTTCTGCCGCTTGTCCTCGATATCGAACCCTGTCTGCGACAACAACAACCGCGTCCCCTTGCCCTGCGGCTTGATCGTCCAATCCATCACCCACCGCGCAGGGCGCTCGGCCCGAAGATCAACCCAACTGAACGTCAACTGCTCCCCCGCCCGCACCGCCAACACCTCACAAGCGATTTCCGCCGACGGCTCCGTGGGCACCACCAGAATGAAATGCGTTCCCACAGTGGCCGAAAACCCGACCGACCGCATCAACCACAGCTCGAGCAACCGCGGGTCGGTCAACGCCCGCCACACCACCTCCGGTGGCTGCGGAAAAAAGCTCCCGATCTCGATAGCAGCAGGATCCAACTCCGCATCCGACGTCACTTCCACCCCTTCCACCCGACCGATTTCATGTGTCGATCTTCTCCTGCGCAACGCTAGTCCGATGTTCTGATCGCCGAGGCGAGAAGGTAATCCAGCGACAGGTTGAGATGATCGGAGCGCGACTCTGCCCGTTGCTCGACGAATCCGCACAGATCCTGGCGCAACGCGTCCCAACGACCCTCCGAAGTCAGTCTGTCCTGCTCACTCACGACGTGTCCGGCAGTACGAATCAGGAAATCGGCCGCGTCTTCGGATGATGTGAACGGCAACGTAATTCGGCTGGTCGAAGTGGCGGTGAGCCGAAGTCCATGGGGTTCGAGGAGGCCGGTGAGCGCGACGGGATCACCCCAGCGGCTGGGCGGTCCGCTGCTGGCAGGCGGTGGTGGCAGATAGCCGCTCAATATCTGCCCCATCGCAGGCAGCACGCTGCCCGGCACCCACGACGCGAGGACGACCCTGGCCCCTGGCGCGGCGACTCTCGCAAGTTCGCGGGCCGCGATCCCATGATCGGTCGCATACATCACGCCGAAGACCGAGACGACAACATCGGCGGACTGACCAGGAAGCGGCAGAGCTTCCAGGTCGCCACACAACCATCCGATCTCAACACCCGTGGCGTCGGCTCGTTCCTCCGCCACCCGCAACAGTGCCGCTTCGAAATCCACACCGACAACTCTGCCCCCGCGCTCGGCCGCGAGCAGCGCCACATTGCCTGTACCAGTAGCGATATCGACCACCCGATCGCCGCGCACGACCGCCGCCGCATCGACGGCCGCCACGGCTACGGGCTCGAGAAACCGGCCCATCAACGGGTATTCACCGACACCCCACGTCGTCCCCGGACTGTTCACTATCAACCTCCCGATACAGGAGGCGCCCTTGATCGTCTTGACCGAAGTCGAGCGTGGCGGACCGAATCCGTCGCAGCGCCTCTCGCCCCGGCTAGAGACACCCTAGTGTTGTCTCATCGACCTCGAGCCTCAGCCCTTGAAGGTGAAGTCGAAGTCGCCGGAGACCTTGCCGCTCAGCCGGATTGCTGAGACAAGGCTTCCTTCCTCGATCAGCCTCTGGACCTCGGCTCGCGAAAACCCGTAGCCGTCAGCGATCAGCCGCACCGGCCGGACAGGGATTCGCGCCGCGAAGCGAACCGACACCTCGACCACTTCTCGGTCGAGGTGTTCCCACCCGCCGGTATCGAGACTCCAGGCGTCACCCCAGTCCAGAGCGATGCGGTTGCGACGTTGCACGACCGGATTCTGCAGCAATTCAGCCGTCAGACCAGGGTCGTTGTCATGCATCCGGCCCAATAACTCAGGTCGGATGGACCGCACATTCACCCGCTCCAGCACCGAGAGCTTTGTCGTGTCCCCGCAGGAAATACAGTGCGCGAGCAGCCAGGCATCGATGAGTTTGTGGTTGGCGTTGATGCGAATTTTATTGCTTGCCCTGAAGCGCTCGGCCGCACACGCGTGGCAACGGCGGTGGACGAGCGGCAGGCAGGTGGGCGCGACCACCCAGATTTTGAGCATAGAAGTACACCCGTTTCGGTGAGAAGTCCACAGCGAAGGCGCGCGGCGCATATGCGCGACGCGCGAAATTCACTGCTCGGGAGGTCTCACAGGATGTACAACGGCACGTCCTCGACTCGACGATCTGATTCGACAGCATGGTAGGTGCGCACAGTGGCGCTGAGCCACTGATTTTCGAGCGCCAATCGTCAGCACGAAACTCCGCCTCCCCCACCGGTTTCCAGATGTCCGCTGTTTGACCCTTGTCGAGGCGGGCATTCGCACTGAGCAAGAACAACCTTTACCGGAGGGACAAATCCGTGTTCACACATTTGCGACGGGCCGCGTTGATCGGGCTGTTGGTTGTCGCCGGGTGCGCTACCAGTACCGAGGCGCCTGATCCCGGGTTGCCGCCGTCGGACGCGAGCGCGCCAGAGATCTCCGATGCGGCCGCTGTGCATCTGTGCGAGATGATGGCGCCGGATCTGGACACTTGGCGGGCGCAAGGGGCCTCGGTGGCGCGGGTTTCGTTCAATGGCACGGTGCAGAACTGGGCGGTGCGCAGTGGGGGGATCAATGTCGCGGTGGCGCGTAATCGCGCGGTGATCGATACGGTGACGCTGAAGCACTGTCCTGACGTGCGGCAGCAGGCCGTGCAGGCTCTGGATGTGCCGGATCTGGCGTCAGCGCTCGCCGGAGTCTGAACTGTCGGGCCCCCGCGGCGGTCCCGCGGCGCCGGTCGCGCAGGACGAGCACGCCCGCAGCCACCGCCCAGATCGCCGCAAACGCGACGGCGCGCAGCAGACTCCAGTTGACCATCAGCATCACGATGGCGACGCCGCCGAACAGCGTCAACAACCGGGCGGTACTCGTCTGACCTTGCATCTTCAGATCATCCCACGGTCCGACCTGCCCGACGCGGCGAGCGTACCGCGATCAGCACAACGGTCCCGCTCGGCAGACGGCCATCAGCTCTCTACCGGCACGACCCGGCCCTCGTCGCGCACCGCAGGCCGACGGGCCGCCCAGGCCAGCGCGGGCACGATCAGCAGTGCGATCCCCGCACCGAGATACGCCAGACCGGGGTAATCGGCGAACGCCACGATCACCCCGGACCCGAGCCCACCTCCGGCACCCGCGATCGCGATCCCCACATCGACCGTGCCCTGCGTACGAGCGCGGGTCGCGACCGGCGTCGCGTCCGCGATCATCGTCGTCCCCGCGACCAACCCCAGATTCCAGCCGACCCCCAGCAACCCGAGTGCCACTGCCAGGGCTCCCACCGAACTCGGCGGAGCAAGGGCGGCCGCCAATCCGGCCGCAACCAACGTCGCGGCCGCTACCACCGCGACCAGCCCCGCCCCGAACCGGTCGACGAGCATCCCCGACAGCAACGACGGCAGATACATCCCCGCCACATGCACCGCGATCACGAACCCCGCCGCGCCGACGCCGTGCCCGTGATTCTGCATGTGGACAGGAGTCATCGTCATCACCGCGGCCATCACCAACTGAGTCACCACCATCACCGTCGTCCCGGCCACGATCGGCGCCGACCACCGCGCCGTCACGGCCGTCGCGACAACCTCGGTAGGTTCCTCGGCGATTTCCTTGGCGAGCACGAGCGGATCCGGCCGCAACAGCACCCACAACACCAGCCCGGCGAGCAGATAGGCCACCCCGGACAGCACGAACGGCCCCGACAAACTCGGAATGCCCCACCGCACAGCAAGATCCGACATCGGCGTCGTCAGATTGGGCCCGACCACCGCACCGACCGTCGTCGCCACCAGCACCGTGCTGATCGCCCGTGCCCGATGCTTGGGTTGGGCCAGATCGGCACCGGCATAGCGAGCTTGCAGACTGGTCGCCGTGCCCGCTCCATAGACGACCATCGAGACGAACAGCAGCGGCAAGCTCTCGGTCACCGCACCCGCCACCACCCCGAAACTCCCGAGCGCACCGGTCAGGTATCCGAACGTCAGCCCGGCCCGCCGCCCGGCCCGCTGCGAAATCCGCCCCACCGCGACCGCCGCCGCAGCGGACCCCACCGTGAACATCGCCGCGGGCAAACCCGCCCACCCGGTGGAGCCGAGCATGTCCTGCGCCAGCAACGCACCGACGGTGATACCCGCGGCGAGCCCCGCCCCGCTGAAGATCTGCGCCGCGACCAACACGGCCAGAATGCGCCGTTGCGCGGGATGCTCGCTCATGAGAACCAACAGTGCGCCATTGATGGACGCCGGTCCAGCTGTCGGGCACAGAAAGGTCCAGCGAGGACGAACCGGCCTGGTTCACCTCGCTAGCGCAGGTAGGGCCCGAGCTTGATGTCCACCGCGGACCCGACATCCTCCATCGAGGTGATCGGCCAGATCCGGCCGGGCAGCATCGTCCCCGCGGCGGTCGCGTAACCGACGACATCGAGCGCCGCGCCCCCGTTGTCGTCACGCAGAATCCCCGCCTCGGTGCGCACCCCGTCGGAGAACACCACATCGAACTCGTCGGCCATTCGATCAGCACGCACCACCACACCGGGAAACAGATGCGAATGGTCGACGGTGATCAGTCCGGGCTCGTCCATCGGCGGCCTCAGTGTCCACACGGATCGGTCAGATGCAGACCCTCACCGACCTTGATCCGGCGATGCTCAGCGAGGACGATCCCCACCCCGAACAGCAAACACACGCCGGTGAGGATGCCGGCGATCACCGCCCATCCGACAAATCCGGAACCGGCGGCTGTCAGCGTGGCCGCGAGCATCACGATGCCGATGCCGACGAGCAGCAGTCCCGGCCAATTCAGGGAGTCCTGAACCAACTCCCCCGCATGCGAGCGCGTCGTGCGTTCGGTATCGGGGAACTTGTGTTGATGGGGGTCGACGTAATCGGTCATGGCACGTCCTCCTTTCAGCGAAGGTCCTCCCCATCCGGCGCGTACCCCCGATTCACTCGGGCAAACGGGCTCCATCCTGCGTGTTCTCGCGAACCAGCACGAAGAAGTACGGATCCGGGAAGTTCCGGTAGTCCATCAGGCCCAATACGGTGTCGTCATCGACCCGCCGGAACACATCGATGATCGGCAGATGGTCGTACACCATCGCCGTGGTGACCACGCCACGGTGTTCGACCGCCCGCAGCCGGGCCCGGTATCGGCGACTGCGCAACGCCGGTTTCAACACCCCGAGCAATCCCCGACCCCGCTCGACCACCGCGGTCGGCACCTTGCCGACCAGGCCCAACGGCACTCGTCGCGGATCGACAGCGAACACATCACCGGCGCTGTCGCGAAACAGCAGCGGATGCACACTGTCGACACCGTCGAACTGCTTGCCGTACCACCCGGACGCCACGAGCAGCCCATCCATTGGGTGCCCGGTGGACAGCTCACGTCCACGCCACCGGCCGCTGAGCTCCGACACCGGAGCGAGGCTGTCGAACAGGGCCAGCGCCGCTTCCCTGGAGCAGGCGGGTTCGAGTGCGATGAGTGCGTCCGTCATGCGAATCCTTCAGGCAGTCGCAGCGCACCGGGAGCGGAAGCGGGCACAGCGGGACGAACAGGAACGACCGGGTTGATCCGCTCGTAGGCCGCACCGAGGTCAGGTCGCGGATCCGGCTCACCCTTGTTCGGCCAGAACGCCATCGCACGCTCGGCCTGCGCGGTGATGGTGAGCGACGGATTCACCCCCAGGTTGGCGGTGATCGCACTGCCGTCGGCGATGTGCAGGCCGGGATAGCCGTACACGCGCTGGTACGGGTCGATCACGCCGGTCTCACGGGAGTCACCGATCGTGCAACCACCGATGTAGTGCGCGGTCGCGGGAATATTGAAGATGTCGGTGGCGATATTGCCGGTGATGGCGTCGGATTCGGCCGCGTATCGGCGGGCGATGTCGTGAGCCAGCGGAATCCACTCCGGACTCGGCTGCCCGCTGCCCTGTTTGGTCACCAACCGCTTGCCCTTCATATACGAGGTCAGCGAATTGTCGAGCGACTGCATGACCAGCAGGATCACCGACCGCTCCGAAGCACCGTGCGCGTTCTGCGAACGCAAGAATTGCATCGGGTGCAACACCATCGTCAGCAGCAACCGCAGGAACCGGAACGCCCCACCGTCAACCATCGGCACCGTCTGCAAGAACAGCGCGTTCTGTCCCTTGCCGTAGGTGCACACCTCCACGTGCGTCTGCGGTTCCGGATGAATCGAGGACGTGATCGCCACGCCCTGCGCGAAGTCACGCCGCGACTTACTGGTGACTCCGATGATCGCCTCGGAATTGCTGCGGGTCAGCTCACCGACCCGCGAGGACAGCTCGGGCAGCGTGCCGTCACCACGCAACGTGTGCAGCAACTTCTGCGTGCCCAGCGCCGCCGCCGCGAACACCACCTGCTGCGCGGAGAACGTGCGCCGCTGTTTGCGCACAAAACCATTCGATGCCACCGTCTCGACGCGATAACCACCCGCACCATCGGGCGCCACCGAGGTCACCGTCGTCAGCGGATGTACCTGTGCGCTATTGCTTTCCGCCAGGTGCAGGTAATTCAGCGTGGTCGTGTTCTTGGCATTGTGCTTGCAGCCGGTGAAGCACTCCGAGCAGTGGATACAGCCCGCCCGCCGCGGACCCGCACCACCGAAATACGGATCGTCGACCTCGACGCCTTCGGAACCCTCGTTGAAGAACACACCCACCCGGGTGCGATGAAAAGTGTCGGCGACCTTCAGATCCCGCGCGACCTGCAACAACACATCGTCCTTCGGCCCCACCCGCGGATTCTCGACCACGCCCAGCATCCGCGCGGCCTGGTCGTAATACGGGGCGAGCTCGGACTTCCAATCGGTGATGTGCGCCCACGCCTTGTCGCGATAGAACTCCGGCAACGGTTCGTAGAGCGTGTTGCCATAGATCAGCGACCCGCCGCCCACACCCGAACCACTGAACACCAGGCACTTGCCGAGCGCGCTGATCCGCTGCGGTCCGGTGAGGCCGAGGCGCGGCGCCCAGATGGCCTTGGGAATGTTCCAGTTGGTCTTCGGATAATCCTCGGCATTCCAGCGCCGGCCCGATTCGAGAACACCTACCCGGTAACCCTTTTCGGTCAACCGCAGCGCGGTCACGCTCCCACCGAAACCGGAACCGACGACGATCACGTCATAGTCGTAGTCACTCACCGCGCCATCACCTCATAGTCGGCGGGGTCGAACCGCGCCTGCTGCTTGTATTGGATGCCGAGCAGTGGCCAGTTGGTCGTGATCCGGCCGTCCGCCTGGCGATACCACGACGAGCACCGACTCCACACGCTGCCGGTCAGCTGCGCCTGGATCCGATCGTCGTAGGCCCGCTCCACATCCGGACGCACGGTCAGCGCGCGACCCGACGCCGCGAGATGGGCGACATAGTCGCCGAGGTACTTCGCCTGCGCCTCGAGGAAGTAGATGATCGAGCCACCACCGGTATTGGTGTTGGGGCCGTACATGACGAACAGGTTCGGAAACCGCGGCACGGTCATGCCGAAGTAGGCGTGCGCACCGCTGTCCCACTCCTGCGCGAGTTCTCGGCCCTGTGCACCGGTGATAGTCATCGGTGCCAGGAATTCGGTGGTCTTGAAACCGGTCCCCCAGATGATCACGTCGACCTCATGGTCGCGTCCATCGGCAGTACGCACCCCCGACTCGGTGATCTCGGCGATCCGGTCGGTGGTCACCTCCACATTCGGTTGAGCCAGCGCCGGAAGATAGTTGCCGGAGAACAGGATCCGCTTGCAACCCACCGGATAGTCCGGCCACACCTTCTCGAACAGACCCGGCTTGGCCTTGGTCTGCCTACGCATATGCCACTTCGACATCGCCTTGATCGCGGCGGCGAGCGGTTCGGCGTAAACCCAGGCGACGCTGAGACCTTCGACCACGCCGTACCAGGTACCGCGTTCGGCGAGCTCGGTCACCGGCAGCTTCTCGAAGACCCGCTGATGCCGCGCGGAGAACTCACGATCCATGCGCGGAACGATGTAGGGCGCACTGCGCTGGAACAGCGTCAGCTTCTCGACCTGCGGTTGGATCTCGGGGACGAACTGGATCGCACTCGCCCCGGTGCCGACGACGGCAACCCGCTTGCCCGTCAGATCGACGTCATGGTCCCACTCGGCGGAGTGAAAACTGTTGCCTGCGAAAGTGTCCCGTCCCGGGATCGACGGCAGCGCGGGCCGCGACAGCTGACCCACCGCCGACACCAGCACGTCGACCACCACCACATCCCCGCCGCCGAGCCGGACCGTCCACTTCCCGGTCTCGTCATCGAACGCGGCGCCCAGCACTTCGGTACCGAAGCGGATATGGCGGCGCACATCGTATTTCTCGGCGACATGCCTGATGTAGTCGAGAATCGCGGGCTGGCGCGAGAAACGGTGCGGCCAGCGCGGATTCGGCTCGAAGGAGTACGAGTAGAACGGCGACGGCACATCACAGGCGGCACCGGGATAGGTGTTCTCCCGCCAGACACCACCGACATCGTCGGCCTTCTCGAACACGACGATGTCGTCGAAGCCGCGCTTCTTCAGTTCGATCACGGCTGCGAGGCCGCCGAATCCGCTGCCGATCACTGCGATGGACGGGGTCATGCGATCCCTTCTAGAACGAGACGGGCACAGCTGTCGGTGTCGTCGCTGAACGGTAGGTGCCCGCAATAAACAGTTACTGCGTACGGTTTCTTGATTGCATCAGCTCGATCCACCACCGTCAAGAGGTGACTGCCGACACATTTTACTAATTCCGCCGAATCTTGTCGGCAGCACGTACGATTTCTCAGGTGACCGTGCAACCACCACGCCGCACCCAGGCGCAACGCCGGGCAACCACCCGCGCGCGAATCCTGGCCTGCACCGCCGAATGCCTGCTCGAACGCGGCTACGCGGCAACCACCGTGAGCGCGGTCCAGGAACGCGCCGGACTCGCCCGCGGCACCGTGCAGCACCACTTCCCCACCAGGGCCGAACTGCTCATCGCCGCCACCACCCAGGTCGTCGACACCCGGCTCGAACAGTTCCGGCGCGAAGCCGAACTCCTCCCACCCGGCCGCGACCGCCTGCAATCGGTCGTCGACCTGGCCTGGCGCGACCTCAACAGCCCCACCTTCTACACCGCGCTCGACCTGTGGGTCGCCGCGCGCACCGACACCGAACTCCGCGACCGACTCGTCACCGAGGAACGTCGCGTATTCACCGAAATGCGCAGGCTCTACCTCGAAGTGCTCGGCGAACCGTACGCCTCGGATCCCCGCGCCGAAGTCCTGGTCGAGTTCACCATCGACCTGCTCACCGGGCTGTCGATGACCGCCATGCTCACCGGCACACTCGGTGAACGCGAAGCGGTGCTGCGCCGATGGAAGCGGGCGCTGGCCGTACTCGTCGGACAGCTACCGAGCGATGAACTGCTCGACGGAAGCCCGCTGCCGGCAGCGGCAGACCCGGCGTAATCACCCAAAACGACGTCCGAAAATCAGTTATCTGACTATTCGGAGGCGGATTGTACGATTACGCCGGATTACTTTCGTTGGTCTGCACCCCGGACAAGCCGTTCCAGCACAAAGCGACGACGGTGTCGACGGCTTCCCCCTTCGGGATCGGACGACCCGCGTCGAGCCAATGCCTGGCCGCGAGGTGGCTGGCACCGACCACACCGAACGCGCATGCGTACGCGCGAACGTCATCCATGCCCGCCGCGCGGAGCTCGGCGCTGACCAGCACCGCGCATTCACCCATGGCATCGCGCACCCGCCACCGCACACACGGTTCGCTCGGTACCGGCGACTCGAAGACCAGGGTGTGCCCGCCTGCGTCCTCGTCGACGAAGTCGAAGTAGGCCAGCACCGCGCGGCGCACCTTGTCCTCCTGCCCGTGTGCGTCGGCCAGCGCATCGCGGATGCCGTCGACCATTCGATCCAGATAGCCCTGCAGCACAGCCAGGTACAGGTCGAGCTTGCTCGCGTAGTGCGTGTACAGCACGGGCTTGCTCATGCCGGCCCGGACGCTGATGTCGTCCATGCTCGCACCGTGGTAGCCCTGGACGACGAAGACCGCACGCGCGGCACCGAGCACCGTGAGTCGTCGCTGGGTTCGGGCCGGCGTCTCGGCGCCCTCGACGTCGTTGTAGAGAAGTGTCATGAGATATCCGAAGAGACCCGCTCGAGCAGGAAGTAGAAATATTCGCCCTCGGCGAGGACCACGTCGGGGCGTCCGTTCATGATGCCCATCAGGGTGGTGTCGTCGAGCCACTTGAAGTGGTCGAACACCGGGCGGCCGTCGTAGACCATGGTCGCGGTGATCTCGCCGCGGAACTCGATGTTCCACAGGGTCGCTTCGCCCTGCCCCAGTTCGATATTCGAGAACAGGCCACCGTCCTCGTCCCGACAGATCAGCGGCTTCGCGTCGTCGAGGGCGAGGAAATTCTTTCCGTACCAGCGGCTGGCGGGCAGCGCGCGGCACAGCGGGTGACCGGTCTGGAAGGCATCGCCACGCCATTCACCGAGGATGTCCTCGGCACGGGCCGGGCGTAGCCGGGTCCACAGCTGATCCAGATCGGCGGTCGTGACGTCGGCTTGCTCCCTGAGCTGCTGCCACCGTGGTTTGTCCGCGCTCATCAAGCCCTCGTCTCACATATTCCAGAACCATCCGGTTCCGCATTCGACCATAGTTCCGAACCCGACAGTTCATCAACCGCATCGCGGCCGCGACACCCGCCTATACCCCGGCCCCCATCGCACACATGCCGGCACTTCTCCAGCGACGAGCCCCACCCCTGGCCTCGATGCTTCTTTAGGAGTTGATTGTGTGCTGATGCTTGGCCTCAAGACCAGGGTGAGATTCATGTTTTGATGCGCATATGTACGTATCATGATTAATTTCTTGCAATGACCACCCCAGATCCACCCCCTGTCCTCATCATGAGCACGAATCAAAGTCCCAGCGCCCCTTGGTCTCCCCTCCGCCACCGGCGCAACCGACAAGCCCCGCTCCCCCACCTACGAGCTCTACTCACCCGCTGGGTAAAGCACCTCCCCTACCCGACAGCGAGCGCCAGAGAGTCGTGCGCGGCTGGCTGGGCTGATCCTCGTCGGCTGTCGCTCAGCCAGTCCCGTGGGCTACTCGAGGAGCCCCAGGTCGGTGAGGTCGCGGACGTATTTGGTGATCAGATCTGCTGGTAGGTGCGGGATGTCGTGGTCGAGGCCGAGTTGTGCGGCGCGGACGGCGGTTCGGAAGTTGTCGGCGGGGAGCGCCGAGCCGGGTAGGGGGCGGCCGGGGTGGCGATAGGCCGCCAGGACGGGGAGGAGGGTGTTTTTGCGTTGGGGTTCGGGGAGGGTGCGCAGGGCGGTTTCGAAGCGGGTGAACCACTCGTCGTAGTTGTCGATGCGGTCGATGTGGTGGCCTGCTTCGGTCAGCCAGTCGACGAAGACGTCGAGGGAGATGTTGTCGTCGTGGGGGTTGAGGACGTCGTAGGTGCGGTAGCCGCTTGTCGCGGCGGCGCCGAGTTCGGTGATCGCGGTGGCGACGAAGTCGGCTGGTAGGCCGTCGTAGTGGGCACGTTGACGTTGTCCGTGGGAATCGGTGCGGTAGAACGACTTCGGAGCTAGCCCGGTGACGAGCAGGCTGAGCAGGAGCCGGGTGAAGACGTCGGGGACGTTGAGCTGGCCACGGAAGTGGCTGTGCGCCAGGATCATGTCGGAGCGGAAGACCGTGACGGGTAGCCCGAAGCGCTCGGCTGCCTCACGCAGCAGAACTTCGCCCGCCCACTTGCTGTTGCCGTAACCGTTGGCGTAGTTGTCGTCCAGTCGGCGAACCGGGCTCATGGTTCGCACGTCACCGTCCTCGGCGAAGGACTCCCCCTGCGCCGCGACGGCCACCGTCGACAGGTAACTCACCGGCTTGCGGGTGGTTGTCAGCGCCAGGCGAATGATCTCGGCCGTGCCGACCACATTCGGGCCGAACAGCTGGGAATACGGGAGCACGTGGTTCACCAGCGCCGCGGAGTGCACGATCAGATCGACCTCGGCGGCCAACCGGTCCCATACCGACTCTGGCAGACCGAGATTCGGTTCGCCGATGTCACCGGGCAGTACCTCGAGAGCATCCTTCGCGAGGAGCTGGAAGTGGTCGCTGAGCTCGATGTCGCTGGCGAAGGCCGCATCGAGACGCGCACGGGCGGCGGCCACATCGCCACCACGGACCACGCAGATCACCGTGCCGCCCACGGGGGCGAGCCGTTCGAGCCAGGTCAGCAGGAGGAACCGGCCGAGATAGCCGTTCGCGCCGGTGATCAGCACCGTCTTCGCCGACGCGGCGGCGGGCACCTGCGCAGCCGAGGTGACGTCGAGGAACTTCTCGAGCGTCAGGTCGGTCGCGCGAATTTCGGTCACCGCGGGGCCGTGCACCGCATCGGAATCGACTCTGCGCGTGCCGGGTTCGCGTTCACGCCGCACGTAGTCGGCGATGCGACCCAGGTCGCTGTCCGGTCCGAGCAGCACGTTCATCGGCACTTCTACCCCGAGGAGTTCACGCAGCAGGGTCGAATACGACAGTGCGGCCAGCGAATCCCCGCCGAGATCGCCGAACCGCACGTCCGGGCTCAGGTCGGAGTCGCCGCCGAGCACGGCGCGCGCGGCACGGGCGACGGTGTCGTACACCGGCAAGGCGGGGGCGTCGCGACGCAGGCGTAAAAGTTCGTCTTCCTGACCCTGCGCGAGGTCGGCGTAGAGATTTTCGAGGCGGTCGCCGTAGCGCTGTTTCAGCTTGGGCCGCAACAGTTTCCCCACTCCGGACAGCATCCCGTCGACCGTCGAGAAGGGTTCGGTTTCGATGAGGAAGTCACGCGGAATCTCGTACGGCTCCAGCTCGGCCGAGACGGCGGCGCGGTGCAGCGACGCGCTCATCGCCGCGCGCAACTCGTCGGCGGGTCCCGCCAGCGCCGCCTCGGTCGGCACCACGACCGCCAGCAGATAGGACCGTTCGCTGCTGCCGTACACGTAGATCTGGCGCACCAGATCCGCGCCCGCGAACACCGCTTCCAGCCGAGATACCGTCACGAACTCGCCCTGGGAGAGTTTGAGGACGTTGTTGCGGCGGTCGACATAAGCCAATCGATCCGGCGCCAGCTCGGCGACCACATCACCGGTGCGGCAGAAACCGTCGGCATCGAAGACCTCGGCGGTCACCTCGGGACGACGGTAATATCCGGCGATCATGGTGGTGGTCTTGAGCAGCAACTCACCGCGCGGATACGGCTTGTCGGTCCCGAAATAGCCGAGCTCGGGCACGTCGACGAGTTTGTAATCCAGCACCGGCGGGCGCATCACCTTCGTATCGAAGATCACCCCGCCGCCGGTCTCGGTGGAGCCGTAGCCATCGTGCAGACGCAACTGCAGCACCGATTCGACGAAGGTGCGCAACTCTGGCGCGATCGGTGCGCTGCCGCACAGCGCCGACATCAACCGGCCGCCGAGGAACTGTTCGCGCAGTTCGGTTTTCACCGTGTCGCCGCCCTCCTCGACCTCGCGACGGAACCGCTGCAGGATCATGTCGCACACCCTGGGCACCAGGAAGATCTCGGTGGGCCGCACCAGGGTGATGTCGGTGAACAGCGTGGACAGGTCCGATGCCGTGGCGAAGTACGCGGTGCCGCCGCGAGCGAGCACGCTGTTGAGGGTGAGCCGGGCGGCGATGTGGCTCATCGGCAGGAAGTTCACGTTGATCGCGGTCAGTGGCCGTGGCGGCTGCCAGCCCACCGCGACCAGGCGCTGGGTGTACATCGCGCCCTTGGGGGTGCCGGTGCTGCCCGAGGTGTAGATCAACAGCGCGAGGGGGTCGGTACCTTCGGCGGGCACGTGCAGCGGCGCCGGTTCGGCGAGACGGCCCTGTTCGATGGTGTCGTCGAGGGTGGTGGGTACGAGAGCAGATCCCCCGGCTCGCAGACGGGCGCGGGCTCGGGCGAGAGCATCCTGGTGATCGTCGTCGTCGGCGTGATGGTCGAACACGATCAGCGAACGCGGCGTGGCGCCGGCCAACACCGCGTCAATGGCGACATCCAGGTGCGCGATGTCGACCGCGAATACGGTCGGTTCGGTCTCGTCGAGGATCGACCGCAATTGTTCGAGTCCCGCGCCCGCTTGCAGCGGCACCGCGACCCCGCCGAGGTGGATCGTGGCGAGATCGAGCACGGTGTAGTCGGCACTGGTGAATCCGAGCACCGCGACGAAGTCTCCCGCGACGATGCCGTCGCGCTGCCAGGCCGCGGCAAGCGCGCGAGTGCGCTCCCACGCCTGGCCGTAGGTCAGTAGATCGAACTCCGGCAACAACTTTCGGGTCGACCGTCCACCGGATTCGACCAGTTCGGTACGGCGGGTGCCCAGCGCCGGACGGTCCGCGTAGGCGGTCATCACGGTCTCGATGATGCGCGCCGTCGCGAGCCCAGGGGTGGTCACGAGGGCGTGCACATCGGCGTCGGGCCGTGCCGCACGGATCTGCGCGTCTTCGGCGAAGAGCGATCTGATGCGATCCGCCAGGTGCCCGGCGTCGAGCTCGACAGTCACGCTTCACACTTTCGAATGCCTTGCCACGCGGTACGTCGCGCGGAATCCGGGTCGACCAGCACGCGTGGTGGGTGGTCGATGATGCAGGTGGTTCGCCGGTCGGTGGTGTAGGGCGTCCAGGGCGGCAACGGTTGTCCGGTGCGCGCGAAACTCAACCAGTTGTCCTGGATGTAGTCCTGGACGGCGAGGAACGCCCGCCGACCGCCTGCCGCTGTCATCGCGCGACCTACCGGACCGTCGACCCAGCCGAAGACCGGAACGAGGTCGAGGGCGTGGGTGGCGCCGAAACCGGCCAGATGCAGGGCGCGCGGGGCGTAGTCGTACCGATACGCGAACGTGGGGGCGTGGCGGCTGTGGCCCTCGAGAACGGCCAGCGTGGGGCGAAGGAAAAGGTGGTCGCCGCCGATGCGCACCGCGGTCCGTGCGGCCGGATACCCGCGGTAGCTGCCGGTCACCACCTGTTCGGCGCCGGGCTCGTAGCGTTGGAAGATGCTGGTGAGCTGTTCGGGGGTGTGCGGGACGGACTTGGCGAAACGCTGGAACAGCGTGGCCTCGTCACGGTTGGTGCCGATGATCAACGGCACCAGATGTGCCCGGCCCGCCGCGATCGCATCCAGGGGGGCCTCCGGGAGGAAGTCGCCGTCCGCGACGGGAGCGAAGGGGTAGCTGCCGGGCTCCTCGCGCAGGGCTCGAGCCAACGCGCGGTCACCCGCCCGGCCGAGTTCCTTCGCGGGCACGGTGCTCAGCATCGTCGCCGCGTCGGCGGAGGTGGTGCCGAGTCGTTCCAGACAGCGGCGGGCGAACAGGCGAGCTTCGTCGGGCGTCAACGTCCAGTCCGCGGGTGCGCTCTGCGCGATCGCCCGATGGAACAGGCCTGCCGCCGACGGCGTCGCCAGCAGGCTGACCACGGCGTGGGCGCCCGCCGACTCACCGAAGATGGTGACATTGTCCGGGTCACCGCCGAACGCGGCGATATTGCGGCGCACCCATTCCAGCGCCGCGACCTGATCGCGGAGACCGAGGTTCGAATCGAAAGGTCTTTCGGCCGTGGAGAATTCGCTGAAGTCGACATACCCGAACGCGCCGAGCCGGTAGTTCACCGACACCACGATCACGTCGCCGCGCGCGGCCAGCCGGGCGCCGGAGTACATGCTCGATGTGCCGAGCAGATAGCCGCCACCGTGGAAGAACACCATCACCGGGCGCGGTGTCGGCGACGGTATCACCGGTGCGGTGACATTGAGCGTGAGGCAGTCCTCGCCGATCGGTTGCCAGGTGCGTGGCCCGACGCGGGCGCCGCTGGGGTTCTGTACCGCGGCGAAGCCGAAGTCGGTCGCCGACCGCACCCCCGACCACGGTCGAACCGGCTGGGGAGCGCGCAGCCGTAGAGCTCCGAGGGGCGGGGCCGCGTAGGGCAGGGCACGCCATCGAGCGATCCGACGGCCCGCTCGACCGCACACGACACCGTCGGCGCTCACGATCTCAGTAGACGACATGTCACGAATGTACGTGGTACCCGCGGTACCGTGCAGGTGGTTCGCGCGGCGAAGTGTCTCGAAGTCGCATCGGCCTAGACTGGGCCGATGACCGGCGACGATCCGGAAACTGCGCCACTCGCGGCGGAGGGCACCCGCGATATCGACGGACTCGACCGTCTCGTTTCCACCTGCCGTGCCTGCCCCCGACTCGTCGCCTGGCGCGAAGAGGTCGCCGTCGTCAAGCGGGCAGCCTTCCGCCACGAAGAGTATTGGGGTCGGCCCGTGCCCGGCTTCGGGCCCGCCGATGCGCGCATTCTCGTCGTCGGCCTCGCCCCCGCCGCCCATGGCGGTAACCGGACCGGCCGCATGTTCACCGGCGACCCGAGTGGCAACGTCCTGTTCGGCGCCCTGCACGCGGTCGGCCTCGCGACGGGCGCGCACCCGGTGAGCCGCGACGACGGCATCGAACTGCATGGCATCCGGCTCACCGCACCCGTGCACTGCGCCCCGCCGGACAACAAGCCGACACCGGAGGAACGGCACCGTTGCGCACCCTTCCTCAGCCGGGAACTGGAGCTGCTCGGCCCCACGCTTCGCGTGATCGTCGTCCTCGGCGCCTTCGGCTGGCAGGCCCTGTTCACCGTCCTGACGGCAGGCGGCTGGAACGTGCCACGCCCACGTCCGCGTTTCACCCACGGCGCGCAAGTGGTCATCACCCATCCGGACGGCCGAGCGGTCACCGTGCTCGGTAGTTACCACGTGAGCCAGCGCAATACCGCCACCGGTCGGGTGACCCCCGCGATGATCGAGGACGTGCTGCTGCACGCGAAGACGATCGCCGAGTCCTGACCGGAATTCGCGTCTTCGTCGCCTAGGATCGAGCAGTGCTGACTGTGTACACGATCGGCCATTCGACGCGGACCGCTGACGAATTCGTCGGTCTGCTCCACGATTACGGCGTCACCCAGCTCGTGGATATTCGCACCGTCCCCCGGTCACGCCACAATCCACAGTTCGGCCGCGAGAAACTCCCGGAAACCCTGCAGTCGGCGGGCATTCGCTATATCTATCTCGCCGCGCTCGGCGGGCTGCGCCACGGTCAGAGCAGTGCGCTCAATGCGGGCTGGCGCAACGCGTCGTTCCGCTCGTACGCCAATTACATGCAGACACCGGAATTCACCGCGGGCATCGACGAACTCGTCGATCTCGCGGGCGAGGCGACCACGGCCATCATGTGCGCCGAAGCGGTGCCATGGCGGTGTCATCGCTCGCTGGTGGGCGACGCGTTGCTGGTCCGGGGCGTGCAGGTGCGCGACATCATGTCCGCCACCCGCGCACCGGAACACCAGCTCACGGACTTCGCCCACGTCGACGGAACAACGATCACCTATCCCCCACCGCCCGACGATTGATATGCATCCATTTCATCTCGATATGCACTGCAGGCGATAAACACGTACGACAATCACGACAGCGCGTGCGGTTCGGCAAGAGTCCACTGCGATGGCAGGAGATCCGACGATGAGTTCGCTGGCTATGAGCACACTGGATGTCTCCCGGTGGCAGTTCGGTATCACCACGGTGTATCACTTCATCTTCGTTCCGCTCACCATCGGACTGGCACCGCTCGTCGCGGGAATGCAGACGGCGTGGGTGATCACCGGAAAAGAACACTGGTACCGGCTCACCAAGTTCTTCGGAAAACTGTTCCTGATCAACTTCGCCATCGGCGTTGCCACCGGCATCGTGCAGGAGTTCCAATTCGGGATGAACTGGAGTGAGTACTCCCGGTTCGTCGGCGACATCTTCGGTGCGCCACTGGCATTCGAAGCCCTGGTCGCTTTCTTCCTCGAGTCGACCTTCCTCGGCTTGTGGATCTTCGGCTGGACCCGCTTACCCAAGCTCGTGCACCTCGCCACGATCTGGATAGTCGCCTTCGGTGTCAACGCCTCGGCCTACTTCATCATCGCGGCCAACTCGTTCATGCAGCACCCGGTCGGCGCCGAATACAACCCCGAGACCGGACGTGCCGAACTCGACAGCATCTGGACGTTGCTCACCAACAACACCACGCTCGCCGCGTTTCCGCACGTCGTGGCCGGCGCGTTCCTGACCGCGGCCGTCTTCGTCGTCGGCATCTCGGGCTGGTTCATGGTGCGCAACATGCGCAGTGGCGACAAGACGAAACAGACTGAAGCCAAGACCATGTGGCGGCCCATGGCCAGAGCTGGGATGTGGGTCGTTGCCGCGTCGGTCGTCGTAGTGGGTCTGACCGGCGATATCCAGGGCAAGATCATGTTCGATCAGCAGCCGATGAAGATGGCCTCGGCGGAATCGCTGTGCCACACCGAGACGAACCCGAAGTTCTCGATCCTCACCGTCGGCACCCACAACAACTGCGACAGTGTCACGCACCTGTTCGAGGTGCCGTATGTACTGCCGTTCCTGGCCAAGGACAAGTTCACCGGCGTCACGTTGCAAGGCGTGGAGGATCTGCAGAAGTCCTACGTCGAGGACTACGGACCCGGCAACTACCGGCCCAATCTGTTCGTCACCTACTGGAGTTTCCGCGGGATGGTCGGGCTGCTGGCCGGGCCGGTGCTGTTGCTGCTCGCCGGGCTCTGGATGACCCGTGGTGGCCGGGTGCCCGACAAACGCTGGTTCTCCTGGCTGTGCCTGATCGCGATCCCGACGCCGTTCCTGGCCAACAGCGCGGGCTGGGTGTTCACCGAGATGGGACGCCAGCCATGGGTGGTGGTGCCGAATCTGACCGGCGACAAGACCATTCGCATGACCGTGGCGCAAGGTGTCTCCGACCACGCACCGGGCACCGTCATGTTCTCGCTGGCCGTGTTCACGCTGCTCTATGGCGCGCTGGCCGTGGTCTGGTACTACCTGATGCACCGCTACACCGTGGTCGGGCCCGAACCGGGGCCGACGGCGTCCGATGATCAGTCCGGTCCCGATGACGACGGTGGTGGCGGCAAGCACCGCGCCGATCCTGTCGAGCCGCTGTCCTTCGCGTACTAGGAGACGACGATGAGTCTGCAACAATTCTGGTTCGTCTTGGTCGGGGTCTTGTTCACCGGCTACTTCATCCTCGAGGGATTCGACTTCGGTGTCGGCATGCTGATGCCGATCCTCGGCAAAGGCTCCGACATACGCAGACGCGTCGTGCTCAACACCATCGGCCCGGTCTGGGACGGCAACGAGGTCTGGTTGATCACCGCCGGTGGCGCGATGTTCGCGGCGTTTCCCGAGTGGTACGCCAGCCTCTTCTCCGGGTTCTACCTGGCGCTGCTGCTGTTGCTGGTGGCGTTGATCCTGCGGATCTGCGCCATCGAATGGCGATCCAAGATCAACTCGCCGAAGTGGCGGGCCTGGTGCGACATCGGCATCGGGATCGGCTCCTGGATTCCGGCGCTGGCGTGGGGTTGGGTGTTCGCCAATCTCGTACGCGGGGTGCCGCTCAACGAGAAGAAGCAGGTCGTCGGCTCGGTCTGGGATCTGCTCAGCCCGTATGCGCTGCTCGGCGCGGCGACTACGAGCATTCTGTTCGCGCTGCACGGGGCGATCTTCCTGGCGCTCAAGACCGGTGGTGAGGTTCGCGACGACGCCCGTAAGTGCGTCCGGATCCTCTACATCCCCACCGTGGCGATCGTCGGCGGGTTCGGTCTGTGGACCCAACTCGCCTACGGCTCCGGCTGGACCTGGGGTGCCCTCGGCGCCGCCGTACTCGGCCTGGTCATCGCCGGTGGCGCCACCGCCGCGGGCCGCGACGGCTGGGCGTTCATCGGGACCGCCCTCACCATCGCCGCGGCCACCGTCCTGCTGGTCGGCTCCCTCTACCCCAACGTCATGCCTTCGACCATCGACCCCGCTTTCAACCTGACCATCGACAACGCCGCCTCCAGCCACTACACCCTCCAGGTAATGAGCTGGGCAGCCGTACTCTGCGTCCCGGTCGTGCTGGTTTACCAGGGTTGGACCTACTGGGTCTTCCGCAAACGCCTCACCGTCGACCAGATCCCCGCCCCCACCGGCCTACCCCTCACGAAATAGGCTGCACCGCACCACCCTTCACCGCGCGCGCCCGGCCCCAGCCGTGGCGCGCGCGGTGCGTTGTGCTCACCTATTCAGCGAAACCTCGGAGCCTGGTGACAAGGCCTTCCCGAACGCTTGGCCAGTCTTCGGCCGTGATCGAGAACAGGACCGAGTCACGAATGGTGCCGTCGGCCCGCCGCATATGCCGGCGCAGGGTGCCCTCGTATTGTGCGCCGAGGCGAGCGATGGCCTGCTGGGAACGGTGGTTGCGCACATCGGTTTTGAGCTCGACCCGGCCGGCGCCCAGCGTGTCGAACGCATACCCCAGCAGCAGCAACTTCGCCTCCGGGTTCACGGCACTGCCCCACACCGCCGGGGTGTAGAGCGTGGCGCCGATCTCCAATCGGGCATCCCCCGACCGGGTTTCGAGAAACGAGGTCATGCCGATGATCGCACCGGCGGGAAACCCGGCGATGGCCCGTAGCGTGCGGACGACCCACATGTGACGGTCGGGCGTTGCCTGCCATGATCGGAGGAACTCTTCCAACTGCTGCTGTTCGCGCAGACGCATCGGGAGGTGCGCCCACACGACATCGTGGTCGAGCGCCGCGAACAACTCGGCCGCGTCCGCTGCCAGGTCGAGCGGGTTCAAACGCACGGTGTCGCCGACCAGTTCGGCATCGGCCGGGACGGGCCACTTCAGCTCGGGCCACGGCTCGTCGATCGGCCGTGGGTCCGGCACTGGATCGAAGCGGTTCACGTCGGTCAGAGCATCCTGGGGCACAGCAAAATCCTAGCTGCGCCGTTAGGTGATCAGGTTTGCGCTCTTCAGCCAGTTGTAGGCGACATCGGCGGGGTCTTCGCCGTCGATGTCGATGCGGCCGTTGAGTTCTCGCATGAGGTCGTCGGTCAGGCGTTGGGAGATCGTGTCGAGGAGGGGGCGGATTTGGGGGTGGGCTTCGAGGACGGTGCCGCGGACGACGGCGGTGCCACTGTAGGGGAGGAAGAACTTCTTGTCGTCGTCGAGGACCAGAAGATTCAGGTTCTTGACGCGGCCGTCGGTGGTGTAGACCATGCCGAAATGGCAGGGGGCGTCTTTGGCGGTGGCGGTGTAGACGACACCGGCGTCCATGCGGGTGACGTTGCCCGCGGGTACACCGTTGGGGTCGTTGTAGGGGATGCCGTATTTCTGCAGCATCGGGATGAAACCGTCGGAGCGGCTGAAGAATTCGTCGTCGACGCAGAAGGTTCGTTCGGCGACCGGTAGTGCGGCCACGTCCGACAGCGACCGCACGCCGAGGCGTTGCGCGGTCGGTGTCGACGCGGCGAACGCGTAGGTGTCGTTGAAGTTCGACGGGGCGAGCCATTCCAGGTCGTAGTCGCGCTTTTCGACGTCGTGGACGCGCTGCCAGAGCTCGCGCGGGTCGACGATCGTCTCGGTCTCGTTGTGGTAGTTGACCCAGCCGGTGCCGGTGTACTCCCACAGCACGTCGGCGTCGCCGTTGAGTTGGGCCTGCCGTGAGGACGCCGAACCGGGAGCGCCGGTCAGGTCGGTGACCGAGGCGCCCGCCGCGGCCAGGTAGGTCGCGGTAATCTTGCCGAGCAGCACGCCCTCGGTGAAGCTCTTCGACGTCACGACCAGCTTCGCGCCGTCGAGGGGACGTTCGCCGCCGGGCAGACTCGCATCGTGGAAGGTGCCCGACGAGCTGACGAGCCCGCACCCGGCGAGCAGGGCGATCAGCGTGATCAGCAACGGGACTCGTCTCATGAGATACCTCGTGGGGTCGCGGCCAGTTCGACGAGTCGGCCGAGCCAGTCGATGATCAACGCCAGCAGCCCGACGAGCACCGCACCGGAGATGAGCAACTTGGGCAGGAACAGCGTGACCCCGGTCGTGATCAGGGTGCCCAGGCTGGTCGCGCCGATGAAGGTACTCAGCGTCGCGGTGCCGACCAGGATGACCAGCGCGGTCCGCACGCCGTTGAGGATCACCGGCACGGCCAGGGGCAACTCGACCTGCACCAGGGTTCGTGCGGCCGAGAAGCCGATGCCGCGGGCGGCTTCGATGGTGCGATGGTCCACCTGGCGCAGCCCGACGATGGTGTTCTGCAGGATCGGCAGGATCGCGTAGACGACGAGACCGACGACCGCCGTGCGGAATCCGGTGCCCAGCCAGAAGGTGAACAACACCAGCAAACCGACGGCGGGCGCGGCCTGGCCGATGTTGGCGATGTTGACGGCGATCGGTTCGAGTCGCTGCAAAGCGGGTCTGGTCAGCGCGATGCCGAGGGGGATCGCGACGACGACCACGATCAGCGTGGCGACCACAGTGAGCCGGATGTGTTCGAGGATCGTGGTCTGCAGGTTGGCCCAGGCAAGGGATGCCTGCTCGGTCGCGGTGAAGGTCGAGGACCGATACCAGAGCACGTAGCCGATGCCGATCACCGCGATGATCAACGGTTCGAACCACACGTCGATCGGGACGCGTCGCAGCCGGTTCATGCCTGTCCAGGTTCGTCGGCGGCGACGACCGGCGTGGGCGTGGGATCGGAACCGTCGACATAGGTTTCGTAGGACAGGTCCTCGACGGCGGCGTGCCCTTCGGCGAGTTTGGTCTGGATCACGTCGGTGACCGCGCCGATATTGAGCGAGCCGACCACGGCGCCGCGACCGTCGGTGACCAGGGTGGCGCCCTGACTGGCCGCGAGCATCGCGTCGAGCGCGTCGTTGAGGGTCGAGGACTGGGCCACAACGGGCAGTCGGCGATCCAGGTAGTCCGAGACCTCCGGCTTGCTCGCCACCTCGGTCAGCGAGGGCCACGACCGCGGCCGCCCTGCCTCGTCCACGACCACCACCCAGGTGTTTCCCGCGGCTCTCGCCCGCCCGATCACGACCTGCGAGGACTCCCCGATCCGGGCGGTGGTCACCGGGTCGACCTCCACATCGCGCACCCGCGACACCGTGAGATAGGCCAGTTTCGCGCCGGAACCGACGAATTCCTCCACGAACGGTGTCGCCGGGTCGGTGAGGATGACCTCCGGCGTCGCGTACTGCTCGACATGCCCGCCTTCGGACAGGATGAGCACGTTGTCGCCGAGTTTGGTGGCTTCCTCGAAGTCGTGGGTGACGATGACGATGGTCTTGCCGAGTTCGTGCTGGATCGAGATCAGGCTGTCCTGCAAGCGAACTCGGGTGATCGGGTCGACGGCGCCGAACGGCTCGTCCATCAGCAGCACCGGCGGGTCGGCCGCTAGCGCGCGGGCCACGCCGACGCGCTGCTGCTGACCGCCGGACATGTCCTTGGGCAGCCGGTCGGCGAAGGTCGATGGGTCGAGTCCGACGAGGTCGAGGAGGTATTCGGTGCGTTCGGCGATCCGTTTCTTGTCCCAGCCGAGCACCCGTGGGATCGCGCCGATGTTCTTGGCGACCGTCCAGTGTGGGAACAGGCCACCGGACTGGATGACGTAGCCGATCGACTGGCGCAGTTTGTCGGGGTCCTCCCGGGTGACGTCGCGGCCGCCGATGAGGATTCGCCCCTCGGTCGGTTCGATCAGTCGGTTGATCATCTTCAGGGTGGTCGTCTTGCCGCATCCCGACGGTCCGACGAACGCGACGATGTTGCCCGCGTCGATCTCGAGGTCGAGGCGTTCGACAGCGGGGGTGTCCTGGCCCTTGTACCGCTTCACGACCCCGTCCAAGGTGATGGAATCACCGGTCACATTGCGCTGCGGGCTCGCCGGTGCGGGCCGGTTGGTCACATCGGTCATCACAGTCCCTTGGCAATGGTGAGGCGTCCGAGCAGGACGAGGAGCGCGTCGAAGACCAACGCGATGGCAACGATGAGAATGGTTCCGGTGAGCGCCATTTCGAGGGCATTGGCGCCGCCGAGGCGCGACAGGCCGTTGAAGATCAGCGAGCCGAGGCCGGGTCCGAGAACGTAGGCGACGATCGCGGCGACACCGACGATCATCTGGGTCGATACCCTGATCCCGGTGAGAATCACCGGCCACGCGATCGGCAGTTCGACGGTGAGCAGGATCCGCCACCGCGACAAGCCGATGCCACGCGCCGATTCGACGACGGTGGCGGGCACCGAGCGCAGGCCGACGATCGAATTGCCGATCACCGGCAATGCCGCGAAGAACGCCAGCATGATGAACGACGGCACCACGCCGAGACCGAACGGAACGAGCAGCAATGCCAGCAGTGCCAGCGACGGAATGGTGAGCGCGACCCGGCTCGAGGTCAGGGTCAGCGCCGAAGCCAGGGGCAGCCGGTATACCGCGACGGCGATGAGCACCGCGACGATCGTCCCGACCAGCACCGCTTGGAACGCCAGGGACGCGTGCTGATAGGTGAGGAAGGTCAGCAGCTCACCCCTCCCCCGGACATAGCTCCACAGGTTCACGGCAATCCCCTCGTCGGGCCGGTTCGGCGGATACCCGTTCGCGCTGGATCATCGGACGAATGTGCCGTCGAAGAATAATTGATCCGCGGTAACGATTCGGGGAAGCGCGCCAGGTGGTCGTTACGCCGCATGCTCGAGCGGGGCAGCCGTGTACGGGTCGGCGTCGCCGGCGAGCACGGTGCTGGTGGTGCCGTCGACACCCACCGGAACCTCGCCGGCGAGGGTGATGCGGGTGAGCCTGCGGTGTTCGCCGCCGTCGTAGTCGTCGATGGCGTAGTGCTGGGTGGCTCGGTTGTCCCAGATCGCGACGTCACCGAGTTCCCAGTTCCAGCGGGTCGTGTGCTCGAGGCGGGTGATCCGGTCCTGGAACAAACGGAACAGCGCGCGTGATTCGCTGCTGGACACCCCGACGATCTCCTTCACGAAGCAGCCCAGCAACAGGGCTCGTTCGCCGGTGTCGGGATGCACCTCCACCACGGGGTGCTCGGTCTCGAAATAGGTCGACTCGAACTCGCGGCGGTAGTCGCGGTCGGTGTCGGCCGGTCGCTGTTCGATCTCGGCGGCGTAGTCGTAGCGGTTCGAATGCCGCGCGCGCAGGCTCTCGGCGAGCCGCTCGAGCGGCTGCGGCAGCGAGTTGTAGGCGGCCACCGTCGACGCCCACGTAGTCGACCCGCCGTAGCTCGGCAGCGCGACCGCGCGCAGGATCGAGGCCTTCGGCACACGATCGACGAAGGTGACATCGGTGTGCCAGACGTTGGAGCGGGTCTGCTGCGAGTCGATGGCCAGGCTCTTCGCACCGGCCGAGGTGACCGTGGGGTGCGGGGTGGTCGGGGTGCCGAGCCGCCGGGCGAACTCGTACTGGCCGTCCTCGGTCAGGTGGTGTTGGCCGCGGAAGAAGATCACCTTGTGCTCGGCGAGCGCGGCACGAACGGCGGCCACCGTGCGCGCGTCCAGGTCGCCACCGAGTCGCACCCCGTCGACCCGCGCACCGATGTGCGCACCCAGCCTGACCACCTCGACAGACATACGAAGGCCTTTCGCTCGAACCCGGACGATCTCGTCACACGAAACCACCGGGAACGGGCCGCGACCAGCATTGAATTCAGGCTGAGCGAAATCGACGATCACGCGGCTGCCCAGGTGCGCAGCCGCTTCGGAGTTACGGAATGCGGAGGTCTGCCACAGCGTGCTCGGGTGATGTCCAGTTACTGAATCGCTTTTCGGCGGCATCTGCCGAGGGCGCGCTGATCACGCGGGCGACCGCTTCCCACGATGCGCCCGACGCGCGCACGAAGCGGACGGCTTCGACCAGGCGCTGCTGCGCCGAGGCGGTGTCTTCGAATGCCAGCCGGACCGGGATCAGCGCCTGCATCTCGAGCTGGTGGTATTCCCATTCCGCAAGGACCGCACGGGCCAGGTCGGGGTCGAGGCGGCCGGTGGCGCAGTGCAGGACGCGGGCGGAAGGGGCGTGGTCAGCGAATCGGTCGGTGCGTAGCCAGGTTCGACCGTGCCAGTTGCCGCAGGAACACAGTGCCCGCCACCCGATCACCTCCTCCGGGCGGCGTGTGCGCCGATCCTCAGCGGGCAGTGGGCGGTCGTCGATCGCGACCGTCGACTGCGGAGTGGCAGCGTCGCTGCGTCCGTACAACCCATCCGCGAAGATATCTGCGACCCATCCGCGATGGCTTTCGAGCAAGCTGTTCATCCTGACTCCGATGTCGAATCCGAAAAGCTCGATCCCGAATCGGCCGACCATGAGGCGATCGCCGGAGATTCGGTGTGTGGGACGACTCCTCCCAGATACTTACGATCGCTCCCGCCGACGCCGATGGCAATCAATTCGCCTCGTTGTTGTTCCTAGTCACATATCGCCTGTTCATGGCCTGTGTCCCGAGTGCGGTCGGGGCGGGTGGCGAGGTAGATCGTGGCGCCGGACTGCCCTCGGGTCAGCGGGTTGTCGAACACGATGCGCTGGGCTTCGACGTCGATGAAAGCAGTTTCGAGGACCGCGCGAAACTGGTCATCGGGGGCGTCGTCGGACCACATCGCGAAGGTGCCACCGTCGACGAGGTGGTTCGCGACCGCGCGCATGCCGTCGGCGGTGTAGAACGCGGCGTTCGGGCCGTGCAGGACGTGGCGCGGTGAGTGGTCGATGTCGAGGAGCAGCGCGTCGTACCGTCGGCCGGGGTGGGCAGGGTCGAATCCGATCAGTCCGGTGGCGGCGGCGAAGAAGTCCGCGCAGACCAGCTCGACCCGGTTGTCGGCTGCCAGGCCGGCGGTGTCGGGCAGCAGGTCGCGCTGGTGCCAGTCGATCACCGCGTCGGAATACTCGATGACGGTGAGTTCGCGAATTCGCCGATCCACCAAGGCTTCTCGGGCGGTGTAGCCCAACCCGAGGCCGCCGACGACCACGTCCAGCTCGGTGCCGGGTGTCCGGGCCAAGCCCAGGTGCGACAGCTCCCGTTCGGCGACGGTGAACAAGCTCGACATGAGATATTCGTCGTCGAGTTTCACCTCGTAGACATCGGCGCGCACGGTCGGGTCGAATCGCCGCCGCAGACTGATCTCGCCGATCGGGGTCTTCCGCCAGCCGAGTTCTTCGAAGCGTGCGCTCATCGGGTCACGGTAGTCCCGCGCGGTGTTTACCCGCGGGCAGGCCGGGCAGTCCGTCGGTAGCGTGGCTCGGGTCGGCACTGTCTCGGTGCTGCGGGATCGACCGTTCGACTAGGAGCACCGCATGACCGAATCTCTCGCCCACGTCAGCTTCGGCCTCGGTTGGGATCCCGCGGGCGACACCGACGTCTCCGCCCTGTCCAGCAAGGACATCGACCTCAACGCGGCGGCGCTGGCGTTCGTCGGCGACAACTTCACCGACGTCGCCTATCACGAGCAGCTGACCTCGCGCGATGGTGCGCTGCGCCACCACGGCGACAGTGTCACCGGTGACGGCGACGGCGAGAACGAGGTGATCGCAGTGGATCTGACGATCCTCGATCCCGAGGTCACCACGATCTTGTTCCTGGTGACCTCCTACTCCGGTCAACGATTCAGCCAGATCGACAACGGCTTCTGCCGCATCGTCGACAACGTCACCGGTATCGAACTGGTCCGCCTCCAGCTCACCGAAGTGGGCGCCTACACCGGCATCGTCTTCGGCAAACTGCACCGCATCCAACAAGATTGGGCCTTCACCCCCATCGGCCGACCCATCGTCGCCCAACACATCGTCGACGCCGTCCCCCAACTCACCCCCTACCTGAACTGACGTCGCTACTCCGACAGCCGATCGCGGGCGCGTAGGCGGGTTTCGAGGGCGTCGAGGACGTGGGTGACGTCGGCGTCGAATTCTTGGGCCAGCATTTCGAGTAATGCTGCGGCGAGTAGGAGGAGGGTGGTGAAGACGACGGGGGCGATGGGTTGGGTGGCTTCGAGGAGGGGCCGGGTTCGCGGGGCGCCACCGTGGTGCCAGGCTTCCAGGAGCGCCAGGGCGCCCTGGAGGTAGATCGGCGGGTCGGGGCGGGCGCTCAGGGCGGGGATCGCGCGGTCGGCCGCGCGGCGCAGGATGTCGGAGGTGGCCTCGTCGCCGGGGGCCATGGCCTCCATCGCGCAACAGGCCAGACGCAGGGCGCTGTCGAGGTGGCGTGGGGTGTAGTCGGCCGAGTCCGGGATCTGGTCCCAGGGCAGGCGCAGGACGCGCAACAGGTCGGCGGTGATCACGGTGGACGACGGTTGCCGCGCCGTCGACGGGGCCGAAACCGACGTGTGGTCGACACCGAGCATGATCTCCAGCCCGATCGCCGAGGCCATGAGATCGCCTCGCCCGCACCGGGTTTCCTGTCGATGACGGCGATCCTCGACCAGCAGCCAGCCGACCGTCTGCGCGTCGGCGGGGCGCAGCAGCTTGGCGTCGGCCTGCCAGCCGTTGGCGGTATCGCACCGCGACAGCGCGCACACGAGATCGGCCATGACGTGATTGCCGGTGACCAGCGTCGGCTGATGCCGCGGCCGGCGCGACACCACCGGAAGATCACCCACCCTCGCCGACGGGGAGACGAACGACATCGCGGCGAGCGCAGCCGCCCCGGTGCGGGCGGCGGACACGGCGTCGGCGGCATTGGTGCGCAGCAGCGCACGATGGATCGAGTCGGCCAGCGGCGCGACCCCGAACTCCGCGTAGTGCAGCAACAGCCAGGCCAGCGGCATCTCGCCGAGAACCGGGGTGAGCCGTTCGTTCAATTCGTAGAGCAGTGCGGCCGATTGCTCGGGGCGGCGGGAGCGCGGCGCCTCGCCGGTGAGATCACGCCATTCCAGCAATGCGAGATAATTCGGCAGCATCAAGCTATCGACCAGTTCACTCACCTGCGCGATGACGAATTCGAAATCCAGCTCGGTCATCGTGCCCGGCCCCACCATATTCCGCACCGGATTCCCGTCGAACGGGTCGATACCGGATTCGCCGAGCGCGAGATCGAACAACAACTCCGCATGGCCGAGCCTGCCGACCACCCGGCCGACAAACGGAACCACGCCACCATCCTCGACCGAAGTGGCCGCGCCGAGCAGGCAATTCACCATGGCCCCTTCGGCTTTCGCGTGGGCACAGAATCTGCGCAACCGCTGATGCACGGTATCTTCAGCATCGAAACCTGTTCGCACGATCTCTTCGGCGATCGTCACGATGGCCGCGTCGACCACATATTCGGGTCGACCCCCGGCAACCTCGGATGCCGGGGCCGGGCCCGCGAAATAGAGCCGATCACTGAATGCGCCACCCATTCGTCGCCTCACCACAACCTCCACTCGGATGCGCAGCCTGTCGTGCCTCCTGTCAGCCTCCCAGCAAATTGTCCGCAAGTCTCGGCTCACACCTCACAAGGCGATAACAGCATCGGCATCGGGTGCACGAATTGCGTCCACTGCACACCTGCCCAGGTCGCCGTCGAGCCGTTCCATACCGGTTTCTGCCCGAATTCGGGCAGGGAAGTTGGCGAACCCGATCCGGCGAGGCATGATCGTCCGGGTGAACGACGGGGCATCAACCGAGCTGGTCCGCTACGTAGTGGCGTCCACCGGCTTACCCGAACGTGTGGCCGCCCGGGTTGTCGCCGATATCGTCGGCTACTTCGACGAGACGGCCGAGCAGTTCGTCCGACGCAGGCACGCCGAGCTGCAGGCGCGGGAGATGCGCAATGCCGAGATCTGGCGACAGCTAGAAGCCGAACTCGCCCAGCGGCCGGTCGCGGCCCCGCCCTTCACCGAACGGCAACTACGTCGCATCGTCTACGGGTAAGGGGTTCACGCCATGTGTGGAATCGTCGGATACATCGGTCACCGCCAAGCCGTTCCGGTGCTGCTGGAGGGCCTGCACCGGCTCGAGTACCGCGGTTACGACTCGGCAGGCTTGGCGCTGCCGCATCGAGGGAAGGTGCGTGTCTGCAAAACCCAGGGCCGGGTGCAGGACCTGCGCGACAAGACCGACACCACCGTCCTGCGTGGCACGGTCGGGATCGCGCACACCCGCTGGGCCACCCACGGCGAGCCGAGTGACGCCAACGCCCATCCCCACACCGATGCGAGCGGACGCATCGCGGTGGTGCACAACGGTATCGTCGAGAACGCCGAACAGCTGCGGGCCGAGCTCACCGCGCTCGGCATCGACCTGGTCTCCGACACCGATACCGAGGTGATCGCGCACCTGATCGCCCGCGAGATCGAGGACGCCGAATCCCTCGAGGACGCCGTGCGCGTCGCGCTGCACCGCATTCGGGGCACCTACGGTCTGCTGGTCCTGGACGCGCGCCGCCCGGCCGAGCTGGTAGTAGCGCGCAACGGCAGCCCGATCGTTCTCGGCGTGGGTGACGGCGAGATGTTCGTGGCCTCCGATGTCGCCGCGCTTGTCCATCACACCCAGCGCGTGGTGTTCCTCGACGACGGCGAACTGGCCACCGTCCGCGAAGGCGAATTCCGTACCAGCACACTGGGAGTCGACTCCGAGCAGACCGACAAGACCCCGACCACGATCGACATGGTGGCCGAGGACTACGCGCTCGGCGGCTTCCCGGACTTCATGCGCAAAGAGATCGCCGAACAGAGCGAGGCGGTGCGCCGAGCACTGCGTGGCCGCCTCGACGACCGGTTCGCCACCGCGCATCTCGGCGGGCTGAACATGGACGCCCGCGAGTTGCGCAGCATCAGCAAGGTCGTGTTCCTCGGCTGCGGCTCGGCCTATTACGCCGGCCAGCTCGGCGCGCAACTCGTCGAGGAACTGGCCCGGATCCCCGCGGTCGCGGAGCCCGCGTCGGAGTTCCGGTACCGCAATCCGGTCGTCGACCCCGACGCGCTGTATGTCGCGATCAGCCAGTCCGGCGAAACCCTCGACACCCTCGCCGCCGTGCAGGAGTTGCAGCGCAAGGGTGGCCGGGTGATCGGTGCCGTCAACGCGGTGGGCAGCGCGATCGCTCGCCAGTGCGGGGCGGGGGTATTCCTGCACGCGGGCCCGGAGATCTCGGTCGCCTCGACCAAGGCGCTGACCAATATGACCGTGTCGTTCACGATGCTGGCCCTGCTGCTCGGCCGGGTCCGCGACCTCTCGGCCGCCGACGGCAACCGCATCGTCGAGGGCCTGCGCGCGCTACCCGACGCCATCGACCAGGTTCTCACCGACGAGGACGCCATCGCCGAGATCGCGCACCGGTACGCCAAGGCCCGCAGCATGTTCTTCATCGGACGGGTGCGGGCGTGGCCGGTCGCCCGTGAGGGCGCCCAGAAGCTCAAAGAGGTTTCCTATGTGCACGCCGAGGCCTACCAGGCCTCCGAGCTCAAGCACGGCCCGCTCGCGCTGATCGACCCGGAAATGCCGAGCGTGGTGATCGTCCCCGACGACGAACTCCTCGCCAAGAACCTCAGCACCATCGAACAGATCAAGGCCCGCGGCGGCCCGGTCATCGCCGTCACCAACGCCGACCTGCCCCCGAACGCGGCCGACGAAGTGATCCGAGTCCCCCGCGTCGCCCCGGAACTGGACCCCATGCTCCTGACCATCCCCCTGCAACTACTCGCCTACCACACCGCCCTCGCCCTCGGCCGCGACGTCGACAAGCCGCGCAACCTCGCCAAGAGCGTCACCGTGGAGTAGGTCGGGCTGGCAGGATCGGGGTGTGAACTCCGCGAACCTGAGCCGCTCCGAGACCGCCGCGCGATCCGCCGCGGTCACCGTCCGTGCCTACTCGGTCGAACTCGATCTGAGGGGGGCGCCGGATCAGACCCGCGAGGGTTTCGAGACGACGACCACTGTCGAATTCGATGCGAGTGTCGAGCAGACGTGGCTCGATTTCATCGGGCTCGGCGTGGAATCGGTGACGGTGAACGGTGAACAGGTTCCGGTTGTCTATGACGGGGCCCGGATCCATGTCGGTGGGTTGGCGGCGTCGAATCTGGTTGTCGTGCGGGGTACCGGTGCCTACAGCCGGTCGGGCGAGGGGCTACACCGGTTCCTCGATCCGGTGGATGGTCAGACCTACCTGTACACGCAGTACGAGCCCGCGGACGCGCGGCGGGTTTTCGCCTGCTTCGAACAGCCGGATATGAAGGCGCCGTTCACATTCGCGGTGAGTGCGCCCGCGGGCTGGGAGGTGATGTCGAATCGGCCGTTCGCGGCGATCCAGAACAATGGCGTGACACAGAACGTCGTGTTCTCCCCCACCTTGCCGATTTCGACCTATATCACCGCGATCGCGGCGGGCCCGTACCATCGCCTCGAGTCCTCTTGGGCGCGAGGCGAACTCACCATTCCGCTCGGGATCTACTGCCGTGCTTCGCTGGCCCGCTATCTGGACGCGGATACGATCTTCGAGGTGACGAAGCAGGGCCTGGACTTCTTCGCCGAGCACTTCGCCTACCCGTATCCGTGGGGCAAGTACGACCAGGTGTTCGTGCCCGAATACAACCTGGGCGCGATGGAGAACCCCGGCCTGGTCACCTTCACCGAGGCCTACGTGTTCCGTGGCGCCGCCACTGCCGCGCAGTACGAGGGCCGGGCCAACACGATCCTGCACGAGATGGCGCACATGTGGTTCGGCGATCTCGTCACGATGGTGTGGTGGGACGACCTGTGGCTCAAGGAATCCTTCGCCGACTACATGGGCGCACTGGCCAGCTCCGAGGCCACCGAGTGGACCGATGCCTGGGTCGCGTTCGCGAACCGCCGCAAGGCGTGGGCGTATCTGCAGGATCAGCTGCCGACCACCCATCCGATCGTCGCCGACATCACCGATCTCGAGGCGGCCAAACTCAATTTCGACGGCATCACCTATGCCAAGGGCGCCAGCGTGCTCAAACAATTGGTCGCCTATGTCGGCAGGGACGAATTCTTCTCCGGCGTGCGCCGGTATTTCCGGACACACGCTTTCGGCAATACGACCCTCGATGATCTGCTGACCGAATTGTCGGCGGATTCCGGCCGGGACCTGGCGGGCTGGGCGCGCGCCTGGTTGCAGACGACCGGGATGTCCACGCTGACCCTCGAAGACGGTGCGATCGTGCAAACCGATCCGCGCCCACACCGGCTCGCCATCGGCCTCTACGACTTCGACACCGCGGGCGACCTGGTGCTTCGCGAGCGCGTGGAACTCGACATCGTCGACGAACGCACGCCGGTCGACCTCGCCCCCGCCCCACTGCGGCTGCTCAACGACGGCGACCTCACCTACGCCAAGGTTCGCCTTGACGCGGATTCACTTGCCACCGTAGAGCATTCACTGAACCGGGTGAGCGACCCACTGGCCCGCGGCCTGATCTGGTCGGCGCTGTGGAACGCCACCCGCGACGGCGAACTGGCCGCCGAACGCTACCTGGCGATGGCTCGCGAGTTCGCGCCCACCGAAACGAACATGGCGCTGCTGACCGCCGTCCTGGCGAACGCGTCGTTCACTATCGCCCACTATCTGCCCGCGCAAGCGCGTGACCGGTGGCGTGGCGAGTGGCTCGAATCCTGCTGGGCCACACTGCATTCGTCCGCACCGGGCTCCGGCGCACAGCTGGCGTTGGCACGAGCGACGGCGGCCGCCGCGACGGTCGACAACAGCCGCGCCGACGACATCCGGGCGATCCTGCTCGACAAGGCACCGGAGGGCTTGGCCATGGACCCCGATCTGCGCTGGGCACTGTGGACCGCACTCGCCGCGACCGGCGCGGCGAAAGCCGACGACCTCGACACCGAACTCGAACGCGACGACACCGCCTCCGGCCGCACCGCCCACCGGCGCGCACTCGCCGCGCGTCCGGACGCGGAAGTCAAAGCCGCAGCCTGGGACTGCGCGCTCGGCGACACCACGTTGACCAACGACCACCTCGACGCCACCATCGACGGATTCCGCGCGGGCCCCCACCGCGACCTGATCGCCCCCTACGACGACGAGTACTTCGCGGCGTTGCGCACGGTGTGGGACACCCACAGCATCGAGATCGCCCGCCGCATCGTGGTCGGACTCTTCCCCGCCGCCGACACTCTCGACGGGGTGGATCGGTGGCTCGCGGCGAATGCGGACGCGCCCAGCGCGTTGCGCCGCCTGGTCATCGAACAACGGGATCATCTCGCGCGCGACCTGCGCGTACGCGACCTGAATTGATATTTCCCATTTCGTGATGGGTTAAACATCTAATTCCGAAATTGCCGCCGTGTCAACCCCTGTCGACCAATAACGGTTTAATAACCGTCGCGGCGGTGAACCCTAGATCTATGACCACCTCACGTAATCGGACAACGAGTACGCCGAGCATGGATCTGACCAGCACCACCATCATGTTGGCCACCTGCGTGTTCTTCCTCTTCGGCCTGACCGCGCTGACCGGATCGCTGCCCGCCGCGATCCTCGGCGCCGGCAGCCTTGGCGTGGCAATGCTGATGACCTTCAGAATGCTCGGCCCACACAGCTTTTAGGTTCGCTTGCCCGACAACCGGTGAGCAGGTTACTCGAAGGCCAGGAGCTGACATGTCCCAGACCACCCACAACAGGACCTACGAAAACGCCGAACCGCTGTTCGCCCACTGGGCGCTCACCGACCCCCGCGGCCCCGAGCACGCCGTCGTGCGGGCGCGGATCATCGAGACCTGCCTACCCCTGGCCGAGCACATCGCACGCAAATACGCCGGTCGCGGCGAGATGTTCGACGACCTGCTCCAGACCGCGCGACTCGGCCTTGTCATGGCCGTCGACCGCTACGACGTCACCACTGGCTCCCCCTTCCTGGGCTTCGCGGTGCCCACCATCATGGGTGAGGTGCGCAGGCACTTCCGCGACCACCTCTGGCCGCTGCACGTGCCGCGCCGGGAGAAGGAACTGCAGGGCAAGGTGCGCACGGCGACCGACGAGTTGAGCCGTCGGCTCCTGCGCTCCCCCACCGCCGCCGAACTCGCCGAAGAACTCGACGTATCGGTCACCGATGTCACCCGAACCCTGGTGGCGGCCAACGCGTTCCAGACGCGCAGCCTCGACACCCCGGCGCGCGACAGCGAGGGCGATCCCGGCATGACCATCGCCGACACCTTCGGCGCCGAGGATCCGCGCTACCGCCTCACCGAGGACACGATCACCGTCGCGCCCCTGCTGGCCCAGCTGCCCCCGGAGGACCGGCAACTGCTGATCTGGCGGTTCTACGAAACGCTCTCCCAGGGCGAGATCGCCGAACGCCTCGGCGTCTCGCAGATGAGCGTCTCGCGCAAGCTCACCAAATTGCTGGGGAGTTTGCGCGCCGAGGCCGTCGGCGAGCAACCCGTGCCTGCCTGACCGAAACTCGCACCAACCATTGACTGGGCGGTTGCCGGGCTGCACTGTTGAGGGAGCAAACCTCGCGCGTGTCGTGGCGGCGTCCAGGAGCGGGAAGGTGCGATCGATGACGATGCGTGGCCGGCGGAACCGACGGGATCGACACATTCGCGAAGTCAGGGAGATCCGCGCCCGGCCACGCCACCAAACCGCGCAATTCCTGCTGTCAGTGCTGATGGTGGTGTGGTTCGGGGCCGGGCTGCTGGCCGCCGTGCAGCGCGACTATTTCACCGACACCCCGGTCAACTGCGGCGACTGGGGCACGATCGGGCTCACCGCGCTCGCGGGCCCACTCAACTACCTCGGTGCGAACCCGAGGGTGAACGAATGCCAGTTGCCCGAGCCGAGCCGATGAGCTGACTAGATGAGGTCGGCGAGCTGCTCGCGATCGGTGGCGTCGAGTTTGATGCAGGCCCGGTAGATGTGACCTTCGACGGTGCGGACCGAGACGCAGAGGCGCTCGGCGATCGCGCGGTTGGACAGGCCGCGGCCGATCAGGGCGGCGATCTCGCGTTCGCGTTCGGTGATCGGCAGTGGCCGGGCCGCCGCGGTGATGGCGGGGGTGCCTGCGCCGTCGCAGCGGGCGGCCATGGCCACGGCGCGGGCGGCGGCCTGGGCGCTGGGTCGGCGCTGACCGGCGTGATCGTGGATCGGCACGGTCTGCGCGGCGGTATCGGCGGCGGACAGCAGCAGACCCGCGGCCTCGAACTCGTGGCTGACCGCTTCCAGGGCGCCGGTGTCGGCATCGGCGAGGGCCGCCGCGTGACGGGCGTAGATCGCCGCGACCGGTCCCTGGACGCGGGCGGCGACGGTGGCGAGGCGGGTGGCGAGGGTGCGGTCGCCGAATCGAGTGGCGTGGTGCAGTGCCTCGGCTTCCACGGCGTATTGACCGGCGCTGTGGGCCAGGTCGGCGGCCTTGCGGGCCAGGTCGACCGCCGAGTGCGCGCTGTGTTCGGCGGCGGCCAGCCAGGCGCGCGCGATGATCCGCTGCGGTTCGTGCAGGGCCATGTGGGGTCCGCTGTGTTCGTCGGCGTCACCGAGGACTCGTTCGGCGTGTTCGACCTCGCCCAGTGCCGCGTAGGCGCGGGCCAGCAGTAGCCGTGCGGGCAGCTTCCACGGCAGCGAGGTTTCGGCGTTGAGCGCGGCCAGCGCCTGTTCGAAGGCGGTGATCGCTTCGCGGAACCGGCCGCGATAGGTGGCAACGACCCCGTCGGCGATACGCGCGATCGCCCAACCGACGAACTGGCCCGCCGAGGAGAACTCCCGGTATTCGGTGGCCCGGCGTTCGGCGAGATCGAGGTCGCCGATGGCAGTCAGCGCGAGGACGTCGCCGTAGCGGACCATCACCCGGATGAGCCCGTCGGTCGACTTCTGCTGCGCACGACTGCGGGCGGCGATCGGCGCGAAGTCAGCGCCGCGCCCGGCCACCGGCAACGCCAAACCCAAAGCGAACGCGGCGAAATCGACGGCCTGACGCGGTGAATTCGGGTCGGCGATCACGCGCTCGGCCGCCTCGATACCGACGGCGAGGTCGTTTTCGTGCACCGCCATCGCGGCTGCGGCGGCATCGACGGTCAGGCGCAGGGCCGGATGCTCCACGCGGGCGCGCAATATCGCCATCAGCTCGCGGGCATGGTCGACATCGCCAAGGGACCAGAACCGCAGACTCGCCCGCACCAGGCCCCACTGGACCAGTTGCAGCGGGTCGAGGCGGTCGGGATCGAAGCGGGCCAGGATCTCGTCGGCGTGCTGCGGCCTGCCCTGCCACAGCAGCGCCCTGGACAGCAGTTCGGCCGCGCGCAGCCCACCGCCTCGTTCGCACGCGGCGCGCGCGAGCCGTTCGCCCAGTGGCAGATTCGCCAGCGACACCGCGTCCTTGGCGGCGTCGATCAGCAGGACGATGTCGATCGGCTGATCACTGTCCACGCACAGCCGCGCCAGCCTGATCCGGTGCGCGGGTGTGCTCAGGTCCCGGTCCTGCAGGGTCTCGACGAGACGTCCGCGCCGGGTGCGCGCGGCCGCCGTACCGACGCGGCAGCGGACCACTTCACCGAGCAGGGGGTGGCTGAACCGGACATCGACGACCCCGTTGTGGCTCGTGACCCGGATCAGGCCGGTGGCCTCGGCCGCGTCCACGGCGGCGGTGCCGACGAGTTCGCTGAGGATGTCGATGTCGAGCGGTTCGTGCACGGCGAGGGTTTCCAGCACGTCGAGTACGGGCGCACCCGCCCGGCTCAACCGCTCGTCGAGGAGCTCGACCAGGCCCGAGGGCACCGCGGTGGGCCCGCGCAGCTGCCAGACGCCGTTGACATCGGTCAGGGTGCTGGCCTCGACACCGCCCTCGACCATATTGCGCAGGAACAGCGGGTTGCCGCCCGAGGATTCCCACATCACGTCGGCGCTGAGCCCCTCCAAGGTGCCGCCGAGCACGGTTTCGACGATCTCGGTGCACTGGGTTCTGGTGAACGGCGCCAACTCGATTCGCTCGAGGTAGCCGTCTTTCCACAGTGCGGTGACCGCGTCGGGCAGCGGCTCACCGGTGCGGACGGTGGCGATGATGCGGGCGCGGTGGTCGACGGCGATCTGGTGCACCAGCGTCGCGGAGAGGGTGTCGAGCAGGTGCGCGTCGTCGACGCCGATCACCGTGTCCGGCTGGGCGAGCACGTTCTCCCTGGCCGAGTGCAGCAGTGCGAGCGGATCGCGCGATGCCGAGGCGGCGATCCATGGCGCGAACGCACCGAGCGGAATGGCTTGGGACGAGGCGGTGCACGCCACCCAGCGCACCGGTTCGGACAACGTCGCGGTGACCAGCCGGGCGAGGGTGGTCTTGCCGACGCCCGCGGCACCGACCAGGATCACGCCACCGGCGTCCGGATTCGTCAAAGCCGCACGGACGGCGTCGTATTCGGCGGGACGATCGAGCAGCTGCCAGAGTCCGGCCATGCGTGAAAAGTGTAGTTCTCCTCCGCCGTCGTCACAACGAATCGGCCGGTCGGCACGCGGGTGAAGCGGCATGGTGATCATGGCGGGAGCTCGGTGGCGTCGCGTGGCTCGACGCGCGGCGCGTTGTTGACGTCGTGGCGGTAGTTGCTCGATGCCTCGTACACCCGCTGCTTGAGCCGGTTGATCGAACCCAGTGGCCGGTGCGCGTCCAGGCCACGCCAGGAGTTGAACGAAAGCACGTCGTCGCCGTAGGCACGCCGCTGTGGGGTGTAGGGATCTTGCACGTCGAAGCGGATGGTCGCGATCGTCCGGTGCGGCGACTCGTCCTCCGGCCACGGCTCGGTCGCGTCCTCGATCGGCATCGTGGCGATGTCGGTACACAGTTGGGCGCGCAGTTCGTAGGTGGCGCTGTGCCCGGCGAAGAAGTCGACGATCAGATCCTGGTGCGCGTTGACACCCGCGTCGGGGTCGACCGGTTGACCTTGCAGCGCAACGACTTCCGGCGACACAGGCGCGTAGAGCAGCTTAGCGACGTAGTCCCCGAAGCGCAGCGGCGCCGAGGTGAAGAACGTCTCGCCGAGGATGTGGGTATTGGGCGCGACGAAGACACCGAGATTCGGTGGCACGCTGCGCCCGATCCGGCGCAGGACGTGGGTGTTCAGCGCGGCGACGAGGTCGCTGCCCGCACGCAGGGCCAGATCCGGGAGCCGGGCCAGCGCCCAGGCGGTCGGCATGCCCTTGGTGAGGTACGCGTGCGCGTCGGCGAAGAGGAATTCGCGGTGGGTGACCATGATGAAGTCCTGGGTGGTCGCCTCGTCGTCGGGCAGTGCGCGTGGCCCGTGCACACCGAGCACTTTGATTCCCAGTCCGCGCACCCCGCGCAGTTGATCGCTGCGGATCACTCCGGACGTGCTCGACAAGCGTGCGATCACCGGATAGGTGGCGGGGGTGGCGAACATGCCCTGCGCCAGCTCGGGTGGCAGGCCCGCGGGCACCGTCAGTTCGCCGCGCAGGATGCCGTGGCTCTTGGCGTGCGCGTCACGCAGGCCACGCTTGTACTTGCGATAGGCGCGTTCGTTGTTGTCGCGCAGCACCGCGATGATCCTGTCGATGTCGCGTTCTTCGTCGGGGCGCGGCTGTTCCAGGTCGGGGCGGTAGCGCAGGTAGCTCATCGCTGACTCCTCCACGGGGCGAACGGATTCGCGACGCCGTCGAGCGCGGGCGCCAGGGTCGGGAAATGGCGCAGCAGCAGGCTGCGCATCGTGGTGTCGCGCACCCAGGCCATGCCGGCCTCGGTGTAGACCTCGGGCCGGAAGTCGGTGGTGAAGAACCGGTCGGCCGACAGCCGCCGCGACGCCATCAGCACGAACACGCGAAAGGCGGTGTCGCTGAAGCCGAAACCGGGCGGTTTGGGTTCGGCGTAGAGGCCGATCATCAGGTCGACGTCGTCCACGTCGCCGTAGACCTGTTCGAGTTCGCGCGCCCAGCGCGGGTCGTCGGTGAGTTCGCCGAAGGAGGTGACCGGCGGCAGCCGCAGTTGGCGCCGGAACTCGTTGTAGCGCGGCACACCTCGCTCGCGGACCCGCAGAATGTCGACCGTCGCGAGGTCGAGGGGTGGTTGGCCGGGGCGCTCGAGGTGTTGCAGGTGTGCGGGGTAGTTGTGCAGGGTCAGCGCGCCGGGGTTGGCTCGGCCGAAGGAGTAGAGCAGGGTGTCCATCGGGGTCTCGGCGAGGCGTTCGCGGATGTGGGCGACGCCGAGCTCAGGGAGGGTGTGCTCGGCCAGCACGGTGTCGTCGGCGAGGCTGCGGACGAGGAGTTCGTCGGGGATCAGCGGATGCATGCGGTAGACCGCGACGAACTCCTCGGTGAGCGAATACCCCACCCCGCTGTCGTCGTGCGTGGAACCCGGTATGCCACACAGCACTTCGTTGTCGAGGAGCGTGCCGAAGCGCCGCGACAACCGCTCCCCCAGCAGCCCGAACCAGTTGGCGCGCATGGCCACGACCGTGGTGGGGTGGGCGATGATCGCCGGGGTCCAGTCGACGGTGTGGATCTTCGCGATCAGCGCGGAATTGACCAGTCGCGCGGTGTCGTAGAGCTGTTGGTCGTCCATGTCGGGATAGCGCCGGGTCAGGCGGGAGCAGATCGCGTTGTGTTCGCGCAGGAACAGCGAGTGCAGCAGGGCGAGGCCGACCCAGGCATTGGCCGCCGCGGGCGCGAGCGCCACCAGGCGTTCGGCGTCCAGCGGTGGCAGACCCAGTTCGTCGATCACGAGCTGGCCGTGCTTGCCAGAGCGCAGGGACGCGGCGAATTCGGCTGTGCTGCCGTAGATCTGGGAGGCGTCCCACCAGTGGGTCTCGCCGGTGACGTAGGTCGGCGCACCTTCTGGATCGGGGGCGGGCACTGTCGCCGTTCGTGGGATCGTCATCGGGGGGTGCGGCCACTGATCGTCGTCGTCCAGGGTGACGGTGAACGGTTCGTGTTCGGCCGGGTCGTGGACGAACCAGTCGTGTACCTCGAACTGGATCCACGCGGCCGCGAGCAGATTCAGGGTGGTGGCGGGCTGGAATTCCTCGCGCGTGAGCAGTTTCCGGCTGACCGTGCGCGGGTTGGGTGCCATGATCCGCACCGGATCCTCGGGATGGGTGCGGTCGAGGGGGACGTTGCGCCCGAAGCGGCAGCCGATCGAGCCCGCGCGCGGGTCGTCGGGACTGTTGTAGGTGCCGTCGATGGTGCGCGCGCCCTGGTGTTCGCCCGCGACATCCGGTGGCAGCGGCCCGGCCGGGTGCGGGCCGGTATCGAAGAGGTTGCGGGACCGTAGTCTGCTGCGCAGGCCGATCAGCACGGCCAACCCCACCGGGGTCGGCAACCGGAACCAGCCGACCCGCCGGTCGAGCGCTTCGGCGCCGGCGACGAGTGCGCGGGTGACCAGTGACTGTTGCTGTGCGTCGACCATCGAGAACCTCCACGGGATGGCACCGACTCGGCGCCTACCGGACCGATCGAATCCAGTCTCCGACACCTGGTCAGGCCTGTCACGAGTAGTCGACTACGCGCGGCCCCGGCGCGTCGCCGATCGGGGGGTGTCGTCGGCGATGCGCATCCTGTGAGACCTGATCGGGTAGCGCACTACGCGCGCGCCGCCGCCGGTCGATCGACGAATCTGAGGTCGAGGGCGCCCGCCCACCGCGGGCAGTACCCGTCACAGCGACCGAAAGGGGGCACCGGTGATCACGCCGATCGAGATCAAAGTGAACCTCGACGGGGACGTCGCGGCCGCACTGCGGCGGCTGCGATGTAGCGACACCGCCGCGACCGCCCGCGACATCTGGTTCGCCGAACCATTGCGCCCCGGTTCGCCGGGCGCGCCCACCCTGCTGTCGAGCCGCATCGTGATCCGGTTGCGGAGCGGCGCACAGGACGATCTCACCGTCAAGCTGCGGCCGTGCCACGCCGCCCAGCTGACGGGCCGCTGGGCGGCGCCCTTCACCGAGCCGGGGATCCGCTACCGCATCGAAAGCGATTGGTCCGGCGGCCGACGGATGCTGTCGGCCTCGGCGATCAGCCAGCGGTCCCCCGGGTCCCTGCGCGCCGCCGTTGCCGGCGGTGTCGATGTCACCGACACGCTGAACTCGGCCCAGCGGCAGTTCCTGGTGAGCTGCACGCCGCCCGGCGTCGCGGTCGATCACCTGCGCGCGATGGGCCCGGTCGCGTCCGCGCGGTGGACGGGACTACCGGTGGGGAATCAGCACGCCGATGTGGAGCGGTGGGCCGTCGCCGGTCTCGATCTGGTCGAGTTGTCGGTGAAAGTCACACCCCGACACGGTGATTCGCCCGTCGATCTGCATCTGCGCGCACTCGACGCGCAGCGCGCACTCGAAGAAGCCCTACACGCGCTCGGCATCACGATCGCGGCGGGCGATACGAAAACCGAGCAGGTGCTCACCGCGCTGGCGGGAGCACCGTCACGGCTCAATTGGCGATGATGAAATTGAACAGCACCCTGATATTGCTGCTCCACCCCACGTGATAGCGCACGGTCATGGTGCCGTCGGCATGCGGAACCACATTCAGGACCTGAGTGGTGGCGGGCCCGAGGAACGGGGTGCCGTTGGTGTCGATCTCGGTCAGGCTGACCGAGACCTGGCTGTCGGCCCGCACATCGGCACTCGGGAATCCGAATACCCACGCACCGGTGCCGTGTGTGCGCAGAATCTTCTGTGCCCAGAAAATCGACGTGATATTCGTCTGACCGATGGCCCGCACGCCTGCCTCGTCGGCACCGTAGCCGCTTTTCGCCGGCTCGAACGCGTCTTCTTCTTCGGTATCCACGCTCGCTGCCACGACCGCGTCCTCCGTATCCGTTCCCAACATTTCGCTGTCCTTTCTCGACGGAATTACTGTGTGGAGCTATCGTCGCGCGCCGGCCCGCCTGTCCGAATGCGTAATCCACTACCCCATTACGCGCGCGGATTTTCGTTTCGCGCATTCGAGTAGTCGGCCACGCTATCGAGTTCCGCACGGCCGCAGGAAGATCGAGTGGTGTCGAAGCTCTCGGCACGGAGGTGTTCGATATCTCTAGATGGAGGAACGACAGTGACCGGATATTCCTTGCATATCGGATTGAATCGGGTCGATCCCGCCGCGTACGACGGCTGGGACGGCGCTCTCGCCGGCTGTGTCAACGATGCAAATTCCATGGCCGCGCTGGCCGCGGCACAGGGATTCGCCACCTCGACGAAATTGCTCGACAGTGCGGCGACCTCTTTCGCGATCATCGGCGAAATCGGTCAGCTCGCGCACAATGCGCAGCCCGGCGATCTCGTGCTCATCACCTATTCGGGTCACGGTGGCCAGACCTGGGATGTCGACGGCGAGGAGGACGACAGCCAGGACGAGACCTGGGTGGCCTTCGATCGCCAGATCGTCGACGACGAGCTGTATCAGATGTGGCGCCAGTTCGCCGCGGGTGTGCGCGTGGTCGTGTGCTCGGACAGCTGTCACAGCGGGTCGGTGGTCCGTGACGTGTTCACCCGCGACGCACGGGCGGCGATCATCGACGTGGCCGAGCGCGCCGCCGATCCGGCCGGGCTCACCGTCGTCGCGGGCAGCCCCAAGGCGATGCCGCGCGATGTGCAGACCGAGGACAACAAGCGGCGCAGGCAGCTGTACTCGTTCGTCCAGCGGCTCAGTGGTCCGCAGGCGCGGGCCGATATCCGGGCGGGGGTGCTGCTGCTGTCCGGCTGCCAGGATTCGCAGCTGTCCTATGACGGGCCGGTCAACGGCCAGTTCACCGGGTCCTTGCTCGAGGTCTGGGGCAACGGCACCTTCACCGCCGGGTATTCGCAGTTCCACCGGCAGATCATGAACATCATGCCGCCCGACCAGGTTCCGAACCTGTTCACGATCAACGCGGGCGCCGATTTCGTCGATCAGCGCCCGTTCACGCCGTAGCCGCCGAGGGTGCGGGGTTCGCCCCGCACCGTCACGGTCGGTGCCATTCGGCGGGCAGGACGATGGTGGCGACGAAGACATTGCGCAAGCACAGATCATCCGGCAGGTCGGCAGCGGTGGAGCCGGGGATATTCTCGGACTCGCGCAGGCGCAGCCGCAGATGCCCGCTCTCGCCCGGCAACGGCAGCGGCGGGATCTGCCCGTCGGCTGTGCGTTCGACGGTGTGTACCGGCCGCCAAGCCGCGAGCTCCGGTGACGCGGCGGGATCGGCGATGACGACCTCGACCGTGTCCGGTGTGTGCTGCTCCGGGCAGGATTCGAGCAATACCGTCAGCCGGTTGAGCGGATTCGGTGACGTGCCGGCGACGGTGACCCGCAGCTCGGCACCCGCCCGCTCGACGACAACGTGCCGATCGGGCAGGAGCGGGACGCTTTCGGTGACGACGAGCGGCGACAGGCTCATCCCGTCCAGGCTGTGGCGTTGACAGCGGGCGACGACCAAGCGCACGAACGGGTTGTACGACCGATCATCCTGCGGCACAGCGATTTCCACGTCCGCGAACCAGCGGTCACCGCCGGGTGAGACCTCATGTGGGGCGATCACGACCAACTCTCCGAGCTCCGCGACGAAAACCTCGCTCGTCGACGCGCGGAACCATGCGGCGGGCGGAAAGGTCCTGGTCGACGGTGTGCCGAACAGCGGATCACGGCCCATCCGGCTCACCGACTCGCGCACGGGAGGCGACGGGTCCTCGCTCGGCGCGAGCACGACAGCCAGCTGTTCGCCCTGGCCCGTCTCGAACCAGGGGCGCGCCACCTCGACGCGCAATCGCCCACTGTCCCTGTGGAATTCGAGCCGATCGGGTCCCGCCCTTTCGCTGCGCACACCGAAGGCGGGCACCACACCGAGCACCACCGGCGCGGTCGGTCGTGCACAGGACGCGACGATGACCGGCGCCTGCGTACGGCTGACGCTGAACGCCTCTTCGGGTTCGTCGGCGGTGAAGTACTGCCGATACCGGCTGACGGCGGTGAGCGTGTAGTCGATGGTGCGGTGTCGGGTGTCGCCGAACTCGTGCCGAATCCGCACCAGCGGTTCCGCGCCGGGCGCGAGCGTCTGGCTGTGCAGGTGCGCGATTCCCACCGGGCGAGTCTCGGCGCCCGCTTCGAGTCCGGTATCGCTGATCTCGGTCCACGCGGCGGCCACTTCGAGCCGCCCGGTGCTGTCGGGGTCGAGACCGGCATCGGGGCCTACGGGCGGGAAACCGGGTGCGAGCAGCACCGTCGGATCGTGTGGGCCGCGTATGACGGCGGTCGCGGGCAGGGTCCACAGTGGTTGGCGCAGTGGACGTTTGACGGCGTGCACCACCGCGATCCGGATCGGTGGCGTGACCGCCGGATTGCGGCCGAGCTTGGTGCTGTCCGGGGAGATCGCCGCCTCGCCCGCCCCACCGGCGAGAAAGTCACTGATGGCCAGGTGGTTGGACAGTTCCCCGTCGAGGGTGGAGCTCAGCTCGATCGTCGCCTCCTTTCCCTTGGCCAGCGCGACGATCAGCCGGTCGCCGTTCCACCCCACGGTGATCGACGGTTCGCCGGAATGTTCGCGCAGCTCCAGGGTTTTGGATGCGAAGTCCGGCCAGCCGGGGGCCCACGCGCTGTGGTCACCGATCGGCACTGCCAGCCCGGCCTCGCCCGCGCGCACGTGTGCCCGCACGCCGCTGGCGACCGGGTCGGGCAAGCCGGAGCCGGTGCCGTCGGCGTCCATCGCGCCCTGTGCCAGCCGGAAGGATTCCTCGTTGCTCATCTCGTCGAGCACACGGTGCTGTTCGATCACCGAGAACGGTGCGGTCGGAGGTCGCAGGACGCGCGCGTCGATCGCGGGATAGGCGGGGTCGGTGGCGCTGAGCTGATCGACGGTCCGGTCGAAGTCGCTGCGGATCACCAGTCGTGCGACGGCGGCACCCGGTGCGAGCGCGGCCGGTCCGTGGAGTTCGGGTGGCGGTACCGGGTCGTGGCGCAGGTAGCTCACGCCGGTGCTGGCGACCGTCGCGTCGGCGAGTTCGGCGGCGGTGAGCCCGCCGCCTGCCATATCCGCGATCCGCACCCGCATCTGGTACAGATCGGCGAAGCGCAGGGCCGGCATGCTGTGCGGGGGGACCGTGAATGTCCAGCGGAAGTCGAACGGCAAGGGCTGGGCCGGATTTCGCGCTGGACCCGCGGTGTCACCGCGCAGGTTCGGTGACGGTAGCGCCAGGCTCCAGCCGTCCCACCGGACCACGACCTCGTCGGCACGCAACTGCCCGTCGGCACCGCGAACCGCCGCGAACGGCTTGACGTGCCCTTCTTCGCGCCCCGACACGATGTCGACCCCGTTGACGCGATAGTCGGCGTCGCGTTCACACACCGACAGCCACGGTGTTCCCTCGCGGCGGATGTCAACGCGGTAGCCGAGCACGAGGTCCTCGGCCGAGAACACGGCATCGCCGATTGCCCTGGCGCGACGGCCGGCACCGCTGCGCGCGGCGAACTCACGGCCACGGCCGGGCCGGATCAGCGAGATTCCGGTGGAGCGGACCGGCGGGAGAGTGGCGTTCTCGGGTGGGTTCAGCGCGAAATCGTGGGCCGCCTGCCGGAATCCGTCCGCGCCGCCGTCGATGTCGAAAGTAGCTATCGCCCAACGACGTTGAGCGGCAGGGGCGGTCGGGTCGGTGAGGGAGGCGGAATCGGAGAGATCGAGCAGGCCCGCGCGGATACCGGAGGAGCCCTCGGCCGTCGGGGCGGGTCGGAAGCTGGTCGCGGTGAGTTCGTAGCGAGTCCACGGGGAGGTGACGAGGTTGCGCAGGAACGGCGGATCGATACAGCGCACACTCAGTTGCGCGGTGCCCGGATCCAGATCGCCTGCCTCGCACCGTAATTCGAAGATCAGACCGAGTTCGAGCAGCACCGCCGGATGTTCACGCAGGTTCGAGACGGTGCGGTGGAAGTCGGTGACGACCGGTGGTGGCGGTGCGATCTCGTCCGGGACCGGGGGTGTCGGGGCGCCGTTCCAGCCGGAGATCTGGTCGCGGACCGCCGCTTCGGTCTCCTCCGGGGTGCGTTCAGCTCCGGCTCGGGTGACTGTGCGCAGGGTGGCGGCAACTTGCCGTGCCGTGGTCGAGGTGTCGGAGACGCGGGGTAGTTGCACCGTCCGGTCCTCCCACTGCCGCACGAAACCGGCTTCCCCACCGAAGAATTCGGTCCACAGTTCCGATTTCGCCCTGGCGATCAGACGCGGCGACCGGCCGATCACCCGCTCCCCCACCGCGGTGCGTACCCGAAGTTCGAAACCGACCTGGTCGGTGAGGATCGACGGCCAGTCCGTCAGGCCGAAGTCACTCAGCATGCCTTCCGCGAGCCTCGGCACCACCAACACCCGCAGCGACAGCTCCGCGCCGTCGCGGCCGTCGGGCACGGCGACCCACAGGATTTCGCTCATCGCTGACCCATTTCGTACACGCGCGCGACATTGTCGGTGCAGGCGCCGACAACGATCTGGCGATCACCTCCGGATGCCAAGTGGCTCATCGGCATCGGATGCAGGAACCGATCGGTCTCGCGTCCGGTGACGGGATCGATGACCGCCACCACCGAGTCGTCGGCCGACACCACCAGCCCGCCACTCGCCGCGAACACCAAGTCGTTCACGGCGGCCCTGGTCGGGATCCGGTGCACCAGCACCTGCTGATCGCCGTCGATGCGCCAGATATCGACGGTGTTCGCGGTACCCGCCGTGGCGAGCAGGGTGGCGTCGGCCGAGAGAGCGAGAACTGTCACCGAACCCGGGTGCTCGATGCGCCATCGCCGCTGGCCGGTCGCCACATCGATCGCGACGGTGCTGCCGTCCTCGCTGGCCGTGACCACTGTTCCGGCACCTGCACGCAGCGCGCGAATCTTGGCATCGTGCTCGAACGGCGGATGCAGTTCGTCCCCGGTCGTCGCGGACAGGATGCGCACCTTGCGATCCAGTGCCGCGGTCGCGACCCAGGCGCCGCCGAGACCGATCGCGAGATGGGTGACCGCCAGTGGATGCGGGTGCGACCAGAGCGCGCCCACGTCCTCGAGGTCGCCGCTGGGCACGCGGTCGAACAGCCGGGCGGTGCGGTCAGCGCTCGCGGTCGCCACTCGGGTTCCGTGGTCGCTGAACGCGACCGCGTTGACCGGGCCGGTGTGGCGGGCCGTCCAGCGCGCGCCGGTGAGTGTGTCGAAATGCCGGACCCTGCCGTCGCTGCTGCCGGTGACGACGCTGTGCCCGTCGGGGCTGACCGCGACCGCGCCGATCGGGCCGGGGTGAACGCGCTCGAGCATGAGCTCACCGCCGCCCGCCCGGAAGACGACCAGGCGGGATTCGGCGGCGGCCGCGACGATGCCTGCGGGACCGTCGCTCGCGGCGACCGCGGCGATGCGGGCCTGGCAGTCGCGGCGTGAGCGCGCGGGTGTGCCGAGTTCGTAGACGCGAACGCTGGACTCACCGCCCGTGACGATCCGCGAGCCGTCGTCGGTCACCGCCAGGTGGGAAACGTCTCGTCCGGGATCGGACCACACCAACGCCTCACCCGTGGTCTCGACGACACTGATGCCCACACATCCGGTCAGCGTGACGTTCACGGCGAGTTGCGCACCCTCGGAAAGGAATTCACCGGCGAAGGGCTTTCCGGTCAACGGTAGCGGCAGCAGTCTCCGAACACTGCCGTCGACCACCGACAGCAGGGCCACCTGCTCGGTCCCGATCTGCATCAGCGTGCTGAGATCGGGGCCGAACGCGAGCGGGTCCATCCAGAGTTTGGTGCTCGCCAATTCGGGCACGTCGATCACCCCGCGCCGGATGGGCGCACCGTCGGCATCGGCGCGGAGCTCGTAGGTCACGATCTGTGCCCACCCGGCGCTGGCGACGACCACCGCATCGCCGGCCGCACTGAACACCGCGGCCGACGGGACGTTCTCGTGGTCGTCCAGCTCCCACCTCGCTGCGCCCGTAGGCGCGTCGACCAACGATGGACTGCCGGTGCACATCAACGGGGATTCGCGGTGGAACCGGGGACGCGCCACCGTATTTCCCAGCTCGTATCGGAGTGCGCCGGTGGCCGCGTCGAGCATGAAGACGTGCGATGGTTCACCGAGGGCCTGATCACGGACACCGACGACGCCCAGTTGTGTTCCGTCCGGACCGAACGTCAGGTAGCCGAAGCTGTCGACCGTCCAGATCTGCTCGCCGGTCGCGGTCCGCAGCAAGCAGATGCGCAGCCGGGAGTCCTGGTCCTGGACAGACACCGCGACCGAGGCGCCGTCGGGGGCGAAGACGATGTCGAAGCAGGTCAGGCCCGGCACCGTCCAGGCAGGCAGGCCGGTCTGGGTGTCGATCATGCTCAGGCCGAGCACCGTACCGCCGCCGCCGACGCCGAAGGGACCTATCGTCAGCGCGCCCGCGCAGATCCACCGTCCGTCGTGGCTTGTGGCCACCCGGCCGACCCCGTGCGTCAGCTCGGCATCGAGCACCACTCGGAAGAACTCGGATTCGTCCATCACTCTCGCCCTACTCCCGCGAACGCGGCCCGATATTCGAGCCACTGCGCCATTGCCGTATCCCGATCTCGCAGCGCCGGTCGACGCGCCGCACCGCCCGCCAGCACCCATTCCCCGCTGTCGAGTTCGACGCTGTCCGACCACAGGGTCAGGTCGATCTCGATGACCAGCGTCGCCCGGCCGACGAGCGCGTTGCGTTCGGAGCGGTAGGTCAGTGACAGGCACAGCTCGATCGACACGCTGATCAGCCCGAGCACCTCGACGCAACCACCGATGCGCAGGTAGCCGCACAGTGTCACGGCGCCGTCGCGTTCGAGGGTGAACCTGACCCCGCCGAGTGCGTGCACTTCGCCCGAAGCGACGACGAAGTCGACCGCGACGAACGCACCGAATTCCAGGGCGGCCTCCAGCCTGCGCAGCCCGTCGCGGTCGAGCTCGATCTCGAGGTAACCGCCCCCGCCGAACACCATCACGCTGAGCTGGAACGGGCTGACCCGGCTGGCGAACCCGAAAGTGAAGCCGACCGGGTCGCCGGTGAAGGGGATGTCGATGGCCGCGGTGAGTGCGATATTGCGCATGACGAAGGCACCCGCGGTGACCGGTGGCAGCGGCAGCGCGTAGCGCACCGCGATGCCGTCCGGGGTGATGTCGAGCAGCTTGCCGGTGTCGCCGAGCTGCACCAGATCCTGGAGTTCTTTCAGCAGGGTCAGTTCGCCGACGAATTCGACATCGATGCCGTCGACGCTGACATCGGGTGCGGATCCTGCCCGCTGGGTGAAGGTGAGGGCCTTGAAATTCAGGCGCAGCACACGACGCGGTCCCGGCGGCAATTCGAGGCTGAAATCCCGGACGGCGCACAGTGTTTCGTTCTTGTCCGGCGAGGCGACGACGGTGAGGTCGAGCCGGGTGCCGGGTCGGGCCACGAAGGCGCCCGTCGATCGCAGGGCGACATCGCGCCACTGCATGCGCACCTCCGGTGCCGCGCCGAGCCTGGGCACCGCGGTGATCTCCGGTGGCAGGCGCAGTTGGGTCACCAGCGTCTTCAACGGAAAGCCCAGCAGGGCAGCCTGATCGGAGGGAAACAGTGCTGCGGGGTCGATCAACCCGGTCGCCGGATGCGGCAGGGCACCCAGGTTGACCGGGCCGAGGCTGCGCGAGATCGCGTTGGCGAGGTACTTCGGGGCGAGCAGGCCACCCGATCGTCCGGAGTCACGAGCGAAGTCGATTTCGCGCGTCTGATTCGACACCATCTCCATCACCACATCGGCGGCGCCGTCGCGTAAGTAGTTGTCCGACAAGCGCACCGAGGTCAGCTGGTCGTCGCCGCGCAACACCCGCAAGGCGGGCAATGCGATCTCGAGCTGGGCGAGGCCCGCCCGGTAACCGTCGGCGAGTGACTGGTTCGCGATGCCGGCGATCGTCAGGCCGTGCACTTCGTGGATATCGCCGCGGGCGCGGCCACCCGTGCCCGTGATATCGATCGGTGTCGGGGCGAAGGCCACCGCCGCCGCGCCGTAATCACTGGAAAGGCGCTGCGCCAGGCCGGGATCGGTGAGTGAGGTGGTCGCGCCGACGGCGATCTCGGCGACGAAGAACAGCGGCATCGCGAAGGTGACTGCACCGGTGCCGGTCGTGCACCGGATCGGGAACAGCACCGGCACACCCGCCGCGGTGGTCGGGCGGAAGTGCGTGGACTGCTCCCCGATGCCGGGCAGTGCGGTCCGCTGCCAGCCCGCGCCGGGGACCGCGGCGTTCGGTGAGGCGATATCGGTGTATGTCGTCTGTTCGACCTCGATGTCGCCGAGCGGAAATCGGCGGCGCAGCCCGCGGTCGTCGGGTGGGTGACGTACCGGCTCGACCACGGTGAGCACGCCGACCCGGCGCAATACCGCCGCCCCGCCTGCCGTGGCGTCGAATTCTCGCGTGACGACCTCGAGGTATTCAGCCCGGTGCCCCAGCGGATACAGCACGCCCTCGAGCCGCGCGCGGACCAGCATGTCGCGGCCGAGTACGGCGCGTTGTTCCCATTCGAAAGCCGTCCAGGCCCCCTTGGCATACAGGGTGCCACCGAGGGTGCTGAGTTCGAGCCGGGCTGCCGTAGCCGGTCGCACGGCGGTTTCCGCCACCAGTCGGGTGCGGAGTGCTCGCGGCAGTCCGATGGTGTTGTTCGGTCCGAAATCGGGATCGGCGGTGTTCGCGATGTCGGGCTCGATGACCCGCACGGTGAGATGCGCGTCCGACAGTGCCACCGCGGCGGGGACTTCGGCGTCGACGAGCCTGGTTCGCCACAGCCCGTGCACACCGGCGGCCGTGGTGTGCGAGCCATGTCTGCACACGACCGTGCCGCCGTCAGTCCTGGCACCCGGCACCAGCATCGTGCGCCACGGGATTTCCAGGGCGGTCTCCTGCGCCGACGCCACCGCGAGCGGAACCGAACCCATGGCGTCGAGAATCCCGTTGGCGGTCAACGGGATTCGCCGACCGGGTGGTATCGCCGCGACGATCCGGCTCGGACCGGCGAGCACTCCGCGCCACCCTGGCACCTCCGCTCCTGTGGTGCCCGCCGCCAAGGAAAGCGGGGCCTGCGACTGCTGCGGGGAGCATTCCTCACCCACGTGCTGCGGCGGAAACAGCAGCCACAGCCGGGCCTGCTCCCCCGCTACGAGCACACCGGTCCCGTCGGTGGTGCAGTCCGACCAGCGGACACCGATCACCAGGTGGTCCGCCGACCGGACCAGCAACGCCTCGCCGTCCATCAGCCCATGCCTTTCGCCTCGTCCATCAGCCCATGCCTTTCGCCTCGTCCATCAGCCCATGCCTTTCGCCTCGTCCATCAGCCCCTGCCTCTCCTCGTGCCGACGCGTCGGCTCAGTCGACTACCGCGGCGGCATTGCTCAGCCCGCGCGGCGCGGCGCGCAACCCGTCCTCGGGCGCACCACCGTCCTGGCGGAAGGTCACCGAGACCACCGCGCCTGGCTCCGACACCTCCAGTCCGAGGAAGGTCTGGTACAGATCCACACCGGTGTACTGCCCGCCCGGCGCGCCGCCGATGATCTCGACCAGCGCCAGATGCAGGTGCGGGGGAATTCCGCCGAAACCGAACACGGTGCCGAGGAAATCACCGCGCGAGACCGTCGATCCGGGTCCGATTCCGGCCGGAACATCGGCCAGGTGCGTATAGAAGGCACCCATCATGTCGTTGTGCGCACGCACGAAAATCTGTGCGCCGTAGACCTTTCCGCTGTCGCCCCCCGGGTTGTGCGGTTGGAACCGGGTGATGTGACCGTCGAACGCCGCGAACACCGGGGTGCCCGCCAGCCCACCGAGATCCATGCCGTACTCGATATACCAATTCGGCCCCTGGTGACCGCCCTGATGCGGGCCGCCGAGACCGTTGGTGAATCCGGCGGGGTCGACCGGCGCGGAGAAGTCCATCGTGAACGCGCCCCGCGCACGGGCCAGCGCCCTGGGACGGGCGACGCGGCGGAAAGCGGGCAGTTCGGCGGCGATCTCGGGCGGCACCTCCTCCGAATCCCACGCGAGGCTGGCGCCGGGCACCGCGCCTTCGATCTCCTGGATCTTGTCCTGCACCACCCGCATCTGCTCGTCGTCGAGATCGCCGATCCGGGTGTCCACGCCGATTCCGAGCGCGGTGGCCACGGAGTTGGCGTAGGTGGCCGGATCGTTCCCGTCGGAGGCGGGTGCGTAGCGGGCGAATGCGTTCAGGATGGACAGGTCGCGATAGGAGGCCGACCGCAACAATTGCGCGATCGCGAAGTATCCGTCACTCCAGGTCGGGAAGATCAGGAAATTGTGCCAGTTGAATTTGCCCGGGTACTGCCCGAAGTCCGGGCCGCCGGCCACCCCGGTGATATTGCCCGGGTTGTTGTTCAGCCACGCGAAGCTGCCTTCGTGATTGCGCATGTGCGGTCGGCCACGGGCGATTTCGTCGGCGTGGATCACATAGTTGAAGATCTCTTTGCCGTGGCCGCCGTAGTCGGTGGGATCGTTCGGGTTGGTGCCGGGGAACCAGGTGGCCCGGGGAATGTTCTTGTCGACCGACATTCTGCCGTTCCAGTGCCAGACGTGGTCGCCGAGTTCGAGTGTCATTTTCCACCTACCTGTGTCGAGTGATTGCTGTGTGAATCGTGGTGCCGCTCAGGCGGACAGCGTGTGCCCGATGGTCGCCGCCACCGCGGCGTGGGCGAGGTATTCGGCGATGTCGTGCGCCCGCTCCTTGGGGTTCTCCACCGGAAGCTCGCGCAGGTCCGGTCCCCACGTCTGACGCAGCGGGCAGCCGATGGCGATCGGGTCGCCCGCGTACCAGGTGTTGAGCCATTCGCCGACCCGTTCCGGCCTGCTCGGACCGCCGCTGAGGAGCTTGCGGTACACCCCGTCGAGGCCCAGCGGGCTACCGGCGGTCACCAGCAGTCGCACGTTCAGTTCGCGGGGCAGCTGGGTGAGCAGATCCAGCGCGACCACGGTGCCGAGGCTGTGACTGACCAGGATCAGTTCGCCCTCGGTGGGTATGTCGGTGAGCACCGTGTCCAGCACGCTCTTGCGGACGCGTTCGTTGTCGAGATAGGCGGCGACGTCTTTGAAGATGGCGCCGATGAGCGCGGAGTCGAGGCCGCTGCGGGCGGCGATCCAGCTGAGCTGGTCGTGCAGTCGCCCCAGCACCACGGCCCCGAATCCGCCGAAGAGCTCGCGCTCGGCGGGCAGTTCGTCGGTGTCGGGCATGCCTGCCCAGTGGGCTGCCTCGGCGACCAGGGTCTCGTACAGTTCCGGTCCGGTGTCGACGGCCTCGCGGGTGTCCATGCTCTCGATGAGCTGGTCACCGTAGAAGGGGAAAAACACGTCGGCGGGGTCGATCGGGCTCAGGCCGGCCAGGGTGAGTCCCTTGTTCAAACCGGCGGTCCAGTTACGGCGCAGCTCGACCGGGTCGCGGCCCTGCTGTCCACGTCCGTGCAGGAACAGCACGCTGCGCCGACCACCGAACGCCGACGATCTGCCACGCAGTCCGTGCACCAGGCTCTCGGCAGCCGGAACTTGGTGCGGCACAGCCTTTGTCGTCGCCGGTGCGATCGCCGCGAGTCCGAGTTCGTCGAGCAGGGCGCGCTGCGCCGCATCGAACTGTCGCGATCCCAGGTCGTGCAGCAGCACGCTCACCCGCGTGCCCTCGTTGGCGATCCAGTCGATGGCGTCGTCGCCGTCGCCGGACTGCCACAATTTGCCGTCCTTGCGCAGCACCCGGCCTTTGTCGTCCTTCTTCGGGACACCGGCGTGATGCAGCGCGACGATTTCCCACTGGTCGTTGAACACCGGCGAGCCCGAGTTTCCCGGCTCGGTGTCGGAGGCGTAGTGCAGGAAGTCGTCGAGTTGCAGGTCGAGGCGGTTGTGCCGGATCGAGATCTCCTTGAGCCGCCCCGAGGGGTGCCCGACCACGTTCATCGCCTCGCCGATCACGATCTTGCCCGGCTTCGCGATCAACGGGTTCCAGCCGAACGTCGTCCCGGGCGCCACCCCGTCGGGCCCCGGCGCCACCCGCACCACGGTGTAGTCGAGGTGCTTGTCGGTCACGAAGAAGTCGGCGGGCGCGAGGCGATAGCGCACCGTGGCGTTCGGGACATTGTCGATGCCGACCTCGGCCCGGAACTCGACCACCACCGATTCGGCTGCCGCCGGTGTCGGCAGCACGTGGTTGTTGGTGAGCAGCAGCTGCGGTGACACCATCGAACCGGTACCCATCGGCACCTCACGACCGTTGTCGGCCAACGAGATTCGCGCCACTGCCGCGGCGGCGCGGGCACCGCGGGTGAGGAAGTTCGCGGCCTGCAGTTCGTTGGCGAAGCCGATCACCCGCTCGAGCGAACCGATGCTGTCCATCGGGTCGTGCCTGCCCAATTCGATCACCGCCTGCGCGGGCACTTCGCCGGTGACGAGCAGCCGGTCGGCGCGGGCGAGAATCTGTTCCTCGGTGTCGACGACATCGGACGCGCTCACCGCGCGGCGGCGAGTCACCTCGTCGCGTTGTGCCGCGGTATCGTCGAACCGCTGGGATGCGGCGTCGATCTGTTCGTGCAGTGCGGCAGTGCGTACTTCGCTCTCGGTATCCATGGGTCACCTCGCCCGGAGAATGTGTGCTGGGTATTCAGCGTGGGCGCGAGGGCGGTGAGCGATCACGAGTAGTGGACCACTCGACTTCGCCGCGCGCCTGCGTGTTGTCACGGGTAGATCGTGTGGGCGGCGTTGACATCGCCGGCCGAGAGCGCGGAGCGCTGGCCCATCGTCACGCCGGGCGGCACCGGCACGCGCGCCAGGATCGTCGGCTCCCCGGTGGTGCTGAACGCGGTCGCGGGGTAGTGCATGATCGAGCCGAAGTCGTAGCCGCCGACATCGTCGCCGTCGGTGATGTGCTGGTCGAAGTTGTGCCGGTGGGCGGGGTCGACACGGTCCAGGCGCACCGCGACGAAATTGCTCCGGTCCTCCCTGCTCTGTTCGTGCCAGAGCCCGAGCGCGTGCCCCATCTCGTGGACCACGGTGCCGACGGGCGCGGTGGCGGCCAGTTCGATCGTCTGCCGACCGCCCTGCCTTCCCACCGGGGAACGGCTCGACGTGCTCGGGACGAACCGCACGAAGTCGCCGTGGGCACCGGTGCGCGGGACGAACCGGATCCTGGTACGCGAATTCCAATGCGCGACCGCGTCGAAAACACGCTGCGGGGCGGGCAGCGCCGGATCGATTTCGAACGGGACCACGGCATTCGGCCAGCGAAACACCGCCCCGGAGATCACCACACCTTCCTGGCGCCTACGGGCGTCGAGCTCCTCGACGGTGCCGAGCACGATGTCGCCTTCGAAGATCGCCAGGTCGTCGACCGCCGCATAGCGCAGCTCGCGCACACCGTGGGCGACGCTGCCGATCAGTGCCGAGCCCGCCTCCGGGCCGGAATGGAATTCGCCGGTGTCGATCGTGTCGCCGGCCGACGGAACTGTGTCGTCGATGATCATGGGACTCGCGCTTCCTGTGTCGGGTTCGGCGACGGCGCATTCCGTCGCCTCTCCCAGCAAGGGTGGGCCGATGCCGGCCCACCACGCGCGAGTAGCGGGCTACCCGATCACGTCACCGGTAGCGGGACTGCGGGGTGCACGGACTCGCCGGTCCCGACATCGTGGCGAGGTCGCAGATGCCACTGGTCAGCATCTGGATGGGGGTGACGCCGAGCAGTACGAGGATGCCGATGAGATCGCCTTGACGGAGCAATTCGGCGCCCGAGCCGGCGGCCGTTGATCCGTAGTCGAGCGCTGATGAACCGGTGGCGTCGACCGGCGTGGGGTCGGCGGTCGCGGTCGGGGCCATGACGAGCGTTGCGGCCAGGAACGTGCCCGCGAGGGTGGTGCGCATATCGATCTCCATTTCAGCGAGGCGGCTGGTTCATGTCGCGGTTCATCGTCGGGATTTCGATGCTGATCGGCAGGCGCAGTTCGGCCAGGTAGACCAGGGCCGCCTTGCGGAGGAATTCGTCGAGCAGCCAGTAGGGGTCCGACAGCGGCGGTGCGGCGGTGAGCAGGCCTTCGCGCACGGCGATGAAGGGGCCCCAGCTGACGCGCAGCAGCGGGTCCCAGACGGGTTCGCGCGGGATGGCCAGTCCGTCGGCGATGGTGTCGCCGAGCAGGAAGCGGGTGAACGCGCCGAGAATCGGCTTGCTGAGCATGGCGAAGTCGATATTCGCGCCGAGGCCCAGGAGCCGGTCGGCGAGTTTCGCGCCCTCCGGTGTCGCCTCGATGATGGGGTCGAGGACCTGTGCCGCTTGGGAATTCGCGTCCGGCCAGGACTTCGGGATGTATTCGTCGCGCACGCCGAGCAGGTGCGCGGCCACCTGCCAGGAGTGCAGGAACGCTGCGGATTCGCGCGCCGGAATCGGCACGTTCCAGGCAGTCAGGTGTTTCATGACGGTGGTGGGCAGGCTGTGCCAGGTGACCATGATGTCGTTCTGGCTGATCGGGACGTCCTCGGTGGCCGAGTGCACCCAGTGCGGTGACTGGGGCAGCAGGTGGCGCACCGCCGCGTGGACCAGTCGGGTCTTGACGCAGGTGACGATCATTTCGCCTTCTGCCGCATAGGCGTTCGCGCTGCCGATGTCGTAGCCGAGCTTGGCGGTTTTGGAGATGCGGTCCTTCAGGTCGTGGCCACCTTTGGAGTAGTAGACCGCCCGCGCCTCCTTCGGAATGACGGTGCTCATCATCCCGCTGGCGAACCCGTAGAGCACACCGAGATACAGTCCGCGCTTCTTGTTGAACTCGATCGCAGTACTCAGGGCGAGCGGGTCGGTCCAGTGCGGGAGTTGGCGGGCGTACTCCATGAAATCCCGGAGGTCCGAAGGCAAACCTCCCGGCAGCGGTTGACCGTTCCTGGTCCAGGTGCGCAACAGTTCGTTGACTCTCGGCACGTCTCCGCGGTCGATCAGTCCGGCGACGAGATCGTCGGCCTCGGGATCCCACACGGTCATCGGGTCGGCGCCGGACCCGCTCCCGGCCACCGACCCCTCCGGCGGCCACGTCCACGGCTGCGCCCGCGCGGGTGTCACCATCGCCAACGCGCCCAGCGCCCCGGCGAGCCCGCCGACTTTCAATGCATCACGCCTGTTGAGTCCATCCATGACGTCTCCTCGTCGAGCACAACTGACCTCTACCGCGTGCGATGCAGGTGGCGCATCAGCAACTCACGGCCCAGAATGGTCAGTAACTTAACAGCCCTTTCGGTGAGCTGTATCCGCTTTACTCAATCGATCAACCGCCGTTTACAAGTCCATTGGCACGAAAATGCCCAGTAACTTATGACACCGGCGCGGGGCATGGCTCAGCACTGACTACGCTGGCAGCAGCCCGCATCGGGCAGTGATGTGCACCGACCCGCGAGGAGACCTACCCATGTGGCCGTCCGACTGGCCCTCGTCCGCCCGCGCGATCGCGACCGCCGTCGAGGCCGCGGTCAGCGCGGCGCGGGCCGCCGACGAATCGGGGTTCCGTGAGAGCACCGCGGACCTGGCCCAACTCCCCGCCGACCAGGTCACCGCGGTCCTGTCCGCGATCGTGCGGGACCTCCTGGAAACCGCGCACCCCGACGGTCTCACCGGCGACGACGTGCGCGCGGTACTCGACGCGGTCGTGCGGCGATCGGTGGCCTGGCTACCTCGACTCGATGCCGCCGCGGTGTTCAGCGCGCTCGCCGGGGCACTCGGAATCGACGAGTCCGAGGATCCGGACCGCGTTCAGAGCAACCCCCACCCGGCGGCGGTCCTGTTGATCGACTACCTCGCCGACCTGACCCGGACGCCGCCGCAGCAACCGGTTCAGCGCGCCATCAACGAGATCGCCAGGGCGGAAACCGTCGAAATGCCTTGAGCAGCAGACTCGTTCGCCGGTTTCAGCTCTCACCTCGGCGCTGGTGCACCGTCAGCAGGAGATGATCGAAGCGGGTCCGGCAACCGGGCAGGTGCGGGTTGATCGACCTGACGTCGGCGACGATCTGGGCGGCGATATCGCGCAACTTCATGTTGGTCTCCTGCGAACGCCAGCGCAGCACCTTGAACGCCTGATCGGCACTGATGCCGTACATGAGGATCAGCGCGCCCTTGGCCTGTTCGATCTCGGCTCGTGCCTCGACGAGTTCGGGCACGGTCTCGTCGAGGGTGTCGCGACGTTCTTCCTCGAGCCGATCGGTGACGTCGACGTAGTGGCCCGTCGTGCCGATCACCGTGCCGTCCTCGTCGGCCATGTGGTCGCCGACGACGAAGACCTCGTGAATCCGGCCCTCGGTGTCCACGATCCGATGCCGACCGCAGACCGGATCGCCCGCGTTCACGGCGGCGGTGACGGCCGACCCCAGTTCTTCCTGATCGTCGGGGTGCTGATGAGAGAGCAGCAGCTCGGTGGTCGGCTCGACTTCACCGGGCTGGTAGCCGTAGATCGCGGCGAGCTCGTCGGACCATTCCCACCGGCCGTCGGCAAACCAGTAGCGAAACGTTCCGACGCCCATGCACGCTTCGGCGCCGATCACCGTGTTGATCACGGCTACCGCCTCGGGCACGGACTGTTCATTCGACTTCACAACGAGCATTATCCACCCCGCAGGTCAGCGACCGGCAACAGTGAGGCGATAGTCGGCTTCCATGAGCATCCAGCCGCTCAGCTGCACCGAGAGGTCGCGGCTGAGGTTGGCCGACGAGGCCGCGGCAGCGTCGGCTAGCTGCAGGAAGGTGCCCGGCTGTTCCGGCACCACCACCGGGCGGGCCCAGTCGGCGCCGAACAGCGGTAGCCCGTCGACCTCGGCGCGGTTCGTCCAGGCGGCTTCGGCGGAGGCGTGCACGATGTTCGCCGCGGTCGTATCGTCCAGTGCCAGTGCGGTTTCGGCGAGATACCGGGCGAGAATTCCCATGAACAACCCGGAGTCGTTCGCGGCGGCCGAGGCGATCACCCCCGCCTCGGTGAGCCCGTTCTCGACCGCGCCGACAAGTGCTGTCGCGCGGTGGCGGTGGACGGGTTCGCCGGTGCGCAGTGCCAGTTCGGTTTCCAAGCCGATGGTCACGCCCTGGCAGTAGGTGTGCACGGTGCGGTCCACTCGCCCGCCGGGCTCGTGGACACCGTCGAGGATCAGGCCGGTCTCGGCGTCACACAATCGGGCGTGCAGGAAGTCGGCCAGTTGCTCGGCACGGGGCACCTCACCGAGCCGGGCCAGCGCGATACCGGTCGGACCGATCGCCGGAGTGTTGTAGAAGTCGTCGCCGGACCGCCACGGCACCGCACCGACGTCAGGGTTCCAGCCCGCGAGCAATCCGGTGCGCAGATCCGCCAACGCATCGTCGAACTGAATGTCCAACAACCGCTCGGCACGATCGAGCGCCAGCGCCAGCCAGCCCATATCGTCGTAGTACCGATTGGTCCACCCGGTGACATTGCGGGTTCGGATACCGCGCGCGACGGCGACGACCCGATCGATGCGTTCAGGGGTGCGTGCCCGGTGTGCCGCGTCCACCGCACAGTCGAGCAGGTGCGCCTGCCACCAGTAACACCACCGGCCGACCGCCGCACGTTCCACCAGATCCGCGGGCCACACGAGCGTGCCCAACTGCCGACGCGACAGCCCCCACAGCGATCGCACATGCCGCTCCACGATCGCTCGTTCCGCCAGGTCGGCCCGCTGCCCCGCACCGAGTTCGACGGCCCGCTTCGGGGCGATCGTCCCCGCCTGTGTCGGCTGCGCCACCACGGTCAAAGCGATCGCCGCGCCCGCCGCACACAGCAGACTGCGCCGACTGAACTCCTGGTTCCGGCGATCCATCCGCTCGGACTCCTCCTACTGGACAACGCCCGTGGCAGGCGAAACTCCAGTATCCCTTGCCGGGATGACCGGAGCTTGAACTGCTCCGGTTCGCCACGAAAACGTTCGGCCTGCCTACGACCCGCCGGTTCCCGGGGAATACGGCGAGCCGAACCCGGTCGCCCATTCGAATGCCGCATCCGCATCGGCGGTCCGTTCAGCAGCCGCGGCGAAGGCCTCGTTGTTCTGGGTGAGTCGCGCGATGGTCCGTTCGAGGGCGGGCAGGATCTCGGTGATCTCGAGATCGCCGTGGGCGAAGCGGGCCAGCAGCGCGTAGACCATATTGGTGAGCACGAGTGCGAGATCGGCGGCGTACTCGGCGTCGAGCCGGGCGAACATCGTGCTGACGGCGGGCAGCACCGCGGCGAAGCCCTGGGCGTCGAGCCGGTGCCCGCCGGGGCCGGAACGGGCGTGCGAGTAGGCGGCCAGCATCCGGGGGTGGCGTTCCCACGGTTCGAACACGTACCGGGTCACCCGATTCAGCACGTCGGCGAGTGATTCGCCGGGGCGCGGTGGGTCGAGTTCGGTGTAGGTGTTGGTGGCCATCCACTGGGCGACCGCGGCGAGGACGAGTTCGTCGCGGGTGGGATACAGCTTGTAGACCGTGGTCAGCGAAACGTGCGCGACGCCGGCCACCCGGCGCAGCTGAACCGCGTCGTAACCCTCCGATTCGAGCAGCGACAGGGTGGTTTCGGTGATCTTGCGCGCGGGATCACCTTCGCCCTTTTTGGCCACCCCGCCACAGTAATCCATCGACTTGTCCTGCTACCGAGACGATTCGACGCGGTTCAGTCCAGGCTGCAGCCCGAAACCGGTTTGTCGGCCAGGCGATCGAGGAGATAGGTGAACGCGTTGTCGGGACCGAAACCGTCGATGAGTTCCGGACCGAAATGATTCGGGATCGTGGTGCCGGGCAGGATCGGCGGCAGATCGTTGGCGCGGAAGGTGACCGTCGCGCCCTTGCCGCACCAGTCCTCGGCGAGGCGGCGGGCCTGGCCGTACGGGACGGTGTCGTCGTTGCGCCCGCTGGTGATCAGCACCGGGGTGGCCGGGGTGGAATTGCCGATGCGCAGTTGTTCCAGTACCGGTGCGGCTTCGGGCAATTCGGCGAGATGGGCCGACAGCGAACGCCCGTCCTTGGTGAGCGAGGTGGTCTTCAGGAACGGGTGGTGGGTGATCACGTCGGCGATGCAGGAATCGCTCAGCGTCGCGAGCATGGCGCGACCGGCGGGGCTGGTGACCTGGTCGACCGCGCGCTGCAGTTCGGGATAGCGCGCGAGCATGCCGTTGACGGCGTAGCCGATCGCGCCGCCGATCAACGCGCCATCGATCTTCTCCAGGATCGCGGCCAGGTCGGCGACCGGTCCCCCGGCCCAGGTGCCTTTGAGATTCAGCTCCGGTGCGTAGGTCGGCTGCATCTCCGCGGCGGCCGCGGTGGCGCCACCACCCTGGGAGTAGCCCCAGAGCACGACCGGCGTCTCGGGTCCGACTCCGGCCAGGTTGTTGGCCGCGCGGACACCGTCGAGGATGGCGTGCCCGCTCTCGAACCGGTTGGCGTAGGTGTGGATGCCGGGGGTGCCGAGGCCGACGTAATCGGTCACCAGCACCCGCGCGCCGAGGCCGCTCCAGACCGTCGACGACGGTAGCTCCTGGTTCGCCGACAAACCCAGCGGTTGCGCAGACAGCGATACCCCCGTCGAGAAGGCCACCGACATCGCGCAACGGTCGGCCTGACCGGAGGTGCCGGGGCCGATGACCACCGTCGGACGCGGTCCCGCGCCCCGCCACGGTCCGGTCGGTTCGAGGTAGGTTCCGCTCACCGCCACCGGCGACCCGTCCTGCAGCCGCGAGGTGTACATGACGTGCTGCGCCTTGCCCGGCCATCCCTGCTCGGTGGGCGGGGTCACGAACAACGACATCGGTGCGGTCTTGATGATCGCGCCCGGTTGCTGCGGAATCCGTTCCGGCGGCGTGTAGAACGAGCTCATCGGCTCGGCGGCCGCCTCCCGCGTCGCCACCCCGGCCACCGCCGTAGCGGTAGCCAGGACCAACGCCGCACCGACGCGTCCGGCCCGCACCCATCGCCGATTCTGTCGCTTCATCGAGAACCTCTCAGTCGACACCACCACCGGCGTCGTCGCCACGGTGACTCAGGTCGCCGGAGAAGCAGATCATGATGCCCGTCACACCAGCGCCGACCGAGAGTAACACGGTTACTGTGCGTCGATTTCGAGGAGTGCTCGGCGGTCGATGGATCGCTTGAGAATCTTGCCCGTCGCCCCCTTCGGCAGGGTGTCGACGAACTGGATCACGCGCGGGATCTTGTAGGCGGAGAGGCGTTCGCGGGCCCATGCCGATACGTCGTCGGCAGTGAGGGTCGATTCCGGGTGGCGTACGACGACTGCGGCGACCTCCTCGCCGTAGTGGTGGTCGGGGATGCCGATCACAGCGACTTCGACGATGTCAGGGTGCGCGAAGAGGATTTCCTCGACCTCGCTCGGGTACACGTTGTAGCCGCCGCGGATGATGAGGTCCTTGGCTCGGTCGACGATGCGCAGGTCACCCTCGGTGTCGGTGGCGCCGAGGTCGCCGGTGCGCAACCAGCCTTCGGCGTCGAGCACGGCGGCTGTGTCGGATGGTCGTTCCCAGTAGCCCTTCATGACCGTCGCGCCGCGAATGAAGATCTCGCCGACGGTCGAGGGCGGGCACGGATCGCCTGCTTCGTCGCGGACCTCGATCCGGGTGAACGGTGTCGCGCTGCCGACGAAGCCGATCTTCGGGCCCCGGTCGATGTCGGTGAAGGTGCCGAAGGCGGTAGTTTCGGTGAGCCCGTAGCCCTCGAGGATGGTGCAGCCGAAGCGTTCTTCGAACTGCTGCGTCACCGCGGCCGGCAGGGACGCGCCGCCGGAGATCGCGATGCGCAGTTGCGCGAAGTCGGCGGGGTCGGTGTCGGCGGTCGCGTGCAGCATGGCGTTCCACATGGTCGGCACCCCTGCCAGCACGGTGAGCCGGTCGCGACGCAGCATCGCCGTCATCGCCGCCGCGTCGAAACGGGGCAGCAAGGACAGTGATCCGCCTGCGGTGAAGGTTGTCATCATCACCGAGGCCTGGCCGAAGATGTGGAACAGCGGCAGCGCGGTGCCGGTGCGGTCCGCTCGCGTCGAACGGCTGCACGCGACGCCGATTTCGCCCGCGGACAACAGATTTCGCACGGTCAGCTGAGCGCCTTTGGGTCGGCCGGTGGTGCCGGAGGTGTAGAGGATCGCGCCGGTGTCGTCGGGGTCGCGATCCCGAACCTCCGTCGTCGCGGGCCCCGCGTCGGCACCGGGCCCCAGCGTCCAGACCGGCACGCCGCGCGCCCGCGCCGCCGACGATGCGGCAGGACCGAGGGTGTGCCAGGTGATGACGAGCGCGCACCCCGCGTCGCCGAGGACGTAGTCGACCTCGTGCTGGGTCGACATCGTATTGATCGGCACCACCACGGCACCGGCCACCTGAATCCCCAGGTAGGCGACAACGAACTCGGGCACCGACGGCGCGACGAGCAACACTCTCTCACCGACGCGCACCCCGGCCTCGACCAGGGCGGCGGCATAATTGATACTCCGCGAACGTAATTGGTGATAGGTCCAGCCGCTGCAGCCACCGGGGACGGAGCTTTCGCCGCGCACGGCCACCGTGTCGGGGTGAGTGTCGGCATGTCGTCGAACAGGATCGAACAGGTTGGGCATGGGTCAGTCCTGCCGTCGTGGGAATCGGGTCGCGTCTTCGTCGGCGCGGGGGTTGCCGACCAGGGTCGAGGCGGGCTCGTCGAAGGTCATGACCAGGCGGCCCTCGGCGTAGGACGGCCAACCGGGGTCACCGTTGGTGGCGAAACCGACCCAGGCCGCGTGCATTTCGTCGGCGATTCGCTGTGGTGGATTCGGGCCGGTGAGACTGGTCGCCGCGGCCAGGGTGTCGAAGACGAAGGGCACCTCGAGCGCGTGCATCGCACCCAGATTCTCGCGCCGCCAGGCGAATTCATAGAGGTACGCGGGTGTGCCGACGGCGGCCTGTAGTTCGGCGAGTTCCCTTGTCGGACCGCGGAATACGGCGTCGCTGACCATCGCGGCCAGCAGGTCCCCCGCAGTCGCCTCGGGGCGGTTGACCGCGTACGCCCTGATCGCCGAAGCGCCGATGCCGAAGCGGGCCAACGCGAACGGCAGCGTGTCGACGGTGATCACGTCCCCCAGCCCTGTCGGCACGGTGAACAGCCGGAACTCCTCGGTGGTGTAGCCCGCGAGCAGGGCGATCCCGCGCGCCGATCCCGCCCCGATCGCCTCGACCGGCACCATGGGCACAACCTCGCCGTCCACGACGGGAAAGAAGCTCATGCCCGCACCGGCGCTCACCACCGAGGCACCCCAGCGCGCCGGGTTCGGGTCACGGGCGAAGTCCGCGCGCACCGCCTCCTGCGCGACCAGCAGTGCCGAGGGCGACACTGCCGCAAAGGCTTCCACGCTGGCGGGCACTCCAAGTACCTTGCCGAGTTCGCCACTGAGCACGCGGGCGTCATTGATGGTTGCCGCGATCGACGGATTGCCGCTCTGCATGATCGCGCGACCGAACAGCCCCGTGGCGGCCGGCGAACCGAGCAGTGCGGCGATGCTCATCGCGCCTGCCGATTGGCCGAAAACAGTGACATTGTCGGGGTCACCGCCGAACGCCCGGATGTTGTCGCGCACCCAGGCCAGCGCGTACAGCTGATCGAGCAGACCACGGTTGGCCGGCGCACCGTCGAGCACGGCGAATCCGGCTGCGCCCAGCCGATAGTTGATCGACACGAGCACCACCCCGTCACGGGCGAAACCGGTGCCGTCATAGGCCGGCACGGCGTTGGCGCCGTGAACGAACGAACCACCGTGGATCCACACCATGACGGGCAACCCGCCACCGCCGGGCGTCCAGACGTTCACGTTCAGCGATTCCGTCCCCGCCACCAGGTGAGTGCCCAGGATCTCCTCGATTCCGGGCGGATACGTGCCCTGCAGACATGTGGGACCAAGGGTGTCCGCGTCGCGAATCCCGTCCCAGCCCACGACCGGTTCCGGCGCGCGGAACCGGGACGGACCCACCGGGGGTGCGGCGTAGGGCACTCCGAGGAACGCGCTCACACCGTCGACGGTCCTGCCCCGCACCTTGCCGCCGGTCACCTCGACCACCGGCCGGTCGGCGGCCTTCACAGGTCGACCATGTCGTACTCGGCGACCCGGTCGGTCAGGTAGCGCAGGTGGTCGCCGGAACTGCCGAGCGTCTGCTCGATGGCGGTGAGCCGGGCGAAGTAGCGCGATATCGGGTGCTCGGTGGTCATGCCGATACCGCCGTGCAACTGGACGGCTTCCTGGCCGACGAAGCGTGCCGAGCGCCCGACGCGCAGTTTCGCGCGCGCGGCCACCGTCTGGTCGATCATGCCGTCGGCCAGTGCCGTCGAGGCGTAGACGGACATGCCGCGAGCCAGCGTGACCGCGATGTACATGTCGGCGGCACGGTGGCTGAGCGCCTGGAAGGACCGCAGCGGAACGCCGAACTGTTTTCGGGTGCACAGGTATTCGGCGGTGATGCGCAAGGTCTCGGTCATCGCGCCGACAGCTTCGGCGCACAGCGCGGCCTGGGCGGCGACGTGCACGGCTTCGATCGCGTCGTCGGCCCGGCGGGAGGCGAGGGGTTCGGCGGGGGCCTGGTCGAAGACGATGTCGGCCACGCGACCACCGTCGTGGGTCGCGTAGCCGCGCCGGGTGACGTCGGCGGGGTCGACGAGGAACAGGCCGACCCCATCGGGGCCGGTCGCGCTGACGATGAGCAGATCCGCTTCGTCGCCGTGCAGAACGGGCGACTTGCGTCCACTCACCCGCCACGAATTGCCCTGTCGCACTGCCGATGTCGACACCCGACGCGAGTTCGGCTCCTCATGGGCGAACGCGAGTCGCAGCGCCCCTGCCGCGACCTTCGGCAGCAGGTCACGCCGTTGCGCGGGACTGGCCGCTTCGACCAGCAGACCGCCGGGCAGGTACGCGCAGTCGAGCACCGGCACGCGGGCCAGGGCGGCGCCGAGTTCGGACATGACGATCATCGCCTCGATCGGGCCCGCGCCCTGGCCGCCGTCGGATTCGGGGAAGGTCAGCCCGAGCAGTCCGAGGTCGGCGAAGGTGGCCCACAGGTCATCCGGCTGGGTGGTCGGCTGGTCGGCCAGGACATTGCCCACGGTGTCGCGCAACATCGTTTGTTCCGCGGTCGGTTCGAAATTCATGGGCTCGGCTCACAGTCCGAGGATCGTCGAGGCGATGATGCCGCGTTGCACCTCGGTCGATCCTCCGTAGATGGATGTTTTGCGGCAGTTGAGGTAGGCGGCGGTGCTGCGGCCCGCCCAGTGGTCGACAGCGGAGTGCAGCGCATCGGGGCCCGCGACCTCCATCATCAGTTCGGTGGCGGCCTGCTGGAGTTCACTGCCGCGCAGTTTCAGCACCGACGAGGTCGGCGCCTTCACCCCCGCACTCGCGCCGAGCTGCACCAATTCCAGCGCGAGGGTGTCGTTTTCGAGTTCGGCCAGCCGCGCCGCGAACAACGGGTCGTCCAGGAGCGTCCCCTCGCCCACGCGGGTGCGCCGGGCGCGCGCTTTGATCGTCGACAGCGCGACCTTGGTGCGGCCGACGGCGGCCATGCCGGTTCGCTCGTTGCCGAGCAGGAACTTCGCGTAGGTCCAGCCCTGATTCTCCTGTCCGACAAGATGTTCGGCGGGCACCCGGACGTCGTCGAGGAACACCTCGTTCACCTCGCGGCTGCCACCGACGAGCTCGATCGGGCGCACCGTGACACCGGGCGTGTCCATCGGAATCAGCAGCAGTGAGATCCCGGCCTGCTTCTTGGCCGCACCGGGGTCGGTGCGGACGAGGCAGAACATCCAGTCCGCGTGCTGGGCGGCGCTGGTCCAGATCTTCTGCCCGTTGACGACGTATTCGTTGCCGTCGCGTGTCGCGGTGGTGCGCAGCGACGCCAGGTCAGAACCGGCTTCGGGCTCGGAAAACCCTTGGCACCACCAGATGTCGAGGTTCGCGGTCGCCGGCAGGAACCGTGCCTTCTGTTCCTCCGTGCCGAATCGGGCGATGACCGGGCCGATCATGTCGACATTGAAGGTCAGCGGTTCCGGCACCGAGGCCAGGGCCATCTCGTCGTGCCAGAGATGGCGCTGAATCGGCGTCCAGTCCCGGCCACCCCATTGCTGCGGCCAGTTCGGTACGGCGATGCGGTGGGCGTTGAGGATGCGCTGGGTGGTGATGAGCGCTTCGGGGCTGAGTGCACGGCCTTCCCGCACGTCGTCGCGGATCTCGGCCGGGATTTCGGTGCGGTACAGGGACCGCAGGTGATTGCGGAAGGCGATCTCGTCGCCGGTCAGTGCCAATTGCATTGTCGTTGTTCGCTTTCTGCGGTGATGGTCACAGGCCGGTGGCGGTGGCCACCACGTCGGCGAGGTCGACGAGGTGGTCGATCTGTGCCGTCGTCGGGGCCCCGGCGTGGGTGCTGTTGTCCGGGTTGTCGAGGGTGCGGCGCCGGACGCCTTCGGCGATGATCGCCAGCTTCCAGAGGCCGAGCGCGTGCCAGAAGGCCAGTGCGGCGGGATCGCGTCCGGTGTGGTCGAGGTATTCGTCGACGAGTTCCTGCCTGCTGGGAAACCCGGGCAGCGCGGTCATCTCGAACCCGGGGACGGCGAGTTCGCCCGGCTCGCACCAATAGGCGAGCAGGCTGCCGAGGTCGGCCAGTGGGTCGCCGAGGGTGCACAACTCCCAGTCCAGGACCGCGGTGATCGAGCCGTCGGTGGGCGCGATGATCATGTTGCGAAGGTGGAAGTCACCGTGCACCAGGGTCAGTTCGTGCTGTTCGGGGATCGCGGCGGTGAGGCGTGTGGTGAGGTGGTCCACTCGCGGCAGCTCCCGGGTTCGAGACTGCTCCCACTGCCTGGACCAGCGGCGGAGCTGCCGTTCGGCGTAGGGGCGGTGGGAGGCCAGGTCGGTCAGCCGGGTGGCGGCCAGGTCGACGGCGTGCACCTGGGCCAGCGCGCGGGCCAGCGCCAAGGACGTGGCCCGCCGCTGATGGGGCGTGAGCGACTGCGCGACGGCGATGTCCTCGACGACCTGTCCCTCGACATACGAGAGCAACACCATCGGGACGCCGTCCTGGGCACCGACCCCGAGGACCCGCGGCACCGGCACCTCCGTGTCCTCCAGCGCACGCACCACCCGCGCCTCGCGGACGACGTCGTGGGCGGAGGCGAGCAACTCCCCCAGCGGCGGTCGGCGCAGCACCCAGCGGCGGTCGGCGGTGTCGGTGACCAGGAAGGTCAGGTTGGAATTGCCCGCACCGATGCGGGTGACCTCGACCGGCCCGGTACAGCGCAGACCGAGCGAGACCAACCAGTCCCGCAGGTGGACACGGTCGATGGCCAGTTCGACAGACACGAAGACTCCTCGCAATGGAACGAATATGTCTAGACGTTCCATCAGATCGCTCGTCCTGTCAATCAGTTCCCGCGCATTCCTCGAATACTTGCCATTTGCGCTTTATTGTTAGTAAAGCTGTGCTAGAACTCATGACAGACAACGACGTCCTAGGAGTGCTCATGTCTTCCCTCACCCGAATCACCTCCCCCCGCCGCACCGGCCTCGTAAAACGCCTGGCCCTGACCGCGGCACTGGCCGGTCTCGCCGCCGCGGGCACACCCGCCGCGCAGGCCGCACCGCAATACCCCGTCCCCTACGGGCTGATTCCCGGAATCACCCACTACCTCGACCGCACCGCCCCGCCGGGAGCCAACGACTGGAACTGCAAACCGAGCGCGGAACATCCCGAGCCGGTGGTGCTGGTGCACGGCTTGACCGCCACGATGGCCGCCAACTGGACAACCATCTCGCCGCTGCTGGCCAACAACGGCTACTGCGTGTTCGCCCTGAACTACGGCATCGACCCGGACGCACCGGTGCCGTTGAACCTGATCCCAGCCACGAAGTCGATGCGCGAATCCTCGGCGAACGACCTGGCGCCGTTCGTGGATCGCGTGCTGGCGGCCACCGGCGCGCAGAAGGTCGACCTCGTCGGCCACTCCGAAGGCACCGTCATGCCGCGCTGGTACATCAAGTACCTGGGCGGCGCGACCAAGGTCGCCAAGTCGGTCAACCTGACCCCGATCAACAATGGCACGCAGGCCGGCGGTCAAGCCCTGATCGCCCGTGCGCTGAAGGCCCTCGGCGTGTGGGACGACACCCAAATCCGTGCGGAGGCTTTCGGATTCGGCGCGAGCCTGCAGATGACAACCGGCTCGGACTACCTCGAACAGGTGAACTCCGGTGACGCTTACCCCGCCGACATCGACTACACCTTCATCATGACCCGCTGGGATCAGGTGGTGGTTCCACACACCAGCGGCATGGGGCCGATCGCCCCGAACGTCACCAATATCGTCGTGCAGGACCAGTGCCCGCTCGCCCTGTTCGAACACGCGGGCGCGGCCGGGGATCCCGTTGTCGCACAGCACATTCTCAACGCACTCGACCCGGCTAATCGCATCCCGGTCGACTGCTTCGCCCGACCCCGCAACGGCTGACCACGACCATGACGAGATCGTCGTTCGAGCTCTGGAACCGGCAACTGGACCGGTTCCCCACCAACGGAAAGCGAGCGACATATCTGGCGATCACCGTCGCCGCCACCGTGGTGCTGTACTACCAGCTCTACGTTCAAGGCGCGGTCGTGACGAAAGTCCTTGCCGACCTGGATATGTCGCTGACCTACTTCATTCTCGGCCAGGTCGTCGGGGGCCTTGTCGGGATACTCGGCTCGCTCGCGGCCGGCCTCGCCGATCGGTGGGGCCGTGCCAACCTGGTGGTCTACGGCCTGATCGTGGTGTCGCTACTGGTCGGCGTCGGGGCACCGAACGTCGGCAGTCCCCTCGCCTACATGGTGGTTTTCGGGCTGATCGCCGGGGTCGAAGGGGTTGTGCTGGTCTCGACTCCCGCGCTCATCCGCGACTTCTCCCCGCAGCTCAACCGCGCCTCAGCGATGGGGTTCTGGACGCTCGGGCCGGTGCTCGGCAGCTTGCTCGTGACGGTCATCTCCAGCATCACCCTTGGTACGCACCATGATTGGCAGTTCCAGTTCCGGGTGGCGGGCGTGGTCGGGGCGGTGATCTCGTTGGTCGCGTTCGTCGGGCTGCGCGAACTCACACCGCGACTGCGCGATCAACGGATGGTGAGTCTGCGTGACCGTGCGCTGCTGGAAGCGCGGGCACGCGACATCCCGGCAGATCAGTCGACGCGCGGTCATTGGCGGCAGATGATGACCAGCCGAATCCTCATCCCGGCCGGGGCGATCAGCTGCTACCTGCTGTTCTACTACGTGGCCGTCGGATTCCTGGTGCTGTTCCTGGTCACCACTTTCGGCTACAGCGACGCCCGCGCGAACAGCCTGGCCACCTGGTATTGGATCGTGAACGCGCTGAGCCTCATGGCATTCGGGGTGCTCTCGGATGCGGTGGGCGTGCGCAAACCGTTCATGATCGTCGGCGGACTGATCAGCGCGTTCGGTATCGGCTGGTTCGCTGTCGCCACCGGCGACAGCCACACCAGCTACCGCCTGTTCGCCACGATCATCGTGGTGATCGCCCTCGGTACCGGGATGACGTTCGCCACCTGGATGGCGGCCTTCACCGAAACCGTGGAGGCGAGCGATCCAGCGGCGACCGTGACCGGGTTGGCGGTGTGGGGCGCGTGCGTCCGGGTGGTCGTCGCGTTGTCGTTCACCGCGCTGGTCTTCGCGATTCCCGCCGCCGGTGTGCTCGCGGACTTCGGTCCACGGGTGACGCACACCTCGGCGGCGGTGCAGGCCGGGACAGCGGTTCCCGCGGCGGACCTGCAATACCTGGTCCAGCACGGCGAGGATGTCCGTCGCGCGGCCCGTAACGCTCCGCGCCAGTGGCAACAGCTGTGGTGGATATGCCTCGCCGCACAGCTGATGTTCTTGCCCTCGGTGTGGTTGCTGGTCGGCCGGTGGCGACCAGCGTCGGCGCGTGCCGACGCGCTTCGGCACCGGGCGTCGGTCGAGGAAGAGCTGTTCAGGCTCACGGTGCGGAAATGAACGCCGTTCACTCCTCGGACGAGGCGGTAACCTGCAGCATTATGACCAGGTCCGATTCGGAAACAGCCGACGTCCGGCCGCGCCGGCGTTCCACCGCGGTGCGGCCCTCCGACGACGCGCTGCTCGACGGTGTCCTCGCGGTCTTCGCCGCCGACGGCTTCGACAGCGTCACCATGGATCAATTGGCCACCGCCGCCGAGACTTCCAAGCCGACGCTGTACGCGCATTTCGGATCCAAGGACCAGCTCTTCGACGCGTGTGTGCGCCGCGAGGCCGCGCGGCTGCTGGAGTGGATGCGCGAAAGCTACCGGATCGCACAGGGATTCGATCTCGACCGGCACATCGCGACAACGACGCGCGCGCTGTTCGACTTCGCCGCCACCCACACGGCGGGCTTCCATGTGCTGTTCGGGGCGCCGACGGCGGGCCGATCACACGAAGTGCGGACCGCCACGATCGGATCGGTGGCCGACACCGTCGCCGAACTGATACGGCACGAATACGGCGGCGCCGATCTGCAATGGGGGGCCAGCGCCGATTTCTGCGCGGCGGCGATCACCGATATCGGGGTGCGCGGGGTGCAGCAAGCGCTCGCACAGCACCTCGATTTCACCGCGGCCGCGAACCTGACGATCTCGATCATCGTCGCGGCCATGCGCCACCTCGATCCGGCGGCCGTGCGTGCCGTCGATGCCGGTGCCGCACCGCAGACCCGTGGTGCACTCGTCCGCGAAGGCGCCTCGGACTATGCGTCACTGCCCGGCGACCAGGCGTCTCGTGCGGAACCCCGAAATGACGTCCTCGATGTCGCGAGCCGTGCCTTCCTTCGTGGTGAGCGCATCGAATTGCATGCGGTGGCAACCGAACTCGGCATCAGCCGCACCACCATCTACCGTCGCTTCGGCACCAGGGAAGAGCTGATCGGTCTCACCCTCGCCCGCCGATTCGAGCACGTGATCAGCGCGATCGACCGCCGATGCACCAGCCGCGGCGCACATCGCATCTGCGAAGTGTTCGATCAGGCGTTACGCCAGTTGTCGGCCGACCCCGCACTGCGCACCTACCTCCAGAACGAATCACCGGCCGCCCTTCGTCTGGTCACCCATCCAGAGGGGCCGGTACACCGCGGCAGCGTCACCTTGGTCGAAAAGCTCATCCAACGCGCGCAAGAGCAAGACGGCTACCGGCCCCCGGTCGACCGAACGACCTTGGCCTACGCCCTTGTTCGCCTCGGCGAGAGCTTCCTTTACAGCAACGCGATCGACGATGCCGAAGGCGACATCGACCATCTTCTCCAGGTACAGACGAGCCTGCTCGGCGTTTCCGGCCCCGTCGGCGAATCGTGAGTTTCCCGATCTCCTGACGACGCTAACCGCTCGCTCGTCGCATGGAACGAATGGTATTCAACGTTCCACCCATGGGATTCCGAAACCCTGGCTGCTTTGCGTAATTGAGCCAATATCCGCAATTCAGCATTACTCCATGGTAAAGAGTGCTACACATTGCGACAGCTTCAACGAGGGCCCGAGGAGTGTCGGTATTCGACACCGCGCGGCCACGTTCAAACGAAACAGCAAGGGACGCTAGATGTTGATCAAGCCAAGCGCCGGTCGTGTGGCCGCCGCGCTGACCACACTGTTGCTGGTGACAGGGGTGTCGACCGCCGTGCCGGTTTCCGCCGTACCGGCCGACGACACGACCGCATGGACCGCGACTCACGATGGGCCGCAACCCTTCCCGAACGTGCACACCGACTGGGACGTGCCGATCACGATGAGTGACGGCGTGGTACTGAAGGCCAATGTGTACCGCCCGGCGGATGCCGCCGGAAACGCCGTGGCCGATCAGACGCCCGCGATCGTCAACCTCACGCCGTATACGAAGCTCGCCACCACCGTCGTCGACACCGCGCTCGGCGATCCCGCACTGTCGGGCATGCTGACCGCCGCGACCGCCGGTTTCGACCTGTCCGTCGTCGGCATGAGCGCCTACTCCGACCTGGCGAAGGCGCTGGCCGCCGGCGCGCTGCGCAACTTCGGCGTCGACCGAAAGCTGGTGCAGGCCGGGTACACGCAGGTCGTTGTCGATGTGCGCGGCACCGGGTTCTCGCAAGGAGACTGGCAGGTGTTCGGCGAACGCGAGCAACGCGACGGTGTGGAGGTCGTCGATTGGGCGGCCGCGCAACCGTGGTCCACCGGCACGGTGGGCATGAACGGATTGTCGTATTCAGCGGCCAATCAGCTGCAGACCGCAGAGCGGCACCCGGCGGCGCTGCGGGCCATCTTCCCGGTCGTTCCCGGCGGCGACATGCTGCGCGACATCATCGCCACCGGCGGCGGGTTCGGCGTCGGATTCCTGCCCGCCTGGCTGGCGAGCGTCAACGCGCTCAAGCTGATGCCGGACCTGCAGGCATTCTTCGCGGGCAACCTCGACGGACAATGGCTGCGCGATCGCATGAAAGATCCGTTCACCAATGCCGGTCTCCTGCTCGCGACATTGACCGCTCCGAGCCTGAGCGCCAGTCCGGAGCTCACGCAGATGCTCGACGGTGACAGTCCGATGCGGCGCAGCCTCGAGAACCATCCGGAGCGGGTCACCGTCCCGACCTTCGTCTACGGCGGCTGGCAGGACATCTTCGCCTACTCCGCGACGCGCACCTTCAACGCCATTGATGTGCCCGCGGATCAGAAGAAGCTCATCATGGGCGATACCTACCACCTGACCACCGGCGCCGGGCTCGGCCTGCCCGGCGGCCCACCGCGACTCGATGTTCTCCAGCGCGCCTGGTTCGACAAGTGGCTCAAGGGAATCGACAACGGCATCGACCGCTTCGATCCGGTGACGCTGAAGCAGCAGGGCGGAAGCTGGGTGCGCCGCGATCAGTTCCCGACCCCCGGCATGGATTACCGCCGGATGTATCTGGACGCCACCCCTTCGGGAACGGCGCACAGCGTGCACGACGGCAGCCTGCGCACCGAGCCCGGCGGGGCCGCGCGATTGACCGTCGCTCCTGGTCTGACCGGGCTGTGCTCCCGGCAAGCCGCGGTCGGTACCGCCGGTGAGGCGGGGGTTCTCGACATCTGCGCCAAAGACGCGCGGATCAACGAGACCAACGGGTTGACGTTCACCAGCGCCCCGGTCACAGTGGCGACGGAGATCTCCGGACCGATCAGCGCGCACCTGAACACGGTCCTGGACGCGACCGACGGTTTCTGGTCCGTCACGGTCAACGACGTCGCACCGGACGGCCGATCCACGGTGTGGACCAGCGGGCAACTGCAAGCGTCACTGCGACACGTGGACGAGGACAAGGCGACTCGCTCACCGAACGGTGACTACACCGATCCGTACCCCTCCCTCACCGTGGACACTCGCCAGGAGCTGGTGCCCGGCCAGCCCACCATCGTCGATATCGGTCTGCCCGCCACCGAGGGTGTCCTGCAACCGGGGCACCGGCTGCGGATCGACATCTACGCCTTCGAAGTCCTGCGCGGATTGCCACTGCGTCCGATGCTCGATGCCAGTGGCCTGAAACCGCAACACCTGCAACTGGATCCGAACCAGCCGAGCTGGGTGAACATCCCGGCCGCGGGACACCTGGGCTGAGACGTGGCCTGCCTCCACGGCACGGCTTCGACACCGTCAGCATGTGCCGTCACCGAGGCCGACGGCGACATCGATCTACTGCGGGTTCAGACGACCTTGCTCGGGGTGGCCGGACCGGGCTGATCCGAGGTTCGGTCGCGGTGTCGGCCGTCGAGGGCGGTGAAAGCTGCCGCGACGAGGATCATGATCGCCGAGACCAGCAGTGCCACGTCGAGCCCGTGATGGAACGCCGCCTTGCCCGTGTTGAGGACCTCGGTCACCTTCGACAGGTACTTCAGGTAGGGGCCGATGTCGACGCCTTCGGGGATCTTTCCGAGTTCCACGGCCTGGATGGCGTCGGGTTGCAGGGAGGTCGGCAGGCCGAGTTCGGTCATGCGGGCCTTCAGGTCCGCCGACAGGAACCCGCTCACCAGCGCGCCGAGTACCGCGACACCGAACGCCGAACCGACCTGGCGCATCGTATTGGTCACGGCCGCAGCCATTCCCGAATGCTCCGACGGCACACCCGACATCACCGCCGAGGTCAGCGGCACCACCGCGATCCCGAATCCGAAGCCGGCCAGGGCCATCGCGGCCGCCAGCGACGGATCGTGGAGTTCGCCCGCCAGCATGGAGCGGGTCAGCAGAATGCCGCCCGCACCGACCACACAACCGAAGATCATCGGCATGCGCGCGCCGCGTTTGGCCACCCAATAGCCCGCGACCAGCGAACCGATCACGATCGTGACCGCCATCGGCGCGAAGACGCCCGCCGTGCGCGCCGCCGAATACGACTGCATCACTTGCAGATACAGCGCGGTGAAGAAGAAGATCGAGAAGATGCCGAAGTACACCGCGAAAGCCACCACCAGTGCGCTGCGCACGCCGGGCAGACGCAGGTAGCGGAAGTCGAGCATCGGTGCGCGCGCCCGTGTTTCGACGAAGACGAACGCGACGAGCGCGAGACCGCCGACCGCGAACAGTGCGAGCACCGACGGCGCGGTGTAACCACGATCCTGACCGGCGATCGCGGCATAGATCACCGACCCGAAAGCCAACGCGCCCAGCACAGCTCCGGCCCAGTCGATCGGCTCGGGACGCGGATCCGCGCTCTCGGGAACCGACCACATCGCGGCAACCAGCGCCACGGCCGCGATCACCAGATTGAACCAGAAGATCGACCGCCACCCGTACGCGTGAACCAGCACACCGCCCAGCACCGGCCCCGCCGCCAACGCCAGCCCCGACACCGCCGCCCACACACCGATCGCCTTCGCGCGAGCCCGATCATCGGGGAACACGTGCCGCAACACCGACAACGTCCCCGGTTCCGAGGCCGCCGCTCCGAGACCCATGATCGCGCGCCCGGCAATGAGCATCGCGACACTGCCGGCCAACGCCGAGACCACCGACCCGGCACAGAAGATCACCAGCCCGATGATCATCACCCGCTTGCGCCCGAACCGGTCCCCGAGCGACCCACCCGCCAACATCAGCCCGGCGAACACCACGGTGTAGGCGTTGACCACCCACTGCAACATCGTCACATCGGCACTGAGATCGCGCCGAATATCCCCCAACGCCACACTCACCACCGTGGTGTCGAGAAAGGTCACGAATACGACTACAGCGACTGCGGTCAGAGCAACGCGCGGCCGCGCCACCCCACCCCCCGCTTTACCCATCGGTCTCACGGCCACAGGGTACTGGGTGAATTCCCCACGGTGCGAACCGAACTCCGCGCTCTTCGCGCGTCTCCAGAGGGATCGCATACCACGCAAGACGCAGTACACCGGACGGCCACATGCTCGACACCCATCCGGTGTCGACCGTCGCCGGGGTGAACAGGCGGCGTGGTCACCGCGGCCGTGCCAACCCGTATCCGATGCCGCCTACGCCTCGACCGGTGACTGCCGTGGAGAAGTTCGCGACGAACAACGGCTCCAGACGATGCACGGCTTCGCCGAGCCGTTCGCCGGATCGATCGAGCCGCGAAACGCGACCCGACCTGGATACGATCGACAGGCGCTCAACCTGTTCGATCAATGCCGGACTACTGGACAAATCCATAGCTCGGCACACAGTATGAGCGGCCTGTCCCGCGGCGACCGCTACCGCGACGGCGCCTGTCACTCCTTCGGGGTTCATATGGGTGACTTGTGCCGATCGCACGGCTTCGGCGGCGGCCCGTTGCGGGTCGTCGGCGTAGTACGCCCCCAGTGGGGCGACCCGCATGGCAGCACCGTTGCCGAAGGACCCCTGACCCTCGAATACTGCGCCTGCTGCCTCTTTCCAAGGCTTGCCGTCGCGGATTCGCCGAAGCGTCGTAACCGTTGCATGCCCGTAGTCGCGCTCGGGTGAGAATCGGCGCGCGAAACCTGCGGCGAGTCGATCCTGGTCGATCTTCTGGTGCCGGTGGAGTTCGGCGACCACACTGCAGGCCATCTCGGTGTCATCGGTCCAGTCTCACGGTCCCAGCGGGAGAGTGCCCGACCGAAGGCCCGACAGCGATCGTCCCATGATGAAGAACTGCGCACCCAGCGCATCGCCGACGGACAGCCCGTCGAGCGAATCGAGCATCAGTCCGACACGATCGATGGCGGGGGACGAACGCCACTTCCATCTCGTCACGATGTCGAGAGTCTTTCAGATCGGGTGGAGACCGTCGAATTCTCCTGAGAAGGGGTGGCACAATCCAGCGGGTGACCAAGGGGTGTCCGGTGACGCCAGCGGCCCCGCATCGGATGTCTCCGACGCGGGGCCGCTGGCGATAAGAGCTCCCCAGGTAGGGCGGGTCAGTCGCGGAAGGCGTCCTTGACCTTTTCGCCTGCACCCTTCAGGTTCGCCTTCGTTTGATCGGTGCGACCCTCGTGCTCGAGGTAGCGGTCGTCGGTGGTCTTGCCGGTCGCTTCCTTGGCCTTGCCGACGAGCTCTTCGGCCTTGTGCTTGGCCTTGTCCGCGAGACTCATAGTTTGTTCCTTCCAGACAGATCGCTCGACCACCGTGGTGGTCGTGGGCCGTCCGTGGGACCCATAGTCCGCCTACCCGGGATCCGGCGGGGCAATCAGCGAATCCCGCCGCCGTGGTTCAGGTTTCGACTTGCGGTCGTGGAGGCAGCTCGTCGACCAGGGATTATGCGAGACTGTGACGGTGAACGATGCTGATGCGGGCAGTTATGTCGAGCCGGGCGAATTCCGGCGCGACACCAACTACATCACCACGCGGATCACCGCGGACGGGCGCGACGGCTATCCCGTCGAACCCGGGCGGTATCGGCTCGTCGCGGCAAGGGCCTGTCCGTGGGCGAATCGGACGTTGATCGTGCGCAGGTTGCTCGGGCTGGAACCGGTGCTGACGCTGGGGCTGTGCGGGCCTACCCACGACAAGCTCAGCTGGACCTTCGATCTGGATCCGGGTGAGGTCGATCCGGTACTCGGCATCCACCACCTGCGCGACGCCTACCTGGCTCGGTTCCCGGATTATCCGCGCGGCATCACCGTCCCCGCGATCGTCGACATCGCGACCGGGCAGGTCGTCACCAACGATTACGCGCAGATGACCCTCGACTTCTCCACCGAATGGGCCGAGTTCCACCGGCCGGGCGCACCGCAGCTGTATCCCGAACCGCTGCGCGCGCAGATCGACGAGATCAACCGGGAAGTGTTCCGCGACATCAACAATGGTGTCTACCGGTGCGGATTCGCCGGCGATCAGGACGCCTACGACGCTGCTTACGTCCGGCTCTTCGCCGCGCTGGACCGGGTCACCGAACGGCTGAGCACCCAGCGTTATCTGGTCGGCGACACCATCACCGAGGCGGACGTGCGACTGTTCACCACGCTGGTCCGTTTCGACCCGGTCTATCACGGCCACTTCAAATGCAACCGCACCAAGCTCACGGAAATGCCGGTGCTGTGGGCCTACGCCCGCGACCTGTTCCAGACGCCCGGCTTCGGCGACACCGTCGACTTCGGCCAGATCAAAGAGCACTACTACGCCGTACACCGCGACATCAACCCCACCGGGATCATTCCCGCGGGACCGGACCTGTCGAACTGGCTCACCCCGCATCACCGCGAGGAACTGGGTGGACGCCCCTTCGGTGACGGCACCCCGCCGCCTCCCCCGGTGCCCGCCGAGCTGGTACCCGCGATCGGCTGAGAAGCCTGTCAGGTGTCACGCAGACGCTCGTCGGGTCGGTGTCCGGCACGACCGATCAGGGCGGCGAGCAGGAACAGCACGGTCAAGATCAGTGCGTGCGCGACGAGAAGCGCCAGCATGGGCAGTGCGAAGCCTTCGTCGGTGAGTACGCCGCGATCGCTGACGCAGTAGAGGGTGTAGTTGGTCGAGGTGCCCTCGGAATCGTGGAAGGTGTCCGAGACGACCATGGGTTCGGTCGCCGGGGTCGCGCAGAACAGCGGCGCGGTGAGTTTCGCTTCGCCCGGCCAGATCGCGACGGCGACGATAATCGTGAGAAACGCCGCGGTCACAACGATCGACACCGCTGATGTCAGAACACGTCGCACGCGCTACACCTGCTCGATGCGCAGGAACGTGCCGGCGCGGTCGAATTCGGCGACCATCTCCGAGCGGGGCGACAAGACATTGGCGACGATGCGGATCTCGCGCCCGAACCGGCTCACCACGAGGACGGTTACCTGACCGTCGGGCAGTTCGCTTCGCACGAGGGCCGTGTCGACGATCTCCTCGATCCTCGACAGCCCCGGCACCTCGCTGACGGTGAAATCCTCACCGTCGAGGTCGTCGAACGCGGAGACCCGGACCGGGCGCGGGGCACTCAGCGCGCCGAGGGTGAACGAGTAATCGTCGAGCTGCCGAGAGCGAACCGGCGGGCGAACACGCAGGCGGACCGTGGGCGATCGGGCCGCCAGCACTTCGTCGTCGGCCAGGAACCTGGTGATCTGGGCGGGCTGGTTGTTCAACGTCAGCCGGAACTGGGTCGAATTCGGCGGGGTGAGGACGATGACGTTGACCTCGAGGTCGGTGGCGCCGGTGCGCTGGGTGAGCGCGGCGATGGCTTCCTGCGGGAGCGCGCTCACCAAACCGCCGCCGCGCGTGCGGATCCGATCCTCGAAATCCGCCCGGTCCACCGCGCCCACACAACCGGTGCTGCCCAGCACGACCAGGCAGATCAGGACAAGCAACCCTCGGCGCACATCCCGAATGCTAAGCGCTGGGCCCGGATCGTGCGGGTTGTCAGCCGCCGAGCGGTTGCAGGACGCGCAGGATGGGGTCGTAGGCCCAGTTCAGCATGCGGGCGGCGTCGTCGCGGGCCACGGCGCTGCTGTGGTCGGAGCTGTGCAGCACCACGCCGATGATGGGGATACCCGATCGGACCGTTTCGAACAGCAGGCAGTGGCCTGCGGCGTTCGTGCTGCCGGTTTTGATGCCGATGGTGCCCGGGTACTCGTCGAGCATGCGGTTCGTCGTTTCCCAGTGGTGCTCGCGGTTGGCGGGGCCTGCGGGGACGTGGAAGTGGCGTGAACCGACGATTTCGCGGAACAGCGGCAGGTTCATCGCCCGCACGCCCAGTGCCACGAGGTCGGCCGGGGTGGAATAGGTGGAGTTGTCGGTGGGGTACGGCATGCCTGCCGGATCGCTGAAATGTGTTCCCGCCAGACCCATTACGCGCGCTGTGTCGTTCATTCTCGCGAGGAACCCGCCCTGGCCGGGGCCGAACGACTCGGCGACGGCGTAGGCCGCGTCGCAGCCCGAGGGCAGCAGCAGCGCGTAGAGGAGTTGGCGTGCGGTGAGCACCTCACCGGCCACCAGCCCGGCGGTGCTGCCGTTCTCCCTGGCGCAGTAGGCGCCCGCTTCCTGCGGCACGGTCACCGGTCGTTCGAGGTCACCGGAGACGATCACGACGACCGCTGTCATCACCTTCGCGATACTGGCGATCGGGACCGGGGTGTTCGCCTCCCGCGACCACACCACCGCGCCGGTGAGCCCCTCGGCCAGCGCCGCACCCGACGCCTGCACGCCTTCCGGTCCGGCCGCCGGCCACGGCAGCAGACCGTCAGCACTCCCCGACGGCGCGCCACCGGCGACACCGTGACCTGCAGCGACGATCAGAACTCCGGCAGTGACGGCGTGCACCATCTTGGCGAATGTCCGCATGGCGACATTCTGGCGCACAAATGCCCCGACCTGCGGGATTTAGCCGCCTCCAATCTGCGCGAGGATTTCGACATAACCGTCCGTGCCGTGGACGCGGATGCGTTGCCCGTCGCGGATCAGCTCGGTGGCGTGTTCGACGCCGACCACCGCGGGGAGACCGTATTCGCGGGCGATCACCGCACCGTGGGTCATCAGGCCGCCGACTTCGGTGACCAGGCCCGCGATGCCGACGAACAGCGGGGTCCAGCTCGGATCGGTGTAGGCGGTGACCAGGATGTCGCCGGGATCGAGGGTGGCCTGGGCGATATCGGAGAGCACGCGGGCGCGGCCTTCGATCGTCCCGGCCGAGACCGCCATGCCGGGCAGTGCGCCCGCGGGGAGGTCCTCGCGGCGGTAGGCGCCGGTGATTGCCTCGCCGTCGGAGGTGAGTACGCGCGGTGCGGTGAGCGACTGGTTCGCGCGGAACGCGGCTTTGCGTTCGTCGAGGAGTTCCTGGTCGGCTCGGTGCGTGCGGACGAGGTCGTGCAGTTCGTCGAATCGCAGGTAGTAGATGTCGTCGGGGTCGTGGAGCACGCCTGCCTCCACCAGCCGTTGCGCCTCGCGCAGGAGAGCCTGCTTGTAGACGAAGTACCGGCTGACCATGCCGTACTTCGGGTACTCCCGATAGCCGGCGAAGGTGCGGACACGTTCGATCATTCGCGCGGTTTCGGCGGCCTTCTTCTCTCCGTCCGGGAGGGTGCGCAGGCGTTGCAGGACTTCGCGTTTGCGCTGTTCGGCGGCGCGCAGGCCGTCGTCGAAACGTCGCTTGCCCGCGCCGGGCTCGAAGTTCTCGATATTGCCGAGGATTGTCGGCACGAGTGTGCGGGGACTTTCGGCCCACCGTGGGCGGGTGATGTCGATTTCGCCCGCACATCGCATGCCGTATTCGTCGAGGAATGCCTCGATCGCGGCGCGTACCTCGCCGCCGCCCTGGTAGTCGGTCAGCCCGTCGAGGAAGTCGTCGTTCTCGATCTGCTCGAGGTAGGTCACCACCTCGGGATGCGGGCGGATCACGTCGGCGACATCCAGCAGCGCCAGGCCCATTTCGGCGGTGACGTTGCCGGGAATCGACTGGCTGAGCACGTCGGCGGCGTTCTTCTCCCCCAGCCATTCGAGCAGTTGGGTGTTGAGCCATTCCGTGGCGTCCATCGAGGCCGTGATCATCTGTAAACCCGGCGGTGCGAACAGGACTCGCCGCAATTCGCCTTGGATGTCGGACCGGATGAAGTCGAGCAGCGCCGGTCCGGACAGGTCGGCGATGTCGCGCTTCAGTGCCGCGAGGGAGGCCTCGCTCTGTGCGATCCGCTCGGTGACGATGCCGGGATCGGTCTCGATCGGCGGCGGTGCGTCGCGCATGGGTGCGGCGGAATTCTCTTCTGGCACTTGGCGAATGAAATCCTTGCGGTCGAGCACGGTGTGCAGTGCGTCGCCCATCAGCGGATCGGACTTGCCGAGGCCCGCGGCCAGGGCGGCGGCTTTCGCGGGCGAGGACATCATCGCGGTGACGTCGACGAACAGTCGACCGCCCGCGTCGCGCATGGGCGCATTGCTCGTCAACTGCCACACCGACAGGCCGAGCGGCTTCATCGCATCGGTCATCATCTGCTGATGACCGACTGACACGTAGACGTGGTTCTCGCCGTCGTCGGCGTGCGGTATCGGGAACAGGGTGGTGATCGGCCTGCTCTGCACGATGCGGAACTGCTCACCCTCACAACACCATTCGATATCCTGCGGGCTGCCGAAGTGTGCTTCGATGCGGCGGCCGAGTCGGGCGAGCCGCAACACCTCGACGTCGGTGAGCACCGGCTCGTTCTGTCGCTCCGATGCGATCTCGCGCACCTGCGTTCCACCCGTCGCCACCGGCTCGACGGTGAGCTTCTTCGTGGCGATCGTCTCGGTGATGATGCGGTCGTCGCGGACCTGATAGAGGTCGGCGTTCACGAGGCCCGACACCAGTGCCTCGCCGAGCCCGTAACCGGCGTCGATGGTCACGACGGTCCGGTCGGAGGTGACGGGGTCGACCGTCATGAGAACACCGGCGGCGCGCGCGAACACCATCCGCTGCACGACAACACCCATCTGAATGTTCTTCTGGTCGAACCCGTTTCGCAGCCGATAGGTCACGGCCCGCTCGGTGAACAACGAAGCCCAGCATCGCCTGACATGCTCGAGGATCGCCTCCGGCCCCACAACATTCAGGTACGTGTCCTGCTGACCGGCGAACGACGCGGTCGGCAGATCCTCGGCCGTCGCACTCGACCGCACCGCATACGCGCCGTCGGCACCGAGCCCGGCATGCGCGGCGAGAATCGCGGCCGCGATGTCATCCGGAACGACAAGCTCCTCGACCGCGCATCGAAGCTCCGCGCTCAGCACCGCAATCGCGTCCCGGTCCCCTGGCTCCAGCTCCGACAACTCGTCGAGCCGATCATCGAGTGCACCGGACACCGTGCGCGCGAACGCCTCCGTCGTCACACAGAACCCCGCGGGCACCTCCACCCCACCGATTCGCGACAACTCACCGAGGTTCGCCCCCTTACCCCCAACGATCGCCCCCTGCGTCGCATCGACCGCACCGAACCCGAGCACATAAGCCATCCCGCTACTCCTCACCTGGTGGTTTCGGTCTTTCGCGAGCGATTATGAACCAAGATTCAGCGTCTCATGAGCGCCTGAAATCGTGTATACAGTAGAAGGGGGAAGCAACGACGAGTCGACCGGAGGACCGCGTTGACCGAGTCGGTTTTCGACGAAAAGCTGGCTACCTTCCGTCAGTGGCAAGCCAGCCCGTGGGGCAAGCTCCGATACACCACCGCGGCCGCCAACCTGACACCTCATCTCCCCGGCACCGGCCTACGGATACTCGATGTCGCAGGCGGCAACGGCCTCGACGCCATCGAACTCGCCGCACGCGGCCACCACGTCACCGTCGCCGACATCTCCGCACCCGCACTGGCCCAGGCGCGCACCCTGGCGGAGCACCAGGGACTCGGCGACCTGATCGACACGCGGGTGATCGATGCCGACAGCCTCGGTAATGCCTTCCGGCACAATGGGTTCGACGCGGTGCTCTGCCACAACCTGCTGCAGTACGTACCCGACGCGGGCACGCTGATCGAGTCGCTGGCGTCAGTGGTGGCGCCGACCGGTGTCGTGTCGGTGATCGCCCCGAATGCCGACGCCGATCCCCTGCTCACCGCCGTGCGAAACCTGGACCTCACCGAGGCATTACGGCAGCTGGACAGCCCGACCAGACACACCGTCACCTACGACACCGAAACCCGCGCCTGCTACGCCGACCAGGTCACGACCGACCTCACGGTGGCCGGCCTGCGACTCGTGGCGCACTGCGGAATCCGCAACGTCTGTGACCTGATCGTCGACGACGAGCGCAAGCACGACCCCCGGTTCTTCGCCGAGCTGGAGCGATTGGAACTCGCGATGGCCACCCGCGCGCCCTACATCTACACCGCGCGCTTCTTCCAACTCATCGCGACCCCTGGTGTGCTGGGCTGAGGAGCCTCGCTTTTCTACTGCTGCAGTAGCTCTCCGTCGGGGACGAGATCGGTGACCGCCATGCCTGTCGCTGAGTCGTAGGGGTACGACACGTGCTGGTGGACGAGGACCCAGCGGCCGCCGCGGCGGCGGAAGACCCGGGTGCCGCGTGACCAGGAGCGGTCGAGGTGGCCGTTCGCGTCTTCGGCGGTCATGAAGTTCAGGCCCCACACCACGGCGAGATCGCCACGGACCTGCACGTGCATTTCGGGGACATCCCAGGTGACTCGGCCGGGTGCGGACTCGAGTCCGCGGCGGCAGACCTCGCGCACGTTGTCGACACCGGTGTAGCGCAGCGGCGCATCGTGTTCATAGGATTCGACGTCGTCGGCGATTTCGACCATCAGGCTGTCGAGGTCTTTCTGCGCTGTCGCGGCGAACCACCGTTGGTGCAGCGCGCGGATTTCCTCGACGTCGGCGGTCGGGTCGGCGGTTGTGTCGGGGAAGGAATGGTGTTCGTGGGCGATCACCCACCGGTCGCTTTCCTTGCGGAGGCCGAGGGTGAGGCGTAGGCGCGTATCCGGTTCGGCGGCAAGCTCTTCCGGGGATCCGCAGCGGAGCAGGGCGTGCGCGAAGGCGACGTCGGCGCCTGCTGTCACCTCCAGCTCGACGATGTCGAAAGCCGCGCCGCCTGCGAGCCAGGTGAAGAACGGTGGCCACGTCCGACGGTAGGCGTCGATGCCGCGGACGCCGTTCTGTGGTGGCGGGACGTCGAACATGACGATGTCGGACTTATGGTCGGCGACCACGGTGTCGAGGTCGCCCGCGCGGACGGCGGCGGCCCACTCGTGGATCAGGGTGCGGATCTGGGTTTCGTCGTGCGACATGACGGCCTCCATTCGGTGTGCCGAGGTCTCGGCAGGTGGGAACGTCCCACTACCGATATGACCCCGCACGGGGCGCCGAACTAATCGTCGGACGACAAAAATTACTCCGCCACCACGTCAGGAAGCCCGAAACGGGGGAAGATCGCCGGGTCGAGGAACGACACCACCTCGGTGATCGCGCCGTCGCGCAGTGTCAGCACATCGAGGGCCATCGCCACGAACATCGACTGTTCGTCGTCCCACCAGTAGGTGCCGAACGCGGGTTGGCCGTTCGCCACCGTCGGCAGGAAACGCCAGCGCCAGCGCAACGGGCCGGTGACCAGGAAGTCCTGGATCGCGGCATGCCCGGCATACCATTCGGGCAGCGGCGGCATGGCGTATCGGGCGTCGGCGGCGAGCAGCGCGACGATGCCGTCCACGTCGGCGGTCTCCCAGGCGGCGGCGTAGCGCTGAGCGAGCCGCTGAGCCTGCGGGTCGTCGGGCGCCTGCGACGGCGCGTTCTTTCCGATGCGGGCTCGGGCCCGCTGCAGGGCACTGTTGGCCGCGGGAACCGTCACGTCGAGCAGTTCGGCGGTCTCACTCGCCGAGAATCCGAGCACATCGCGCAACAGCAACGCACCGCGCTGCACGCCCGGAAGCTGCTGCACCATTGCCATGAAAGCCAACTCGACGGACTCGCGCGCGGTGTACCGGGCTTCCGGTCCGGGCTCGGCGCCGATGCCCGGATAGGGTTCGAGCCAGATCCGTTCGGCCGCAGGCGAATCCGGCGCGGTGTCCATCGGAAGTTCGCGACGGCCCCGCCGCTCGAGCATGGTCAGGCAGCGATTCGTGGCGATCTTGTACAGCCACGGCCGGAACTTGTCGGTGTCGGCCAGGTTCTCGCGCGAGCGCCACGCGCGCAGCAATGCCTCCTGCAGCGCGTCGTCGGCGTCGTGCACCGAGCCGAGGAACCGGTAGCAGTGCGCGTGCAGTTCCGCGCGCAGCGGACCGACGAGGCGATCGAACTCGGCGCGAGCAGCAGCGGAATCGTCCACCCGCCCGATCATGGCACACCCGCGCGACCGACACCGTCGGCAAACCGAATCATTCCAGTTCTCCGCTCGGCACGCGACCCGATCGACATCGACCATCGAGCGGTTGCTGCACTGTGAGACAACAGTTCTCACGCACAGAACAGCCGCCTGAAAGGCCACACCGTCCGTGTTGCCGACAGATTGCAGATGTCGAAGTTTTCACTTCGCACGCCGATCCAAGACCGCCGTGACATCGAATATGTGACAGATCAGCAAGTACGCAGCATCCCCACACCGGACGCACACGACGTGGTGTCGACCGCATCCACCGGTACTGCCCGTGAGGACACAATGGTCACCGAGAACCACTGCGATACCCCGCTCGCACCGCCCGCTGCCGAGAACCAGGGTCTCGCCGCACCGGAACCGCCGACGTGGGCGGCCCCAGCCCTGCTCTTGTCGATCCTGATGCTCGGCCTCGACCTGGTGGCCCTGATTCCACTCGGCGCCTGGATGCGCGACTACGGCATCGGCCTGGTGTGCTCGGTCTATCTGGTGCACGTGCTGGCGTCGACCGCGCTGGCCGCCTGGACCGTGACCCGGCTTCCCGTTCTCGCGCTGGACACCGACCTGCCGGACTAGCGCCCTGACACGTCGTTTCTGAATTCTCGGCCAACACCCGGTTCATCGCGTCCGCCAGCCTGTCGCCCGCCGCCCGGTGGTGGCACGATGGGTGTGGGAGTTGGCTGATCTACACGGAGCGACGCTGCACCATGACCGAAACCCGCCGACCGGGGACCTCCGGTAGCGCGCGAACACTCGGCGGCGACCTGGTCAATATCCGACTTGTTCTGCTGGCGTTGACACTTGGTGCGATTCAGCTCTTCGTGATCCCGCTGGTGCTGCTACCACGTGACACTTCGTGGGGCTGGTTGCTGGTGCCGCTAGCGCTGACCACCACCCCGTTCTGGTCGCTGATCCACGAGTCCGTGCACGGGTCGCTGCTGCGCGACCGAACTCGCAACGATCGGGTGGGACGCGTGCTGGCGGTGCTGTACGGGTCGCCGTTCGCGATGCTGAAAATCGGCCACCTGCTGCATCATCGATACAGCCGGGTTCGCGAGCGCAGCGAGATCTACGATCCGGCGAAGACCACAAGGCGGCGTGCCGCTGTCCCCTTCTATCTCACCCTCTTCGGCGGCCTCTACCTGCTCGAAGTGGTCACGTTGCTGCTCGCGGTGCTACCCGAACGAGCCATTCGCGCACTCGCACGTCGGGTGGACGCACCGGATTCGATCGGCGGCCTCGTGCTGGACCGAGTCGCGCGGCCTGCGGCACTGGACACATTCCGCACTGACGCCGCCGCGATCGTCGTCGTTCACACCGCCGCGTTCCTCGCCTACGGCGCACACGGCTGGATGCTGCTCGCCGCGATCGGCGCCCGCGCACTGATCATCTCGCTCGCCGACAACGCCTATCACTACGCCACCGACCTCGAATCACCCAGGGCAGCAATGAATCTGCGCCTCCCCCGTCCGCTCGAACACTTCGCCCTCAGCTTCAACCTGCACGACGTCCATCACCGGCATCCCGGCCTGCGCTGGTATGAACTGCGCACCCGATTCGACGCCGAAGGCAGCCACTACCACCTCGGCTGGTTCAGCGCCGTCGCCCGCCAACTCCGCGGACCGATCGAATTACGTTGAGCTCGCTCACTTCAGATCGAGGTCGGTGACGGTCTCGGGACCGAGAGCGATGCGGGCGTGCCAGGTCGGCGGCTTCCACCGATCGGGGACCCTGCCCGGATAGTGGGCCTCGAGGTCGATATAGCGGGCACCGGCCACTTCCGCGGCCACGAATCGGTAGTCGTACCAGGAGAGGGCCGACCCGGTCGGCACGCGGAAATCGGTGCTGCTTCCGGTGTCGCTCGCATGTCTGGCCTCGAGCTCACGGACCAGAATCGGCACCGCCGCATAGAGTTCCAGGCTGTTCGCGCCAACGAACCTGTCCGCCGGATACAAGCCGGTCCAGGTAGCCGGATCGGCGAGCACCACCTTCTGGAGCGGTTCCACGACAACACGATCCGACGGGGCCCGATCGGATACTGGCGCACTGCAACCGGATTGACCGCGCAACAGCGCGTTCATCGTCACGAAGACCGAGGTGGGCTGTCCGGACCCCGGTGCCGCCCCGGTCGTCCAGTGGGGTCGCTTGTCCTTGTTCTGTCCGGCCATCAGCTCCATGACCGTGGCCACTTCGGTGCCTTCGATAGTCGCGCACAGCACCCGCCCGTAGCCGCCGACGCCAAGGGCGCGCTGCGTCAGCGGCGTAGCGAACGGCCAGCTGATCGGTGCGGGTAGCCGATCGCCGTCTTTGGGCACCGCGGGCTGGAACCCGATATCGATGGCGGTCGGCGTGTACGGAGCGCGTCGCTGCTCCGTGAGTTCTTCGCTGTCAGGAAGTTCTCGCAAACGGTCGATCACCCCTGCCAACCGGCGCACTTCACGATTGTCCGATCGCGAACCGGGCTTGGTGTCCAAGCCGTAAACCGACACACCGACCGGCCCGTCGAAGTTCGCGTACACCGACGTCGTCGGCTCGTCCGTCCAGATCGTGCGCTCACGGTAGTGGGCATCGTTGAACGAGACAGCACCGAGCCACGCACGCACCTGTTCGATGCCCTTCTCGGTGAGCCGCGCCCAGTAGACACCGAACATGCTCGGCTCGGCACCACGGTCCACGGTGGTGAAAACCGTGCCGTCACGGCGCAATTCGAAGAAGGGTGCGCGCCGACTCCCGACCAGCTCGGTCTGCAGGAACCCCGGCGACTCCGAAACCGACACCAACACATCCGCCGCACGCGCCGGCGGCGGGTCGTCCTCCCCCCGACCGGACGGACTGGACGCGCTGAGCAACGACATCGCGATGAGCATCGCCCCGAGTACTGCCGATCGGTGGGCCATAACCGACCGTAGCCCGCTGCTTTCCGGCGTGCCGACGGGATTGCCACAGACCTGTTCGACTCTGTGACAATCCCCAGCCGAGTGGCCGCCCGGGTCCGGTCGACGCATCATTGAGGGATCGCCGACTCGCAGACTTGGGGCAGCTGCTGGTCCCGTGCCATCGATGCCGCGTATCCGGCGAGACTGCCCATGTTTCGAGGAGTCCGCCGATGAGTCACGCATTCTTTCGCGCAGTACCGAGCGGTCGCACGGAGGTACTGCATCCCGAACCCGAGGCAGGCAGTGGCTGGATCGGCGGGCAGTTGCGCGGTATGGCGGTGGGCGCGGTTCTGGCCCGTGCGGTGGAACGGGAACTGGTGCTGCGTGAGCGGACCGACTTGCGGCCGGTGCGATGGACACTCGATCTGTTCCGCCCGGTCTTCATGCGGCCCTGCACAATTCGCCTCGACGTGGTTCGAGACGGGCGGCGGCTGGCACTGTTCGACGCGATCCTGATCCAGGACGATCGACCGGTCGCCCGCGCAGGCGCGCTGTGTCTGCGCCCCGGACCGACACCGGAGGGCATCTGCTGGTCGGCTGCCACCACCGCGGACCCGCCGCCTGCGGACCGGGCGCCGTCGTCGGATCAGGATCGCGTGTATTTCAGCGAAGAAGAAGGGTGGAGTCCGCAGGCCCACACCCACCACAACACCGCGCGCACGGGGATCTGGCATCGGCCGATCCCCGTCGTGGTCGGTGAGCGACCGACTCCGTTCCAGTTCGTCGCGGGGCTGGCCGACGTGACGAATGTGGTCACCAACCTGGGCAGCAGCGGCCTGGAATACATCAATGCCGACGCCACGCTCACCCTGACGCGGCTGCCCGAGGGGGACGAAGCGGGACTGTTCACCCTCGACCGGATGGCCCAGGACGGGATCGCGGTCGGCACCGCGGCGATGTACGACCGACACGGCGTATTCGGCACCGCCACAGTGAGTTCCATCGCCAACGCCCACGGTCCCGCCGACCTGGGCGCCATCGGAACTCCGTCATCCACCCTCGCCGCCGGATAGACCGCACCGTCCGACGTAGTGATCGCGCGACCCGGGCTCGTAGGCTTGCGCTATGGCACACGACTCCGAACAGCCCGTGGACATCAAGCCGCGCTCCCGCGATGTCACCGACGGACTCGAGAAAACTGCCGCTCGCGGCATGCTTCGCGCGGTGGGCATGGGTGACGAGGACTGGGTCAAACCGCAGATCGGGGTGGCCTCCAGCTGGAACGAGATCACCCCGTGCAACCTCTCGCTCGACCGGCTCGCCAAAGCGGTCAAGCGCGGTGTCCACGCGGCGGGCGGCTTCCCGCTCGAGTTCGGCACGATCTCGGTGTCCGACGGCATCTCGATGGGGCACGAGGGGATGCACTTTTCTCTGGTCAGCCGCGAGATCATCGCCGACTCCGTCGAAACCGTGATGATGGCCGAGCGCCTCGACGGGTCGGTGCTACTCGCCGGTTGTGACAAGAGTCTGCCGGGCATGCTGATGGCGGCCGCGCGGCTGGACCTGTCGAGTGTCTTCCTCTACGCGGGATCAACCCTGCCGGGCAATATCGACGGCAAGGACGTCACCATCATCGATGCCTTCGAGGCGGTCGGCGCCTGCATCAAAGGGCTGATCACTCCGGCCGAGGTCGATCGGATCGAGCGGGCGATCTGTCCGGGTGAAGGCGCGTGTGGCGGCATGTACACGGCCAACACCATGGCCTCGGCCGCCGAGGCCCTCGGGATGAGTCTGCCCGGGTCGGCCGCCCCGCCCGCGCCGGACCGTCGCCGCGACGACTACGCCGAAAAGTCCGGCGAGGCCGTTGTCGGGTTGCTGCGCAAGGGGATCACCGCCCGCGACATCATGACGATGGAGGCGTTCGAGAACGCCATCACCGTCGTCATGGCGCTCGGCGGGTCGACCAACGCCGTGCTGCACCTGCTGGCCATCGCCCGCGAGGCCGGGGTCGGGCTCACGCTCGCCGACTTCAATCGCGTCGGCGACAAGGTGCCGCTCCTGGGCGATCTCAAGCCGTTCGGCCGCTACGTGATGAACGATGTCGACAAGGTCGGCGGCATCCCCGTCGTGATGAAAGCCCTGTTGGACGCGGGTCTCCTGCACGGTGACGTCATGACCGTCACCGGCGCGACCATGGCCGAGAACCTCGCCCATATCGAACCGATCCTCGACGGTGACGTGATCCGTCGCCTCGACCGGCCGCTCCACCGAACCGGCGGACTCACCATCCTGCACGGCTCGCTCGCCCCCGAAGGCGCCGTCGTGAAGAGCGCCGGTTTCGACTCCGACGTCTTCCGCGGCACGGCCCGGGTGTTCGACGGGGAACGCGCGGCGATGAACGCACTGGAAGACGGCACGATCGTGGCAGGCGACGTGGTCGTCATCCGCAACGAAGGCCCCAAGGGCGGGCCCGGCATGCGCGAAATGCTCGCCATCACCGGCGCTATCAAAGGCGCGGGCCTCGGAAAGGACGTCCTGCTGCTCACCGACGGCCGATTCTCCGGCGGCACAACAGGATTGTGCGTCGGCCACGTCGCCCCCGAAGCCGTGGACGGCGGCCCGATCGCCTTCGTCCGCGACGGCGACCCGATCGTCCTCGACGTCGCCAACCGCATCCTCGACGTCGAAATCGACGCCGACGAACTCGCCGCCCGCAAGATCGGCTGGGAGCCACTGCCACCCCGCTACACCTCGGGCGTGCTGTCCAAGTACCGCAAACTGGTCAGCTCGGCTGCCCACGGCGCCGTCACCGGTTAACCCATCCAGGCCGACGGGTCGCGCCTGCCGCGGCGCACCCGTCGGCCCCCACACGCGACACCTTTCGTTCCGGTATCTATCGCTTGATAACGAAGGGCGCTACTCTAAACGAGAGCACTGATCTCGCAATGACGATCGGGCCATCTCGAGGAGCGCGTTTTGTCCGTCTCTGATCTCGCATCACTTCCCACTCACCGAGTCCGCTTGGGCGCCTTGGCATTCGCGTTCGCTGGAATCCTGTTTCTGATCTACGAGGTGGCCGCACCGCGCGTCACCGACCAGACCTCGCTCGAAGCCGCCGAGTCGTGGGCCAGTGCGGGATGGGCCGTGGCACACCTTGCCGCGATCATCGGGCTGATCCTCATCCCGCTCGGCTACGGCGCATTGCGCAGGTATCTCGAGGGCACCCGCACCGGGAACATCGCTGCCCTCGCCGCGACTATCGGGTACATCGGATCCGCGCTGACGATTTCCTACTACGGCGCGGAGGTGTACGGGCTCAAAGCGATCGGGCAGCGGGCCGTCACCGACGACGATGCCTCCCTGACCGAGGTCGGCAATGCCTTTCGGAACGATTCGACCGCCGTCTCCGCCTTCCTGATCGGCCTCGCACTGATCGCGGTCGCCGCAGTGCTCGCCGCCATGGCGGTATGGCGGTCAGGCACCCTCAACCGCTGGAGCGGCGTCCCCCTGGCAGCACTGCTGGTCGCCATGTTGCCGCAGTTCTTCCTACCGCACGCAGGCCGGATCGTCTGGGGCGGGCTGCTGGCAGCGGCCGCACTGTGGCTTGCGGAGCAGATGTGGAGAGCCCCGACAAGCGTCACCGAGAACGATTGAGCCCAAAGGGCATTCGACTCGGCGTGTGAACGATCGAGCTGACGTCGGCGGTGCCGCGGTGTTGCCCAGCCGATGGTCGCGGGGCTCACCCCGAAGTGCCGCGGACGGGGCGATGCCCGCGGTCTTCGTGAAAACTCGATGCCATGAGTCCCCTCACCCCCGCCGAACCGCTACTCGTCACCACGCTCGAAGCCTGGCAGTCAGCAAGTGGGAAACTGCTCGACGACGACCGGACCTCCTGGGCCGAGGACGACGAGTCCGCGCTGCTGATAGGCGACGCGCTGCCGACCACCGACCAGATCCTCGTCGTCGCCTCGCGCGCCGCTGGGCACCTTTCCGTCGGCGATATCCGGTGGGCCCGGCGCGGCCCCACAGGCCGCCACACCGAACTCCTGCACCGGCCACCGACCGCGGAAGCCCTCGACCTGCTGCCCCATCCCGAAGGTGGCTGGTTCCGCGAAACCTGGCGCAGCGCTCACACTTTCTCCCCCGCCGACTACCCGGGCCCCCGTGCCGCCGCGACCGGCATTCTGTTCCTGCTGCCCCCGAACGAGCAGTCGATCTGGCACGCGGTGCGCTCCGACGAACTCTGGATGTGGCATCGCGGCGGTCCGCTGGAGCTCCTCGTCGGCGGCGACGGCGACGAACCCGCCACGTCCGAGACTGTGATTCTCGGGCCCGAAATCGAAACAGGTCACCGCGTGCAACAACTCGTCCCAGCAGGCAACTGGCAGGCCGCCCGCCCCTCCGGCGACGAGGAAGTCCTGGTCAGCTGCGTAGTCGCACCGGGGTTCGACTTCGCGGATTTCCGGAGCTGAGACCGGGTCGCCGTATCCGACGCCGCCCCGGCGGGCCTCCCCTCGACACCACCACCCCATTTCAAGATCACCATGTCTTGGTGCTGGTCGGCTCTCGGCCGATGCTCGCACCATTACATGGTGATCGGGTGTCCAGTTGAGCACCTCGGGGGGGCGGGGCGGCGTGGACTCGGGGGAGTTGGGTCGGGTCGGTCCAGGGTTGGGTGATCGACGGAGTTATAGTTGCATCATGCAACACCAGTCGGGTGGATGGTCGCCCGAGCTCGTCGCGGTTCACGACGCGCTCACCCAGATCGTCCGCGAAACCATTGCGGGCCGCCCCGGGGCGGAGGGGATTCCTTCGTTCGCGCAGCGGTCGGCGCTGTCGTATATCGAGCGGAATCCGGGCTGTCGGGCCACCGAGCTCGCCGAAGCGTTCGGCGTGCACCGTTCGACGGTGTCGCGACAGTTGCGGACCTGCATCGACGCGGGCTGGGTGACGGCGGGCGAGGGCAGTCTGCGCGCCGGATATCCCCTCACCTTGACCGCTGCGGGACACGAGGCGCACCAAGCCTCGATCCAGCAGGACCTCGCACTGCTCAGTGAGCGCATGAACGACTGGACCGCCGACGACATCGCCGACTTCGCCGACGCGCTGCGGCGTTTCCAGCATCCCGATCAACCCCTTGGAGGCGAGCATGCGTGAGTTCACCGCGCCGGCCACATTCACCATCGCCGAGGACGAGACCATCGTCGCCTCGGTCTACAGTCAGGCCGAACAGTTCCCGCAGCGGGTGCTGTTCTCCCGGCCCGCCGGTGATCGCTGGCTCGACGTCACCGCCGAGGAGTTCGCGCGCCTGGTCTCCGCGGTCGCGAAAGGATTGATCGCCAACGGAATTCAGCCCGGTGACCGGGTGGTGCTGCTGTCGGCGACCCGCTTCGAGTGGACACTGTTCGACTTCGCGATCTGGGCCGCCGGTGCGGTCACCGTCCCGGTCTACGACTCGTCGTCGGCCGAGCAAGTGCGCTGGATCCTCGAGGATTCCGGTGCGGCACTCGCGATCGTGGAGACGCCCCGGCACAAGGACCTGCTCGCGGGCGCGCCGGACACGCTGCGCCGAACGGTGGTTATCGACGACCGCGCCGAAGCCACACTGATCTCCGACGGCGCCGACCTCCCCGCAGGCCGCCTGCGAGAACGGCTCGACGGCCTGCGCGCCGACGACCTCGCCTCGCTGGTCTACACCTCCGGCACCACCGGCCGCCCCAAAGGCTGCATGCTCACCCATCGCAACTTCCTCTCGGAAGTCCGCGGCATCCTGACCGCCAGTGTCGGCGCGGTCGCCCATCCCGGGCAACGCATTCTCACCTTCCTGCCGCTCGCGCACGTGCTGGCCAGGTCGGTGTCGCTCGCAGCGTTCGAATCCGGGACCACCCAGGCGCACTGGTCGGACTTCAAGACGATCACCGAACAGTTCACCCGCTTCCGGCCGCACGCGATCCTCGGTGTGCCGCGGGTATTCGAGAAGGTGCGAGACGGCGCGGCGAAGAAGGCGCGCGACGGCGGCAAGATCAAGGCTGCGGTGTTCCGGTTCGCCGAGCAGACCGCGGTCCGGTGGAGTGAAACATTCGACCACACAGGAGGATTCGCGCGACAGCCGTCGATGCTCCTGCGCGCGCAGTACGCGCTGTGTGACCGGCTGGTCTACTCCCCGCTACGGGACGCACTCGGCGGTGACTGCGAGTACGTCATCTCCGGCGGCGGGGCACTGACGCCACAGCTCGGCCACTTCTTCCGAGGAGTGGGCGTGCCGGTCTACGAGGGCTACGGCCTGACCGAATCCACCGCGGCGCACTGCGTGAACATGCCGGACGCGGTGAAGATCGGCTCGGTGGGACATCCCTTGGGCGGCAATGCCGTTCGCATCGCCGACGACGGCGAGATCGAGCTGGCCGGCGGCATCGTGTTCGCCGGATACTGGCGCAACGAGGAAGCCACCGCCGCCGCGTTGCACGACGGATGGTTGCGCACCGGCGACCTCGGCGCCATCGACGCCGACGGCTTCCTGTCGATCACCGGCCGCAAGAAGGACCTGCTGGTCACCGCGGGCGGCAAGAACGTTTCCCCCGGCCCGATGGAAGACCGCATCCGTTCCCACGCGCTCATCTCGCAAGCCGTCGTGATCGGCGACGGCCGCTCGTTCATCACCGCCCTGATCACCATCGACCCGGACGCTTTCACGGCCTGGAAGACCACCGCCGACCGACCGGCCGAGGCCACCATCGCCGACCTGCGCACTGACCCCGCCCTGCTCGCCGAGGTACAGCAGGCGATCGACGACGCCAACAGCACTGTCTCCCACGCCGAATCGATCAAGAAGTTCGCCGTTCTCGACCGCGACCTCACCGAGGAATCCGGTGAACTCACCGCCACGATGAAAGTGAAGCGGCACGTGGTCGCCGAACGATTCGCCGACGACATCGACAAGCTCTACCGAGCCTGATCACTTCTTGCATTGGCGTGCGCGCGGATCACCTAGGGTCGAACTGTGACCGCAGAACTGTCCGGCCTCACCGTCCGCATCGACACCGGCCGCTGGAGCGGAACAGTGCTCACCGACGTCGATCTCACCGTGCCCGCCGGTCGGATCACCGCCGTGCTCGGCGGACCCGGCGCCGGAAAGACCATGCTCGCCTGCGCCCTCACCGGACGTTTGCCCACCACCGCGCGATACGAGGGACGCATCTCGATCAACGGTGCGGCTGTCGGCGGTCAGCAGTCGCTGGGCGAGAACGTCGTCGGTTACGTGCCCCAAGAAGGCGTCACCGCCTTCGCGACCGACACAACAGTGGGCGCACAGTTGCAGTCGCTGCAACGTCGACACGGGGCATGGAGCGTCGAACGAGCGTGCGCCGCCGCGCAATACCCCACCGACACCTCGGACCTGCTCCCCCGTCAACATTCGGGTGGTCAGATCCAACGCGCCGCACTCGCCGCCGCTTTACTGCCCGCCCCGCCCGTCCTCATCGCGGACGGCCCCACCAACTCCCTCGATGCGGCAACGGCCTACGGAGTGTGGCGCTCACTGCGTGACTACGCCGACTCCGGCGCCGCAGTACTCGTGGTCAGCAACGAGGTACGTATCCTGGCCCACGGCGGCTTCGCCGACCAGATGGTGATCTTGGACCGGGGCAGAGTCCTCGCCGCGGGCACGGCCGCGGAACTGACGGAATCGACCGACATGTTCGTGCGTGCCCTCCTCACATCAACTTTCTGACGATGCCGAGGGGCTGACAACACATGAGCGACGCGCGACAAATCCTCACTCCCGGGCAAACCTGCTGGCAGATCGCCCGGGCCGATCGGCTGGCCTGCATCATCGACGCGGCGGACTATTTCCGCCACGCCAAGGCCGCGATGCTGCGGGCGCGCAAACGCATCGTGCTGATCGGCTGGGACTTCGACACCCGGATCCAGTTCGAACCACAGGGCCAGACCCTCGAGGGGCCCGATCAGCTCGGCAAGTTCCTGTCCTGGCTGCCGAAACAACGGCCGGATCTCGAGATCTACCTGCTGAAATGGAATGTCGGCGCGATCGCCGCGATCGGCCGGGGAATGACGCCGATCTTCATCGTCAACTGGATGACCGACCGAAGACTGCACTTCGAAATGGACGGCGCACACCCCATCGGCTCGGCGCACCATCAGAAGATCATCGTGATCGACGATCAGCTCGCGTTCTGCGGCGGCATCGACATGACCGTCGACCGCTGGGACACCAGCGACCACCGCGACGACAACACCTACCGAACCGCGCCCAACGGCAACCGGTACGGCCCGTGGCACGACGCGACCACCGCCGTGGACGGCGCCGCGGCCAAGGCGATCAGCGAATTGGCCCGCGCCAGATGGAAATCGGCCACGGGGCAAGAACTGAGCCCGGTCGACGACGTCACCGGAGACGGCCCGTGGCCGCAAGATCTGGAGCCGACGATGCGGTCGGTCGACGTGGGAATCGCCCGCACCCTCCCCGAGCTCGCCGACCGCGCCGAGGTCCGCGAGATCGAGGCGCTGTATCGCGCGGCGATCGCCGGCGCCACCCGCTCGCTGTACATCGAGAGCCAATACCTGGCCTCGCGCACCCTCGCCGAGGCGATCGCCGCGCGCCTGCGCGAACCGAACGGCCCGGAGATCGTGCTGGTACTCCCCCGCCACGCCGACGGCTGGCTCGAGCAGGCGGCGATGGACGGCGCCCGCCGACGCCTCCTGCACCTGCTGTGGAAAGCCGACATCCACCACCGACTCGGCGTCTACCACCCCGTCACCGCCGCCGGCGCGCCCATCTACGTCCACGCCAAGGTGCTGGTGATGGACGACCGCCTCCTGCGCGTCGGATCATCGAACCTCAACAATCGATCGATGGGCTTCGACACCGAATGCGACCTCGCCGTCGAGGTCACCCCCACAACCACCGACGGCGAACTCCTACGCGAAACCATCCTCGGCATCCGCCGCCGCCTGCTCTGCGAACACCTCGACGCCGACCCCGCGAAATTCGACGCCACCCTCGCCGAAACCTCCTCGCTCGTTCGCACGGTCGAAGCACTACGCGGCGAAGGCCGAACCCTGATCCGATTCGACCCCGAAACCGTCGCGAACGAGGACAGCGTCCTGGCGGAAAACGACCTGATGGATCCCGAACGCACCCCGACCAGACTGTGGGACAGCATCTTTCCGAGCTGAACGAAGAGCGCGTTCGACGCCTCCACGAATCCGTCGGCGTGGACAAATCCGCGCGTCCAGGCCGTCGGCGCGCATCTGATCGTCGTGTGTCCGACCGCCCGTACGCTGCTGTCGTCCATCACGACGATCCGATCGGCGTGCCGCACGGTCGACAAGCGGTGGGCGATCGTGACGACGGCGTTGACCCTCGGCCCACTGAGCGGGACTGTATCGGTCAATCGTCCAATTCCGTGGGTGGCGTCGTCGCCCGGCAATTACGTTGCCCGCATGTCTCGTACTCACCGCGCACTCGCAGGCGGCGATGGTGGCGAATCCGCTGTGCATCCTGGGCAGCGGATCGGCGAGCGGTTCCTCCAAGAAGTAGGGCATTTCCGCGAGCGGTCAGTCGCGATTGCGATCCGGCCCGGGTTCACCCACCATGCCGGAGCCGCTGTCGCCGAGACGGGCGTGATCCGTGACACGTGCGCGTGTCCTGTTTCCGGCGTCGAGCGGCCGCAACGACCATCGGCGTCGACGCGGTCGATTCGCGTATCGGCCCGGTCGGCTGACAGGATCGGCCTGCAATGTGGGCGAGGTTGCTGCTGACGCCGAGTGGATCGCCAGCGCTCCCGCCCGAGTACGGCTGTGATCAAAGGAACGCTGGAATGACAACGGATGCGCGAGCTGAGCTCGAGAAATTCCTTCTCGGAGACCGGTTCGCCTGTCTGGCCGGTCGCGCGTCCTGGCGTCAGGGCGGCATCACCCATTCGCACTTCGACGTGATGGGTAGCGCAGAGTCGGCGAAGCAGATGGCCGCCGATCTGGCCGAGTTCGTCGACGGGGCGGACTGGAGTTCGCGGAAGTTCACCAGTTTCATCGCGACCTTCGAGCAGCCGCGTGGGGTGGACGAGCTGCGGTTCGAGGAGTTGCTGTGGCAGCACCTGCAGCTGCTGCACGAGGCGGACGCCGACCGATTCGCCTGGGCGGACGGGTGTTCGTCCGATCCGCAGTCCGGCGAGTTCCGATACAGCGTGGCGGGGCACCCGTTCTTCGTGATCGGACTGCACGAGACGCATCGTCGGTTCGGGCGTCGCCCACCGTTTCCGATGCTGGCGTTCAACTCGCACGAGCAGTTCGCGCGGATCAAGGCCGACGGGATGTGGGACCGGTTGGCGGACAAGATCCGCAAACAGGACATCAACCTGCAGGGCGACATCAATCCGAATTTGATGGAGTACGAGACCCTCTCCGAAGCGCGCCGCTACTCCGGTCGCCCCAAGCCCGCGGACTGGCAGTGCCCGTTCAGTGCGGTGGCCGAACGCGAGCTGGCGGGTGTGCAGCACGACTGACCGCGCCGAGTGGTCGACTATCGGCGGGCGACAGGTCCGATGAGCAGGGGCTGGTCGAGCATGTCTGCCGTGAACGCCACTCCGGTGATCTTCGCCGCCAGCGCGAAGGCTCTCGGCACGCCGGTACGGAAGCTGATGTCCCAGGCGGACCAGGTTTCGGACGAAGACCACGCTGAAGATCACGCCCAGCGGGCTCGATTGACTCTCGGATGCATTGAGCCGCTGAACGGGATCCAGCGGATCGGTGGTCGCCATATAGGTCATGGTGGCAGACCCGCCGACACCAGGTATCGCGGCGTTCCGGGATCCGCGGCTCCATCCAGCACTCGGCCGCAACGGTAGATTCGGTCCGGTACCACCACGGAGGGACGCGCTACCCATCGGTTACCGCGTTCACCGACGACAGAGTTTGGAGTTCGACCAGCCATCGAGGAGTCCTTATGCCTGACCAGAACGTCACCCAATTCGCGAAAGTCGTCGAAATTCTCGACACGGTCGCCACATTGACCGACACGCAGCGCGCCACCGCCGGTAGCACCGAACCTGCCGCTGCGTCAGCACGAGCGTCAGCGAGCGAACTGATCTCACTGCTCTACGCAGGCCCCGCCGCCAACGTCCTGACCAAGGCTGTCGAAGAAGCGGTCGCACCCCTCGAGCTCGCCGGTAAGGAATCGGCCCACCTGACCACCCTCGCGAGCGATGCCGGGCTCGCGGTACTGCTCGTGGAACAGGACGCGGGCCACGACATCGCAGGCACCCTCGCCGCACCGTGGAAATCCGTGCTCGGCTGACATCGCTTGCGCGAGTACCGAACCCATGCAGGAAGGGCGCGACCGACGGCCTCGGTCGCGCCACCCCATGGCGTCTCGTTGTGATCACGCATGAATCACGCTCGGTCTACCTAGTGCTTGTTGCGAGATCTGCTGGCGCAATGGACATTTCGAGCCCGTCGGCTAGCCTTTCCCTCACGGAGAACGCGAAGGGACGCAGGAGCGGCTAGCCGGGAGAACCGGCTTTTGCAGCGTGGCACCGACCGACGACCCCCGCACCCACCGTTGCGCAGTCCATTCGGTATCTACCAACGTCGCTGAATGCCGTGCCTCGATGAAGTGGGGAACGATGACCCAACGCACTGCCACTCACCACCCGAACCAGGTACGGGCGAGCGGCACAGTCTCACTGATCACCCCACCGGAATCGACGTGGGAATTCCTGTCACGCCCCGCCGCGATCGTCTCCTGGATGACCGAACTCCACGCCTGCACGAGCCCGACGCCGGATCAGTTGAATACCGGCCGCGAATTGACCGCGCAACTGCAGTTGTTCGACATGCTCCACGAGGTCGAACTGCTCGTCACCGAATACCGCCCCACCCGCTCGTGGACTATGACATGCGACGCCGGGTCCGGAATCGTCGCCAGCTTTACAGTGAAACTCGAACAGGTGCGGGACTATTCGAAGACCACGCTCCACAACAGCCTCTCCGGCCCTTCACTGCTCGGCGCCGATTTCATCGTCCTGCACGGCGCGATCCAGTTCGCGCTGGATCTGAGCCTTCGTCGATTGGTCGACATCGCACACTCGGCTGCCGCCGACCCGGTGTCCGATGCTCGGGCGGGTGAGCCGACTCGGTGCTGACCGCCTCGCCGGATCTCGATCGCGGTGCCGTGGGGCGTCGGTGGGGTGGTTGTCGAGCGGTTCGAGCACCTTGCCCAGCACGGCCCTCGCAGGCCGCGACAGCTGGTACTCCATTGCGTGCTCCCGGAACCGATACAGGCCCGGTCGACAGCCCAGCCGAAGCGTGAGACCCAGCAACTCGTGTGCACGCTCGACGGCGGCGACGATCTCGGCGGTGGTGGTATCCACCCGGACCGCTGTCACAGGCACCGAGGTCGCTCGAGCGAGCGCGTCGACGAGTCCGACAGGATCATCGATACCGTGGTCTTCGGGAATCAGAACGACGCCACCGTCACGGCCGAGTCGATGAATCACCCCATCCCAGCACGGCCGACCGAGCTCGCCGAGGGCGCTGCGTCTGGCATTCCAAGCAGCGATCCTGCTTTCGGGCGAGGCCGGATCCCCGCTGCTACCGGGCCCGAAAGCCAGTGTCAGCACGGTATAGCCGTGCGCGACGGGTAATCCCGTCTGCCGGGCTGCCCGTATGACGCCTTCGCCACCGAGCAGTTCAGCCATCAGATCGGGCGACACCTGCGCTTCCCGGCTCCGCAAGGCAGCGACGTAGCGGCACGAGATCGCACGAACTGTGCTGTCGCGGCGCTCGGTGGCCCTCGCCGCCACGGCCACGGACGGTGTGTCCGCACCCTGCGCGAACCCCTTCCGCACAGCGTCGAGGACCGCTTCGATCGGCACGTTCGCATGTGCGTAGGAGGTGGCGAGTTGTTCGGCTCGAACCAGAACGATCCGTTTGTCGAGATGCGCGTCGCGGACGATGTCGACGCCCAACTGTCGTGCAGGAGCCAGGTTCGGCCGAGCAGGGACGGGTCGGTCGAATTCTTGCCGAATCATTGTCACTCCTCACACCCTCCTCTGCGTCCAGCCTGCTGGAAGCGCTGGTCAGGCGGTATCGGCAGAACTACGTATATGTGCGATACGCACTACCGGAGCGCGGGCGGTACGACGGCGGATCCATCGGGGTCAGATCACAGCGGATCATGTTCGGGACCGGATTCGATTCAGCGACAAAGCCAAGCGTGACTTCCTGTGAACCCTCGCAACATATGGACCAGGCCGCCCTGGCGACACACCGCCCTTCCTATCGTCACAGGTGCGGCCTATCGAGGCAGCCGGTTCCAACACCGCGAACAGACTCGCCCGCAGAACGGATCGCCCTTCCACCCCTGCGGGCGGGCCTGTCCGACTTGCAGAATCTCAGATCCGCGGACCGCCCTCAGGCGAGCAGAGCATCGATGAGGCGGTGCGCAGCGGCATCGCAACGTTGCGTGTCGCCGGTGACGAGTCGGTCGAGCAGGATTCCCTTGAGACCCGAGGCCAGCACCGTGGCATCGACACGGGCGCACGCGGAATCGCGTCCTGCGCGAGTGAGCAACTCGGCCGCGTAATCCACCCACGCCACTATCGCGTCACGTGCGGCGGGGCGCTCGGCGGCGTCAGCGGTGAGCCCGGCGGCGAGCAAGTGGTACATGACCGTGAAGTGCGTGCGCTGTTGGTCGGCGGTCATCGCCGCCCACGCCGCTGCCGCCGCGTCGGCGGGACACTGCTCGGCGGCACCGGCGAGTTGGCGCTGCGTCTGCTGTCGATGTTCGGCGAACGCCGCGGCGAGCAGTTGCTCGCGGCTGCCGAAGTAGTGCACGAGCATCCGCGCACTTGTCCCGATGCGATCCGCCAGGCCACGCAAGGTGAAGTCGACGAGACCGTGACGTGCGAAGTCGTCGAGAGCGGAGTGGAGCAATTCTTCGCGTCGGGTGGGATTCGGAGGTGTTCGGTCAGCCACCCCTTGACTGTAACATTTGTTACATCTAGGGTCTCCGACATGAATGTAACAAATGCTTCATCGCCGGGCGTCGAGCCCACCGAATACACGGCCTTCATGATGCTGACCGCGCTACCCGCGTGGCTGGCGCTGAGCCGACCGGAACGTCGAAACATCGCCGACGCCGCCCTTGGCACCGCCCTCGCGGCCCGGACGAAAACCACGATGCGGTTCTACGACGCCGAGGCCTTCACCGCCCGGTGCAGCGACATCGCCGTTTTCGCCACCACCGACCTCGACGAGTACTACCTGGCGGTCGAGCAACTACGTGATTCGGCGCTGTTCACCACGCCCTACTTTCGACTCGATGACCTGATTCTGTCCGTGGAAGACGGGCACAGGGCCGCCGAATGAACGAGCAGATCGGGCCCCGCGCGGCGCTGGTCACCGGAGGTGGCAGCGGAGTCGGCTTCGCATTGGCCCAGCAGCTCGCCGCCACCGGCCGTCACGTGCTGATCTGTGGCCGCGACCCCGACCGCCTGGCGAACGCGGCCGCCCGCATCCCCGGCCTGCAGACCATGCGTGCCGATCTCGCAGTTCCCGCCGACGTCGATCGCGTTGCCGCGACCGCGGCCGCCCTGCCCGGACTGGACCTGGTCATCAACAACGCCGGAGTCCAATTCGACCGGCAATGGGCGACATCGGATGCCGACGAACTGCTCGACGATCTGACCGAGGAACTGGCGACAAACCTGATCGCACCCCTGCGCCTGACCGCCCGCCTGCTTCCCACACTCGCACTGGCCCCGTCCGCGACCATCGTCAACATCACCTCGGCACTCGGGCTGGTGCCCAAGCGATCAGCGCCGGTGTACTGCGCGGCCAAGGCAGGCCTGATCGCCGCGACCACCTCACTGCGATACCAACTCGCCACAGACGCACCAACTGTCCGCATCGTCGACGCGATGCTGCCGCTGGTCGACACTGCGATGACCGCCGGACGTGGACGAGGCAAGATCAGCCCGGACGCGGCAGCAGCCGCCGTCCTGGCCGGCCTGAACAAGCCGCACGTGCGCCGGATCCGAGTAGGGAAAGTCGGCATATTGCTTGGTATGCAACGAATCTCACCCACGCTCGCGGCCCGCGTGGTCGCGGACTGAGGCAGATCAAGCTGGAGACCTCGATCCCTTCTTCGTCTACGACACCTGTGCCAAAGAATCGTGGAGCGGGCTCCGTCGTCAGCGGACGGGGTCCGCCGGCGTGGCTATTCTTTTTCCGTTGCCGCTTTCCGAGCACCGAACATTCGCATCCAGTGAAGAATTTCAGACGATCCACGATCAGCAAGAAGGAATGTGCAATAACGGTCAGGGCCAGAGACTCCGATCATGACCAATTCATCGTGCCCATACTCCGCGAGGAAATCTACAAGCTCCTCGGTCAACCTCGAGAGCGTGGCATCCCCGCCGGTGTGCCTCAACCTCCTTTTATATATGCTGAGCAGACCGAGCCTCGCCACAGGGCGCGCACTGATTGCAGATGCCTCACGCACTCTAACAAGTAGATCCGCCTCCGTGACTCCTCGAGGAATTGCCGCCGCGACTAACCTTCTAGTGTCGCGTTATCCATTGAGACCACCCCTAGCTACTCGAGACCACGGTCAAAAACCGGACCGGAATTCGATCGATTCCGGTCGCGGCTCCACCAGAAAGGCCCGGGAGAGTGCGAGCGCAACGATGAGCAGGGTGGTACCGATATAGACCGGCAGCAAATGGATGAACGCGGTGTAGTGGATCAGGAAATGCACGGCCAGCGCGCTGACCGAGCCCGCGGTCGCCGCCCCGAGCAGCGACCACCAAACCCAGGCCTCTCCTTGCCGCCAGCCCCACATCCCGATCAGCACGATGCCCACACCGGTTGCCACCAGTGCCCCGCCGAACCCCGCCCGGTCGTGCGCGATGAACGGCAGCAGATTCGCATTGGCGGCCCGTAACGTGTCCGCGTCGGTCTGCAGGAAATCCAGGTCGGTCGGCACGAACACAACGGTCAGCCCGACCGTCGAGATGACAATGCCGCCGATGACGACGCCGACGCCGGTCCCGGCCATCAGCAACTGCCCGATCAGCGCGCGTCGACGCACCCGCTCCGGACACGGAAGAGGCGACCGGCGGCACACAGGTCCGGGTGCGCGTCGGACGCCGAGCAGGAACATCGGGAACAACACCACCGTCACCGCGACGTGCAGCGGTTCGACGAACCCGATGAACAGGAAGTAGAACAGTGTCGGAAACCCCACCAGCCCCGACATCAGCAGCGCCGTGCGGGCCCACGCCCACCCACGGCGGATACCGCCCCAGGCCAACCCTGTGTACAGCGAGCCGATCGCGATCATGTTGCCCGCCATGGTGATTCGATCGTGCTGCAGGAAATGCACCAGGTGATGATTGATCCGGTGCAGGCCCTCGACGTCGGTACCGAGGTAGTCGCGGTCGTACCACAGCAGCACCGGGCCGAGCGTGATAGCGGCCGCGCCCAGCCCGGCCACGATCATGCCGACGCCGACCAGCAGGCTCCAGAACCAGCTGGGCCACCGGCGTGGGTCGAGCGGGACATCGCGCAGGGTCGGTGCGGGCGAGGCCGGTGGGGCGGCTGCCTCGATCACCCGCTGGAACCAGCCGGGACCGGCCGCTATCAGCACGGCGGGCGTCGCGACCACAGTGGTTCCCGGATCGGCCAGTGCTCGTACCGCTTCGGCGATATCGGGATCGGTCAGATACCTTCTTTCGCTTGCCGTTTCGCCGACAATTACCTCGTCCACGGCGTCGGCCAGGTCGGCCGCCACACCTTCGTCCGTGACTCGGGCGAGAACCCGGCAGCGGCGACCGCGTGCGGCCTCGCGCACCGTCGCCACTGTCGTGGCATCTACTGGACCGACTTCCACGAACCCGGCACCCTGCGGTGGCAGCGCCCGGATCGCGTCCCTGGCGGCCGACACCGGCACGGTGGCCCCGAACCGATCCACCCAGTCCGCAGGCGGCTCCGGATGATCGAAAACTCGCCGGATGGTCGCGGCCCCACCCGGCGACGCCGACAGCGTGCCGAGCAGTCCCAGCGCCCAACGCTGGGCACGCCGCTCCCCGACCAGGGCGTTCGCCACCGGCCGCAACGGGTGATAAGTCCAGTCCGGCACTGCAGCATCCTCACACACCGCCCCGGGTTGTCAGGTGCGGCCGTTGAAGACCAATCCCGGAACACCTGATTCGCCGGTCGCAGGTTCGTGCCCAGAAAATCGCACCACAACTCGGATCGCGGGGGCCGACATCATCGCTCCTGAGAGTCTGCCACGGTGAATCATCCGCAACGCAGAACAACGATCTATCCACCGAATCCGCGAGCCTGCCGAGCATCGGCCCATACCGCTGGGCGTCGAGGATGCCCTCGACGATCACCACCATCCCCCGAGCCAGGCACCACCGGGCGATCTGCTCGATCAACTCGATGTTGAATCCGCCCGGCTCGTCGGGCTCCCTGACCATGTTGCGCCGCACCAGATCTTGGGACACCACCGCGCGCCGTCCGTGTTCGAATCGGCCCTGAACGGCTGCGGCGGCCGTGGACTTTCCCGAGGCAGAATTCCCGCGGATCACTACCAGAGGACTCAACGGCGCGGAGTTGCATCCGATACACGATCTTTCGTCGGCAGCGGTGCCCATAGTGGGTTGAGCATAGCGGCGAGTGCTGGCGGACGGAGGGATTTGACCTGTTCGGATGCGGAAATCATTCATTTGATGCATGATTCCATCGTCTGATGATGGAGGATCGGATGGTTGATAGTGGCAGCAGTGTGCCGGGATCGGTTGGGCTGGAGCTTGTTTCCGGTGTGTCGTTGCTGCATCCGGAAGACCGGATGCTCGAGGCGATGCTCGACGGGTGGGGACGTCAGCAGCGTGCGCGGCGCCTGGATCTCGAGACGATTAGCGACCGGCGATCGGTTGTGCAGCGATTCGTGAGTTTCAGCGCGGAGTATCCGTGGCATTGGTCGGCCGCGCATGTAGACGAGTGGTCGGCGGCGATGTTGGGTGAGCAGGGTTTGGCGCATTCAACGGTGCGCGCCTATCAGGGTGCACTGCGGTTGTTCTGCGACTTCCTCACCTCACCGCACTACGGGTGGGCGGCGGAGTGCGAGAGGCTGTTCGGTACACATCCGGTGCAGGTGTGTCACGAATGGAACACCGCCGCCCACCTGGTCGACTACGAGGGCGATCCTCGTCGAAGGCCCTTGACACGCAACGAGCTCCAGCTGCTGCTGGACTACGCCGACGACCAGGTCGGTGAGGCGGTCAGGCTCCGCCGAAAGGGCGCCTTGACCGCGTATCGGGACGCGACGGTATTGAAGACGATGTACGCGTGGGGGTTGCGACCGACCGAGACGTCGCGGTTGGACCTACCCGACTTCCATCGCAACCCGCAGGCACCGGAGCTGCGCGGATTCGGGATGGTCCATGTGCGATACGGCAAGGGAGCCAAAGGATCCGGCCCGCGTCGGCGGATGGTGGCGACGGTAATGCCGTGGGCAGTGGACGCACTGGAGGACTATCTGGTCAATGTCCGGCCTCGTTTTCGTCATCACGCGGCGAGTTCGGCGGTGTGGTTGACCGAGCGTGGTGGCCGCTTGCGGCCGCGGGAGATTGAGGCACGGTTCGCTGAGTACAGAGATGCTCTGGGCTTGGATGGCGCGCTGGTGCCGCATTGCCTACGGCATTCTCACGTGACTCATCAAGTAGAAGATGGTGTCGATCCGAAATTCATCCAGGAACAGGTCGGCCACCGATACGCGTCGACCACTGCCATCTATACCGGAGTGAGTACGGACTTCATGAACACGATGATGCGCAAGGCGCTCGATCGCGCCTACCAGCCGCCGGAGAGGGACAGCTGATGGCAGACGAACTCGACTACGCGTGGCATTTGCGGGAAATGATGGCCGCTCGCGGCATGTTCTCCACCACCGACCTGACACCACTGCTGGCCGAGCGTGGTGTGAAGCTCTCGGCGAGTCAGGTCTACCGCTTGGTCGTCGACAAACCGGAGCGACTGAGCATGAAAACCCTTGTAGCCCTGCTGGATATCCTGGAGTGCCGCATGGAAGAACTCATCGAGCCCATTCGCCGACCGGGCCGCCGCCGCGCTACCGGATCGTCCGGCCAGGCGGCTACCAAGGCGGCGCGCACCGATGCCGGGCTAGGTTCACTGCGCCCCAAGCGAGCCCGCATTGTCATCGATCCGCAATGACTTCCGGCGCAGACCACGAGGTTCCACCGCGTGAGGTGATTGTGCGGGCGGTGGCCGCAGTAGATCCGTCGCTGCCGGTGGAGGTTGTCGGTGCGGCCGTGGACGCGGTTGCCGTCTCGCGGGCACAGCAACGCCGCCTGGCACGCGCACTGGTCAACGATCCGGGGGCACTGACCAGCGGTCTGCCCACCGGTCCGGATCTGGTCGAAGCAATGGTCCGAGCCTTGATCACGCACGGTTCGTCGATCGTCGTCTTGCCGCGCTGCGGCGAGTGTGGCCGACCTGGCGGGCTCGACCGGATTCACCACGGAGTGCGCGTCTGCACAAAATGTGCGAATCGGCTCAGCGTTCGGCGTGCGCCGTGTGCGATCTGCGGCAAAACCCTGGCGGTACACAATCACGATGACCAAGGTCGTCCACGCTGCCGTCAACACCCCGCCATTCGGGACGGGGACGATGTCGCGCAGCTATGCCGTCTGCTGCACGAACTAGGGATCGACCTGCCGGACAACGTGGTCGCTGAAAGCGTAGAACATGCTCTGCCACAACCATTTCAACGGCGAAAGGCCCTCGCCGAACTACGCCAGAACCCCGCACTGCTGACCGGAGACGCCGCCCGCGGTTCCGCCGCGCTCGTTCGACTTGTCGTGGCATTGACCTCCCACGGGTCCACCGTCGCTGTCGTCCCGAGGTGTCCGGTCTGCAGTCGTGCGGTCGCGCTGCGGTTCACGCGCGACGGAGCACGGTGCTGTCGCCGCTGCTACGACGAAGCTCGCCGCGAACACTGCGCCCGATGTGGCCGCCTACAGATAGTCACCGACCGAACCCTTGACGGCGCACCGGTGTGCGGCGCATGTGCCCGCAGAGACCCCGGCAGTCACGACATCTGCGATCGTTGTGGCCGCCGAACCTCGGTGCGTCGCAACCGCAGTTCGGCGCAGGCGCTGTGCCGCAGGTGCTGGCGCGATCCGATCGCTGCTTGCGTCGGATGCGGTCGCACGAAACCGTGTTCCGGCGCACGCGACGCGGCACCGCGGTGCGCGAGCTGCGTCAAGCGGATGAACAAGGCGCACTGCAGCTCCTGTGGCCATTACCGCGTCGTGCATTCGCGCACCGCCGATAATCATCCGGTCTGTCAGACCTGCGGCGCTCGCCGTGAACCGTGCTCGGGCTGTGGACGCAGTGCGGCTGTGATCGCTCGTGCCGCCGTCGGCGCCCTGTGCCGTCGCTGCTATCGCGTCGATCCGGCTTTCATCCGCCCGTGCGTGCTCTGCGGCACACACCAACGCCCCTATCACTACGGCCTGTGCGACCGCTGTGCCGGGGAGCGGTGGCTGCGTAGCCTCCTCGCCTCACGCGCCGACGATCGCGCCGTTGACATCGACGCTGTGGTGACCGCGCTACTCGGCAACAATCCCGCCACTCTGCTCAATTGGCTCGAAACACCCCACGGCCGTGCCCTTGCCGAGGCCCTGGGCACAACGTCCGAGCCGGTGACACATGAGCTGCTCGACCGGCTCGGCACTCCGAAGAGTGTCGCGAGCCTGCGCGCAGCCCTCGTCGCAGGAGCGGTCCTTCCGGTGCGAGACGAACAGTTGGCTACCGTCGAACGCTGGCTGACCGGGGCCTTCTCGACAATGCCAAGCACTCCCGACCACCGTCTGGTGCGCCGCTTCGCCACCTGGGCCGTGCTGGCCCGCCTACGGCGGTCCGCGGAACGAAAACCATTGACTTACGGCCAGATTCAACTCGCCCAGCAACGCATCCGAGCCACCTTACGATTGCTGGACTGGCTCTCGGCCAACGACCGCAACCTCACGACCTGCACCCAGCACGACATCGACACCTGGCTGAGCACCACCATACCCACCCGCCACGACGCCCTCGCCTTCCTGACCTGGTGCGCACGTCACCGTCACATCCGCCATATCGACATCCCACCGAGCGCACCAACAGCACTGGCACACAACCTGATCGAAGACGACCAGCGATGGGCAATCGTGAAGTCGCTGCTCCACGACCAGGATCACGACCTCATCGACCGCGTTGCCGGCTGCCTGGTGTTGATGTTCGCCCAACCAGCGACTCGCATCGTCACATTGACCGTCGATCACATCACCGACTCCGACTCAACCACGCAACTGCTGCTCGGCACACACCCAGTCGACATACCCGACCCGCTTGCCGACCTCCTCCATCAACTGAGCGTCCACCACGATCGCGGCGTTCTCGGGCAGTCCGCAGCTGCGCGCTGGCTGTTTCCCGGATCCCGCGCCGGACAACACCGCAGCCCCGCGAATCTCAACGCCCGACTGACCCGCATCGGCATCGACACCCGGACCGGCAGATCCACCGCGCTGATACAGCTGGCCGCCCAATTGCCCGCCGTCGTCCTCGGAAACCTCCTGGGCCTCCACATTCAGACGGCAACTAGATGGACACAGGCAGCAGGCAACACCCGACCCGCCTACGCCGCCGATGTCTCACGTAGACCGCACCGACGTAGCTGATCAGGCCGCTGCGTCTCAGGGCCGCGTCGCCGCCCATTCCCGGATCGCGGCGACGAACTCCTCTGGCGCATCGGACTCCACGTAGGTGCCCGCGCCCTCAACGATCACAGTCTTGTGGTCAGTGAATGTCGCTTCCAAACGCTCGCGCTCCTGGGTACGGAAGGCGATATCGGCGTCACCCCACACGATCAGTGTCGGTAGGTGATTGATGTCCGCTAGCCCGGCCTCGACCTCGGTGAAGAAGCCGCGGCTGGCGAGGACCCGGCCGGGGAGCACGGCGGAAGCCTGGCGTCGTTCGGGGGTGTTCAGCGCCTGGCTGTAGTGGGTCATCTCTGCCGTGGTCGGCTTCCGCCGTCGGTGGCCTGTGGGGATGAACGCGTTGACGAGGAGGTTGAGCCGCCGGACCAAGAAGCGGACCGGGAGCCCACCGATGATGCGACCGAAGGCCTCGAAGTGGAGGATGCCGTTGACCGGCCAGGCCCAGGTGTTGGCCAGCACCAGCCGATCGAAGACGTCCGGACGCCGCTGCACGACCGCCAAGCCGATCATGCCGCCCCAGTCCTGCCCGACCAGAGTGAGCCCATCGAGGCCGAGCGCGTCAACGAACCCGGTGACCACATCTGCGTGTTCCTCGGGCAGGTAACGGTAGCCGGGCTTCGGCGTCGACAGCCCGAAGCCTGGGTAGTCGAGGGCGATGCACCGGAAGTCGTCGCGCAGTGCGCAGATCACGTCGCGCCAGAGGAACGACCAGGTTGGGTTGCCGTGCAGGAACAGCAACGTGGGGCCCGAACCCTCATCTACGTAATGCACTGTGTGGCCGTCGATGTCGACGAATCGGCTCTCGAACGGGAACAGTTCATCGTCGACCCAACCGGGCCGCACGCTCTTGGTCGTATCGGCCATGGTGGGCCCCCTCTGGGCTCGGCATCAATGTATGCTTGAGAATCTCACATGCACTTGAGAAGATCAAGCGACAAGAGGAAATGATGCGTAGCTACGGCCAGTACTGCGGGCTTGCCCGTTCTCTCGAAGTCGTCGGTGACCGGTGGAACCTGCTCATCGTCCGCCAGCTCCTCATAGCCCCCGCCCGCTACCGGGATCTGATCGACGGCCTGCCCGGCATCGCGACCAATTTGCTTGCCGACCGGCTCCGCGACCTCGAGGCCTCGGGCGTGGTCGAGCGGCGACTGACAGGTGAGGGCAGCGTGGTCGAATACGCCCTTACACCGTGGGGTGCCGAACTGCGCCAGCCGATCGAGAGCCTGATCCGCTGGTCCACCCCGTTGATGGTCCGCGGCCCCGCCGACGGTGACGCCTTTCGCCCCGAGTGGCTCGCCCTCGCCGTCCCCGCCCTACTCGACACCCGGGTCAAGGTCCGCTCCTCAGCGACGATCGGCCTCGACATCGGCGACCCGACCTTCCAACTCCGCGCCACGCTCTCAGGCTTCGACCTCAGCCCGCATGACGGCCGCGAACTCGACGCCACCGTCCGCGCCGACCCCGCCTACGTCCTCGGCCTCGCCGCCGGCGCCTTTACCCTCAGCGATGCCCTCGCACTCGGGCTGGTCGAGATCGATGGCGACAAGTCCGTCGTCCGCACCGTCTTCGCCGCCTGAAGTAGTGTCGATCACCCACCAATCTGAGCGATCGGGCCCGCACGCAATTCGTCCAGACGACTCCCGCTGCACGGCTCTCGCCGACCAAATCGAGTCAGTCATTCAGCACGTTCGGATAGCGCGGGTTACCGGTAACCGCATGCTCCTCGGCTGCAGGACCGTGTCGAGTTTGCGAATGAACCGACCCAGATGAGGGTCCGACTCCGGGAGACCATGCGGGTCGAGATCCCACCAACATCCATCGACGAACTCGTCCGGATCAAGGCCATACTGGTCGGCACGATCGCCGCGCGCGACGAACCACAGCGAAACATCAACGTGCCCAGCAGTTTTGCCGACCGTGGGCGTGACAGTCAGAAAGAGTGGTCGGTCACCGACGACATCGAAACTGAGGTCGACACCGAGTTCCTCGCGGCCTTCCCGTCGCGCGGCGGCGAGCGGTTGCTCGAACGGATCCACATGCCCGCCCATCGGAAGGCGAAGACCGGACTTACGGTGCAGCCCGAGGTAGATTCCACGCTCATCCGGGTCGACCACCACCACATAGGACACCAAATGCGGTGACGGCGTCGCGGGCGGAATACGCCGGTAGATGTCCGTCGTACCACCGAGCCAGCGCAGGGTCTGCTCGATATGTTGCTGCTCGAGGTCATCGAACGGTTCCATCGCGATGACCAGCCCGGCGATGTCGGCGGTAGAAGGCTCCATGGCGCGCGAGGGTAGCCGGACCCTCCGACATCCCACCGCGGCTCCAAGAACCGAAAGGCCTGAAGGAGTTGCTCGGGGCAGCGCCGATTGTGACTCGATCACCGCGTCTGCCTCCTGATCACCAGTTCATCGGCGGTGTGGTGGCGGTGACTCTACTCGAGTTCGGCGACCGGAAGCACCAAGTGCACCGGATTGCACCAAGTGCACCACTGCCGACCGCCTTGGCGTACACGGTGTACTTGGAGTACTTTGCCGCAACACCTTGATCATCGGAGCAATTCCTATGAGCCAGAACACTTCTCAGCGCCTCACCGTGACCCGGGTTACCGGGCATATCGGTGCCGGCATCGACGGTACCGATCTGTCCCATTCCGGCGCGCCCCGCACCGTCGCCGACATCCGGGAGGCGCTGCTCACCCACAAGGTGGTGTTCGTCCACGACCAGAAGATCGGCCACGCCGAGCACGTCGATGCGGTCAATCCGCCGATGGCGTCGATCCTGCGTGCCGAAACCGCACCGACCTATGGCGGTGACACCCTTGTCGGCGACATCCCCGTCGGGCCGGGCGGATTCACCTCCCACGCCGTGGTCGGCCGCCCGCTCGGGAGCACGGACCGATGAGCACCGCGCAGACCTCGCCGTTCGTTCCCGGCTCCCTGACCGATGTCGCCAACGCCCACACCATGTTCGATGAGTTCCCCTGCTATCAGGCCGTTCTCGACTGGATGGCGAATTTCGTCCTCCAGCCTGATGAGCGGTTGGGCCGTGCCGGCGCGGTGTGCCCGCGCCTGGCCTCGGCGATCGACGGCGACCTCGTTAGGCTCGTCGCGGTCCGAACGGCGGGGACCAGCATCGACGACGCTGTGCGGATCGGACACGCGCTGGCTGATCTCTACGTCGAGTTGTTCGACGAAACGACGTTCCAGCGCGGGGCATTGATGGCGATCTTCCCCGACCTCGATCCCGCTGACGCCGCGCAGTTCATCGACGCCGGACACGCGCGGCTGCGCCCGGAATTCGTGCGCCGGGCCATGATGCTGGGCGAGTTCCATGCGGCCAGCACGGTCGGCAGCGTCCACAACCGCGCCTTTCCGGTGATGCAGTCCCCGGTACCGATGTTCGCGGTCCGCGCCCTGACCACCCACGACGCACTGTTTCTGGATCAACCAGGCCCTGACCGCCACGAACTACTGCGTCACTACCTCGACCACCTCGGCGACCGTGCCCCGACGACCGTCCTGCGACGCGTCCAGGCCCGCCTCCCCAAGACGGGACGCTGACATGAGACCTTCCCTCGACACCGCCCGAACCCTCGGGGACGCATTCACCCTCGCGGCCGAGCTCCACGGCGATCGCGACGTCCTGATATGCGGCGACCAGCGGTGGGGATACCGCGAATTCGGCACCCTGACCGCATCCGTCGCAGCCGGGCTCACCGCGCTCGTCGAGCCAGGCACCGAAGGCCCCGGTGGTCGCTCGATCGGTCACCGAATTCGTCGCGGCGCTGATCGGCTTCGGCGCCCGTCGCGCCGGGCGCCGAAGAGCAGGCCTACGTGATCTTCACCTCCGGGTCGACCGGCTTGACCCAAAGGTGTTGTGATGGCACATCGCTCGATGCTCAATTGCACGCGGGCCCGGCTCGCCGAGTACGGGGTGCCCGAGCGGGTCGCGTTGCTGCATTCACCTGGGTTCGACGTCGCCTCCGGAGTGTTGTTCTGGGCGTTGCTGTGCGAAGGAACGCTGGTAGTCAATCCGGCACCGATGGTCGATGTCGCGGCCACCGTCGAGTTGGGGCACCGCGAACGCATCACCCACCTGGTGTACGCGGCCGGGTTGTATCCGCCGCTGCTGGAACGCCTTTCCAGTGATCCACCGACTTCGTTGACAACGGTGATGATCGGCAGCGAACGGTGGGGCCACACCGAGCAGCTGCCTGGAATTTCTGGCTGGTCGAGGCTGACGCCACCGTGATGCGCGATCACTGAATCCGGCAGCAACCGCGCTGCCCTGCAAAACCTCACAAAGGGGGCAGCGCGTCCGGTTGACCGCCCCGAGTTCCCGGGGCGGGCAACCGGACGCTATTGCTCGGTGATTTCAGCGGAGGATGGGCCCGGGCCCGCCACGGATCGACCAAAACTGGTTGACGTTGTTGAAACAGGTCCATTGCTGCAGGTGCGTGCCCTGTTTCGGGCGGTTCGCCAGCGACGGGTTCGGGTTGTGCGCGTCGAGGCACTTGCCGCTGTGGCGCGCGCGGATAGTGGTGGCGCTGCCGCAGAATGTCATTGGCTGGCAGTACGGGTCGCGGACGATCTCGGTGTACCAGCGCTGGCTGGCGCCGCCGTAGCAGTCGAAGGTTTGGATTCTGGCCCCGTCGTCGCCGCGGGCGTTGTTGACGTCGAGGCATTTGCCGGCGTGGCGGACCTTGATGAGGAAGTCGGAGTTCGGATTGTTCGGGTCGATGGGCACGAGGTCGAAGCGCTGGTTGGCGCCGCCCCAGTCCGACCACAGCACGGTGAAGGTGTTCGCGGTGGAACCGTTGGGGGCAGGGACGTCCACGACCAGCCCGGAATATTGGTTGGCGAGGATATACGGCTCGTCCTCGGCTGTGGCGACGGCGGGGGTCAACGCACCGAGTCCGATCACGAACCCGGTGAGCACGGCCACCCGGAAAATACGGTGCCGCAGGCAAGCTTTGGAAGTGGTGGACATTGTCGTACTCCGATACTGAGTTGGGGGTGCGGCGCGTTCGGCTATCCGCACTCACCGATGGTGCGAGTCCGCCGACACCGCTGACCAGGGTTGGCGCCAAGGCCATACCGGTCCATACACACCGACTCGTATGGACCGGTATGGCCTTGGCCGCAAGCCTGGTCAGGCCGTTTTTCACCTCCCACGATGGGTGACAGCGCGAGCTGCGCAGCCACATCCACCCGAACGAGGGAGAACCCCCATGTCCAACGATCGACCCGACCCACTCGAACGAGTCCTCGCACAATCGCGCCCCCAGCAAGGCGATGCGCCGACGCAGCTACACGACCCGGCCAACTTTCTGACCTTCGATCGCCACCCCTCCCCCGGCGCACCCGAGCCCACCGAAACGTTCGCCATCGCACCGGACGGTCGGCTGACGGTCACCGATCCCGAGACCGTGCTCGGCGTGGTCGTCTCTGCGGTTGAGCCGGTGACGCCCGCGGACATCGAGGCCGAACTCGCGCCGACCGACGATTCCAGCCCGGAGGGTTCGTCCTACATTCCGGACTGGACCGCGGTGTCGGCGATGCCGACCCTCGCGCCCGGTGTCGAGCAGCCCACCATCCTGCGCCGCAACGGGACCCGCGTCCGTCCCGAATGGGTGATCCCGCCCGACGCCCGGTCGCCGTACTACCCCAACGCCTACCCGTACTCATTGGTCGGGCGAATCTTCGTCTGGCCGGACGCGACCAGCCCGAACTGGAGTTGGTGGGGCACCGCGTCACTGCTGGGCGCGCGCACCATCCTCACGGCCAGCCACGTCGTGCCGTGGGGCTCGCCGAATTGGAAGGCGCTGTTCGTGCCCGCCTACTACGACGGCGCCTCGATCCACGGTGCGTGGGCGGCGTCGTGGGTGACCAACGCCCACGGCTACGCCAGCCATTCGCAGGGCGACGACATGGCGGTCATGCGCCTGCAAGTGCCGCTGGGCAGCAGCCTCGGCTTCTTCGGATTCCGGACCTACCACCCCGCCTGGCAAGACCAGAATGTCTGGACGCTGCCGGGCTATCCCTGGGACAAGGACTCGGGTAACCGACCCTGGCTGCATCTGAATTTCGCGATCATCGACGACGACAACGACGGCGCCGGTGTGGAACTCGAGTACCGGGCCGACACCGAAGGCGGGCAGAGCGGCGCACCGGTGTTCGCCTGGTTCAACGGATCTCCCGATGTGGTCGGCACGCACTCCGGTGGCGAGGACAACTTCGGCGAGCCTCGCCAGAACGTCGCCGCCGGTGGCAACGCGTTGACAAACTTGCTGCACTGGGCGCGCAACACCTGGCCGTGAACCGCCGACCGCGCGAGCAAACACTTCCATCAACACTGAGGCAACCATCATGAAACTCACCCTGTCCCCGACCTCGCGGCACAGCTGTGCCGACGCGCTGTGCCCGGTTCCGCTGTCGCCGCAGGCATTCAGCAAGCTGTATCTGCGCTATCTCGAACTCACCAGCACCCACCGACTCCCGGCCTCGACGACGTTCGAGCAGTACTACGAGTACTGGCGTTCGGGGCGTCGCGGCGAGAACATCGTCGGTCTCGACGACGGCTCCACTCGGCTCGTGCCGGGCAAAGCCAAGGAATTGATCGTGCGCCCCGACGTGGCGTTGCGCGGTGTCGTGCAGACGATCGTCTTGCTGGTCGACTTTCCCGACAAACCTCACGACCCCGCGCACAGCACCGGCTACTACGAGGCAATGCTGTTCAGCGACAACGCCTTTCCCACCGGAAGCATGCGTGACTACTACCGGAAGGTGAGCGGCTTCGACGCCGCGACCGAGAAGGGCATCGACATCCAAGGCACTGTGCACGGCTGGTTCCGCATGCCGCGGCCGCTGTCGTTCTATACCGACGGAACCTCGGGCACCGGCAACGGATTTCCGCGCAACGCCGCCGGAATGGCCCGCGACGCCGTCAACGCCGCCTTGGCCGAGGGCGTGGATTTCGGGCCCTACGATGTGCTCGGCGAGGACATCGTGACCGCGTTGTTCATCGTCCATGCCGGGCGCGGCGCGGAAGAGACCGGATCTGCCGACGACATCTGGAGCCTGAAATGGGCTATCCCGGGCAACGGCGTCAAGGTGAAGCCCGGCTTGTCGGTCACGACATTTCTGACCGTTCCCGAGGACTGCAACATGGGTGTGTGCGCCCACGAGTGGGGTCACCTCGCGGCGCGGTGGGCCGATTACTACGACACCGGCCAGAGCCCGAACTTCCGGTCGGCCGGGCTCGGTGACTACTGCCTTATGGCTGGGGGCAGTTGGGGCAATCACGGCATCACCCCGGTGTTTCCCAATGGGATGCTGCGAACGTTCCACGGCTGGATCGCGCCCCAGGTCGTGACGAAGACGACCGAGCGCATCGCGTTGAAGCCCGCTGCCGAAGGCGGCACGATGGTGTACATCCGAAATCCGGAACGGATGCCACGCGAAAGCCAGTACGTCGCGGTGGAATATCGTCGTCAATCCGGGCAGGACGCCTTCCTGCCCGACCAGGGCGTCGCGATCTACGTGGTCGACGAGGCCATCGCCGACGTCAACGACGAGCACGCGCTGGCCATCGAATTGATGCAGGCCGACGGCAAACGGGACCTGGCGGCGATCTTCCGCGGCGGAAACCGTGGCGACACCGACGACCTGTACCCCTTCGGAGCCAACAACACGATCGGCAAGCTCACCACGCCCCCGTTGAACATGCCGTCCGGAAAATGGTCCGGCATCACGATCACCGTCCACGGCACACCCGGCGACGACCAGATGCTCATCGATGTCGCCTTGGCCTGATCTCCGTATCGGCCGCGGGCAAGCCTGCCGCGGCCGATACGGCGAGTCGGCTCGGCGCGCCGCTGTGACCCGCGACCTGGTCTGATCCAGTACGGGCGACCAGCGAAAAGTGCTGTGCGCGTTGGCTACACTACGCTGGTGGGCGACCAACACTGCCACACCCCGGAATCCATCCGAACACGGGAAGACCTCGCCTCCGCGCTCGCCGACTTGCGCGAGTCCGCGGGCTTGACCGTGCGCCAGCTGGCCCAGAAATCGGGGGTTCCCCAGGGCACGATCGGCAGTTGGTCCGCCGGGCATCACGTCCCGACCAAAGCCAACGAACCCATGCTGCGGAAGATGTTGGGGGCGTGTGGCGTCACAGATTTCACCGAACAGACCGCGTGGCTGCACGCGGTCGAGAGAGTGCGCGCAACGGCCGGGCGCCGCACCGCTGCAAGCGAACCGCCGTACCTGGGTTTGCGGTCGTTCAGTGAGTCCGACGCCCAACGCTTCTTCGGCCGTGCCGAACTGACCGAACTCCTGCGGACACAGGTGATGGCTGCGATGGGCAACCAGGGCGCGGACCGGGTCCTGGTGGTGATCGGGGCATCAGGCTCGGGCAAATCATCACTGTTGCGCGCCGGATTGATACCGGCGCTGCGCCACGAACGCCTGGACGTCTGCCTCGTTCTCCCAGGTCGGCATCCGCTGGAATCCCTATGGGCAGTGCCTCATTCGACAGATGTCATCGTTGTCGACCAGTTCGAGGAAGCGTGGACCCTGTGCCCCGATGAGATCGAACGTCGAGGGTTCCTCGACGCCATCACCGGTGAGGATTCGGACCCGATCATCGTGCTCGGACTTCGGGCTGATTTCTTCGCCGCGGCCGCAGCCGAACCCGGTCTGCTCGCGGCCCTGAACGAACGTTCGACGGTGGTCGGCCCGCTCACCGCCTCGGCATTGCGCCACGTCATTGTCGAGCCGGCACGATCAGCCGGTTGCGATGTCGCGCCCGAAATGGTGAACCTGCTGCTCACCGAGCTGCGACCACACGGCACCGAGTACGCGCACGATGTCGGAGCTCTTCCGCTGCTGTCCCACGCCTTGCTCGAAACTTGGCGCAGGGCAGCCAGAAACACCCTCACCGTCGCCGACTACCAGGCGGTCGGCGGGATCGGTGGCGCGATCGAACAACGCGCCGAGCAACTGTTCGGACAGCTCACCGAACACCACCAGCACATCGCGCGCAAGCTGTTCCTACGGCTGGTCAACCTCGATGACCAGACCCACACCCGCCGACGGGTCCGGCGCTCGGAACTGCTGTTCGATGAAGATGCCGTCGACATGGTGCTCGACCAGTTCGCACACAGCCGATTGCTGACCGTCGAGGCACAGACCGTTTCCATCTCCCACGAAGCACTGATCGGCGCGTGGGAGCGTCTGACCGACTGGATGAACGCCGACCGTGAGGGTCTGATCCTGCATCGCCGGCTCACCCTCGCCGCCCAGAACTGGGACGACAGCGGGCGCGACCCGAGCGCACTACTCGGCGCGACCCGACTGCCGCCGATCCTGGAATGGGCCGAATGCGGCGACCATGACCACGAACTCAATGTGCTCGAACGTGAATTCCTCACCGCCAGTGTCGATCACAACCAGCGAGTCCGCGACGGCGAGCGCCGCCGCAGGCGTCGACTGCAGCAGATGGTGGCCGCGCTGGCGGTGTTGCTCGTTGTCGCGGTGACCGCGGCGCTGCTCGCCATCGCTTCGCGCGCGAGCGCGCGCCTGGCCCGCGATGAGGCCGTGTCACGTCAAGTCGCCGGCGCGGCGATCCGTCTGCGCGACACCGATCCGGCGTTGGCCGCGCAGCTGGCTTTGGCGGCCTACCGGATCAACCCGACGATCGAAGCGCGATCCGCCGTCCTCGACGCCTCAGCGGTCCACACCCCGGTCCGCCTCACCGGACCCCCGGGCAACACACTTGTCACCCCCGGCCCGGGCGATGCCCTGCTCGTCTGGGCGGCCGACGGTACCACGTCGCTGCTGCGGACCAGCGACGGCAAACCTCACCTGACCACCACGCCCCTGCCGACGATGGCGTCGCTGATCGCGATGGCACTCAGCCCGGACACCGGATTGCTGGCGCGTGCGAGCGATTCCACGATCGAACTCTGGAACGTCGGCAACTGGGATACGCCAACACTGTTGGGTGCCATCCCTGCGCAGGCCATCAAAAGCCTCGCCTTCGGTCCCGACGGCCGCACTGTGGTCGCGGGAACCGACGGGCCGGAGATCCGACGCTGGCAGATCGACGATCCCAGCCGACCCACCGAACTCGCGCCACTGCACCTTCCCGGCGGGCAAACCATCGTCGCGGTCGACGTGACCGGCAAACGCCTCGCCGCCGGCGGAAAGTTCCGCTCGCTGCGGGTATGGAACATTGCCGGCCCCGAAGCAACGCTGCTGCTCGATCTGCCACCTGACGGCCCCCTCGACACCATCCAAGCGGTGCAGTTCAGCCCGAACGGGTCGATGCTCGCGATCGGGACGCGCTCGTCACAGGTGCAGCGATGGCGATTCAACGACACGACTCCCCCGACCCAGCTACCGACGCTGGGCGGGTTCACCAGCTACGTCAACGACCTTGCCTTCAGCCCCGACGGAAACCGACTCGCGGCCGCGAGCTCCGACAACTCGATCCGAATCTGGACACTGGCCGACGACACGCTCGAGCTCAGCCTACCCAACCCCGCAGTTGTCGGGTCGGTCCGATTCGCCGGCAATGCCACCGTCGTGTCCGCCGGCGTCGACGGCACAACCAGGCTGTGGCCACTTCCAGCCGTGACACTGAGCGGAGCCCGCGCCAAGATCGAATTCATGGCGTTCAACGGTGCCGGCACCACACTGCTCGTCGGCCCCGGACGTGGCGAAACCCGTAGCTACCTTTGGGATCTCACCAATCCACGTACGCCGCAACCGATCCAACCTCTCGATATTCCTCACGACGACACTCCCACCGGAGCCGTCGCGATATCCCCGAACGGAACGCTGGCCGCTGTCGGCACCACCAGCGGACAGGTCTATCTGTGGGACATCAGCACGCGAAGCCTCCCCCGCTACATCACCGCGATCCAGGCCGTGCCATCGCTGGTCGCGACGCTGCTGTTCACCGCTGACGGAACCAAACTCATCGCGGGGAGCCAAGACCACCCGGTCATCACGATCTGGAACCTGACCAATCCGGTATCACCACAACGCCTTTCCTTGCTGGACACAGGACACAGTCGTCCGCGCGACATAGCCATCGACCAGAGCGCAACACTGCTGGCAGCAGGAACCAACGCCGACCTCGTCCAGCTATGGGATATCGGTGACCCCGCCAACCCACGGAACCTACTGTCACTCGACGACTTCGACGGCACCGTCAACAGGATCGCGATCAGCCCCGACGGCGCCGTCCTCGCCGCCAGCGGGCACGAACCAACCGTTCACCTGTTCGATGTCCGCGACCCTCGGAATCCACGGCCGGTCGCCCAGTTGATCGGCCCCGTCGAACCCGCCTACAGCCTGGCCTTCAGCCCGAACGGGCGTACCCTCGCACGCAGCGGCAACGGCGGAATCTGGCTATGGGATACATCGACCCCCAACCAACCTCATGTCCTGGCGAACCTCACCGCCGACCAAGGCCGCGTCAATGACGCGAAATTCGGACGAGACGGCCAATTCCTCACTGGTGCAGGAGAAAACAGGATCGTCCACCTCTGGACTACCGACCCGGACAAGGTCGCCGACGACATCTGCGTCAGCGGGAGCACGACACTGACCGCGACCGAATGGGAACGACACATCCCCGACTACCCGTCACGAAGCCTTTGCCCGACCTGACCACTCGTCCATCCGAGTCGCGACGTTGTCCGGTGTGACCCGCCAGGACTGGACCTTGGTGGCCGGATAGCGGCCGGGCACGACCAAGGTGGCCCTTCGTCGAAATTGTTGTCGGTCAGTGTATTTCGCTACCAGGTCAGTGACCTGAACGGATGGCCGAGGAGGGTCGGTGGTCAGTACTATTCGAGGATCATTGCCCCGGAGAGGGCAGGCTCTGTCCACGCCGAGATTCCGGGATGATCATGTCTGCACCAAGCGAAAACGGTTCGCCCACACTGATCTCCGACGAAGAGTTCGGTGCGCGGTTCGTCGCGGCGGCGGTGACCCCGGCACGGATCGACGCGGCGGTGTCGCGGCTGGTCGGTCACGGGATCGATATGGGGACCTTCGCCGTCGGGCCGGGCAAGGTCGCGAAGGCTACGGTGCGTGGTGAGGTCGATGCACCGATCGTCGCCGCTACCGCGTCGGCGGTGGTGTTCGAGCTGCGACTGCCGGTTCGGCTCGATATCTCGATCGCGCTCAGTACGCGGACCCTGCGGCTCGCCGCGACGGTCGATATCGATCTGACCTTGCGCGCGCGGACCGCCGATCCGCTACTCGTCGTCATCGATATCGCGCCGGTCACGCGCCACGATGTCAGCCGACCCGTCATCGAGGTGGAGTCCGCCGATACCGAAGCGCGCACACTCGTCGGACCGATGGCGAAGCTGGTCCGCGACGATATCCCCGACCGGCTCAACGCGCTACTGGCCGACCCGGCGGCCCGGCGGGCTCGGGTGTTCGATATCGGCGCGATCGTCGACGGAACCCCGACCGAACACCACGATCTCACCGCGTTCGACTGGATCGACGACGCGGAGTTCGGCCGCCGTTTGCTGCCGCGGATCGTGACAACCCAGCAGATCGCCGCGGTGGCCGCACAGCTGTCGGGGCGGGTTGTCACCGTGGGCCCGGAGCAGGTCGGGCCGCGCGGTACGGCCCGGGTGTCGGCACGTGGCACTGTTCGGATGCCGCGGATCACCAGGCGAACCGGCGCGGACTCCGTCACCTTCGACCTGGTCGTTCCTGTCGTTCTCGAGGTCGTCGTCACCGGACTGGGAACCAACCGCTATCACGCCGAGGTGGACATCGCGCTGGAATTGCGGGCGCGCACGGCGGCCCCGTTGCTGATCGTCGTCGAGGTCGATCCGCCGCGCAGCGATCAGATCGCGGTCCAGTTGCGTGCCGAAGGGATGCGCGCGCGGACGCTCGGCACGCTCGGTGGGGTGCGGCGCCGCATCGCCGAGCAGGCGTCGGCGGCGGTGAGCCGACACCTGGCCGATCCGGCGGCGCGCGTCGTCGATGTCGAGGCCCGCATTTCCGCGCACGCACCCGAGGCGCCCGTGATCGCGCGACGGGGCTGACTAGCGGGGGGCTTCGACCGACCACTCGGCCAGGATGTGGTCGGCCAGCTCGACCGGTGTCGGATACTCGAGCACCAGACTCGTCAGCAACGGCATCCCGACCGCCGAGCGCAGACTGCTCATCAGCGCGATCGCGCCCATGGAGTCCAGACCCATACCCTCGAACAGACCGTCCGGGTCGATGTCACCGGGATCGGGGTAGGACATGATGTGGGCCGCCTCCGTCCTGATCAGGGTGATCAGCGCGGAGCGGCGTTCCAGGATGTCCAGTTCGGCGATCGCGCCGAACTGCCGGTGTTCATCGCCTCGACGGCTCAGCGGCGACGGACCCCGCTCGTCGTCGACGCTGCCGGACCCCGCGCGAACAGCGGCGGGCTCCGAGCCGGCGAGCCAGTAGCGGCGGTGCTGGAACGCGTAGGTGGGCAACGGGATTCGGCGCGCGCGCGAGTCCGCGAACACCTGATCCCACTGCATATCCGCGCCCGCCGCGACCATACGCCCCAATGCCTCCAGCAGGCAGACCTGCTCGGCACCGTCCTGACGCAGGACGGCGACCGCCGTCGCGGGCCCCGACAGGGTCTGCTCGATCGCCGCGGTGAGTCCGCTGGTCGGCCCGAGTTCGAGGAATCTGGTCACGCCCGCCGATTCCAGGAATCGCACGCTGTCGGCGAATCGCACGGTTTCGCGTGCCTGCCTGGTCCAGTACCGCGCCGAACCGAAGTCGTCGGCGGCGGGCGCCCCGGTCAGTGTGGAGACGAGCGGAATCAGCGGGGCGGCGACCGCGACGGTGGCGGCGAGGTCACCGAATTCGGCGAGTATCGGTTCAATCCCCGGTGAGTGGAACGCGTGCGACATCGGCAGGCGGCGAACTCGGCGGTCCATGGCACGCAACCGGTCGGCGATCGTGTCGACCTCGGGTGCGGAACCGGCGATCACCACCGACAGTGGTCCATTGACCGCGGCGATCGCTACTTCGTCGACGAGCAGCGAACGGACCTCGTTCTCGCCGGCCCGCACCGCGAGCATGACCCCGCCATCGGGCAGGGCACCCATCAGTCGGCCTCTGGCCGCGACCAGGAAGGCCGCGTCGCGCAGTGACAACACACCCGCGACATGGGCGGCGGCCAACTCGCCCACCGAGTGACCCAGCACGAAGTCCGGTCGCAGGCCCCACTGTCGCAGCAGGCCGAACAGGGCCACTTCGACCGCGAACAGGGCGGGTTGCGCGAATTCGGTACTGTCGAGCAGCTTTTCGTCCGCGCCCCAGAGGACCTCACGCAGTGGCCGGGCGAGATGGTTGTCGAGTTCGTCGAGCACGGCGTCGAAAGCCTCGGCGAAGGCCGGAACGCTCGCGTGCAACTGCGCGCCCATACCGAGCCAGTGCGAACCCTGTCCGGGGAAGACGAACGCGGTCTTGCCCGCGACCCGCGCGGGTGATCGTGGCATGTCGACGCCGGGGCCGTGCTCGACCAGGTCGGTCAGGGCGCGCAGCAGTTCGTCGCGGTCCTCGCCGACCACCACGGCCCGATGGTCGAATACCGTCCGATGGGCCAGCGAGAACCCGATATCGACGGGGGTGTCGTGCGGGTGGCGGCGCACATGTGCGAGCAGTCGAGCGGCCTGCCCGGTCAGGGCCGCGGCGGATTTGCCCGACACCAACCAGGGCACGACACCAGCGCTCGCCCCGCTGTCCTCGGGCGCAGTGATGGTGGAGGGCCGCGAATGCTGTTGCACCGGAGCCTGTTCCAGGATCACGTGGGCGTTGGTGCCGCTGATCCCGAATGACGAGACCCCCGCGCGGCGCGGCCCACCGGTCTCCGGCCACGCGCGCGGGGTGGTCAACAACTCGACCGCACCCGTTGACCAATCCAGGTGTGGGTTGGGCGAATCCACATGCAGGGTCGCGGGCAGGACCCCGTACCGCATCGCCTGGACCATCTTGATCACCCCCGCCATGCCCGCCGCGGCCTGTGTGTGGCCGATGTTGGATTTCACCGATCCCAGCCACAGCGGTCGCTCGCCCGCTCGTTCTCGACCGTAGGTCGCCAACAGTGCCTGCGCCTCGATCGGGTCGCCCAGCGCGGTGCCGGTGCCGTGTGCTTCGACCGCGTCGATGTCGGCGGCCGCCAGGCCCGCGTTGGCCAGTGCGGCCCGGATGACCCGTTGCTGGGCGGGCCCGTTGGGTGCGGTCAGCCCATTCGAGGCGCCGTCCTGATTCAGCGCCGAACCGCGCACGACCGCCAGCACCTCGTGCCCGAGCCGTTGCGCGTCCGAGAGCCGTTCGACCACGAGCACACCGACACCCTCGGCGAATCCCATGCCGTCGGCCGCAGCGGCGAAGGCCTTGCAGCGACCGTCGGGCGCCACCACGCGCTGCCTGCTGAACTCGACGAAGACCTGCGGGGTGGACAACACGGTGACGCCACCGGCGAGGGCCATGTCGCATTCGCCCAACCGCAACGACTGGACCGCCGAATGCAGGGCGACCAGCGATGACGAGCAGGCCGTGTCCACCGACACCGCAGGCCCTTCCAGCCCGAGTGTGTACGACACGCGACCCGAGGCCACACTCGACGCCGAGCCGATCACCCGATATCCCTCGCCCTCGGTCGTCCCGGCGCCGTAGCCCTGGGTGATGATCCCGGTGAAGACGCCCGTCGCGGTGCCACGCAGAAGGTTTGGGTCGATTCCTCCGTGCTCGAGGGCTTCCCATGACACCTCGAGCAGCATCCGCTGCTGGGGGTCCATCGCGAGCGCCTCGGCGGGCGAGATCCCGAAGAAGCCGGCGTCGAAGCCCGCGATGTCGTCAAGGAACGCGCCCGCGCGCGTGGACGACTTCCCGACCGCGGCGGGGTCGGGGTCGAACAGGTCGGCCAGCTCCCAGCCTCGATCATCGGGGAACCCCGTGACGGCGTCGTCGCCGCGACTCATCAGGTCCCACAGGTCTTCCGGCGACCGCACGCCCCCGGCGAATCGGCAGCCCATTCCCACGATCGCGATCGGCTCGTGCGCCGTCACGGGTGCCGGCGCCTGCGGTTGCGCGAGGTCCCGCGCGCCGCTGATCTCCTGCCGCAGGTGCTGGGCGAGCGTGTCCGGGGTGGGGAAATCGAAGATGAGGGCCGAGGACACCGCGAGTCCGGTGGCGGCTTTGATCCGGTTGCTGAATTCGATGGCGGACAGTGATCGGAATCCCAGGTCCTGGAAGGTGGTTGCCGGGTCGATGTCGTCGGGGCCGTCGTGGCCGAGGACGACGGCCGCGTGCGACTGGACCAGCCGCAAGACGACGCCGTGCTGGTGTTCCTCGGAGAGTCCGCGCAGGCGCCGGGTCAGCGCCGGCTCGGCGGGCTCGGTGTCGGGTGCGCGGTCCGCGTCGCGAGCCAGGTCGGCGAACAGGGTGGAGCCGACGCCCGCTGCGGCTTGGGATCTGATGCGGGTGAGATCGAGGCGGGCCGGGGCCAGACAGGGGCGGTCGGTCCGCAGTGCCGCGTCGAACAGGGCGACGGCTTCCCGAGAAGGCATGGCCACCAACCCGATTCGGCCGATCTGGGTCATGTCCTCGGCCTGGAGGTGCCCGGTCATACCACTGGCCTGTGCCCACAGACCCCAGGCGAGCGAGACACCGGCCAGGCCGTGCGCGCGTCGGTGGGTGGCCAGGCCGTCGAGGAAGGCGTTGGCGGCGGCGTAGTTGCCCTGTCCGGGGGCGCCGACAAGGGCGGCCATCGAGGAGAACAGGACGAAGGCGGACAGGTTCAGGTGGCGGGTCAGTTCGTGGAGGTGCCAGGCGGCGTCGGCTTTCGTCCGCAGTACTCGTTCGACGTGGTCGGGGGTCAGTGACTCGATCACGGCGTCGTCGAGGGTTCCCGCGGCGTGGATGACCGCTGTCAGCGGGGCGTCAGCGGGGATTTCGGACAGCAGTTGGGCCAGGGCGTCGCGGTCCGAGACGTCGCACGCGGCGACTCGAACCTGTGCGCCGAGCCCGGCGAGTTCCGCGACGAGGGCGGTGGCGCCCTCGGCGTGTCGACCACTTCGGCTGACCAGCAACAGGTTTCGCGCACCGTGCGCGGTGACCAGGTGTCGGGCGAGCGCAGCGCCCGCCATGCCGGTGCCGCCGGTGATCAACACCGTGCCCGCCGGGTCGATTCCGGTGGCGCTCGGGTCAGGCTCTGCGGGCGCCGGGGTCAGTCGGGCGGTGTGGGTGATGCCGTGGCGGATGAGTAGCTGCGGTTCGCCGACCGCGAGAACGGCCGCCGGGTCGACCTCGGAGTCGGTGTCCACCAGCACTATTCGGCCGGGGTGCTCGGTGTGTGCCGACCGCGCCAAGCCCCAGACCGCCGCACCGGCCAGGTCGGTGACGTCCTCCCCTGGTAGGGCGACGGCGCCGCGTGTCACCACGATCAGGGTGCCCGAATCATGGTGTGTCAGAAAGGCTTGTATGAATTCCAAGGCTCGAACGACCCCGGTGTGGACATCGGTGATGACGTCACCACCGTGCGCGCCGACTGCCATCACCACCGTGTCCGGGGTGCGTCGCGGTTGTCCGTCGACGGTGGTCGCGGGCGACCACCGCACCGCGAAGAGCGCGTCGGTGTCGCCGGACGATCCGGCGCCGCCGGCACCCGCACCCGTCGCGCCACCACCCGCCAGCCAGTACCTGCGGCGCTGGAACGCGTACGTGGGCAGCGGAATACGGCGCGGCGCGGAATCGGTGAAGACGGCATTCCAGGAGACACCGACGCCGCGAACATACGCCTGTGCGGCGGAGAACAGGAATCGGTCGAGCCCGCCCTCGCCGCGTGCGAGGGAGGCGACCACCACGGCGTCGGTGTCGTCGACATTGCGTTCGGTGCTCGCCAGCAGGACCGGGTGCGGGCTCGTTTCGACGAACACCCGGTACCCCTCGGCGCGTGCCGCCCCGATCGCGGCCTCGAACTCGACCGGTTGCCGACAATTGCGATACCAGTATTCCCCGTCCAAATCCGCAGTGTCGCAGAGGTTTCCGGTGACAGTGGAGTAGAATTCGATGGTCGAGGAGCGGGGTTCGATTCCCGACAGGACGGTGAGCAGTTCGTCGCGGAACGCTTCGACCTGGCTCGAGTGGGAAGCGTAGGCCGCGTCGAGCCGCCGCGCGCGAATACCCTGGCTCTCGCAGCGGGCGAGCAGTTCCTCGAGGGCCGTCGCGGTGCCGGAGACGGTGACCGCGACGCTGCTGTTGACAGCGGCGATACTGAGCGCCGTACCCCAGTCGCCGATGAGTTCGACGGCCTGTTGCTTGCCGCAGGCCAGTGTCATGAGTCCGCCGCCACCGCGCAACGGCACCGCCAGTTGGCAGCGCAGGGCGACGATGCGGGCGGCGTCACGCAGCGACAGCGCGCCCGCGATGTAGGCGGCCGCGATCTCCCCCTGGGAGTGTCCGATCACCGCGTCGGGTCGCACACCGAGGGATTCCCACAGTTTGGCCAACGCCACCATCACCGTGAACAGAACCGGCTGGACGACGTCCATTCGTTCCAGCTCCGGTGCGGTGTCGCTGCCGCGCAGCACGTCGATGACCGACCAGTCCACGTATTCGGCGAGGGCATCGGCGCAGGCGTTGACGTGCTCGGCGAACACCGGCGAGGTGTCGAGCAGGGCCACGCCCATGCCCAGCCACTGCGAGCCCTGTCCCGGGAAGATGAACAGGGTGCGGCCCCTGGAGTCGGCGCGGCCGTAGGCGAGGTCGCGGCCGGGCTCGTCGTCGAGGAATCCGGCCAGTCCCCGGATCAGCTGGTCGCGGTCGGCGCCGACCACCACGGCTCGATGCTCGAACGCGGCCCGGTTGGCGAGCGAGAACCCGATATCGGACGCGCGCAGGTCGGGTTGCTCCCGCGCGTACGTCAGCAGCCGTTGAGCTTGACCCGCCAACGCATCGGCGGTCCTGCCCGACAACACCCACGGCACGACGAACTGTCCGCCCTCTGCCGTCCGTGCCTGCTCACCCGGCGCCTGCTCCAAGATCACATGCGCGTTCGTCCCGCTGATCCCGAACGACGAAACACCCGCCCGCCGCGACCTACCGCCCTCCGGCCACACCCGCTCCTCGACCAACAACTCCACCCCGCCCGCGGACCAATCCACATACGGGCTGGGCGAATCCACATGCAGGGTCGCGGGCAAGACCCCGTGCCGCATGGCCTGGACCATCTTGATCACCCCGGCCATCCCGGCGGCGGCTTGCGTATGGCCGATATTGGATTTCACCGACCCCAACCACAGCGGACGACCTTCGGCGCGGTCACGCCCATAGGTCGCCAACAACGCCTGCGCCTCGATCGGGTCGCCCAACGCGGTCCCGGTGCCATGCGCCTCGACCACATCCACCTCCGAGGCCACCAACCCCGCGTTCGCCAGCGCCGCCCGGATCACCCGCTGCTGCGACGGACCGTTCGGCGCGGTCAACCCGTTGGACGCACCGTCCTGATTCACCGCCGAACCCCGCACCACCGCCAGCACCTCGTGCCCGAGCCGCCGCGCATCCGACAGCCGCTCCACCACCAGCACACCCACGCCCTCGGCGAAGCCCGTCCCATCCGCCGCCGCCGCGAACGCCTTGCACCGCCCATCCGTGGCCAACACCCGCTGCCGACTGAACTCCGCGAACACACCCGGGTTCGCCATCACCGTGATGCCGGCGGCCAGGGCCAGCTCGCATTCCCCGAGCCGCAGCGACTGCACCGCCGAATGCAAGGCCACCAGCGACGACGAGCAGGCGGTGTCCACCGACACCGCGGGTCCTTCCAAGCCGAGTGCGTAGGCCACTCGGCCCGACACCACGCTCGTGGTCTGCCCGGTCCCGATGAGCCCTTCCGTATCGACCCCGTAGCCCTGGGCGATGACGCCCGCGAAGACACCGGTCCGGGTTCCACGCAGGGTGTGCGGGTCTATTCCCGCGTGCTCGAGGGCTTCCCACGACACTTCGAGCAGCAACCGCTGCTGCGGGTCCATCGTGAGCGCCTCGGCGGGTGAGATCCCGAAGAAACCGGCGTCGAATCCGGCGACGTCGTCGAGGAATCCGCCCGCGCGCTCGTACGGTGTCGCGGCGGTCGGATCGAAGACGTCATCGAGTTCCCAGCCGCGATCGTCGGGGAATTTCGCCACAACGTCGGCGCGTCGGGAAACCAGATCCCACAGGTCCTCCGGTGTCGAGACCCCGCCGGGAAAGCGGCAGCCCATCCCCACGATCACGATGGGGTCCGAGGTTCGGGCGGCGAGCGCCTCGTTCTGCTGCTCGAGTCGGTTGATGTGGATGAGTGCCTTGCGCAATGCCTCGGTCGCTTGATCGAGCTTTGACGTCATGTGGTCTCCAGAGGTTATGCGTCGTCTTGATCACCGAGGGCGACCGCGAGCAGGTCATCCAGGCTCATAGCCATGAGGTCGTCTTCGTGACTCGGCGAATCCGGGTTGTCGTCGGAATTCGCGAGTCGCAGCAGGGTGTCGAGAACTCCTGAGCGGCGGAGCCTGTCGACAGGAATGGCGTCGATGAGCCGGTGGATCTCGGCCTCGGGGTCGGTTGTCGCGGTCGGTGTCGCGAACTCCCGGTGCAGGAATCCGGCGAGGCTCGCCGGAGTCGGATAGTCGAAGACGAGCGTGGCCGACAAGGTGCGACCCGTCGCCGATTTCAGCCGATTGCGCAATTCGACCGCGGACAGCGAATCGAATCCGACGTCACGAAACGCGGCGTCGGGGTCGACGTCGCCGGGGCCCGCGAAACCCAGGACCACGGCGGCGTGGGCGCGCACCAGCTCGAGCAGTGTCGCGCGTTGCTGTTCGGGGGCCATTGCGGACAATCGTTGTGCCAGTTCCGATATCGAGGTCACCGCACTCGCCGCGACCGAGCGCCGCGTCGTGCTCCGGTCGAGGTCGGCGAACAACGGCGCGCGCTGCCCGCCCCCCGCCGACTCGAAGCGTGCGGGGATCGGGCAGGGGCGGTCCTCGCGTAACGCGGTGTCGAACAAGGTGACCGCTTCCCGCGTGGACAGTGCGACCAGGCCGCCCCGGCTCAGCCGGGCCAGGTCCTGCTCGCGCAGTTGCCCGGTCATGCCGCCTGCCTGCGCCCACAGCCCCCATGCCATCGATATCCCGGCGAGGCCGTGCGCCCGCCGATGCGTGGCGAGACCGTCGAGGAAGGCGTTCGCCGCCGCGTAATTGGCCTGTCCGGGCATGCCGACCACGCCTGCCACCGACGAGAACAACACGAACGCGGCCACATTCAGCTCGCGGGTCAGTTCGTGCAGATGCCAGGCGCCGTCGACTTTCGCCCGCAGTACCCGGTCGACGCGTTCGGTACTCAGCGACTCGACCACCCCGTCGTCGAGTACACCGGCCGCGTGGATCACCGCGGACAGGGGCGCCTCGGCGGGGATCTCGGCCAGCAATGCCGCCAGCGCGTTCCGGTCGGCGACATCGCACGCCGCGACGCGCACCCGCGCACCGAGCTCGGTCAACCGCGACACGAGTTCGGATGCGCCGTCGGCGTCCGGGCCGCGTCGGCTGATCAGCAGTAGATCTCGGGCACCGTGCTCGGTGACCACGTGATCGGCCAGTACCGCACCGGCCATCCCGGTGCCGCCGGAGATCAAGACCGTGCCGGTCGCGAACGAGGCGGGCATCGTGAGCACGAGCTTGCCGGTGTGTCGGGCCTGGCCGAGGAATCGGTAGGCCGCCGGTGCCCGGCGAATGTCGAACGGTGTCAACGGAATCGGGTGCAGGACCCCTGCCTCGAACAGCGTCACCAGGTCGGTGAGGATGTGGTGGATTCGTTCGGGGTCGACCGTCAACAGATCGAAGGCGTGATACCGCGCCCCGCGATGATTCCTCGCGACCGTGTCCGCGTCCCGGATATCGGTCTTTCCCATTTCCAGGAATCGACCGCCCGGTGCCAACAGTCGCAGCGACGCGTCGACGAATTCACCGGCCAGCGAATCCAGCACCACGTCGACACCGTGTCCGCCGGTGCTCGCCAGGAATCGCTGCTCGAATTCGAGGTCTCGGGAATTCGCGAGGTGGTCGGCGTCGAACCCCATGGCGCGCAACGTGTCCCACTTGCCGGGGCTTGCGGTGGCGAACACCTCGAGTCCCCAGTGGCGGGCCAGCTGGACGGCGGCCGTTCCGACACCGCCGGTAGCGGCATGGATGAGCACCGATTCGCCCGCCTGTACTCGGGCGAGGTCGGCCAAGGCGTAGTAGGCGGTGAGGAACGCCACCGATATGCCCGCGGCCTGCGCGAACGACCACCCGGCCGGGATGGGGGCGATGAGGCGGTGATCGGTGACGACGCGTGGTCCACTGCCGATCAGCACGCCCATGACCCGGGCACCGACGCACAGGCCGGTCACCTCGGGGCCGACCTCGGTGATCACCCCGGCGCCCTCGGCACCGAGTATCACCTCGGGATCGGGGTACATGTCCAAGGCGATGAGGACGTCGCGGAAGTTCACGCCGGTCGCCCGCACCGCGATGCGGACCTGTCCAGCAGCGAGCGGCGCGTCCGCCTGCGGGAATTCTTCCAGGGTGAGGTTGTCGAGGGAGCCCTTCGCCGTGATGCCGAGTCGCCAGGAGCCGCCCGGCGGGGGTGTCAGGGTCTCGTCGATGGTGGCCGGGGCGAGTCGAGCGATGTGGGTGATGCCGTCGCGGATCAGGACCTGGGGTTCGCCGAGCGCCAGGATTTCGGCGGCGTCGACCTCGGCGTCGGTGTCCACCAGTACCATTCGGCCAGGGTTCTCGGTCTGGGCCGAGCGGATCAGGCCCCACACCGCGCTCGCGGCGACGTCGCTGACATCGGCGCCCGGCAGCGCGACCGCGCCGTGGGTGACAACGATGAGTGCGCTCGAATCATCTTGTACCAGAAACTGTTTCACGACCGCCAGCACACGGTGGACGGTGTCGTAGACGGCGGTCAGGGCCGCACTCTCGGGTGCCCGGATGTCCAGGACGACCGCGATGTCGGTCAGGCCGCTTACTCGCTCGGCGAACTCCTCCCACCTGGCCGTCGATACCGGCGCGGCGGGTTCGCCGAGTGACGGTGCGGGTGACCACACCATCTCGAACAGGTTGTCCGCGTCGGCACCACTCGCCGCCGCGTGCAGTTGTTCGACGGTCACCGGTCGCAGGGCCACCGACCGCGCCGACAGCACCCTCAGGCCCGAGGAGTCAGCCAGTTCCAGCGATACCGTACCCGACTCCACCGGGGCGATCCGTACCCGAACGACACGCGCGTCCGACGCGTGCAGTGACACGCCCGCCCAGGCGAACGGGAGGAGGATGCCGTCGGTGTCGGTGCTCAGGACGGCGGCGTGCAGGGCCGCGTCGAGCACCATCGGGTGTATTCCGAAGCCGGTCACGTCGACGCCGGTGTCGGGGGGGACGGCGACCTCGGCGAACTGTTCGGTGCCGCGCCGCCACATCGCCCGCAAGCCCTGGAACCCGCGACCGTACTCGTATCCGCGCTGGGCCAACCGCGCGTAGGCGTCGGTGATATCGACGGGGACGGCGCCCACCGGCGGCCACACCGTGAGGTCGCAGTCGCGCGTTCCGGCCGGGTCGTCGGCGACGAGGGCACCCTCGGCGTGCAGGGTCCAGGGAGCATTCTCGCGGGGGCGCGAGTACACCGACACCGTTCGCCGCGGTCCGGTTCGTAGGGCGCCGACGATGACGTGCACGCGAACCGGGTGCTCGGCGGACAGCGCCAGCGGGGCCCGCAGAATCAGTTCCTCGACCACTCCGACACCGACCTGGTCGCCGGCGCGCACGGCCAGTTCGACGAACCCGGATCCGGGGAACAGCACCACGCCCGCCACCGCGTGATCGGCCAGCCACGGCTGTGCGGTCAGCGCGAGCCGTCCGGTCAGTACGACACCGCCGGACTCCGGTTGTTCGACCACCGCGCCGAGGAGGGCGTGACCGGTGGCGTCGATCCCCAAGTGGTTCGCGTCACCGGCCGTATCGTCCGAGAGCCAGTATCGGCGACGTTGAAACGCGTAGGTGGGCAAGGGGATTCGGCGAGACCCGGAATCAGCGAACAGGCGCTGCCACGCCACGTCCACTCCCCCGAGGTCCGCCGTCGCGGCGGAGAGCAGGAATCGGTCGAGCCCGCCGTCGCCGCGGCCAAGTGACGCGATGGCGACGGCCCTCCCGCCGTCGGTCGCCGAGCCGAGGGTGTCCTCGATGCCCGCGAGGAGAACCGGGTGGGGGCCGGATTCGATGAAGGCCCGGTAGCCCTGTGCGTGGGCCGCGCGCACGGCGGTCTCGAACTCGACGGTCTGTCGAATATTTCGGTACCAGTAGTCGGCGTCCAACCCTGCTGTGTCACAGGTTGTTCCGGTGACGGTGGAGAAGAAGGTGATCGCCGACGTGCGCGGGGTGATGTCTGACAGTGCGGCGGCGAGCCCGTCGCGAATCGTCTCGACCTGGCTCGAATGCGAGGCGTAGTCGACGTCGACGCGGCGTGCGCGGATGTCACGGTCGCCGCAGTGGTCGAGCAGCCCCGCCAGCGCGGTGGGCGTACCCGAGATCACCACTGCCGCCGGACCATTGACGGCGGCGATACTCAACGCATCACCCCACGCCGCGATGAGCGCACGGGCCACGTCGGCCCCGCACGCGAGCGACACCATCCCACCCCCACCGGACAGTGCGACGAGCAGCCGACTGCGCACCGCGACAACACGCGCGGCATCACGCAGCGACAGCGCACCCGCCACATACGCGGCGGCGATCTCGCCCTGCGAATGCCCGATCACCGCGTTCGGCTCGACCCCGAGGGACTTCCACAGGCCCGCGAGGGACACCATCACCGCGAACAACACCGGCTGAACCACATCGACCCGGTCGAGTCCGGGAACGTCCCCCGCCCCGCGCAGAACCTCGACGAGTGACCAGTCGACGAACTCCGCCAGCGCCGCCTCGCACTCACGAATCCGCTCGGCGAACACCGGCGAGGTCTCGAGCAGCGCCACCCCCATGCCGAGCCACTGGGACCCTTGGCCGGGGAACACGAAGACCGTCTTGGCCGAGGCTTCGACCCTGCCGTGGACGACATTGCGGTCGGGGTCACCGACTACCAGTCCGTCCAAGCCGCGCAGCATCTGCTCACGGTCGGCGCCGACCACCACGGCCCGGTGTTCGAAACGCGACCGACCGGTCAGCGCGACACCGACATCGGACGCACTCAGTTCAGGGTGGCGTCGCACATGGTCGAGCAGCCGTTCCGCTTGCGCGCCGAGGGCTTCGGTGGTCCTGCCCGACAACACCCACGGCACAACGCGCGCACCGCTGTCCGCCGCAGCACCGGCGACACCGTCCACGGCCCGACCACCTCGTGCCGCAATACCGGCGCCCTCTGTCGCAGCGGTCTCGCGTGCTTGCTCACCCGATGCCTGTTCCAAGATCACGTGCGCGTTGGTCCCGCTGATCCCGAACGAGGAGACCCCGGCACGGCGCAATCCACGTTCCGGCCATGACCGCGCCTGGGTCAGCAACTCGACCCCGCCCGACGACCAATCCACCTGCGGGCTGGGCGAATCCACGTGCAGGGTCGCGGGCAAGACCCCGTGCCGCATCGCCTCGACCATCTTGATCACCCCGGCCATCCCGGCCGCGGCCTGTGTGTGGCCGATGTTGGATTTCACCGATCCCAACCACAGCGGACGGTCCTCGGACCGGTCGTGCCCATAGGTCGCCAACAACGCCTGCGCCTCGATGGGATCGCCCAACCGGGTGCCTGTGCCGTGCGCCTCCACCGCGTCGACATCCGAGGCCCCCAACCCCGCATCGGCCAACGCCGCCCGGATCACCCTCTGCTGCGACGGACCGTTCGGCGCCGTCAACCCGTTCGACGCACCATCCTGATTCACCGCCGACCCCCGCACCACCGCCAGCACCTCGTGCCCGAGCCGCCGCGCATCCGACAACCGCTCGACCACCACCACACCGACGCCCTCGGCGAACCCGGTCCCATCGGCGGCCGCCGCGAACGATTTGCACCGGCCGTCGACAGCCAATCCGCGCTGGCGGCTGAACTCGGTGTAGATCCGCGGGGTGGCCATGATGGTGACACCACCCGCCAGGGCCAGGTCGCATTCGCCCAGGCGCAGCGACTGCACCGCCGAATGCAGCGCGACCAGCGACGACGAGCACGCCGTGTCCACCGATAGCGCGGGTCCTTCGAGGCCGAGCACGTAGGCGACCCGGCCGGAGGCGACGCTCGCGGTCTGGCCGGTGCTCGAGTAGTCCTCGGTGTCGGCAGCGGCGGCACGGACACCGTAGCGCTGTTCGAACAGGCCGGTGAAGACGCCGGTCCGGGTTCCGCGCAGGGTGTTCGGGTCGATTCCGGCGTGTTCCAGCGCCTCCCAGGACACCTCGAGCAGGAGCCGCTGCTGTGGGTCCATGACGGTCGCCTCGCGTGGGCTGATGCCGAAGAAGGACGCGTCGAATGCTGTCGCGTCGGTGACGAAGCCACCATTGCGCGTGTAGGTCTTGCCGGGCGCTTCGGGGTCTGGGTCGAACAGCGCGGGGAGATCCCAGCCTCGATCGTCCGGGAACCCCGACACGGCGTCACCGCCTCGAACCACCAACTCCCACAGGTCATCCGGTGAGTTCACCGCACCGGGATAGCGGCACCCCATCCCCACGATCGCGATCGGCTCGTCGACCGTTGAGCGCGCGGGCGATCCTGGCTGCGGGAGTTCGCGCACGTCGGCCATCTCGGTGTAGAGAAAGTCGGCGAGCGCGGTCGGGGTCGGGTAGTCGAAGGCGAGGGTCGCCGTCAGCGCCAACCCGGTGGCGGAGGCGAGTCGGTGGCGGAGGTCGACTACAGCCATGGAGTCGAATCCCATGGCGCTGAAGGTCGTCGCGGGATCGATGTCGTCGGGTCCGGTGTGGCCCAGCACCACGGCGACGTGGGACCGGACCAGCGTCGACACGAGGTCGCGCCGGTCGGCTTCCGACAGTCCGCGCAACCGCTGTGCCAGTGCCGATTTCGGCGCCGCAACGGTGTCGCCGGCATCGAAACCCGCAGCCGCACCCGCCGACCCGGCCTCGGCCGCCGCACTCGCCGACACAGTCTCGGCGATCTCGAGCCGCCCCGGTGCCAGCCAGAACCGACGTCGCTGAAATGCGTATGTGGGCAAGGGAATCCGTCGCACACCGGTCGCATCGAACATCGCACGCCACCCGACGGGCACCCCACGCGCAAACCCCTGCGCGGCCGAGATCAGGAACCGATCGAGCCCCCCGTCGCCGCGCCCGAGCGAGGCGACAACGACCGGTACGCCCTCCCCTACGAACCTGGAACCAGTGTCCTCGATCCCCGCGACCAGCACCGGATGCGGACTCGACTCCACGAACACCCGATACCCGCGCTCACACGCCGCGCGCACCGCACTCTCGAACTCGACGGTCCGGCGAGTATTGCGATACCAGTACCCATTGTCCAACTCTGTTGTCTCACAGAGCTTTCCGGTGACCGTCGAGAAGAAGTCGATCTCCGAAGCGAGCGGTGTGATCCCCGCCAACGCCGAGCGCAGATCCTCGCGAATCACTTCGACCTGCCGGGTGTGCGACGCGTAATCGATATCGACCCGCCGCGCCCCGACGCCCTCCTCGCCACAGCGCGCGAACAACTCGGCCAGCGCACTCGACCCACCCGAAACCACCACCGACGACCGCCCGTTCACCGCGACGATATCCAGCGCCTCGCCCCAGCCCGCGACCAGTTCACGCGCTCTGTCGACCGCACACGCCAGCGCCACCATCCCACCGGTCCCCGCCACCGCGACCAGCAACTGACTTCGCCGCGCGACCACCAGCGTCGCGTCGCGCAGCGACAGCGCCCCGGCCACATACGCGGCCGCGATCTCGCCTTGCGAATGCCCGATCACCGCATCGGGCACCACACCGAGCGACTGCCACAGGCGCGCGAGCGACACCATCACCGCGAACAGTGCGGGCTGGACGACGTCGACCCGGTCGAGCCGGGGCGCATCGGCCTCGCCACGCAGCACGTCGAGAAGCGACCAGTCCACGAACTCCGACAGCGCCGCGTCACATGCCCGCAGCTGCTCGGCGAAGACGGGCGAGGTGTCCAACAGCGCCACCCCCATACCGAGCCACTGCGAGCCCTGACCGGGAAACACGAAAACCGTGCGGCCCCCGGCCCCGGCCACCCCGTGCGCCACCGTGCGACCGGGCTCACCCGCCACCAACCCGGCCAGCCCACGCATCAGGGCGGCGCGATCACCACCGACGATCACCGCACGATGGTCGAATACCGACCGACCGGCCAGGGTGCGGCCGACATCGGCGGGCTCGTCGTGCGGGTGTTCGCGCAGATACGCGAGAAGCCCGCCGGCCTGCGCGGTCAACGCGGCATCGGTTTTCGCCGACAGCACCCACGGGACCACCGGCCAACCGGATTGCGGCGAATCAGCGTCCGGATTCGCCGTCACCGCGAATTCGTCGGCATCGGACAGCACCACATGACATGTGGTGCCGCCCATGCCGAATGAGCTCACTCCGGCAATCCTCGGTGCGTTCTCCGACCACTCGGTCGAGACGTCACAGACGCGCAGGCCCAGGGAATCCAGATCGAGATCAGCCGGTGGTTGTCGATAATTCAGGCTGGCAGGAATTGTCCGATTCCTGATCGCCAGCACGGTTTTCACCACACCGGCGATTCCGGCGGCACCGAGCAGGTGTCCGATATTCGTTTTGACAGAGCCGACGAGCAACGGATTCTGTCCCGATCGCGGGCCGAAGACCGCCCCGAGCGCGGCGGCCTCGACCGGATCACCGACCCGCGTCCCGGTGCCGTGCAATTCCACATAGCGCGCGTCTCGAGGGTCGATGCCCGCGTTGTCGTAGGCCCGCCGCACAACATCGATCTGCCCCTCGACCGTGGGCACCGCGATACCGCCCCGACCCGTTCCACAGTGCCCGGCCGCACTGCCGCGGATCACAGCGAGGATCTCGTCACCGTCTGCGACCGCGGACGAAAGTCGTTTGAGCAACACCAGTCCGGCGCCCTCACCGCGGACGTACCCGTCGGCGCGGGAATCGAAGGTGAAGCATCGCCCCTGCTCGGACAGCCCGCCGAAGTGGGCCTCCATATCCTCGCCGCTGACGTCGAGATTGAGCTGGACACCACCGGCGATAGCGATCTCGGACTCGCCGGACACAACGCTGGCGCAGGCCAGATGCACCGCCATGAGCGAGGAGGCCTGGCCACCGTCCACCGTTACGCTCGGTCCGGTCAGCCGAAGGAAGTACGACACACGGTTCGCGATGATCCCGCGACTGGTGCCGGTATGGGAGTGGCGATCGAACGCCTGGGAACCGTTGTCGCGCACCAGGTTCGCGTAGTCATCGCCCATGGCCCCCAGGAACACCCCGACTCGTTCGCCACCGAGATCGGCCGCGTCGATACCGGAACTCTCGACGAGATCCCAGGCCAGCTCGAGGACGACGCGCTGGCGCGGGTCCATGGCGGCGGCTTCCCTGGGCGCGATACCGAAGAAGTCGGCGTCGAACCGGTCGACATCGCGAAGGAACTTCCCCGACAGCCCGGGTACCGCCGCCGTCGGCCGGACCGGATCGTTCGTCGTCGGAACCTCGACGTCGTTGCTCAGCAGCTCCCAGAACTCGGCCACGTTCGCGGCACCGGGAAACCGGCACGCCATGCCGATGATCGCTACGTCGGTGACCACACCCCCGTTCCCCTGTCCCCGCCCGGCCCGACCGGCCACTCAGAAACCACCGCTGTAGGCGATATCGGACTCCCGATCGAGCACCCGCGAGACGATCTCGGGGTGGTCGCGGTAGAAGAGATGACCGCCGGTGGTGATGATCGAATCGAAGTCGCCCCGGGTGTAGCGCCGCCACCGCTTCGCGTGGGTGATCCGCAAACGGGCGTCGTCGGAGGCCGAGATGTCGGTGATCGGAGTGGTGATCGTCGTGTGCGACCACGCCCGGAAACCCGTGGTGAGGTCGACGATGTACGGGCGCAGCATCGCCTGCCGGTTCGGGCCGCTGAGCTCGGGTGGCAGCTTACCTGCCTTGTCCGCCGCCGCGAGTCGCCGCTTCGCGTAGCGGGTCGGCCCGCCGGTCATCCATGCGTACGCCGCGCCGACCCGCCATTCATTGGGGCAGGTGCTGACGATCGGGATGAACCGGCCCACCTCGACACCGAGCTTCTCCAACTCCTGGGTCGCGATGAACGCGAGCAACCCACCGGAGCTGAGCCCGGCGACCACCGGCCGGACCGCGCCGATCGCGGCGATCGACTCGGCCAGCTCGCGACCCACCGCGCGCATGCTCGTCGGCTCGGGGTCGTCCTTGCGCACACCCCGGCCCGGCATCCGCCACACCGCGAAGTCGTAGTTCCCGATCAGCGGAATGAGCGGATTGGCCGTCCACGCCTGCTCGACGCCCGCCCCGCCGAGCAACCACACCGACGGCCGCTTCCCGCGATAGTCCTCGATCGGAAACCACCACTTGGCCAAGGCTTCTCGCGCGCTCATCCCTGCTCCTGGTCCAACGTCTTGACCACCCGGGCGGCGATCGACTCGATGGTGAGATCGCCGGTGAACTGGAACAGGCTCATCGGCGAATCCAGCTGTCGTTGCACCCGCGCGCCGAACTCGACACCCATCACCGAATCGATCCCGAGATCGGCGATCGGTCCCCTGGTGTCGATGGTCTCCGGATCGGCGCCGAGGACCTCGGCCAGCTGCTCGACGATCACCGTGATCACCGCCGCCAACCGTTCCTCCGGGGAGAGCCCGAGCAGCATCGTGCGCGCCACCGCGGCCTGCTGAGACTCCGAGACCTCGTCGACGACCTCCTCGAATCGCCCGCTCGCGGCGGCCACCCGTTGACTGCCGCGCCAGGTCGACCAGTCGACATCGACGAGCATGACATTGGGCTGGTCGAACCTGGCGACGTCGAACAACAGCTCGGCGCCTCGGTCCATGTCCAGGGGTGAGAACCCGAGCATGGCAAGGTATTTGGCGACCACGAGCGAAGCCTCCGCCATGCCCCCGCCCGACATCGCGCCCCAGTTCACCGAGAGCCCGGCCAGTCCCGCCGCACGCCGTGCCGAGGCCAGCGCGTCGAGCGTGGCGTTGGCAGCGACGTAGGCCGACTGGGGAACGGTCCCGGTGACCGCGCTGATCGAGGAGTACAGGACGAACGCGTCGAGGTCAAGACCGCGTTCGCGGGTCACCGCGTCGAGGGCCAGCGCCCCGCCGAGCTTGGGTGCGAAAACCGCGCTGATCGACTCACCACGCAGGTCGGCGAGCGGCTCGTCGATGGCGACCCCGGCGGTGTGGAAGACACCGCGCAGGGGACGATCGGCCGACGCGGTCGCGTCGATCAGGTGCCGGACCTGTGCCACATCGCTGATGTCGGCGGCTTCGCAGACGACCTCGACGCCGCGCGCGGACAGCGCCGCGAGTTCGCGGCGCACCTCGTCGGAGGGCACGCCGCGCCGCCCGACGAGCACGAGCCGAGTCGCCCCGCGCCGCACCAAGGCCCGTGCCGTCGCCAGACCGAACGCCCCGAACCCACCGGTGATCAGGTAGGTCGCGTCGGGCCGAACCGGCAGCGCGGGTGGACGCTGCGGCAACACCTCGGGGGCATCGGTGCGCAGATCGAGCACCACGCGTCCCACGTGCGACCCACGCAGCACCGTTTCGAAGGCATCGGAGAGTTCGGTGATCGGGTACCGCACAAAGGGCAGTGCGGTGGCGCCGCCGCCGGTCAGGGCGGTGACACATTCGCGCATGAGCTGCCGGAACCGGTCGGGCTGGTGGGCGAGCATGCGGTCCATGTCGACGGCGAAGAAGCTCAGATTCCGCGTGAACGGCTGCAAGTCGATGGTGCCGCCGAAATACACGTCGGCCTTGCCGATCTCGATGATCCGACCGAATTCCGCTGCGACGGTGAAGTTCTGGCTGATCACCTCGCCAGGCATCGAGTTGTAGACGACGTCGACGCCGCGTCCCTCGGTGAGCCGCAGGACCTCGTCGACGAAGCTCGACGAGCGGGAATCGAGCGTGTGCGTGGCACCCGCCTGCGCCGCGACGGCGCGCCGTTCGGCGGTACTCGCCGTGGCGAAGACCGTCGCGCCGAGCCCGGCGGCGACCTGCACCGCGGCCAACCCCATTCCGCCCGCGGCGCCGTGGATCAGCACGCTGTCGCCCGGGCCGAGATCGGCCAGCTTGCGCAGGGCGTAGAACGCGGTGATGTAGGGCAGGCCGGAGCCGATGGCCAGTGGGTCCAGTTCGCGATCGTCGCCCAGCTCCGCCCTCGGCGCCCGCGCCCACGCGCCGGGCCCTTCGAGATCGATCGTCGCGTAGCGGCGCAGCAGGCCGCTGACGGCCGCCACCATCGCCTCGCCCGGCGCGAATTCGGTGACCGCCGACCCGACGCGGGTGACGATGCCGTAGCCCTCCATACCGGCGACGGTGCCGAAGTAGGTGCCGGCGAGCTGACGCTCGGTGAGGATCCCGAGGACCTTGAGCGAATCCTTGTAGTTCAGCCCGATCGTCTCGACCCGGACCTCGATCTCGCGAGGGCCGAGTTCGCGCCGCTCGCACGCGCGCAGCGCCAGGTCCCGCAACAGCCGCGTCCTCGGCACCACCACTTCGTAGGCGGCATCCGGGCTGTCCAATTGTTCTGGGACATCCCACTTCTCGATGATCCCGGCCGCCGACCGGTACAGACGTTCCGCCCATCGGCTCGCACCACGCAACCGGACCTCGTCCGACGCCGCGGTCGCGCCCCGGGTCATCTCGTCGGCCAGGGCGGCGACACTCACGGTGTCGTCGGTGTCGATGGACGACCACCCGAGGGGGTGCAGTTCGTTGGCCAGGGTCCTGCGCAACCCGACCAGCGCCGCGTGCGCCGGGTCGAGCACGGTGTCCTCGGGCCCGACGACGCCGTTTCTGGTCACGATGATCACCCGCGCGTCGAGGCCGACCGAGTCGGCGTCGAGCCGTGCGTTGGCGGCGGCGAAGACGACGCGCGCGAACGCCCCGACGCGGTAGGCGAGTTCGGCCGGGTCGAAGCCGTGGCCGACGGCCAGTGCGACGCGCAGGTAACCGTCGCGGGCCAGGATCGCGGTCAGTTGCTCCGCTGTCGCGTCGGCGCTCGCCTGGTCGTCGGGGTCGGTGTCCCAGGCGATCCGCAGCGGTTCGAGCGCGCCCTCGAGCACGCTCGCCACGATGTCGTCGGCGGGCGAGCCGAGGGTGACCGCGACGTTGAGCATCCGGCCGGTCTCGCTCGCCCGCAGCGCGCCGATGTCCTCCCAGCGCCGCTCGTAGAACACGCGGCCGAGATCGTCGAGCGGATCGGGCACGGCCCCGATCGGGGCGAACTCGACGCCGTAGAGCGCGAGAGCGACCGCGCCGTCGGGGGCGGTCAGGAAGGCGTCGACGCGCAGCGGCGAGGTGGACACCACCGAGACGACGGCGAGCAGTTCGTCCGGGACCGGCCCGAACAGTCGCACGCGGTCCACCCCGGCGGGAACGTGCGGAACGGCACGCGCACCCGGTGCGCTGGTGCCGGCGGCGAGCAGCACCGCGACACATTGCAGCGCCGCGTCGGTGAGGGCGGGATGCACGACATGTGGTGCGCCGGGGACGAATCCGCCCGCGACGAGACCTTTGGTGTCCAACTCTGCGACACAGACCTGCCCGTCGCTGATCCTGGCTCGACTGATCCGGCGGAACGCGGGCCCGTAGGTGAGCCCGACCGCGTCCATCGCGGTGTAGATCTCGTCGTGCTCGCAGATGACGTCGTCGGGTCGGGCGGCGGGGATCGTCAGCCGCTTGGCACCGGAGTCCATTTCGACCAGCCGGCCGAAGGCGTGCTGGGTCCACAGTTCCCCGCCGCCGGATCGGGACTTGATCGACAGGCGCCTGGCCGCGTTCTCCACCGCGACCCGCACCACCGGCGCATCGTGCTCGCCGACGATCAGCGGCGCGACGAACGCGAGGGCGTCGACACCGACCTGGTCGCGGCCGGTGCGCTGGCGGGCGGCCGCGAGCGCGGCGTCGATGTAGCCCGCGCCGGGCAGGAGCACCGCACCGCCGACCGCGTGATCGCGCAGCCACGGCAGGTTGGCGGGGGCGAGGGTGAGTTCCCATTCCGATTCGAGCGAGTCGGTGCGGGCGCCGAGCAGAGCGTACCGGTTCGGGTCGCCGAGTCGACTGCGCTGCGCGCGCGGGCTCTCGTCCCACAGCTCCAGATCCACCCATGGATACGGCGGCAGGTCCAGGTGCGGGACCGGGGTGCTCTCGTACAGTGCGACGTCACCCGCGGTGTTGACGGCGCCGGCCTGGTACAGGTCGGCGAGCGCGCCGAGCGCCGCAGCCTCTGCGGACTCGTCGCGGTTGAGCGTGCCGACGGCCGCGCCGGTGACGCCGTGTCGAATGAACGCCTCCCGTATGTTGCCGACGACGACCGGGTGCGGACCCACCTCGAGGAAGACCCGGAACCGCTCGTCGACAAGGGAGTCGATCGCGTCGGCGAACCGTACGGTGTCGCGCACATTGCGACACCAGTAACCGGGGTCGGCGAATTCGCTACCGACCATTCGCGCGCCGGTTACCGTCGAATACACCGGCACCGTGGCGGTGTGCGGGGTCAACCCGGCCAGCGACGCCGCCAACTCGTCGAGAATCGGTTCCATGAGATGGCTGTGATAGGGCACCTCGACGCGCAATCGCCGCGCGAACACGCCCTCGCCGGTCAACTCGGCGCGAAGCTCCTCGAGCGGCGCCTCCAGACCGGCCAGAGTCACCGCGCCGGCACTGTTGACCGCCGCGATCGAGACCTCGCCGCCGAAGCGCGCGAAGCGCCGGGTCGCCTCCTCCGCGCTCAACCCCACCGCCAGCATGCCACCGCTGCCCGCGGTCCGCGCCTGCAGCCGCGACCGGTGATAGACCACCGCGACCGCGTCGGGCAGCGACAGCGCCCCGCTCACATAGGCCGAGGAGACCTCGCCGACACTGTGACCGACGACGGCCGCCGGGCGAATTCCCCACTGCGCCAAGTGATCGACCAGCGACGCCTGAATCAGGAAGTTGGCGGGTTGGGCGATGTCGGTGCGCGCGATCCGCGAGTCGGCCTCGTCGGCGAGCAGCTCGTCCAGGACCGACCAACCGGCCAGTGCCTTGAACTCGGCGTCGATCTCACGGGCCCGCTCGGCGAACGGACCCGACCCGACCAGCAGGTCCCGGCCCATCCCCCACCACTGCGGACCCATGCCGCTGAACACGAAGACCGGGTCACGCAGACCTTCGGCCAACACCCGATCCGCGACCTTGCCGTCCCCGGCGGCGAACGAATCCAGCTGGGCGACCAGGTCATCGCTGTCGCGGTAGACGAAGCCGCGCCGCAGCGGGTGGTTGGCTCGACGCGCCACCACCGCCGCCTTGGCCCGCGCCACGTCGACCGTGCCGCCACCGCCGGTCGCGTCGACGCTCATCGACTCCGGTGCGACCGCGCCGGCCGGCGCGCGCAGCAGATCGCCGTAACCCCGCGCGAGCCGACGCAGCGATTCCTCACTGCGGGCCGAGACCGGGAACACCCGCACCGAATCCCGGACCTCGCGCTCGGCTGCCGGTTCGGGAGCCCGTTCGACGAGGACGTGCGCGTTGGTGCCGCCGTAGCCGAAACTGTTGACACCGGCGTGAATTCCGTCGAGTTGTTCGACCTCCAGCGGCACCGCCAAGCGCAGTTCGTCGAAGGCGATCTCGGGGTTGGGGTTGTTCAAATACGCCTGTGGCGCGATCCTGCCCTCGCGGACGGTGAGCGCCGCCTTGATGAGTCCGGCCACGCCCGCGGCCGCCTCGGTGTGCCCGAAGTTGTTCTTCACCGAACCGATCCGCAGCGCCCGGGTGCGCCCTTCGGCCATCCCGTACGCGCGCCCGAGCGCGGACGCCTCGAGCGGATCACCGACACCGGTACCGGTGCCGTGCGCCTCGACGTAACCGACCCGGGCCGGATCGATCTGCGCCTCCGCGCACACCCGACGGGCCAGCGCGAACTGCGAATCGGCGTTGGGGACCGGCATCGCCAGGGTGCGCCCGTCCTGGTTCACGCCACTGCCCCGGATCACCGCGTAGATCCGATCCCGGTCGCGCACAGCATGTTCCAGGTTCTTCAGCACGACCACGCCGACGCCCTCACCCCGGCCGTAGCCGTCGGCGGCGGCATCGAAGGACTTGCAGCGACCGTCGACGGACAGGAATCGGCCCTTGCACATGGTGATGAACGTCTCCGGCCGGAACAGCACGTTCGCGCCGCCGACCAGGGCCACGTCACACTCTCCGCCGACGATGGCCCGCACGCCGAGGTGGGTGGCCACGAGCGAGCTCGAGCACGCGGTGTCCACTGTCATGCTCGGTCCATGCAAGTCGAGGGTGTAGGCGATCCGGTTGGCCAACAACGTCTGTGACGTGCTGAACGCCGAGAAGTTGTCGATGCGATCGACGGTGTTGCCGCCCGCGCTCGCCAGGGCGGCGTCGTTGGTGAACCCGCCGATGAAGGTGCCGACCGAGGCACCGCCCACTCGTCCGGCGATCCCCGCGTCGTCGAGCGCCTCCCAGGACACGTGCAGCAACCGCCGCTGCTGTGGGTCCAGCGTCGCCGCCTCCCGTCGGGAGATCCCGAAGAAGTCGGAGTCGAATCGCGCGAGCGGTTCATCGACGAAGGAGGCGTGCCGGGTGTACATCCGGCCCGGCGCCTCCGGGTCCGCGTCGTAGTATCTGTCGGTATCCCAGCGCGAATCCGGAATTTCGGTAACCGCGTCTCCCTTGCGTACCAAGAAATCCCAGTAACTGGCCGAATCGACTATCCCGCCGGGATAGTGACACCCAATTCCAACGATGGCGATCGCGACCATGAGCCCTACTCACTCCCGGTGAACCGTGGACCTCCGAAGAGTAGCGGCCGAAATATGTTGTGACGTCGGCGAATTCACGACTTGTGGATGGATAACAGCCGGGGTACCCGTCCGGGTGGTGCGCACCATGAAATGCCGTGTTCGCGAACTGATCTCGGCCCGAACCGTTTACTGTCACACCGCCAGTGAATGGCGACAATTGCTATCGGCGAGGATTCGATGAAGGCTCTGTCCACCCTGATCACGACCCTCGGCAGGACCGTCGGCAAGCATCCACTGCTGGTCATCGGGATCTGGATCGCCGTCGCCGGCATACTCAATATCGCTGTCCCCCAGGTGAGTACGGTCGCCTCGTCGCATTCGGCGGATTTCATCCCCCGCGACGCGCCCGCCGTGCGAGCACTACAGAACATGGGCGTGACCTTTCACGAGTCGACGTCGTCGGGGTCGGCCTATGTCGTGCTGCACCGCGAGAGCGGCCTGACAGACGCCGATCGCGCCTACTACGCCACCCTCGTCGACGCCCTGCGCCGCGACACCGCCCATGTCCAGTCCGTCCAGGACCTGTGGAGCGACCCGGTCTCGGCACCGGTGGCCATGAGCGCGGACAAGACGACGGTCAACGTCTTGATCCGGGTGGTCGGCGACGCCGGGACAGCCGACGCCACCGCCTCGGTGCGATCGGTTCGCGCGACGATCGACGGCCTCGCGCGCGATCGGGACCTGCGGGTCCTCACGACCGGACCGGCCGCGACGATCTCCGACGAGTTCTCCGGCATCGAGGATTCGCTCGGACTCGTCACCGTGGTCACCGTGGCGTGCATCATGCTGGTGCTGTTCGCGGTCTACCGGTCACCGGCGGCGGTCGCGGTCCCGCTGACGACCATCGGATTGGCGCTGGCGGTCGCCAACGGGACAACAGCCTTCCTCGGAATACACGGGATGCCCATCTCGATCTTCTCCGTCGCACTGCTATCGGCGATCGTCATGGGCGCGGGCACCGATTACGCCATCTTCCTCATCAGCCGCTACCACGAGTCGCGTCGCACCGGCTCGGCACCAGCGGTCGCGCTGGCGACGAGTTTTCCGCGCATCGCCCCGGTGATCCTGGCCTCGGGCCTGGTCGTCACGCTCACCTGCGCCGGGCTGTCGGTGACCCGCATCGGTTTGTTCCGCACCGTCGGATTGCCCTGTGCGATCGGTGTTCTCGTCACCCTTGCCGCCGCGCTGACACTGTCGCCCGCCCTGATCGCCGTAGCGATCCGGTTCGGCATGCTCGAACCCCGCGCACGGTCACCGAGATCGCGGTACTGGCGCTGGCTCGCGGTCGTGACCGTGCGCCGACCCCGTCGCGCGCTCGCGTATTCGCTCGGTGCCCTGATCGTGCTGGTGGCGGCCGTCCCGACGATCCAGCTCAGCTACGACGAGCGCGCGGCGCAACGGTCGGGCACCGAGAGCAACCAGGGCTACGACCTGGTCGCGGCGCACTATGACGGCAATGTCCTGCTGCCCGGATATGTCACTGTGACAGCCGATCACGACCTGCGCAACACCGCCGACCTCGCGACGCTCGAAGCGGTCTCGGCCGCCATCGCGAAGGTCCCCGGCGTGGCCTCGGTGCAATCGATCACCCGCCCGCTAGGCACGACCATCACCGAGAGTTCGCTCGGCCATCAGGCGGGCGTGGTCGCCGACGGCCTCTCGGGCGGAGTGCTCGCGCTCGCCGACGCCGCGCCGCAACTCGACCAGCTCACCGACGGGTCGGGTCGCGTCGCCGCCGGGGCGCGGGAACTCCACACCGGCGCGGGACAACTCAGCACCGGGATCAAACAGGCCGTCGACGGCTCGGGACAGCTGGTGACCGGCACCGCTGCCCTCCACGACGGGCTCACCATGGCCAAGGCGGGAACCCACCAGCTGCGCACCGGCGCGGATCAGCTGGCCGCGGGCTCGCGCCAGCTATCGGACGCGGTCAGCCCGCTCCTGAACTTCCCGCAGGTCGATCTCGCCGCCCTGAGACAGCACACCGCGGCGACACCGGACTGCGCCACCCAGCCCCTGTGCGCCGCCGCGCAATCGCTGCTGGCCCTGCTCGATTCGACCGCGCCCGGACAGACCCTGAGTACCGCTGACCGGCTCAGGACCGGGGTCGCCGACCTGACAACCGGCAGCCAACGCCTCGCGGACGGCCTGACCCAGCTCGACGGCGGACTGACCAGGGCCGTCGGCGGCGCGAGCACCCTGCTCGACGCCCAACGCCAACTCGACATCGGTCTGCGCCGACTCGACGCCGGAACCGATCAATTGCTGGCAGGCACCGGCGGCCTCGCCGACGGCTCCCACCTGGTCGACGGTGGCGTCACCCTGATGACCTCGCAACTGTCCACCCTGCTGACAGGCCTGCGGACCGCGTCGGACTACCTCAACGAACTCCGTGACAACACCACCGCGGGCGGTACCGGCGGCTTCTACATTCCGGCCTCCGCCATGGCACGACCCGACCTGCGGACGGCCATGTCGCTGTTCCTCTCTCCCGACGGCCGCATGGCCCGCGTGATCGTCACCGACACCGGCGACCCCTTCAGCACCGAGGCGATGGACCGCACCCAAACCGTCCTCGATGCCGCCCGCCACGCGGTGCGCGGCACCGACCTGCACACCGCCCAGCTCGAAACCACCGGGCTCACACCGATATTCCGTGATCTGCGGGAGATGGCACTGCGCGATTTCACCACCATCGTCGTGCTCGCGAGCCTGCTCGCACTGCTCGTGATCGCCGCGCTGATGCGCAGTCTCGTCGTCCCGTTGTACGTGGTCGGCACGGCTGTCGTGTCCTTCGGAGCGGCCCTGGGTACGAGCGTGCTCATCTGGCAGCACCTGCTGGATCGACCACTGCACTGGGCCGTTCCGCCCCTGGCGTTCATCATTCTCGTAGCGGTAGCCGCCGACTACAACGTTCTGCTGACCTCACGGATCCGGGACCGCATGGTCGAGTCGCGGTCGGGTCTGGCGGGGTCGCCGCGCTCGGCGATCATCCACGCGGTGACGGCAACCGGCGGTGTGATCACCACCGCCGGCGCCGTTTTCGCGATCGCGATGCTCGCGCTCACCAGCGCGTCGACCGGCAATACCGCCCAGGTCGGCTTCACCATCGGCGTCGGTCTCATCATCGACACCATGATCGTGCGGACCATCGTGGTCCCCGCCATCGCAGCCCTGCTCGGTCCACGGAACTGGTGGCCGTTCAGCGCCTCACGGTCGCAACAGGGCGACGGCAGTCCACGGCAACCGACCGGACTTGCGCAAATTCGGTTGCGGGAAAAGCGAATACAGTCGCAGTAGCGGGGGAAGGCGGCGAAAACGGTTCGCCGCCTTCATCACCGGTTCGATCTCGGCGACCGACCAGCCGTGATCCTCGAAGAACCCGATCCCGTTGTCGGGCATGAACTTGAACGGAGCGTTGCGCAACAGGTCACGGCTCCCCCGCGCCACCATCCGGGCCACCGCCTTGGACGCGACATCGACCACCCATCCGGTGATCTCCGGGCGGCGCAGGTCATCGGCGAGCTGTCGCACATCCTCGGGCGCCAGGTACATCACCAGACTCTCCGTCACCACCAGCGCCTTGGACGCGCCCGCGAGCGCCTCGTCGAGGAACGCCGCGCGCGCCTGCGCATCCGACAGGTCGACCCGGCTACGCCGCAGCACGCAGCGCGGCTGCTCGTCGGCCAAGAGCCGCTCCTTCTCCTCGAGCAGCTCGGGCAACTCCGCCTCGACCCAGACCAGCTCCGGCGGCAACGCGAGCCGGTAGGGCCTGGTGTCGAAGCCGGCGGCGATGCTGAGCACCCGATCGCAACCGTTCTCGACCGCCGCCAGCACCAGATCGTCGATCAGCTTGGTACGCGCCACAACCGGCCACCCACTGCTCAACAGCCGCGCGGTCTGGGCCGCGATCGCCCGCCCCCGCTCCCCGGCCAACCGGTCGGCGAGCACGTCGTGGAACAGCGCGTCCGCCCGCTCGGACTCCCTGGCCCGATACACCGCGGTCCACCGCGCGGTATCGACCACACTGGCGATAACTGGTTCGGTCTCTGCCATGGCACCTCTCCTGTGACCCCCGCCCACCAATTGACCAGACCTCGGCCCTGCGCACCGCGCGCGATGAGCAAAGCTGGCATGCTCACATGGGCGGCCCGGCGCGAGCGTGATCTGTCACCGCCAGTCAGCTCATGGAGAGGCCGGACCTCATCGGTCTTCAGCGCGAATACTCATGTCGCACCGGCCGGGCAGAGCGCGACCGCCGTGCCGCACGAGTTCAAGTTTCCGTTCGGGACATTCTGGCGCCTACCCAATACCCTTGGCGCGGGCGGCGATCCGGGAGTTCAG
>NZ_JBHXRR010000009.1:0-233461 GCF_042716665.1 Nocardia sp. NPDC058658
CCCGGTTAGTGCCTCAATCAGGCACCAATAAAACCCATCACCCCAGGTCAGCTCGCTAGGAACTGCCGACTACAGAAGTCATGAGCCAACTCGGGTCTGGGGTCAATGCTGCTGCACCTCAATGAGAAGAAGACATTGATCACTGAAGTGTTGCAGCGTGAGGGAATTCGGCGCCTACAAGGAAAGAAGGCGCTGTCGATGCTGTCGGCGCGGACCTCACGTGCCGCATCCTCGGACGTATGTGGTGGCGACCCCAACTCGTATACGCACCAACCGAACCGGAGCCGAATGCTTGTACTCCACGTTCTCGGAGAAGCGGCCTTCGACCAGATCTACGCCCCGCCGCGCAGCCTTGGGAGCAGCTCCACCCAATTCGGTTGATCCTGCGCACCTGGAAGCAGATGAACCTCTCGTTGCCCGAAATCACCGAACGAGACATCCGATGCGACTTCCTCAAACGCCTTCTGCGCTGGCGCCGTTTATCGTCTTTGAAGCGTTGGACCATCGAGCATGACGAGTTATTCAGAGTTCGGAAGGGGACTGTGGCGTGCCGCCTTTCGTCCAAATGGCTGAGTGCCTGAAAATATCTACTCAGTATTAGGGTATTGGGCGCAGAAATGGCTCGACGCCAGGAGTGTTAACCGGAGTCAGCTTGGTCTCTGGATACACAACCTGGACTCGTGGCTTCATGAAATCCAGCTCGCGATCATTGGGGTAGAACCAATGGATCGCCTGAACCGGCTTCTGCTCGTGAATGAACAGATAGTACGCCGCGTGGGGTGTGTCATCGCGATATGGGTCGGGTAGGTTCTTCCAGCAGACGTTTGAAATTCCGCTGTCCGTGTTCAATGTCGATGCCTTGGTTCCAGGGAAGATGACGACGACTCGATCCCAGTTATCCTGCAAGCCTGCAGCGCGTGTAATATCCCGCATGGATACGAGATCATTTCCTGATGCGGCATGTTTTGCGGCAGCAAGGAGTCCGTTGCCCTTGCCGAGAGGTTCCTGTGAGGATTCTAAATCAAATGTAGCCGCACAACTCGGGCCCGCTTGTGGTTGATCGGATCCGCATCCAGAGATCAGTACCGAAGAAAGTAGCAGAACCCCGCATGCAGTGCAATTAGCTCTCCGCGTGCCTCGCATGCTACTTGCCTCCTGGAAGCGGTACGCCCACGCCGGAAGGTGGTCCAGTCAATCCGGGATCCGTTGACCTGCTCCACGTGATCTGAACTTGATCTGCCGGGAGCGGATTACCAGCCTGGTCGTTCGCGGTGATCACCACAGCTTTACCGTTCTCAACTTCATTACGGACTAGGGCCTTCAACTCCTCAGGAGTTGCGTTTGGATTAGCTGCTCCGATGTCTTGGCCGAGTTTATTATTCCAGAGGTCCATTGCCTCACGTTGAGGAGTATTCCCGCCAGTTTTCTCATGAGCCGTGGAGTATGTCTGTGTCCACTCTTCGCCAAACTTCTGCGTCATTAATGCATTCCAATACATATGCCTGAACGCGTCGCCCTGGCCATCCGCTTCGGTCTCTGGTGAATATTCTATTGCGGCTTCCCTGGCAAGATCCGGAAGTTGCATCGCCTCATTTACTGCCCCAATGCCCTGGGTATAATACAGCCGTTCCATCGCAGCGATCTCCTCCGCGGTATAGAGCGACGGAGTGACTTCGATACCGTTTTCTTTGAGCACGTCTGCCATAAATCCTACCGGCCACAGTCTGGGTGGCTCAGTCGATGCGTCAGTCTGATATTCCTTGAGGATCCTGGAAAGCTCGGGATCGCTCATCGGGGAAATTGACGCTGCTTTTACTCGATCTGAAAGGCCTTCAATATTTCGTATGTATAATTCCGCGCCCTCTTGGTCGACACGCTGAATCCACGTGAGGGCCGCTGAGATGAGATTGTCGTAGCGCGTAGTCCAGAATTCCTTGGCGGCTACAGCAGCCGGGCCGAACGGGTAGTAGTCCATGAATGCATCCCAGTTGGACATCTGTGATTTTACATGCCCGTCCTCGGTCACATAGAGATCCCACCTGGAATTCTCGGCTTCTTGCTTCTGGTCGCGAAGTGTCTGAATATTAGATTCCAATTCCCCGAAGTACAGTTTCAGGCTCTTGGACATTTCCTCAAGAACGTCGGACGTGGTCAAAGCATCAAGCTTATCGTTCGCACCGCGACTTCGCGAAGAATTGCCTGCAGGCCCTTCAAAGAACGGCTCGGACTGCTCATTTCTCCTTCCTGCCGCAGCCGCTTCGGTGTCGACCGCTGTTGCAGTTTCGAGCATGATCGTGGCGCATTGGCTGAGGTATCTGATATCCCAACCTAATACGGTTGACACTTTTAATGGTTTTGGCACGTCGCCCCCTTGCTACTTAAAGCCATCGGCCCAGGCTTGGTCGCCCTGCTCATAAGCAGCGGCAGCCTTTTCGAGTAAATCGCCGTGTTCGTTCAGGCGGCGGACATGAAACTTTATTACGGAATCTAGCGCTTTAAGCGATTCTTCGACTTTTACAGCGAGATTGGAATCTTGCATCTTCTCACGCGCCATATCGCGGCTGAGGTTCGCGATTGGTTGCCTTGCGGACATCGTGCTAGCGTGGGATCGGAGATGTCGAGCGAGGTCACGCATCTCGGCTGGCTTTATGTTGAGATTGCTCACCGTCGATCCTCAGTCTCAAAAATTCGGGACGCTTCGTCGAAAGCGCTACCGAGTGCGACGCGATGCTTATCCATTATGAGTTCTGCCAGTCGCTGGGGGCCATGTTGTTCCATCGCCCAGTCCGCGATCCATAGGTCGGTAATTCGGCCACCGAGGTCGGTCTCGATGATCACGCTGCCATCCTTCGCGCGAGACGATCCGCGGACCTCGGAAAACTGATCATTGATTCGTTGGATGCTGCTGGCCTGGTGATCATTCAGCACTGAAGTCTTACCCCCATCGATGATTGCTTTGTCCAGACGATACCGCCTTGGACAGTGCCCGTCAAAACATGTATTAGTAGGAGGCAACTAGCGCTTCCATGTCATCGGGCCCTCTGGTTGGTCACGGTTGCCTACGCAACTGACGGAGCCGAATGTCAGCGAATCGAAGAATAAGAATTAGTATCCGTGAGAATGCTGCCGTCGGGCGTGTCGATGAGTGACCTTGAGTCGGATCCTTATTACAATGCCGCGCGGCGGATGAGAGCTGTGTACGGCCTCCGGCGTGTGCAAATTCAGAAGCTGGGATCCAAAGGGTCTACGCGTCCTCGTTGCGCAGCGTGTTTCGTTGCCGCATGTACTTCTCCGTGTTCTCGAAGTGCTCGACCACGGCCCGCCTGCGGGGATTTGTATCCCGGTGATTTTCTGGTCGCAACTTTTCGACTGTGTCGGTCAATTCGCAGTTGCCGACCGCCAAAACTTCGAGCTGAAGTCGATCGGCTTCTGTGCGATGAGTCGGGATCGGTGCCTTGCGAGGTGCGGGATCTTGGCTAGCTGCGGTAGTCGGCGGACGGGGTCGGGCGTCTGCGGAGTTCGATTGCCCGATGTTGTGGCCGTGAGTAGCGTGGCAGCTTGAAGGGTCGGGGGACTCCCCGGATTGGCTCATTTTGATGTCGAGGAGGTGTGGGGTGCGTCGTAGTCGGGCTGGGTTTATGGCTGTGGGGGCGGTCCTGCTGCTAGCTGGGTGTGGGAGCTCGACCGGGGGTCAGGCAGAAGGGGTTGCGACCACCACAGCCGGGCAGGAGCTTGCAGCTGACGTGCCTGCTGGGTTCGACCCGTGCAAGGACATTCCGGAGTCGGTGTTGGATTCGGAAGGTTTGCACAAGGCCAGTTCGAACAACAACGCGGATTTCGACGGGGCTGGTGGGACCAAGTGGCGGGGCTGTAGCTGGGTAGTTTCCGATGGCTACGCTGCGGGGATCACCACCACGAATCTAACTGTTGAGCAGGTGCTGGACAACCCGAAACTGACCGTTCGGGGTGAGTACACGATCGCCGGGCGGTCGGCGGTGGCCGCTAGTCGATCTGACAACAAGAACCCTCGGGCGTTGTGCACCTTGACGGTCGCAATGCAGGGCGGCGGCCTCGAGTTCTCGCTGGATAATCCTGATTCGAACGAGTTGACCGGTCACCTGGACACGTGCGAATTGGCTCGTGGACTGGCGGAGAAGGTGGTTCCGTTGCTTCCTGCCGGGGCATGACGCCGCCACATTTACTCGGAAATTGACGAGGGGGAAGCTGACCGTGAGTGGCGATAGACCGTTGCAGGACTTGCTAACTGAGGCGCAGGAGGGTCGGCTGACGATGCGCTTCGGTGGGGGCGTACGGGTGGACGCCGAGGAGTTCGTCTACATCGAGCGAGAATGCCAGTCCTTCAAGGACTTGATCCGTGAGCTCCAGCGAACCGCGACCGCTATTTCAGAGCGTGAGGTGTGGGGGCTCGGTGAAGCGGTCGCGGAGTTGGTTTCTGCGCAGACCATGGTCCGGCGGTTCCGCGAGAAGGGCCAGGGGTCGGACAACAGCGTCCACGCAATCCTCGAGCAGCACTACAAGATCGTCGATGACCTGCAGGAACTGCATCGTCTGATCGCCCAGCGCTACCAGGAGACCGACGCCGAGTTCGCCTCCCACTACAAAGAACTTCTCGCCGCAGCACCTGCGCCCGGAACCCCTGGCGGCGGCGACACCCCGGCCGAGCGCGTCTAGCGCCCGCCACCTGATCCACGAGCGACAGCAGGGCGTCGAATGGTCTTCGAAGACAAGCAGATTCACAAGCAGGAGTACACCGCTGACTTCAGGCACCCGCAGATCAATGGCGCGTTCAAGCCGTTGGAGCCCACCGGCAATGCGTTGGCTGCGGCGGGCCAGTACAGCCAGATCGCGCAGAAGTGGCGGGAGGGTGTCACTGATTTCGCCGCGCGGATGAATCGTGCGAGTGCCGCGGCGTGGGAAGGTCAGGCGGCCGAGAAGTCGCGTGAGGCGATCAAGAACTACACCCAGCGCGCGACAGAGCTGACTCCGGAGCTGGAAGCGCTGGCGACTCGGGTGGGGGAGACGGCGCAGGCGATCACCACTACGAAGGATGAACTGCCAGACCCCGGACAGAACTTCGAATTCACCTCTCCCAGCACCTGGGATATCTGGAACAACAAGGATCCGGACGAGGCAGAAGAAGCAGCGCGCCGGGTGATGGCGCAACATTATGTGAAGCCGTTCACCGCTGCGGACGAAGGTATTCCGGTGTTGCCGACACCGGTCAGCCCGACGAACCCACTGCATGGGGCGATCGGCGACGGTACCGGTGGTGACGAACCTGGCGGTGGCGGAACCGACAGCGGTGGTACGGATAATGACGACAGTCCCGGCACGTCGACTGATCCGGCGACCGCTGAGGACCCAGCGGTTGAGGAGGAACCCGAGGACTCCACCGCAGCCGAAGACGATTCCGCTGACGACGACGGCTCCGCCGACGACGAGGACGGTGGAGACGACGAGACCGCACCGAGCAGCACGGCACCGGAGGGCGCCACCGCGCCGGCGGCGACTGCTCCGGCTGCGGCCGCTCCGTCGACTGGATCACCTGGCGGCGGCGGAGCCGGTGGTGGCGGTGGCTCGCCGGGTTCGGCTGTGGCGGCACCTGTTCCGGGTCGCGCGGTCGCTGGTTCGCCGACCGCGGGGACGCCGACTGGCGTTGCCGGTGTCGGGTCCGCGTCGTCGGGTGCGGGTCGCTCGGGAATGCCTGGGATGATGGGCGCGCCTGGTGCCGGACGCGGCAAGGGCGGAGAAGACGATGACACCCACCAGATTCCGGACTACCTGATCACCGCGGAGAACACCGAGGAACTGTTGGGCGAGATGCCGAACACGATCGCAGGCGGGGTCATCGGCGGTGATGCGCCATCGGCGAGCACGCCGCCGGATGCACCACGACCGCAGAACTGAACAGGAGTACAAACCCTCGATGGCTGAATGGGTTTGGGAGTCAGATGATTTCGCAGCACTCTGGTATAGCGACGGTATCGATCGGTACCCGCGTCCGCTGCACTATCAGAGCCGTTTTCGCTATGTCGACGAGTATGAGGCACATCGTGCCCGTGTCCTGGCCGCACTCGACCAGGACGACAGCGAACTGATCCGGTTGGCGTTGCACACGTTGACATTCGGACAGTGTCGAATCGAAATACGTGGCGGCTCCACAGCTACCAATCCGGGGTCGATGCGCGAGTATCGCATCGTCGGTGCGCAGAACGGTCCGCACGGTGTGGTGTTGGCGCAGGCGATCGTCAACGGGGTCGATGGTCCGATCCATGGTCGGCTCTTTCCATCCGAGCACCTGCCGAAGCATCTCGCTGGGCGGGTGCCACGGTGCAAACCCGGGCGGCAGGCACCAATTTCCGTCGACGCCATCGACCTCGAGTCCAGCGCGGTGCACCAGTCGTACGCACGGCGCAGCCCTCGCGAAGAATACGAAGCGTTGACCCGACGCCCGATCGACGGTAGCGGTCAGGCGCGACTGCTGGTCGGTCATATTCTGGACCGTCCTGAGCCCTGGTTCACCACACAGTGGGTCGACCTCACCGATGACGGGCGCTACCTGCAACGACGTGCCAACGGCCGGATTGCTGTCCGACCAGCGGTCGCGGATGATCTGACTGTCGGATTCGCGGGGTGGATCGAACGGGCGCAGCGACGACTTCGGGAAGAAGAGACTGTCGCATGGTGAAAGCCGACAACACTCCCGCCCGCGGAATGAGGGACCTTCTGCCCTCCGACGTCGCGATTCGGGACCACGTGTTGCGCGAGATCACCAGCACCTACCGAACTTTCGGGTTCCGGCGGATCGAGAAGCCAGTCCTCGAGGACATCAGCCGTTTGCAGGGCGGTCAGGGCGGCGACAACGAGAAGCTGATCTTCCAGGTGCTTCGCCGTGGATTGTCGGACCCGCTCGCGGCCGAGACCCCGCTGCGTGAGCTGGTCGACCTGGGACTGCGATTCGATCTCACCGTTCCCCTCACCCGCTTCTACGGAAACAACCACGTCACCCTCGGCCAGGACTATCTGCCCTCCCGCGTCGGCACCGCCAGCGGCATCACCCTTGGCCTCGCGGTAAGCATCGGCGGGCTGGCCACGCCTCTGATCGGCGGCATCGCCGACGCAACCTCCCTGCGAACCGCGCTGACCCCACTGATCCTGATGCCCGCCCTGAGTTGGTTGCTGTTCCGCACGCTGCCCGAACCGAAAACCGCGCGCGATTACGAGATCATCAGCCGGAGTGGGGCGGGGATGGTGGACAGTGCTGAGCGGCGGCGTTCGCCCTCGACATCCCGCAGCAGCCACGAGTAGTAGGAGCGGATGCCGCGAATTCCTATGCGGCGGCGCATCTCTCGGTCGAGCTGTGACCATTCTCGATCGTTGATCAAGGGCAGGGTTTCTTGCTCTTCGTGCTGGAGGTGGTTGTGCAAGAGTCCGGACAGTGCCACGAGCGTGGGTCGGGCGGCCTCCGGGCCTGCGGTGTCGAAGGCTCGGTTCGCCTGGGCGAGAAGCGGATCGATCCGGTCGTGTTCGGCGGCCATCGCCTCGACCAGCTTCGCGTCCACGCCGCGGCGGCGCAGGCTCGGCCAGAGCACGACGTCTTCGGCGGTGTGGTGGACGGAGAGTTGGGTGCGAAACTGCTTCCAGCGCTCCAGGTCCGGGGCGGCGGCGAGTGCTCGGAGATCGCGCCGGAAGGCGTCGTGTGCTGCGTACATCATGGCCATATCGCGTTCGGACATCTGCCTGACCTTTCGTCGTGCGGGTGATCCGCGTTCTGGATCAAGTACATCCGCACGAGACGAGGCGGGACATCGTTCATTCGCCCACGTCCATGCGCCAGCGTCTCTGGGGTCGGGTCATGGACCTCCCCGCAACAGTGCTGGAGCATCGTGGCTTTCCGTCGGCTCGGGTGCGACGATGAGACAGAGTTCTACGCCGAACTACTCGAACAGGGCGCCCAGCGCGAACTGCTGGCCGAAACCGCTGACCTCGATCAGCTCAACGCCTGGCTGATGCAGGCAGTGACTTCCACCCGTGCGGGAGAGCTTTTCGACTGAGCAATCCCCGGCTCCGGATCCGGGGGCGGCTGCGCGTCCTCAATGATCGGGCTGTGATTCCATCACTCGAAATCTGTACGATGCTCGCGAGTACGGATCGTCGTCGGAAACGGCTTGGAACTCGTATCCGCCAGGGGGAGTGGGCATTCCGGGTGGGATCTGCACTGCGAACTGGACTCGGACGGATTCGTGCTCAGTCAAATCGTCCGGGTGCTCTCCGTCCACACCGACCTCGACGCGGATCACCTCCTCGCCGAGGTCTCCTGTGAAGGGTTCGCCGACTGCATCGCAGAGGGTGATGACGATCTTGTGCGGTTGGTCTACTTCGCGGCGCTCGAGTTCGGCGAATCCCAGGATGACGAATCCTCTGATGGGTTCGGTTATCCGTGTCCAGCCCGCGCCCAGCGCGCTGACCTTGCCATTCGGCGCGTCCTGCGCCGCGTCCGCGAGCAGGATCGTCAACTTCACCGCAGCCGTCCAGTCGATGTCGTGGTGTCAGTGGTACGTACGGGAATACGCCGCCGCATCGGTTTCCAACGATGGCCTGCGGGTTCTGCGTTCGATGCGGCTGTGGACGTACGCGCGTCGGGTGCGACCGGCTCGGTTGTCGGGCGAGTGTCGCTGCGGCGTCGCTCGGTCGAGGTCGGGGAGTGTGCAGCCAGACCGGGCTCGGCGGGAGTCAGGGTCACGGTCACGGTATAGCCGTACGCGCGTGCGTATTTCGCCAAAGCGGCGATTGTGACGTTGCCATCGCCGTTGATCACCTGAGAAACGCGACCTTCCGAGACCTTCAGGAGTTCTGCGATCTCCTTCTGTTTCGGACCCGACCGCGCGCTCAGCCAGCGGAACAGTCGTGACACTTCGGCTGTTGCCGAGGCTGCCGCCAGTTCGATCGCGCCCTGTGCGGTGCCCGCGTACCGGGCGTACTCGGTGTCATTTTCGGTCATGGCCGAGGTCCTCCATCCGTACTTTTCGTGCGAATCCGATGTCGCACGGGTTGGCTAGTTGGCCCTTCTTCGGCCAGCCGTTGCAGAGCCTGAGCTGCGGATCGAGATCGGGAATGAACCATGTCGCGCTGTCGGGGTAGGGCGAGCTGGCTCGGTCGCGGATCTTCCATTTCGGAGTGTGTGACCCGTCGCCGGGGGTGTCGTAGAAGGCGAGTCGGGCGCGACCGGCTTTGAACTCGAATATGCCGTGTTCGAGCCCGTTCATCGACTCGCAGCGGTCGCCTTCGCCGTGCTCGGCGTAGTACTGCATCGTGTGCATGAACCGGGCGTAGGTGCTGACCTGCTCATCCTCATGCATGCCGACTCCTTCTCCCGCTGTCCAGGTCCCTTCGCTGAGGTAGGACAGCACCTCCTTCGCTGGTGCCGGGGTTCCGTCCGCTCGGACGGCATACGAAATCCGACACCAACTGCCCTCGCAGACAACTTCACGCTCGACTGAATCTTTAGTCAAGGCTAAACCATTTCTGCGCGTTTTCGCGCGATCGTGACGAGATTCGAGTTTCGGAGCACGCTCACGTCAACTTGCGAGGGTGGCGAGTCGGCCGGTGTCGCCGCCTAGCAGGTGACGGGCTCGAACCAGATGGTCTGCGGCGGCGATGATTCGGTCGTCTTGCGTGGTTGTGTCAGGAATTCCGTAGTGCTCGGCAAACCATCGGGCGACTTCGGTCCAGGAGTACAGCGAGTACCCGTCGCCGCTCATCGGTGCGGGGAAGTCTCCGGGGCCGCGTTCACCCTGAGCGAGGCGACGGACGCCTTCGTAGGTGCGCGAAGTTCTGGCCGCGATCGTCTTCAAGGTGACGAGGTTCTCGGTGCGAACACCGGCTACGGCTAAACCAGCGGTCTCGACTTGACCGAGCGCGCTGATGATCGCCGATGCCAGTGAGTCGTCGACGCGCCGCAGGTGCAGCACGGCGGCGGTACGTGGACCGAGTTCGAGTGTTGAGTCATCGAGTCCGGCAGTGTGCAGCGCTTCGAGTTGGACGTCGGTCGGTGTGTGGTCGAGAATCAGGGTGAACTCGTAACTGCCCGTCATGCGGTGTGACTATACACCAGTGGTGCATAGTCACACCGGTAGTCGGTCAAGTCCGATGAGGTCACGATCGCCGAGGGCGGGAGGAAGATTGTGATCGTTTGGGGGTCGGGGAATGGTGGGTTGTCTCATACCCTTGGGGACGGATCTTTACAGATATTGCCTTGTCAGCCTGGGTCGGGACTAGGACTGAGGGCAGTGAAGCGTCTTCGGAAAACCTTGGGTATCGGTGTGGTGGCGGCCGCGTTGGTTGTTCCTGCGGCGGGGGCATCGGCCTTCCCGTTGCCTATTCTGCCGTTCGGGTCGGCGGGGGCCGGGGCGGCAGGAGCTGGGTCGTCGGGGTCGGCTGATCAGGTGCCGCCGGGGTCGGCGGAGCAGGCGCCCGAGCCGCAGGTTGCGCAGGAGGTGGGGACGGTGCGGGCGCAGGTGCTCGAGTTGGTGAATGCCGAGCGGGGGCGGCAGGGGTGTGGGGCGTTGCGGGAGGATGCGCGGCTGGGGGCTGCGGCGCAGGAGCATGCTGACGACATGGCGGCGCGGGGGTACTTCGGGCACAGTTCGCCGGAAGGGTTGGCGGCGGCCGATCGGGTCGCGGCGGCGGGGTACTCGCCGGCGCGGCTTGTCGCGGAGAACCTCGTGAGCGGTCCGCGGACTGCCCAGGATGTGATGGCCGCGTGGATGGGTAGCGATGCGCATCGGGCCAATATCGTGAACTGCGCGCTGGTCGACACCGGGATCGGTGTCGGCGGAGGCGCGCAGTGGGTGCAGGTTTTCGGGGCGCTGTAGTTCCGCAGGGCTACACCACCTTGGCGAAGAAGTCGCGAATGTCGTCGGCGAGCAGATGCGGGACCTGGTAGGCGGCCCAGTGCCCGCCCTCGCTGTATTCGCGCCAGTGGACGAGGTTCTGGTGGTCGCGGTCGGCGAATTTGCGGGGTGGGGTGAAGTCGTCGCCGAAGGCGGCCAGGCCGATCGGGACGGTGGTCGGTTCGGTGGCGGGTTCGGTGTGCGCGCTTTCGAAGTAGAAGCGGGCAGAGGACGCCGAGGTGTTGGTGAACCAGTAGAGGGCGGCGTTGGTGAGCAGATCCTCGTCGCTCACGTTGTGTGCGAGAAGTTGTGCGAGCCATGCCAGTTGGCCTGCGGGGGAGTCGGACAGGCCGTGGGCGACGGTGTGGGGTTGGGCACGCTGAGAGCTGTCATGGATGGCGCGCTGGAGGTAGTTCTGGCCGAATTCGAGGGCGGCGTAGTCGTCGGGGCCGAGGTCGTCGAATTCGCCGGGGGCGCCGACGGGGAAGGAGAAGATCTGGTCGACGTGGATGCCGATGACGTTCTCCGGTGCGAGCCTGCCGATTTCGGGTGCGATGATGGCGCCCGCGTCGTTGCCGTGCAGGCCGAAACGGTCGTAGCCGAGGCGAGTCATCAGGGCGATCATCGCCTCGGCCATGCGCTGGGGATTCCAGCCGCTGGTGTGGGTCGGGCCCGACAGTGGGAAGCCGGGGTAGGACGGGATCACGAGGTGGAAGGCCGACGACGGGTCGCGGTCATCGGCGCGGGGATCGGTGAGTTGCGGTATGACGCCGAGGAATTCGACGAATGAGCTCGGCCAGCCGTGCAGCATCAGCAGTGGCACCGCATCCGGTTCGGGGGAGCGGACGTGGGCGAAGTGCACTGTCTGACCGTCGATTTCGGTGGTGAACTGTTCGACGGCGTTGAGGCGCTGTTCCTGTGCGCGCCAATCGAATTCGCGCCACTTGTCCAGCAGCGGGCGCAGGTAGGCGACGGGAACGCCGTACTCCCAGCCTGCGGGGATGGGAATGCCCACGTCGACGGGCGCGGGGTCGTCGATGTCGCTCAGCAGGCGGGTGCCTGCGAGACGTCGGGTCAGGTCGTCGAGGTCGGAGTCGGGGATATGGAGGCTGAAGGGGGTGATGTCAGTGGTCATGGAACTACCGTGCGCCCGCCGACATCGGCGAACAACGGGCAGAATCGGTGCCCGGAGATCACTTTCGCTTATCGGTGCTCTTGGCGAAGGTGCCTGCACGCTCCAGTGCCTCGTCGGCATCGGGCAGAATCGACCAGAATGCGTGGAAGACGTGCTCCTCGGCGGCGTAGGTTTCCAGGGTGATGTCGACGCCGCAGGCTTTGGCGCGCTCGAACAGGGTGCGGGTGCTGTGTGCGTGCACATCGCCGCTGGCGATCTGCACGAGCACGCGCGGAAGGCCGGTCAGATCGGCGTCGGCGGGCTCGTCCCACTTGGTTCGGTCGGGGCCGAGGTAGGCCGTGGTGGTGCGCAGGTAGAGGCGTTGCTCCCAGCTGAGTTCGGTCGAATCCTCCTGGTGCGGAACATGTCCGGCCGCGGGGCACAACAGGATCGCGGCTCGCGGCATCGGTTCGCCGGTCGCCTTCATGCGCAACAGGGTCGACAGCACCAACGCGCCGCCAGTCGAATCGCCCGCCAGCACAATGTCATTCGGGTCGGCGCCGCGCTCGCGCACCCACTGGTAGGCGCGCACCGCGTCGTCGAGACCGGCAGGGAACGGGTGCTCGGGGGCGAGGCGGTAATCCGGGACGATGGTGGTGGCGTCGGCGGCCACGGCCAAGCGACCGGCCAGCCCGCGATAGCCGTAGGCCGAGCCGAAAACCATTCCGCCACCGTGTAAATAGACGATTGTCAGCCCGGTCCGCCGGGCGGGCAGCAGTTCGACGCCGGGCACGCCACCGGCGTTCACCGGGCGCATCTCCACCGAATCGGGTGGGGGATAGTGCGCGTAGATCCGTTCGAGCTCCGAACGGATCCGCGAGAATTCCGCGTCGGCCTCGCACATCCGCGCGATCGGCTCCCACAGTTGCCGCACGAGCACCGCCGCCTCGCCCGCGGCATCGCGCACCGACGACACCGCGGCGTCGAGATCGGCCAACACCACCCGGGTGTGCGGAAGCAGGGCGGTGCCCGCGGCGGTCAGGCTCACCGAATGGCTGTCGCGGGCGAAAAGCTGGGTGCCGAGCAGGCGTTCCAACTGGCGGATCTGCCTGCTCAACGACGGCTGCGTGAGATGCAGGCTGCGGGCCGCTCGCCCGAAATTCAGTGCCTCGGCCACCGCGACGAAGGCGCGCAGATGACGTAATTCGAGGCCAGAGGGGGTGAACATGGCGGGCACGACCGTTCTCGATGCCGGAGAGGAAGTGGTCGAACGCTATCACCGTAGACGGCTATACGTGCGGCGTATCGCAGTGGTGCGTGATCGGAACTTCCCTGCTGGGGCGGGTGGTGCGAGGGTGATTGTGACGAGGGAGCACGCCATGGAACTACGCGATATCGAGATCCTGCTGACACTGGCCGAGGAATTGCACTTCGGCCGCACCGCCACGCGGTTGCATCTGTCGCAAGCCCGGATCAGCCAGTCGGTGAAGAGCCAGGAACGCCGCATCGGCGGCCCTCTGGTGGACCGCGTCAACCCGCGTGCGGTGGGGCTCACACCGCTCGGCGTCCAGTTGGTCGCCGAACTGCGGCCCGCCTATCACCGCATCATCCGCACGATCGACCACGCTCGGCTGACCGCGCACGGATTCACCGGTGTGCTGCGGGTCGGGTTCCAGCCCGGCGCCGAGTACGAACATTCGCCTGCCGTGATCGCCGATTTCACCGGCCGCAACCCGGCGTGGCAGGTGGTGTTGCGGCAGGTCGGGTCGGTCGCCGCGCTGGGTGCTGGTGAGGTGGATGTGGTGTTCGCGCGGGCGCCGTTCGACGGGCAGCGGCAGTACCGCACGACGGTGGTGTCGACCGAGGCGCGCTGGGTGATCCTGCCCGTCGGGCATCGGCTCGCGGCGCTGTCGCCGGTGCCGTTCGGTGCGTTGCTCGACGAGGCGTTCGTCGCGTTGTCGGCCGACCACGGTTGTGCTCGGGCGTTCTGGCTCGCCGAGGCGGACCGTGGTCGCAGACCCGCACGGGTCGCGACCGAGGTGAACAGCATCGGCGAACTGGTCGCGGCGGTCGCGCACGGGGGTGGGATCGGGTTGACCGCCGCTTCGACCAGGCTGTTCCACCGCGATCCGGGTGTGGTGTTCCGGCCGGTCGAGGGGATCGGTGGGTGCGAGTTGCTGGTGGTGTCGCGCACGCTCGACGAGCGGCAGGTGGTCGTGGACTTCGTCGACTCGTGCGTGGGTGTCGGCGCCTTGCGAGCCGCGGTCTAACCCTCGGTCTGGCGGACTTTGATCGCGTCTCGGGAGATGAAGACGTCGTATTCGCCGGGGGTGGCGATGACGGCGTTGCCGTAGGCGGAGCGGACGAAGGGGGATGTGTACCAGCGGTTTTCGTTCATGTCCTGGAAGAAGTCGCGGTCGCCGCCGTTGAGGAAGGTGTGGTCTTGGGCGGGGGATTTGCCGTCGAGGCGTTGGCCGAACAGGCGGGTGATCTTGTAGCCGGAGTGGAAGCCGAGGGCGTTGACCCATGGTTCGAGTTCGACGATGTTGGACTGCAGGGCCCAGAGGTCGCCTTCGACGCGGTGGGTTGTCGGTTCACCTGGGTTGCCGTCTTCGTCGAACTGGGTGAGGACGAGGTCGAGTTGGTGTTCTTGGCCGGCAACGGGTTTGGCGACGACGTGAGCGGCTTTGATTTCGCCGGTGAGGCCGAGGTAGGTCTGCAGGAGGGTGGCGATCCACAGGAGGACGACCGCGACCAGGAGGATCGCTGCGCCTGGGATCGCGCGGCCGAGAACAGCTTTCGGGCCGCGGCGACGGGCGAGCGCGGCCATGACCAGCAGGGCGACGGCCAGGGCGATCAGGGCCAGCAGACCGACCTGGGCGAACCCGAAGGACACCGGGAAACTCATGATGTGGGTATACCCCGAAAACATCTGCGGCAGGCATGGTCTCGAAGTTCCGGGGTGAGAAATTCGATAAGGAGGGGTGACGGAACCGGCTAGGGGGTGACGGCTTCGGGGGGTGTGGAGCGGTGGTGGAGCAGGGCCAGGACGGCGAGTGCGCAGCCGAGGGCGACGGCGATCGCGACGAGGCCGGGACCGATGCCACGATCTACGTCGGTGGTGCGGTACCAGGACGACGAATAGGCGAGGTTGCCGAAGTCGCTGTCGCTCAGGGCAACACCGATCGAGGGGACGAAAAGGATTGCCAGGCCGACGGTTCCGCATGCGGGGCTCAGCGGGACCGCGGTGCCGAGGCAATAGCCGGCGACGGCGCCGAGGGCGAGACAGCCGAGCGCGGCGGTGAGGGTGGCGGGTGGGGTGAAGACCTCGGCGGCGAGGACGAAGCAGGCCAGGGCGAGCACGGTCGTAGCGGCCAGCAGGGGATGAGGGCGGCGCATGCCGATCCGGAGGCCGACGGCGATGGCGGCGAGGGCGGCGATGTCGACCCAGCCCGAGCGCGGCAGCGTGATGACGAGGCTGCCCGTCACCGCGAGACTGCTCATCAGCACGAGCAGGATGCCGTCGCGGCCGGGCAGGATCATCGCGGCGGCGAGCGCGGTCGCGATGACCACGATCGTGGCGATGATCAGGTACGACGCGCTGGTCTTGTGGGACGCCACGGCGAGCGCGGTGATGATGGTCGTGGTGAAAGAGACCATCGCGGCGAACACCGGCGTCAGGGGGATGGCGGTTTCGGTGGTCGAACGGGGCGGGGCCGCGGTGGTGAGCGCGAAATAGCCGAGCGCGAGCACGCTGGCGGCGATGAACCACAGGGGCAGGGTGCCGCCGAGCGCGCCGCTGAATCCGTCGGACTTCGGGTCGGTGGGGGATTGGGTCAGATCGCCGAGGAGGGTGCCGCCGAGCGCGCCGAACAGGTAGACGGTGCGCAGCAGCGGTTCGTTCCAGACCGCGACCGCCAGCGCGCCGACCACCACCCCGGCCAGCAGCGCGTCGATGAAGTTCAGGGTGGGCAGCGACAACCCGTCGAGGTGTCCGTCGGTACTGTCCGGGATCAAGGCCAGGTGGTTCACCAGGATGCCGAACAGGGCGAGCAACGCGGTCCAGCGAGCCGTTCGCACGCTGCCGATCGCCACGGTGACGGCGGCGGTGATCACCGCGACGAACGCTGCCCCGGTCATCGCCCTCGGCACGTTGAACACCAGCAGGTCGACGTGCAGCGACACCGACAGCGACGCGAAACTGATCGGCAGCATGATCGCGAGCACCGCGACCGTCGTGGCCACGAAAACCGTGACGGCCTCGACTGCGCAGCGAACGGTCGAAGGCTGCACTCCAATCCCCGTTCTCGCGGCTGACCAGGTCCGGGCGGACCGTGTCGGGCGAGCATATCCACGTGGTCACCGGCCGATCGGCTCCTGGAAACCGAATGCCGTACGTGTCGCGGGTGTCGGCATGCGACGATTGGCGAATCAGGTTGGCAGGCACAGGAGTCGGAAGGTCGGTTGATGCCAAGCGGGGTCGTTGCCTGGTTCGACAGCGGCAAGGGTTTCGGATTCATCACCCCCGACGCCGGTGGACCCGAGGTGTTCGTCGAGTACACCGAACTGGTCGGCGAGGGGTTTCGCACACTGCGTGACGGTCAGCGCGTGGAATACACCGTCACCGAGACGCGCCGCGGACCCGAAGCACACGACGTGCAGGCAGGCTGATCACAGGACCGCCACCGCGTAGACGGCGAATCCCGTGGCCGCCAGCGAGACGACCGCGCTCACGATCAGCAGCTGATTGTTGAGGCGGTGTAGCCGGTCGTGCCGGGCGCGGTGCGCGAAGAAGGAGCTCGTGGGGTTGCCGTCGCCGACGAAGCAGGACCGGGAGTCGTGCAATGCGCGATTCGCCCTGGTCTCGGCGACGGTGGCGGCGAACAGGCTGAGCGCGCCCAGCACCGCGCAGGTGATGGTGACGGCGATGACGATCATCTGAAAACTCCCCCGTGAATCGGCATAGCCGCAGCTCGTGCCGGTGTTCTCTACCTCCTCATTGTGGCAGCGGGGTCTGACAGGTTTTCAGTTCTGGCCGCTGGGCCAGAAACGGCTGGCGTTCTGGTTGTGGACCGGGCGGGTGAGGTTGGGGTCCTCGGCTTCGGTGATCCCGACCTGCATCAACAGGATCATGGTCACCATGCTGATGCCGATGATCAGCGGCGTGAGCAGCTGGGCGGCGGTGGCGCCGGTGGCATGGGCCACGTGGGCGCTGGTGTGCGCGCTCATCGAGAACATGCCGGTGTAGTGCATGCCGGTGACGGCCACGCCCATCAGCAGGGCGGCGCCGATGGTGGCGAGGAAGCCGTGGATGTGCAGGGCGAACCACAGCGCCGCGATCGAGGCGACCACCGCGATGGCCAGTGACGCCGCGACCACGACGGGGTCGTAGATGATCTCGGCGTCGGTCTTCATCGCGTACATGCCCGCGTAGTGCATGGCGCCCACGCCGAGACCGGTGATCGTGCCGCCCACCGGCAGCGCGGCGCTGTCCCAGCTGCGGCGCACCACGATGGACAACCCGAGCCACACCACACCCATGGCGACGGCCGCGCTGAACAAGGTGACGGGAACGTTGTAGCGGATGGTCACGCCGTGCACCGAAAAACCGAGCATCGCGATGAAATGCATGACCCAGATACCCGTGCCACCGAGTGCGATCGCGGCCGCGGTGAGCCAGCCGCCGTGCATGCCGGAAGCGCGCGAGCGAACCATGCAACGCAGCGCCAGCATCGACCCGATGACCGACATGACATAGGCCAGCAGGGGCGTCACCCAGCCGTAAGTGAAATGGTTGATATCCAGCACCGTCAGCTCCTAGCGTGATTTTCCGTGAGGCGTGCGATCCCCCACGAACTCGGAAAGTACGCTGGTAGGGAATTTGCCGTACTGGGTTTCTGGAAAATGTAAAGGGCTGCTGACGATGATGCGTCACTAATACATAGTGTTCTCGATGGTGAAGCGTGCCAGTCGGTTTGGTGTGTGGTCCCAGCAAATCCGGCATCCACGGAGCAACTACCTCGGCATACGCCCAGCATCCACCTCAATTGCAGGCTGGGTCACCTTCTGTGACAGCACCAGCTGGCAGCATCTCCAGGGGTTGCCTTGCTCACAGTTCGCACACTTTGCACAGTGCGATGTGGAGGAATTCGCAGATTCATGGCACAGTGGACATCGAGACCAGGGCCGGACTATTAGGACCTAGCTCATCTACAGAAGGTTTTTGAAATGGCACAGGGTGTTGTTAAGTGGTTCAACGGCGAAAAGGGCTTCGGCTTCATCGCCCAAGACGGAGGCGGCCCGGACGTCTTCGTGCATTACTCCGCGATCGGCGGCTCCGGCTTCAAGTCCCTCGAAGAGGGCCAGCGCGTGGAGTTCGAGGTCGGGCAGGGTCAGAAGGGCCCCCAGGCTCAGGACGTTCGCGCCATCTGATTCTGCGCTGAACTAGCGTACGAATGTGAAGCTCCGCACCTGTTGGTGCGGAGTTTCTGCTATGTGGGGGTAGTTATCGCAGGGCTTCGGCCCGGAAGAACTCGTCGGTGATCGCTCGGGCCGAGGTCAGGTCACGCGGGCCGCGCGAGTCGAACTCCATTGTCGCACGGGCGAATTCGTCGACGATGAACGCCGCGATCAGCGCGGGCGGGGCCGCCGAACCCATCTCTCTCGTTCGGGACTTGAGCTCGGTCAGTTCGGCGATCGCCGCGACCAGATCGGCGGGTAGTTCGCACTCGGTCATCAGCGTCGGCAGGTGCATCGGCGCCACCGCGGCACCGGGGTGCTCGCGCAGCCAACGCAACGCCATCGCCGGACGCAGCGAGTAGAACACCTTCTTCAGGCCGCCCTTGTTCTCGAACAGGGCCCACTGGCGCGCGCCGAGGTGCAGGTAGTGCCGCGCGATCCGGTCGCGATCGGCCACCTCCGTCGCCACCTCGCGCAATCGGGTGCGAAACGCGTCGTCGCCGCGGTAGACGATCGGCGACATCAACCATTCGACGAGCACCGCGTTGCCCGCCACCAGCAGGCGCAACGCCTTCGCCAGGTCCCAGCCGTTCACGTCGAGCAGGCCGATCAGCGGCGTCTCGATCACATCGCGGGTGCGCCACGGGGACAGGTAGGTCTCCAGGCCCGCCACGTAGACGAAACGGCAGTCGTAATCGGAATCGGGCGAGGGGAAACCCCAAGCGCGACTTCCACTTTCGATGGCGAGGCGGACGGTGACGTTGTGCTCGGCCGCCACCCGGTCGAGCGCTGCGTCGACGTCGGCGACCACGGCCGGATCCATCGAGTCGGGGACGGTGCGTAGGGACATGACGTGATGGTAAAGGGCACTGTGCCCAGGGTTCACCCGGTTTTCGGGCAGGGGGGTAAGGGCAGCCGAAGCCCGGCGACTATTCTGGGCCGCGGTAATGCCGACCCATTCTTCCCCAGGAGTACCCCACAGTGAGCCAAGCAGGCCGTCCTGTAGTTCTGATCGCCGACAAGCTCGCCCAGTCGACCGTCGACGCACTCGGTGACGGTGTCGAGGTTCGCTGGGTCGACGGTCCCGACCGTCCGGCGCTGCTCGCCGCGGTCCCCGACGCCGACGCGATTCTCGTGCGCTCGGCCACCACCGTCGACGCCGAGGTGCTCGAGGCAGGCAAGAAGCTGCAGATCGTGGCTCGTGCCGGTGTCGGCCTCGACAATGTCGACGTGCCCGCCGCTACCGAGCGTGGCGTGATGGTCGTCAACGCGCCGACCTCCAACATCCACACCGCCGCCGAGCACGCCGTCACGCTGCTGCTCTCGGCCGCGCGCCAGATCCCGGCCGCCGATGCCACCCTGCGCGAGAAGACCTGGCAGCGCAGCAAGTTCAACGGTGTCGAGATCCTGGGCAAGACCGTCGGCGTGATCGGCCTCGGCCGCATCGGACAGCTGTTCGCGCAGCGTCTGGCCGCCTTCGAGACCAAGATCGTGGCCTACGACCCCTACACCTCGCCCGCGCGCGCCGCCCAGCTCGGCATCGAGCTGCTGACCCTGGACGAGGTGCTCGAGCGCGCCGACTTCATCTCCATCCACCTGCCCAAGACCCCCGAGACCAAGGGCATGCTCAACGCGACGACCCTGGCCAAGACCAAGCCGGGCGTCATCATCGTCAACGCCGCGCGCGGTGGGCTGATCGACGAGCAGGCACTCGCCGACGCGATCAAGTCCGGCCACGTGCGTGCCGCGGGCCTGGACGTGTTCGAGACCGAGCCGTGCACCGACTCGCCGCTGTTCGACCTCCCGCAGGTCGTCGTGACCCCGCACCTCGGTGCTTCCACCTCGGAGGCGCAGGACCGCGCGGGCACCGATGTCGCCAAGTCGGTGCTGCTGGCGCTGGCCGGTGAGTTCGTGCCCGGCGCGGTGAACGTCACCGGTGGTGCCGTGAACGACGAGGTCGCGCCGTGGCTCGACGTCGTGCGTAAGCAGGGTGCGCTGCTGGGTGCCATCGCCAACGAGCTGCCGGTCAGTGTCGAGGTGCAGGTTCGTGGCGAGCTGTCCTCGCAGGACGTGGCTGTGCTGGAGCTGTCCGCGCTGCGCGGGGTGTTCTCGGCGCTGGTCGAGGATCAGGTCACCTTCGTCAATGCGCCTGCGCTGGCCAAGGAGCGTGGGATCACCGCTACCGTCACCACGGCTTCGGAGAGCCCGACTCACCGCAGCGTTGTCGACCTGCGCGCCGTGTTCGGCGACGGATCGACGCTGAACGTGGCGGGGACGCTGACCGAGCCGAATCTGGTCGAGAAGATCGTCAACATCAACGGGCGCAACTACGACATGCGCGCCGAGGGTCTGAACCTGGCGGTGCTGAACTACAGCGACAAGCCGGGTGCGCTGGGCAAGATCGGCACGCTGTTGGGTGAGGCCGAGATCGACATCCTGGCCGCGCAGTTGAGCCAGGACGTGGATGCTGAAGGTGCCACTGTGGTGCTGCGCGTCAACGCCGAGGTTCCGGCTGCGGTGCAGACCGCAATCGCTGAGGCTGTTGGTGCGTCGAAGGTTGTGCTGGTCGATCTGGTTTAAGGGACTCGAAGCGCTGGCGTTCCGGATAGTTTGACGCTGTGTTTATTGGAGCGCTGGCGCGCTCGAGTCGCGGCCCCGAGGGGCCGCCGGTTAGCGCTCGAGACTTGCGCCTGCGGCGCATCGCTTCGAGCGCTAACCGGCGACCCGGCCGCGACCGGCCACTTCGTGGCCGCTGCTCCCTATGGGTCGCAGGTGGGGGTTGGGTCGTGCGGTCATGGCGGATCTGGGTTTGACTGGTGGTCGTGCGGTCGCGGTTTGGGTCGTGCGGTCATGGCGGATCTGGGTTGACTGGTGGTCGTGCGGTCGCGGTGGGGCTGGGGTTGACGGTGTGGTCGGCTGGGTGTGCTGGTCTCGTTGCGTGGCGGGTGGCGGCACGCTCTTCTTTGAACGGAGTTAGTTGATGAAGCTTGCAGTCATTGCTGGTGACGGCATCGGTCCCGAGGTCATCGCCGAGGCGCTCAAGGTGCTCGACGTGGTGGTGCCGGGTGTCGAGAAGACCGAGTACGACCTGGGTGCGGCGCGGTATCACCGGACCGGGGAGATTCTGCCCGAGTCGGTGCTGCCCGAGCTCAAGCTGCACGACGCGATCCTGCTCGGCGCGATCGGGGATCCGTCGGTGCCCAGCGGTGTGCTCGAGCGTGGGCTGCTGCTGAAGACTCGGTTCGCGCTGGATCACCATGTGAACCTGCGCCCGTCGAAGTTGCTGCCCGGCGCCACCAGCCCGCTCGCCGGTAATCCCGACATCGATTTCGTGGTCGTGCGTGAGGGGACCGAAGGGCCGTACACCGGTACCGGTGGTGCGATTCGCGTCGGCACCCCGCACGAGGTGGCGACCGAGGTCTCCAACAACACTCGCTTCGGGATCGAGCGGGTGGTGCGCTACGCCTTCGCGACCGCGCAGGCCCGCCGCAAGCACCTCACCCTGGTGCACAAGAACAATGTGCTCACCTTCGCCGGCTCGCTGTGGCAGCGCACCGTCGACGAGGTCGCGGTCGAATTCCCCGATGTGACAACGGCTTACCAGCACATCGACGCCGCCACCATCCACATGGTGACCGACCCGGGCCGCTTCGACGTGATCGTCACCGACAACCTGTTCGGCGACATCATCACCGACCTCGCCGCCGCCGTGAGCGGTGGCATCGGCCTGGCCGCCTCGGGCAATATCGACGCCTCGGGCGTGAACCCGTCGATGTTCGAGCCGGTCCACGGCAGCGCCCCCGACATCGCGGGCCAGTCCAAGGCCGACCCCACCGCCGCCATCCTCTCGGTCTCGTTGCTGCTCAACCACCTCGGCAACACCGAAGGCGCGGCCCGTATCGAATCCGCCGTCGCCAAGGACCTGGCCTCACGCACCGGCACCGCCTCCACCGTGGAGATCGGCGACCGCATCGCCGCCATCGTCTGATCGCTCAGCCTGGCGCCGATCGCTGAGTCTCAGGCTTCAAGGATCAGCAGGGTGCTGTCGGATTCGTTGGTGGCATAGAGGGTGTGGGTCTCGGGGTCGATCGCGACGGCCGAGATGCCACTGCCCGCTTCGATCGTGTTGATGACGGTGCAGTTTCGGGTGTCGATGACGGAGATGGTGCCGTCGTCGATGTTCGTGGCGTAGACGGTGTGGATCGTCGGGTCGACGGTGATGCCGATGGGCTTGGCGCCCACGGGAATCCTGATCATCTGGTGGGTGGTCAGGTCGATCATCGACACCAGGTCGCTCTTCTCGTGGGTGACGTAGGCCGACTGGGTGGTCGGGTCGACTGCTATCCGGCCCGGCGCGGGGGCGGTGTCGACCTTGGCGATCACCTGCCGGGAATCGGTGTCGACGACGACGACCTGTCCCGCGTTGATCGCGGCGACGTAGAGGCGGTGGGCCGCGGGGTCGACGGCCATTCCCCACGGGTACGCGGGCATCGCGATGGTGGCGACCACGCGCTTGGTGCCGCCGTCGATCACGGTGACCTGGTTGTCGTCGGGGTTCACCGCGTACACGATGTGCGCGACGTCGTCGACCACCACCCTGGCCGTTGTCTTGCCGACCGGAATAGTCACTACCGCATGGGTTTTCGTGTCGATGGCGGACACGCTGTGGCTGCCGATGTCTGCGGTGTAGAGGGTGTGGGCGTCGGCGTCGAGTGCCAGGCCGACCGGGGTTTTGCCGACCTGGATGACGGCGGTGACGGTGTGGCTCTCGGTGTCGATCGCGGTGACCGAATTCAGGTCGGAATTGGTGACATACACGGTCTTCGTCGCGGCATCGAGGACGACGGCTGTCGGGGTCTTGCCGACGGAAACCGTTGCGCTGATGCGGGTTACGGGAGTGGTGGGCGTCGTGGAGGTGGGCGCGATCGCGGAATTCGGTGTGTCGGAAGCGGAACCGTGATCTCGCGGGATGAACAACACTGCCGCGGCGACCATCAGCAGTACGGCGAGGACACCGAGCCCCGCGAGGAGTGGTCGACGCGCGGACCCACGATGCGGATCGGCAACGGGCGCAGGGGTTTCGGGTCGGTAGGGCTGCGGGATGAAGTGTTGTTGCGCCCTGGGGTCGGTCATCGGTGTTGTGCCGCTGGGGATCTGCGTCCTGCCGGTGTCATGCATCGGCCGGGTGCGATCGGGGTCGGTGTCGGGCCAGGTGGATCGGGCGGGGTTCGTACCAGCGGGGATCGACGTGCCGGGGTTGGTGCCTGGGTGGACAGGGATAGCGGGGTCGGACGTGGATGGGATGGGGGTCGCCGGGTGGGCGGTCGGCTGGACCCGGGCTCCTGGGTTCGTTGTCGGGCGGACGGGGGTGGCCGAGGTCTGGGTGGACGGGGCGCCGGTGGGGTTCGGCTGTGGGTGAGGGGTGGCCCGGGTCTGGGTTCCCGTCGCCGGGTTGGCCGAGGGCCGGGTAGTGGCGGAGGTCGTTGTCGGACGCGGGTCGGGGGGCAGGTTGTTCGCGTCGATGGCGGGGCGGTATCCGGTGGCGCCCATCCGGCGGCCGTAGTCCGCGACTGCGGCTTGGGCGGCGTAGGCCAGTTCGCCGCAGGTCTGGTAGCGGCGGTCGCGGTCCTTGGCGAGGGCGGTGGCGATCACGTGGTCGAGGCCGGCGGGCAGCTCGCGTGCCCCCAGTTCGTAGGCGACTTGCCTGGCGCTGGGGATGGGTGCGCTCAGGTGGCCGTGGAGCAACTGCATCGGCGTGGTGCCCCGGTACGGCAGTACGCCGGTCAACAACTGAAACAGCGTGCAGCCCAAGGAATAGACGTCCGCGCGCTCGTCTGCTTCGACCGTGTTGTCGAACTGCTCCGGTGCCGCGTAGGGCAGGCTCGCCAGGACTGTGCCGGTGGAGGTGAGACCCCTGGTGTCGGCCAACGACTTCGCGATGCCGAAGTCGGCGAGCAGGACGCGCTCGTCGTGGCCGGGCAGGGCGGTGGCGAGCAAGATGTTGGCCGGTTTGACGTCGCGGTGCAGCACCCCGTGGGAGTGCGCGTAATCGAGCCCCTTGCCCGCCTCCGCGACGATCCGCACCGCCCGCTCGGCGGGCACCGTGCCTGCCCTGGCCAACTCGGCCGCATCACCGCCTGCCACGTACTGCATCGAGATCCACAGTTGGCCGTTCTCGCGGCCCTGGTCGTACACGCCGACGATGTTCGGGTGCTCGAGCTGGGACACATTGTCGGCTTCGCGCATGAATCGCGCCTGAATGCTCTCGTCGAAGATGTCGCGATTGAGCAGCTTCAACGCGGTCAACCGGGGCAGCCGAGGATGGCGCGCCAAGTACACGACGCCCATTCCGCCCCGACCGAGGACGCGTTGGATCACGTATCCGGCGAACAGCTGTTCCGGCGCGAGCTCTTGCATGCTGAGAATTCTGACCTCCCGGTGCCGCGACCGTGAGGTTCCGGTCGATCTGTGTTGTGACGGTGTATCGCGGGAGATCGCGTCAGCGTTCACAATTGCCCCACTATTTTCGTGGTTCTCCTGGAACCAGGGGCACCGCTGCCAGCGCGGCGACAGCGGCGAGGGCGTACACGACGGGGAAGCCGGTTGCGGTGATGACGGCGCCGAAAAGTGGTGGGACGGCGGCTATTGCGAGGTTTTGGCCGGTGTTCTGGATGCCGAGGCCTCGCCCGGACCAGAAGGGGCCCGCGATTTCGGCGACGGCGGTGAAGGCTAAACCGTTGTCGGACACCGAGATCACCGAGGCGGCGACCATCAGGGGGATGGCTGCCCACCACCAGTCGGTCCAGGCGGTGACGGCGAGGGCGGCCATGGTGACGGCGGCGGCGATGGCTACCTGGCGCAGGGGAGTCAGGCGGGAGCCGACGCGATCGGACCATGCTCCGGCGCCGATTCTTCCTGCGGCGCCGAGGAATTGGGTCACCGTCATCAGGGCCCCCGCGGCGGCCAGTGACCAGCCGAGGTCGAGGTGCAACCACAGCAAGCCGAAGGTCCACAGCGTGCCCTGGGGGATGACGAGCAGGATCGAGACGCCGTGTATGCGCCACAGGGTGGAGTCGCCGCGGTAGGGGTTCGCGCGATCGGCGGCCTTGGTGGGTGGGCGCGGCGGGTCGACGACACCGATCAGGCAGCCGATCGCGGCGGCGCCTGCCATGAGTGCGGGGACCAGCAGGGCGGCGGGGATGCCGTGATGCTCGGCCACCCACGGGATGGTCATCGCACCGATGCCGACCCCGAGGGGCTGGGAAGCCTGGCGGATTCCCATGGCCACGCCGCGTCGATCCGGTGGGAACCAGCCGACGATCAACCGGCCACTGGCGCCGTTGGAGCTGGCAGCGCCGATACCGCCGACGAACAGCAGCGCGGCGAACGCGACAGGGTTGTCCACCAGAGCCGCGGCGACACCCGCCACGCACATCAGCAGCGCACCCGCCACCAGTACGACGCGTTCGCCGATCCGGTCGACCACATACCCCCAAGCGATCAGGGTGCAGACCAGACCAACGGTCGGTAATGCCACCAGGGCGCCGGCGGACGCGAGGGAATCGCCACGAGCGGTGAGCGCGGGCAGCAGGAACGGAGTGCCGTGGATGAAGATCGAGCTCGAGGTCTGCGCGAAAACGCCGAGCCCGAGCATCAACCAGCGTCTGCCGTCACGAATCTGCGTCACTTCGGCCGCGTCAGTCACGATTCTCACCTCGCTGAATTGCACGATTGCATCTCAGTATCTGAGACTGATGTCTCATAGTATGAGCATCGATGCTCACGCTACACCGATGACCCGTGGATGTCCCCGACGGGCGAGGTGTCTGACGGGTCACACTCGAACGCGCGCGAATCCCGTAGGCGGGCAGCGGCTTCGAATCACATCGGTGTGAGTTCGCTCGCACCTTCCGTGCGACGGTATCGACCACCGCATGTCGCATCACGGGCGCGTTCGGGCAGGTAGCCACGTCTCGATAGACTCCGGAGCATGCGCTTAGGTCGAGTTGCCAGTCCCGATGGAGTCGCTTTCGTCAGCATCGACGGCGACGGCGCCGATGCCGTCGCCAAAGAGATCGCCGAACATCCGTTCGGCGCGCCGACGTTCACCGGACGGAGCTGGCCGCTGGCCGACATCCGCCTGCTGGCGCCGATCCTGGCGAGCAAAGTGATCTGCATCGGCAAGAACTACGCCGCCCACGCGGCCGAAATGGGTGGCGAGGCACCGGTGGATCCGGTGATCTTCATCAAGCCCAACACCTCGATCGTCGGCCCGAACGCCTCGATCATCCTGCCGCCCAGCTCTTCTCAGGTCGACTACGAGGGCGAGCTGGCCGTGGTGATCGGCCGTCCGTGCAAGGACGTGGTCGCGGCCAAGGCCTCCGAAGTGATCCTCGGCTACACCGTCGCCAACGACGTGACCGCCCGTGACCAGCAGCGCCACGACGGTCAGTGGACCAGGGCAAAGGGCTACGACACCTTCTGCCCGCTCGGCCCGTGGATCGAAACCGCGCTGGACCCAACCGATCTGGAGATCACCACCGAGGTCGACGGCGAGGTCCGCCAGCGCAGCCGCACTTCGCTGTTCCTGCACGACATTCCGAAGATCATCGAGTGGATCAGCTCGGTGATGACCCTGCTGCCCGGTGACGTGATCCTCACGGGCACACCGGAAGGCGTCGGTCCGCTGCAGGCCGGGCAGAGCGTGTCGGTCACCGTCGAGGGCATCGGCACCCTCACCAATCCTGTTGCCACCAAGCGCTGAAACCAGCGAAAGAAGAGAGTCATGACTGAAGTACGGGTCCGTTTCTGCCCGTCGCCGACCGGCACGCCGCACGTCGGCCTGGTGCGCACGGCGCTGTTCAACTGGGCGTTCGCGCGCCACCACGGCGGAAAATTCGTGTTCCGCATCGAAGACACCGACGCCGCACGCGATTCCGAGGATTCCTACCGCGCGCTGCTCGACGCGCTGCGCTGGCTGGGACTGCAGTGGGACGAGGGCCCCGAGGTCGGCGGACCGTATGAGCCCTACCGCCAGTCGCTGCGCCGCGATCAGCACCTCGACGTGGTGCGCCGGTTGCTGGAAGCCGGCGAGGCCTACGAGGCGTTCTCCACGCCGGAGGAAGTCGAAGCCCGTCATCGCGCCATCGGCCGCGATCCGAAACTCGGTTACGACAATTTCGATCGCGACCTCAGTGCCGAGCAGATCGCGGCGTACAAAGCCGAGGGTCGCCCGGCTGTCATCCGTTTGCGGATGCCCGATGAAGATCTCGCGTGGAACGATCTGGTGCGCGGAGAAACCACGTTCAAAGCCGGAACCATCCCCGATTTCGCGCTCACCCGCGGCAATGGTGACCCGCTCTACACACTGGTGAATCCGGTCGACGACGCGATGATGCGGATCACCCATGTGTTGCGCGGCGAGGATCTGCTGTCTTCGACGCCGCGTCAGTTGGCGCTGTATGCCGCGCTGCAGCGTATCGGGGTTGCCGAGTTCACGCCCGAGTTCGGCCATCTGCCGTTCGTGATGGGCCAGGGCAACAAAAAGCTGTCCAAGCGTGACCCGGAATCGAATCTGTTCCTGCATCGCGACCGCGGATTCATCCCCGAGGGTTTGCTGAATTACCTCGCTCTGCTCGGCTGGAGTATCGGCGAGGACCGCGATGTGTTCTCCATGGCGGAAATGGTCGCGGCGTTCGATATTTCGACGGTGAATTCGAATCCGGCGCGCTTCGATCAGAAGAAGGCCGACGCCATCAATGCCGAGCAGATCCGCCTTCTCGAGCCCGCCGATTTCGGCGAGCGGTTGCGCGAATACCTCACCGCGCAGGGCCACATCGGGGCCGATATCGACGAGAAGACCTTCCTGGTCGCCGCCGAACTGGTGCAGACCCGGATCGTGGTTCTCGGTGACGCGTGGGACCTGTTGAAATTCCTGTTCGTCGCCCCCGAGGAGTTCGCGATCGACCAGGCCGCGGGCACCAAGAACCTCGGTGCCGACGCCGACCCTGTGCTTGACGCCGCAATCGCCGCTGTGGAGCCGCTGGGCGCGTGGACCACCCCCGCACTGGAGGAGGCGCTGAAAAAGGCGCTGATCGACGATCTGGGGCTCAAGCCGCGCAAGGCCTTCGCGCCGGTGCGGGTGGCGGTGACGGGCTCGCACATCAGTCCGCCGCTGTACGAGTCGATGGAATTGCTCGGCCGCGAGGCTTCGCTGGATCGGCTGCGGGCCGCCCGTGGTTGGGTGCCTGCCGCGCAGTAGCTGTGGAGGGCGGGTGCGGCCATCGCGTCGCATCCGCTCCGAAGCTCGAAAACGGCCGAAAAGCGGCTTCTGACCAGGCGATTTGTAGTTTACCCCCTAGTGTTTGGTAATCTTCTCATCGCCGCGGAACACGGCCTCGCAACACCGACAACCACTCGGTGGAGATTGCAAGGTTGGGCGTTTCGGTCTTTGGGGTATGGTGTAATTGGCAACACAGCTGTTTCTGGTACAGCCATTCTAGGTTCGAGTCCTGGTACCCCAGCAAGGTTTCACATTGTGAGATCGTCCTGGCCCCGTCGTCTAGCGGCCTAGGACGCCGCCCTCTCAAGGCGGTAGCGCGGGTTCGAATCCCGTCGGGGCTACAAAGCCGAGTAAGGCCCCCGGTCGAATCCGACCGGGGGCCTTCTTGCGTTTACAGCCGCTTGTGCAATGCCTCGGCAGCCGCGACCAGATCAGCCGCCCAGCGCGCGCCCGGCCTGCGACCCATCCGATCGATCGGGCCCGACACCGACACTGCGGCCACGATCACACCGCCCGCGTCGCGCACCGGCGCCGAGACGCTCGCCACCCCTTGCGCCCGTTCTGCGGCACTCTGCGCCCAGCCGCGCTTGCGCACCTCGGCCAGCGCGCGATCGCCGAACACCGCGTCGGCGAGGACGGTGCGCTGCAGCTCGGGATCGGCCCACGCCAGCAACACCTTCGCCGCCGAACCAGCGGTGAGCGGCAGTCGCGAACCGATCGGCACCGTGTCACGCAGGCCGACGGGCGGCTCCAGCGCGGCGATGCAGACGCGGGCATGCCCGTCGCGGCAGTACAGCTGGACGCTCTCGCCGGTGATCTCACGCAGGCGGGGCAGAATGGCAGCCGCGGCCTCCACCAGTGGATCGGCGGCCCCCGCCGACAACTCGGTGAGCGCGGGCCCCGGACGCCACAATCCGTTGCCGTCACGGGCCAGCAGCCGATGCGTTTCCAGCCCGACCGCCAGCCGATGCGCGGTGGCGCGTGGCAGGCCGGTGCGGGTGCACAGGTCGTTGAGACCGCAGGGCTCGTCGGCGACGGCGTAGAGCACCGCCACGGCTTTGTCGAGAACACCGATACCGCTATGCTGTCTCATAGAACGATACTAACGTCTCAAATGCTGAGATACCAAGTATGCCCGTCGAAAGGTGATCAAGCAATGGCCGAGCGCGCTCGCACACTGGCCGAGAAGGTGTGGGAATCCCACGTCGTCGCCAAGGGCGAAGGCGATGGTTCTTCCCGCGAACCCGATCTGATCTACATCGATCTGCACCTCGTGCACGAGGTGACCAGCCCGCAGGCCTTCGACGGGCTACGCGCGGCAGGCCGTCCGGTGCGCCGCACCGATCTCACCATCGCCACCGAGGACCACAACGTCCCCACGGCCGATATCGACAAGCCGATCGCCGACCTCGTCTCGCGCACCCAGGTGGAGACGCTGCGTCGCAACTGCGCCGAATTCGGCGTGCGGCTGCACTCGATGGGCGATGTGGAACAGGGCATCGTGCACGTGGTCGGTCCGCAGCTGGGACTCACCCAGCCCGGCATGACCGTCGTCTGCGGCGACAGCCACACCTCCACCCACGGCGCGTTCGGCGCACTCGCGATGGGCATCGGCACTAGTGAGGTCGAGCACGTGCTCGCCACTCAGACGTTGTCGCTGCGTCCGTTCAAGACGATGGCCATCACCGTCGACGGCGAATTGGCGCCCGGCGTCACGAGCAAGGACCTGATCCTCGCTGTGATCGCCGAGATCGGCACCGGCGGCGGCCAGGGCTATGTCCTCGAATACCGCGGCGAGGCGATTCGCAAGCTGTCGATGGAAGCGCGGATGACCATCTGCAACATGTCCATCGAAGCGGGCGCACGCGCGGGCATGATCGGTCCCGACGAGACCACCTACGACTTCCTGAAGGGCCGCCCGCACGCGCCGCAGGGAGCCGACTGGGATGCCGCAGTGGCCTCCTGGGACGCGCTGGTCACCGACGAGGGCGCCGAATTCGACGCCGAGGTCCACATCGATGCGAGCACGCTCACCCCGTTCGTCACCTGGGGCACCAACCCCGGTCAGGGTCTGCCGCTGGGCGCGAATGTGCCCGACCCGGCCCAGATCGCCGACGAGAACGAGCGCGAATCCGCCGAGAAGGCCTTGCGCTACATGGACCTGACGCCGGGGATGCCGTTGCGTGAGGTGAGCGTCGACACCGTCTTCGTCGGCTCCTGCACCAACGGCCGGATCGAGGATCTGCGTGCCGTCGCCGATGTCCTGAAGGGCCGCCAGGTCGCCGAGGGCGTGCGAATGCTGGTGGTGCCTGGCTCGATGCGGGTGCGCGCGCAGGCGGAAAAAGAAGGACTCGGCGAAATTTTCACCGCCGCGGGCGCGGAATGGCGTCAGGCGGGCTGCTCGATGTGCCTTGGTATGAATCCCGATCAGCTCGAGCCGGGCCAGCGCTGCGCGTCGACCTCGAACCGCAATTTCGAGGGGCGACAGGGCAAGGGCGGTCGCACGCACCTGGTCTCGCCGCTGGTCGCGGCCGCGACGGCGGTCCGCGGAACGCTGTCCTCGCCGGCCGATCTGGCCTGAGTCACACCGATCATCTACAGATCGAAAGGGAATCGTTATGGAAGCCTTCACCGTTCACAAAGGCATCGGTGTGCCGCTGCGCCGGTCCAATGTCGACACCGATCAGATCATCCCCGCCGTTTACCTGAAGCGCGTGACCCGAACGGGTTTCGAGGACGGCTTGTTCGCCGGCTGGCGTGCCGACCCCGAGTTCATTCTCAACACCGAGCCGTACAAGCACGGCAGTGTGCTGGTGGCAGGCCCGGATTTCGGCACCGGTTCTTCGCGTGAGCACGCCGTGTGGGCGCTGTCGGACTACGGCTTTCGGGTGGTCATCTCGTCTCGTTTCGCCGACATCTTCCGTGGAAATGCGGGTAAGGGCGGGCTGTTGGCCGCGCAGATGTCACAGAACGATGTCGAAATGCTCTGGAAGCTGATCGAGGAACAGCCCGGCATCGAATTGGTTGTCGACCTGTCCGCGCGCACCGTCACAGCGGGAACCGTCGTGTTGCCGTTCGATATTGACGACTACACCCGCTGGCGTCTGCTGGAGGGTTTGGACGATGTCGGCCTCACGCTGCGCCGCGCCGACGAGATCGGCGAGTTCGAAAAGGGAAGGCCGTCATGGAAACCCGTGACGCTCCCGGAGCCTATTTCACCGGCGTAATCAGCTGGGGCGCTTAGGCGCGCATCCCGGGCGGTGGTAGCTGGACGTGTGCTAAACCACATGAATTTTGGCGTGGCACATAGACTCTTGCTCAAACTGGGTTTACCGTGGTACCTAGTCGGTCCGACGACGGGCCATTAGTCTGCGGAGGATTCAATGAACAAGGCGGAACTGATCGACGTTCTGACCGAAAAGTTGGGTACGGACAGGCGGACGGCTACCGCGGCTGTCGAGAATGTTGTCGACACCATCGTCCGTGCCGTGCACAAGGGTCAAAGCGTCACCATCACCGGATTCGGTGTGTTCGAACAGCGCAAGCGTGCTCCCCGGGTCGCCCGTAACCCGCGCACCGGTGAAACCGTGAAGGTGAAGGCCACTTCGGTGCCTGCCTTCCGACCGGGCGCGCAGTTCAAGGCGGTCATCGCGGGCAAGCAGAAGCTGACCGCCTCCGGGCCTGCCGTCAAGCGCGGCGCGAATGCCCCGGTGGCGGCGAAGAAGGCGGCAGCCAAGAAGACCGCGGCGAAGAAGACCGCGGCCAAGAAGGCGACGCCCTCGAAGGGTCCGGCCAAGACCACGGCCCGCAAGGCCGCCACCAAGGCTCCTGCCGCCAAGAAGACCACGGCGGCGAAGACGGCGGCCAAGAAGACCACGGCGGCAAAGAAAGTGACGGCGGCCAAGAAGGCGCCTGCCAAGAAGGTCACGGCCGCCAAGACCACGGCGGCCAAGAAGACCACTGCTGCGAAGAAGGCTCCTGCAAAGAAGACTGCTGCCAAGAAGACTGCCGCCCGTCGTGCTCGTTGATCCTGCCGCAGCGGGATCAGGTCGGGGAATGTGCACTTAACCGCATCACCCACCACTGGACCGAGAACGGCCCCGGGAATCCCGGGGCCGTTTCGGCTGTTTCGCGGTAGTCCGCGCGACTTCAGGTGGTGACGATTGCCGTCGACAGCGCACGGTCCATATGGTCCGCGGCGACCAATCGGTCCCCGACGAACGACAATGCCCACACGCTGCCCTTGCGATTGCGCGCCGAGGGCAGCGTGAGGCCGCCCCGCTCGGCGAGCCACTGCGTCAGATCCGGAATCACCCCGCCCTGACTACACACCACCGGCACACCCCGATCTGTTACCAACGACAGAAATCGTTGCCGCGCCGCGCTTTTCGCTGAATCGTAACCTTTCTCGGAAAACATTGGCTCGCAATTGATTTCGGCGTCGAGCTGTTCTGCCAAGGGGGTCACGGTTTGGATGCAGCGCAGTGGATCGGCGGAATAGATCTCGGATGCGCCGAACGCCAACAGATTCGGTGTCAAACCCTTCGCCTGCTGTTCCCCTGCGGCCTCGAGTGGTCGTAGGTCGTCGGGTCCGTCGAAGTGGTTGCGCTTGCCCGCCTTGGCGTGGCGCACCAGCAGCACCGTGCTGGTGCGGGCGGGCAGCCGGGCGAAGATCCGCACGATCTGGCGATCCATCGGATACGACAGCTGGTCCATCACCTGCGCCAGCGGGAACCAGCGCAACTGGTCGACCTCGTCGTTGACGGCGAAGTCGCCCTCGGCGGACTCCGCGGCCCAGTAGTCCACCCGCTTGAGCTGACGGTGCCCCGGGATCGGATAGGTGACGTGGCCGAGATAGCGCCCCAGCGTGCACGGTAGGCCGGTTTCCTCGCCTACCTCGCGCACCGCCGCGACCGCCGGCGTCTCGCCGGGATCGAGCTTGCCTTTGGGCAGCGACCAGTCACCGTATTTGGGCCGGTGGATGACACCGATCTCCGGGCCGTCGGCCCCCGCGCGCCACAGAACCGCCCCTGCCGCATGGATATTGGGCCGCACCCGCGGATCGCGCAACGACGCGTCCTGTGCGCTCACGGCTGATCGGGGCGACGCTGACGCATGAGGAAGGCCTGGTGATCACGCACCTGGTCGGCCTCGACATCGGTCGGACTGGCCTGCCAGGTCCCGTCCGGGAGCAGGATCCAGCAGCGGGTCGCCGGATCGAGCGCGGAGTCGAACACCTGCGCGAGCTGGGTTACCAGCTTGGGATCCTTCACCTGCACCATCACTTCGACGCGGCGGTCGAGGTTACGGTGCATCATGTCGGCGCTGCCGATCCAGGTCTGTTGCTGCGCACCGAATTCGATGAGTCGGGAGTGCTCGAGGAACCGGCCGAGGATCGAACGCACCTCGATGTTCTCGCTCAGCCCTGGCACTCCGGCCCGCAGTCCGCAGATGCCGCGCACCACGATCTGAACCGGCACGCCCGCCTGGGAGGCGCGGTAGAGGGCGTCGATGATCTGCTCGTCGACGATCGCGTTGGCCTTGATCCGGATGCGGGCGTCCAAACCCTGTCCGGCCAGCTCGATTTCGCGATCGATCCGCTCGATGATGCCCGCGCGCACGCCGAGTGGGGCGACCATCAGGTTGCGGTAGTCGTCTTTGCGGGAGTAGCCGGTCAGCGAGTTGAACAGGTCGGTGAGATCAGCGCCGATTTCCGGTGCGGCAGTGAACAACCCGACGTCCTCGTAGAGGCGTGCGGTCTTGGGGTTGTAGTTGCCGGTGCCGATGTGGCAGTAGCGGCGGATCGTGGAACCCTCGCGGCGCACCACCAGGCAGGTCTTGCAGTGGGTCTTCAGGCCGACGAGGCCGTAGACCACGTGCACGCCTGCCTGTTCCAGCTCGCGCGCCCACTTGATGTTGGCCTGCTCGTCGAAGCGGGCCTTGATCTCGACCAGCGCGACGACCTGCTTGCCCGCCTCGGCGGCATCGATCAGCGAGTTGATGATGGGGGAGTCACCGGAGGTGCGGTAGAGCGTCTGCTTGATCGCGAGCACCTGCGGATCGGCGGCGGCCTGTTCGATGAAGCGCTGCACGCTGGTGGAGAAGGAGTCATAGGGGTGGTGCACCAGCACGTCGCCCTCGCGCAGCGCGGCGAAGACATTGCGCGGGGTCTCGCGCTCGCCGAACGCCGCCGGGGTGGCCGGAACGTAGGGCGCGTCCTTGAGTTCGGGGCGGTCGACGCCGTACACCTGCCACAGGCAGGAAAGGTCGAGCAGACCGGGCACCTGGATCACATCGGCGGGATCGACCTCTAACTCACGTAGTAGCAACTCCAGCATGTGCTCGGTCATGTCGTCGGAGACCTCGAGGCGCACCGGCTTGCCGAAACGGCGGCGGGCGAGTTCGCGCTCCATGGCCTGCAGCAGGTCTTCGTCGCGGTCCTCGTCGACCTCGAAGTCGGCGTTGCGGGTGATCCGGAACGAATGCGTCTCCACCACGGTCAGACCGGGGAACAACAGGTCCAGGTGGGCGGCGATGAGGTCTTCCATCGGCAGGAACGCCGCGATCGCCGAGGGGGCGCCGGTGCGGCGGACGCGCACGAAGCGGTCGACGTTGTCGGGCACCTTCACGCGGGCGAAGTGCTCGCCGCCGGTGCCGGTGTCGCGCACGGTCACGGCCAGGTTCAGGCTCAGGCCGGAGATGTACGGGAACGGGTGCGCGGGGTCGACGGCCAGGGGCGTGAGGACCGGGAACACCTGGTCGGTGAAGTAGTTCGAAAGGCGCTCGCGCTCATTGTCGTCGAGATTGCTCCAGCCGATGATGTCGATGCCCTCGGCGGCCAGCGCCGGATTCACGTCGTCGATGAAGACGTTGGCGTGGCGTTCGGCGAGTTCCTGGGCGCGGGCGGTGATCATCTCCAGCTGCTCCGACGGTGAGCGACCGTCGGCCGAGCGCACCGAGAGCCCGGTTTCGGCACGGCGTTTCAAACCGGCAACCCGCACCATGTAGAACTCGTCGAGATTGGACGCGAAGATCGCGAGGAACTTGGCCCGCTCCAGCAACGGCAGCGAGGCGTCCTCGGCCAAGGCCAGGACGCGGGCGTTGAAGTCGAGCCAGCTCAGCTCGCGATTGAGGTAGCGATCTCGGGGCAACCGCTGCGTGCTCGCATCACCGCCCGAGGCGATGGCGGCCGCAGGTGGCGGGGAAATCGGGGGCAGTTGCTTGATGGTTTCCGTGTCGCTCACGGAATCAATCATCCCTCGAGGAAGGGGCCTTGCGCATCACGACATTGCACGTTTCATCCCAATCGGTCTGTCGGCGGCGATCGGCTAGCACACGGTGCGAACGGGATCACTTCTGTGCGATGAGAATCCGAACGCGCGCAGCGTCGAGGTGGTGAATTCACCGACGCCCAGCGCGCGAACGGCGTCGAGATCCTCGGGGGTGTCGACGTCGCAGCGCAGGCCAGGCCAGTGACCGCCCAGTTCCACGGCGCCCGCGTCGCGGTGGGCGCGCGCGGATTCGGCGCCGAAGCGGGGAGAGAGCGGTTGTGCTGAATCACGAACCAGCAATGCCGCGGTGCCGGTGCCCGTGTGATCGATCACCACCGAACGGGCACCCACCGGGGCGACGGTCAGCACGTCGGCCAATTCGGACGCGCGCAGGGCGGGCAGATCGGCCTGCAGGGCGAGCAGGTGGCCGGGACCGTAGCGATCGCGCACGTCCGCGGCGCCTGCGGCGAGCGCGGTATTGAGTGGATCGGCACCGGCCGTCGGTTCGTCGAGCACGTGCGCGCCGAGCTCGCGGGCCCGGGCGGCGATCAGCGGATCCGGGGTGACCACCGTGAGCGAGGCCAGCGCGGGAACAGCGGTGGCGGCCACCACGGTGTCGGTGAACATGGCCAGCACGAGCCGGGCGCGCTGCTCGGTGCTGAGCAGGCTCGCGAGCCTGCTCTTGGCCCGGTCGATGTGTTTGACCGCCATCACGGCGTGCACAGTGTGCATGGCTTCGATCCTTGCATGGCATATTGGGCTGATGACGAGGGCGGCGGTAATGGGTGCGGGGTCGTGGGGTACGGCGTTCGCGAAGGTGTTGGCCGATGCGGGGACCGACGTCACGATCTGGGCCAGAAGGGCCGAGGTGGCGCAGGCGCTCGATACCGAGCATCGCAATCCGTTCTACCTGCCCGGGGTGCAGTTGCCGCCGGTGCGTGGCACCGATGACCATCGGGTCGCCCTCGACGGGGCGGATCTGGTGGTGCTTGCGGTGCCCTCGCAGTCGTTGCGGGGCAATCTCGATCTGTGGAAGGGCGATATCGGGTCCGATGCCACCCTGCTGAGTCTGGCCAAGGGGATCGAGACCGGGACGCTGCTGCGGATGAGTCAGGTGATCGCGGAGGTCACCGGTGCCGAGCCGAGCCGGATCGCGGTGCTGTCGGGTCCGAACCTGGCGCACGAGATCGTGGAACGTCAGCCTGCGGCGACGGTGATCGCGTGCTCCGACACCGAGCGCGCCGGTGTGGCGCAACGGGCGTGCGCCACCGGATATTTCCGGCCCTACACCAACACCGATGTGATCGGCTGTGAGATCGGTGGTGCGTGCAAGAACGTCATCGCGCTCGCGTGCGGCATCGCCTCGGGCATGGGCCTTGGCGACAACACGGTGGCCAGCCTGATCACGCGCGGCCTCGCCGAGGTGATCAGGCTCGGTGTCGCGCTCGGGGCGCAACCGGTGACCCTCGCGGGACTGGCCGGGGTGGGCGATCTGGTGGCTACCTGCACCTCACCGCTGTCGCGCAACCGGTCCTTCGGCTTCGCGCTCGGCACGGGCGGAACGATGGCCGCCGCGCAGGAAGCGACCAATGGGCAGGTGGCCGAAGGTGTGAAGTCGTGCACATCGGTGCGGGCCCTTGCCGCCGAGCACGGGGTGGAGATGCCGCTCACCGACGCGGTGCACAGGGTGTGCCATGAGGGGCTATCGGTGAGCGAGGCGGTCGGCAGCCTGCTCGGCAGGCGGATCAAGCCCGAATAAGGGCGAATACCCCACGGCGGCGCGAACCTACTACGGTGACGTTCATGACGGAACGGATCAGGGTAGCTGTGGTCTTCGGCGGGCGCAGCAGCGAGCACGCCGTCTCGTGCGTGTCGGCGAGCAGCGTGCTGCGCAACCTCGATCCGGCGCGCTACGAGGTGGTGCCGATCGGGATCACCCCCTCCGGCGGCTGGGTGCTGGCCGACGGGATCGGCGAACTGGCGCTGAGTCACGGGGTGCAGCCGCAGGTCGACGCGTCGGGGACCGCCCTCACCTTGGCCGCTGACCCGAGTCGGTCCGGTGCGCTGGTCGCCCTCGACTCCAACGCTGTGCTCGGCAATGTCGACGTGGTGTTTCCGATCCTGCACGGTCCCTTCGGCGAGGACGGCACCCTGCAGGGGATGCTCGAACTGGCCGGGATTCCCTATGTCGGCGCGGGCGTGCTCGCCAGTGCGGCGGGCATGGACAAAGAGTTCACCAAGAAATTGCTGGCGGCCGAATCCTTACCCGTGGGCATTCAAGTCGTGCTGCGGCCGGGCGTCGAAACGCTCTCGGATGCCGACCGTGCGCGGATCGGGCTGCCCGCCTTCGTGAAGCCCGCGCGCGGTGGTTCCTCGATCGGCATCACCAAGATCACCGACTGGGCCGAGCTGCCCGCGGCCATCGACACCGCCCGTGCGCACGACCCGAAGGTGATCATCGAAGCGGGCATCGTCGGACGCGAAGTCGAGTGCGGCGTACTGGAATTCGCCGACGGTACGGTGCGGGGCAGTGTGGTCTCCGAGATCCGGATGCCCGACGCCGACGCCGCCGCACCCGAGTTCTACGACTTCGCCACCAAATACCTCGACGACGTGTGCGAATTCGATGTGCCCGCCAAGCTCGACGACGATGTCGCCGACGAGATCCGCGAACTGTCGGTGCGGGCGTTCCGTGCGCTGGACTGCCAAGGGCTGGCCCGGGTCGACTTCTTCGTCACCGAGAACGGGCCGGTGATCAACGAGATCAACACGATGCCCGGGTTCACGCCGATCTCGCAGTACCCGCGGATGTGGGAAGCCACCGGGATCGACTACCCGACGCTGGTGTCGACGCTGATCGAGACGGCGGTCGCCCGCGGGACCGGGCTGCGCTAGTTCTGTTCGGCCGCAGGGCTTTCGGCTTCGATGTGCTCGAAAGCCCCACGGCGACAGCTGGTTAGCTCAGAGTTCGCCTGGAGTCGGTTCGCGGGCAGGAAGATTCGCGTTGATGGTGTCGGAGACGGTCTGGACCGCGCTGGTGCCGGAGCCGTCGGGGACGGTCAGCGCGATGTAGGTCTCGCGGTCGACGGCGAACCAGGTGCCGGTCTGGGCGGCCTCGTCGCGGATCTGGAACCACTTCACGCCGTCGATCACCGTCAGCGGGGACGCGCGGTTGAATTCGAGGGGGCGGTCCAGGCCGCAGCGCAAGGTGATCGGGTCACCGCCCTCGGGGAGCTGCCAGGCGCGGGTGGCCGGCGGGGCGGGTTCGGCGAGGGTGGACTTGGTGTAGTCGCCGAGGTCGGCGGGCAAGGCCGGGAGGAGGGCTTGGCAGGCGGGGCCGTCGGCGGCGGGGGCCGGGATGGTGCTGAGAGCGAGCGGGCCGCGTTCTACGGGGGCGCGTAGGGCGATGAAGGCTGCGACCAGTACAGAGACGATCAGGACGACGGGGAGGGCGACCGCGGTGGCGATCAGCGCGGGCGAGTGATGCGACTCGAAATCGGCGGCGTCGTCCGAGTCGTCGGATTCCGGATCAGCGTCAGCGGTCGCGTGTTCGATATCGCCGGTGGTCGAGGTGGTGTTCGCGTCTGTGGCGGCATCGCCCGACGGCTCGGAATCCGTTGAAGGTGCATCGGCCGACTGCGCAACGGCATCCGCGTTCGCAGCGGACGAGGGCTTGTCGCTGGACGATTTGCCCTCGGTGTCGGCTGCCGCGGCCGGGGTCTGCTTGTCGATCGACGGTTTCGCCTCGGCAGTGGCGGAGTTCTCGGGGGTGGTCGCCTCGTCGCGATCCTCCGGTGTCGAGTCCGCCATAGCTGAGTGGTCCTTCCGTTCGCGGGTTCGCGTGCATCGTCGGTGATGCCCGATCGCCTCCGAAAGGGTACCGTCGGAGCGATTTCGTCGGTCGGCAGCACAGTGGGAAGGGGTCGGTCATCAGCGAGGACAGCCGTCCACAAACGGTGCGTGAGCTGGGGGAATTCGCCCTGATCGACCGGATCAACGCCGGTCGTGAACAGGCCGCGCACGTGCTGCTCGGACCCGGTGACGACGCCGCGCTGATCGCCGCGCCCGACGGGCGGTTCGTGGTGAGCACCGACATGCTCGTCGAAGGCAGGCACTTCCGGCTCGACTGGTCCTCGCCCGTCGACATCGGCCGCAAGGCCATCGCGCAGAACGCCGCCGACGTGGTCGCGATGGGGGCGCGGCCGACGGCGTTCGTGGTCGCCCTCGGCTGCCCGGCCGACACCCCCGTCCCGGTGATCGAGGGGATCGCCGACGGGATGTGGATCGAGGCGAGTCGCGCTGGAGGTTCCATCGCGGGCGGCGATCTGGTGCACAGCGAACAACTGGTCGTCTCGGTGACGGCGTTCGGCGATCTCGGCGGACAGTCCGCGATCACCCGCTCGGGCGCGGTGGTCGGCGACATCGTCGCGGTCGTAGGCGAACTCGGCTGGTCCGGTGCCGGGCTGGCCGTATTGACCAGCGACGCAGACCTTTCCGACCCCGAGTTCACCTACGCCCTTGCGACACATCGTGTTCCGCAGCCGCCCTACGCGGCGGTGATCGACGCGTTCGGTAGCCACACCCCGACCGCGCTCACCGACATCTCCGACGGGTTGCTCGCCGATCTCGGACATCTCGCCGCCGCGTCGAACGTCGCGATCGACGTCCACCGCTCGGCACTCATCGACCCCGAACTCTCCGCCGTCGCGAAACGGCTCGATGCCGATGCGGCCCAATGGATTCTGGCCGGTGGTGAAGATCACGCCTTCGCCGGAACCTGGCCCGCCGACCTCGCGCTGCCCGCCGGCTGGCGCCCGATCGGGGTCGTCACCGCAGGCAGCGGCGTCACCGTCGACGGTGTGGCGCCCACCGGCGGCACCGGCTGGGAATCGTTCCGTGGGGCGGACGCCACGCCCACCGACGACGAACGATAGGTTGTGCGGTCATGGGTGCCAAACCACTGTCGGAGATCATCGATCCGGGCTGGGCCCGGGCACTGGAGCCGGTCACCGACCGCATCAGCGAAATGGGCGAGTTCCTACGCGAGGAGAATGCCGCGGGCCGCGGCTATCTTCCCGAGGGGGAGAACGTGCTGCGCGCGTTCCAGCGCCCGTTCGAGAAGGTGCGCGTGCTCATCGTCGGCCAGGACCCGTACCCGACGCCCGGCCACGCGATGGGGCTGAGTTTCTCTGTCACGCCGCAGGTTTCGCCGGTTCCGCGCAGCCTGTCCAACATCTTCGCCGAATACAGCAAAGACCTCGGCTTCGATACGCCGACCTGTGGTGACCTGAGCCCCTGGTCGGATCAGGGTGTGCTGCTGCTGAACCGAGTACTCACCGTCACCCCCGGCGCGCCCGCCTCCCATCGCGGTAAAGGCTGGGAAGCGGTCACCGAGCAGGCGATCCGGGCGCTGGTCGCCCGTGACGAACCGCTCGTCGCCGTGCTGTGGGGCAACGACGCCCGCTCGCTCAAGCCCACGCTGGTCGACGCCGAGGTGCCCTACGTCGAATCGGCCCACCCCTCACCACTTTCCGCCTCGCGCGGGTTCTTCGGTTCGCGACCGTTCTCCCGGGTCAACGAACTGCTCGACGAACTCGGCGCCGACCCCGTCGACTGGCGGCTGCCCTGACCCGGGGCGTCGCCCGCACCAGAAGAAAATGATGAAGGAGCACAACCCGATGCACATCACTACCATTCGCGCCGCGCTGGCGACCGCCGCCGTAGCCGCCGCCATCACCGCGGGTGCGGGCTCGGCCTCCGCCGCGGGCCTGCAGCTCGAGCCCTACACCGAGCAGGCCGCGCCGGTCACCACCACCCAGGTCGGCGAGGAATGGACCTCCACCGGCAGCTCCACGATCTCCTCCGGCGTGAACGCGAAGGTGACCTGCCTGCTGCAGAACACCTTCAGCGCGCTCGGCGCTGCGTGCTGAGTCATTAGCGGCTGGCGCCGCGGGATTTTCGGCCCTGAGGGCCTCACATCCGAAGGGCGATACTGCGCCTGCGGCGTTCCGTCTCGCCCTTCGGATGCGAGGCGGCCGAAAATCCGTGGTGGTTCAGTCCCGGTGTGGCGTTGGTCGCGTCGGGTGAGTTGGTTCCACTCGCGGGAGTGGGTGACCTCTAAGCGAGGTTGACGTAGTTCGGCTTTCGCTTGGCTACGAAGGCGTCTACACCTTCGTAGCCGGTTGTGCTGTTCGCGGCGGCGGCGATGCTGTCGCGTTCGGCGTCGAGCTGCTGGTCCAAGGTCGCTGTCGGCGACTGGGCCAGCAGCTTTTTCATGGCCGTGTAGGTGGCGCGGGGGCCGGTGACGAAGCTGTGCGCGACGCGCAGGGCTTCGGTGCGGATGTTCTCGTCTTCGACGGTGCGGCTCAGGATGCCAAGGCGGACAGCCTCTTCGGCGCCGAGGACGGCATCGGTGAGCAGGATCTCGCGGGCGCGGCTCAGGCCGACGATGCGGGGGAGCAGCCAGGACATGCCGCCGTCGGGGGAAAGGCCGATGCCAGGGTAGGCGGGGCGCAGTTTCGTCGAGGGGCCGCCGATGGCGATATCGGCGGCGCAGACCAGGCTCATGCCCGCGCCCGCCGCCCAGCCCTGCACGGCCGCGACCACGGGGACGGGTGTGGCCGCCAGCGCGCGGACGAAATCGTGGAGTTCGGTGGCCTTGTCGTGCAGGTAGGCGCCGCGGTCGTCGGCACCGGCGAAGTCGCGGACATTGCCGCCCGCGCAGAAATTCGCGCCCGCGCCGGTGAGCAGGATCGCGCCGACCGACGGGTCGAGGGCGTGCAGGGCCGCGGTGCCCGCGTTGATCAGGTCGAAATCCATCGAGGTGCCCGCGGCGGAGGTGGCGATGGTCAGCTGCAGCACGCCGTCGATGACCTCGGCGGCGGGGACCGGTTCGGTGGTACTCATGGGCGTCACCTTAAACGGGGCTCCGGCGCGCGACGGTCGTGGGCAGTGACGCGGGCGCGGGTATGCGCCGGCTCGCGGCGAACTGAACCCGGCGTAATAGTACAAAACGACGCTCGAGAATCAGTTTTCTGACTATTCGGAGGCGTTGTGGTCGATTACGCCGGTGCGGAGCATCGTTGGCCGCGCATTGTGGGCGGCGCGGGGGATCTAGCCCGGGTCGCGGCGCCACAGTTGTTCGGGGAGCAGGGTGAACGGGTCGGCGCGGTGGATGCCGGTGTCGGTGAAGCCGTGCCTGCGGTAGAAGGCGTGGGCGCGGGGGTAGTCGGCGAAGACCCAGAGGGTGCAGGGCGATCCGGGGGCGGCTGCCTCGATCAGCGCGTCGGCGACACCGGTGCCGTGCCAGGCGCTGCGGACGTACAGGGCCTCCAGCTCGGTCTCGGCGGCGGGCCTGCCTGCGCGCGCTTGCCGACAGGACGAATCGGTGAACAACTGGCCCGCGCCCGCGTCGGCGCGCTGCCCGGAGGTGGCGATATCGGTGAGCGCCGACAGGTGTGCGTCCGTATCGCCTCGCTGCCCGGATATGGGCGAATCGGTGGCTGAGGCGAAGCCGATCAGGCGGTCGTCGACCAGCGCGACCGGCAGGCGATGGGTGCCCTCGGCGCGGCGGCGTTCCCAGGTGATCGCGGAGCGGTCCAGGTCGAAGCCGTCGAGGATGTGGGCGGGGACGAGGGTTCCGTAGACCTCGCGCCAGCTGGCGATGTGGCAGGCGGCGAGTTCGGTGACCCGGTTCGCCGTCAGCGGCGCGATCCGCCAGTCAGACACGACGGGCCTGTGCTGGAACGACAAAACCCCGGATCACCCACGAGGGGTGCCGGGGCGTCGTCGGCAGAATGTACGGGCTGAAAATCAGCCGCGGACGACCTTGCCCGCCTTCAGGCAGGAGGTGCACACGTTCATCCGGCGGGTGTTGCCAGGGGCAACCTGCGCACGCACGGTCTGGATGTTCGGGTTCCAGCGACGGTTGGTGCGCCGGTGCGAGTGCGAGACCGACTTCCCGAAACCGGGGCCCTTGGCGCAGACGTCGCAAACGGCAGCCATGTCGCGAGCTCCTTCATGTCATAAGCGGTCACGGCGCACGAATGCCCGTTGAACCGGAAACTGATGTCGTCAAAATGCCTTGCCGACTGACGTCGGCCAGTGCAGACCCACGTGGGCCGCACGAGGCAACCCTGCAAGACTAGCGGGCCGGGCCTCGAAGTTCCAAACCGGGCACCCCGGTCGAATCGCCGAACACAGCCCGGATGAAGGCCCGTCCGAGGACAGCATACCCGGGCCTGTACGGCGGTCGTGCGCAGGCTGGGACCTCGCCCGCAGACCCACACCCCAGCCCGCGGTTGTCGCAGATCGGACCTCGCCCGCGGCCCCACGCCATCGCCGGGGTGCGCAGCCCCGACCATGCCCACAGCATCTCCAGTGGTTGTCGCAGGCCGGGGCGGTTGCGCATTGGGGTGCTGTCGGTCGCTGCCGCTAATCTGGCGGGCGTGCTCGGCGCGCGGGCACGCAGAACGGGGAGCGAGGTGGCGGTGGCGTACGTGCGAGAGTCCCTCGACGGTCCCGACCTGCTGGTCTGGGCGCGCAATTGCCGCACCGACCTGGAACTGCGCCGCGCCGAGATCGACGCGCTCAACGTCTTCCCCATCGCCGACTCCGACACCGGCACCAACCTCCTCGCCACCATGCGCGCGGCCGTGGCGACTGCCGAGCGTGCGGTGACGGACGCCCGATCCGCGGGAGTTGTCGCGTCGGGAGACCAGGTGGTGGGGGATGCCCGAGCCTTCGCATCGCCGGGAGACCGGGAGGCGGATGGCCGAGACGTCACCATCGCAAAGCTGGGAGTCCTCGCCGACGCTGATGCTGACGCTGATCGTGCCGAGTTCGATGGTGCCGAGTTCGACCGTGCCGAGGCCGACGGTGTCGAGTTCGACGGTGTCGAGGCCGACGGTGGTGACGCCCACCGCGCCGACGAACCCTGTGTCGATGATCACCGTGCGGCAACCGAGGGTGCCGACCTGGCCGTCACCGACGAGCCGTCGCCGCACTTCATCGCCCAAGCCTTGGCGCGTGGCGCGACGGCTGGTGCGCGCGGGAACTCGGGGATCATCCTGTCGCAGGTGCTGCGCGGGGTCGCCGAAGCTGTGGTGACCGGCCCGTTGACCGGGGAGCGGCTGCGGGAGGCGCTGCGGCGGTCGGCGGTGCTCGTGCGAACCGGGCTGAGTGCGCCGGTCGAGGGCACGATCCTGACGGTTCTGGACCGGGCTGCGGTGGCGGCCGCCGAGTCCGCCGACCAGTCCCTGGTGACCGTTGCCCGAGCCGCCGCCGACGGTGCCGCACGCGCCTTGAGCGAGACACCGACCCAGTTGGGTGTGCTCCGCGCGGCGGGCGTGGTCGACGCGGGGGCGCGGGGACTACTGGTGCTGCTCGACTGCCTCGTGGCGGAAGTCTGCGGTGAACCGCCGGAGCGAGTCAGGTACACCAGGGGGGAACGCGCGGCCCACGGCCCACACCGCCGTTCCGGCGACGCGAACACCCGAGCTGACAGGCACACCAATGACACCCACCCGGCGGGCGATGTAGCTGACAGGTCCACCAGTGCGATCCAGCAGGCGGGCGGTGTAGCTGACAGGCGCACCGTCGACACCGACTCCGCAGGCGGTAGAGCTGACGGAGAATCACGCCCATGGGCAGGCGCACCGGACGGCGTGACCGGCCACGCGCCCGAATTCCTGGTCGAAGACGCCTCGCGGCGAAACACCGGTAAGCGGCCCGGTGACATCCATCACGACGTGGCGACCAGCGCCCGCCGCTACCCTGACGCGGCCGACCGGGGCGGCCGGAATCCCGAGGTCGACCACGATCGCCGGGAACAGACGGCCGATCCGCACTTCGAGGTCATGTACGTGATCTCCGGCACCGACGATGCCGCCGCCGGTCGACTGCGAGATCGGCTGGCCGTGCTCGGCGACTCGGTCGTCGTGGTAGGTGACGGTGCGGGCACCTGGTCGGCCCACGTGCACTGCCGGGACGCGGGGGCCGCGATCGAGGCGGGGCTCGCGGTCGGGACAGTGACGGCTATCCGAATCGAGAGTTTCGCGGTGACAGCGCCACTCGGCGGCCACCACGAGCTCCACATCGACGGGCTCACCACCCAGGACGCTGAGGGCCGGGACGGCGCGCGCGAAAACTCCGCACCGCACGCGGGCGGCGCAGACAGCCGACGCGTGCCACACGTCAGCGGCGCCGGTGATCAACCAGCGCGCCCGGGGTGCCGAGATCGTGCGCAGGCAACCGAGGAAGTGTCCGACGGCCGGGACCACCGCGTCGCCGGCGGCGACCCGGGCGATCACGATGTCCTCGCCGATCGTGGCGTCCTGGCGGTGGCCGCGGGCGCGGCCGCCGCGCGACTGTTCGAGGATGCCGGGGCAACCGTGCTGCGGGGCGATCGGCAGGTCGATACGAGCACCCTGCTGCGCGCGATCCGCGCGATGCCGAACCGAGAAGTGCTGGTCCTGCCCAACGGGGCATTGCCCGCGCAGGAACTCGTCGCGGTCGGTGTGGCCGCGCGTGACGACTCGCGTGACGTGCTGCTGCTGCCGAGTTCGTCGATGGTGCAGGGCCTCGCGGCGCTGGCGGTGCACGACCGGGGGCGGATCGCGGTGGACGACGCGTTCGCGATGTCGGAGGCGGCGGCGACCACGCGGTGGGGGGCATTGCGGGCGGCGCGGGTGCGGGCGTTGACGATGGTCGGAATGTGTTCACCCGGTGACGGATTGGGTCTGGTCGGCCACGATGTGGTGGTGATCGACCCCGATGTGGTCGGCGCGGGACGCATCCTGCTGGACCGAATGCTCGGTCTCGGTGGGGAATTGGTGACCTTGCTGATGGGCGCCGACAGCGGCCCCGAGTTGGCGCAGGTGCTCGCCGAGCATGTGACGGCCGGTTTCCCCGGCGTCGAGGTGGTCGTGTATTCCGGTGGACAGCAAGCTGATCTGGTGCAGATAGGGGTCGAGTAATGGCGACGTTGAGTGACCGGCTCGACCACGTGCTCGGTGTGAAGGCGGCCGACCGGCTGACCGAGGCGTTCGACATGACCACCGTCGAGGACCTGCTGCGCCACTATCCGGCGCGCTACGCCACCCAGGGACAGCCCCTCACCGAGGAGGAGCCCGAGGAGGGCGCGCACATCACCGTGATCGGTCGCGTCACGAAAACCGAACTGCGCCCGATGAAGAACCGCCGCGGCTCGCTGCTGAAGGTGCAGCTCGACACCGGCGCGCAGCGTCCGATGGAGGTCACCTTCTTCAACGGCGACAAGGTGCGCTATCTGGTGAAAGAAGGTGTGCGAGCGATGATGTCGGGCACCGTGCACTGGTGGCGCCCCGACCGCTGGAACCTCTCGCACCCCGACTACCTGATCCTGCCCGACAAGCCGGAAGCCGGCGTGGAGGAACTCACCTCGGTCCGCGGCAGCGGTGCCCTGCGCGGCCTGGCGCAGAGCGCGAAAGGTGCGGGGGGAGTGGATGCCTCGTTCTTCGAGCGCGAATTCGTGCCCGTGTATCCGGCGACCGCGAAGGTGCAGAGCTGGGACCTCCTCGCTTGCATCCGCCAGGTCCTCGACCAGCTCGACCCCATCGAAGACCCGCTGCCCGCCGACCTGCGCGAGGAACGCCAACTCCTCCCGGTCTCGGACGCGCTGCGCCTGGTCCACCTGCCCGAACACAAACTCGACATCGAAAAAGCCAGGGACAGACTGCGTTTCGACGAAGCGCTCGCCTTGCAGCTGGTGCTGGCCGAACGCCGCCACGAGGTCGAGGGCCGCACCGCCCCCGCGTGCCCACCCTCGACGAACGGCATCGCCGCCGCCTTCGACGAGCGCCTGCCGTTCGAGCTCACCGAGGGCCAGCAGCAGGTTCTGGAGGAAATCTCGCAGGACCTCTCGCGCACCCGCCCTATGCACCGCCTGCTCCAGGGTGAGGTCGGCTCCGGCAAGACGATCGTGGCACTGAACGCCATGCTCCAAGTAGTGGACTCCGGCCGCCAGTGCGCACTGCTCGCACCGACCGAAGTCCTTGCCGCCCAGCACTATCGGTCACTACGCGCCATGCTCGGCGACCTCGGTAACGCGGGCGAACTCGGCGCCGCCGAGAACTCGACGAAGGTCGTACTGCTCACCGGCTCGATGTCGACGGCGGCGAAGAAGGCAGCCCTGCTGGATGCGATGACCGGCGAGGCGGGAATCGTCATCGGCACGCACGCTCTGATCCAGGACGCCGTCGAGTTCTACGACCTCGGCCTCGTCGTGGTCGACGAACAGCACCGCTTCGGTGTCGAACAGCGAGATGCCCTGCGCGCCAAGGCGAAAGACGGCATCAGCCCGCACCTGCTGGTGATGACCGCGACCCCGATCCCGCGCACCATCGCGATGACCACCCTCGGCGACCTCGAAACCTCCACGCTCACCCAGCTTCCCAAGGGCCGCTCGCCGATCGTGTCGAAAGTCGTTCCGCGCAAACTACATCCGGGCTGGGTGGATCGCGCCTGGGAGCGCATCGTCGAAGAGGTCGGCCAGGGTCGGCAGGCCTATGTGGTGTGCTCGCGCATCGGCGAGGATCCCGACGCACCACCGGCCAAGGGTAAGAAGGAGAAGGAGCCCCCCACCACCGCGGCCGCCGTCGAGATGTACGAGACGCTGAGCGCGGGTCCCCTGGCAGGAGTCCGCGTCGGTCTGCTGCACGGCCGGCTCCCGTCCGACGAAAAAGACCAGGTGATGCGCCAATTCAATGACGGCGCTATCGACGTCCTGGTCTGCACCACCGTTGTCGAGGTCGGTGTCGACGTGCCGAACGCGACCATCATGGTGATCGTCGACGCCGACCGGTTCGGTGTGAGTCAGCTGCACCAGCTTCGCGGACGCATCGGCCGAGGTAAGCATCCCGGCCTGTGCCTGCTGGTCACCGATGCCGCGCCCGGCGGGACCGCGATGGCGCGCCTCGAGGCGGTCGCCGCGACCACCGACGGCTTCGAACTCTCGGTGCTCGATCTACGTCAGCGCCGCGAAGGTGACGTCCTCGGTTCGGCCCAGTCCGGCACCGCTCGCTCGCTGCGCCTGCTCTCGCTGCTCGACGACCTGGAAGTGATCACCGCCGCACAGGAACTCGCCCGACACGTCGTCGCCGAAGACCCCGGCCTGGTCAACCACCCCGGCCTCGCGGGCATGATGCACGCTGCCGTCGACGGCGAACGGATCGAGTACCTGGCCAAGAGCTAGGTCGGCACCGCGCGGGTGACGGCGTTCGCGGCGGAGTGCGGCAGACGCGGGTACGGCAGGTCGGTGCTGGTGTGCTCGACCACGGCCAGCGGTCGCCCGATCTGCGGAAACGCGCGCTGCGGGCACGAGGGCCGCTCGCACACCTTGCATCCGGGCCCGATCGGCACCGCGACCTGCGGGTCCTCCAACTGGAGACCCTGCGAATACACCAGCCGGTCGGCGTATTCGAGATCGCAGCCGAGCGCGATGACGAAGTTCTTCGACGCCGTCCCGTGGCCGAGTGGCGCGGGCGGAGTGGTGCGCGCGATCCACAGGTAGCGGCGCCCGTCGGGCATCTCCGAGATCTGGGTGAGGATGCGCCCCGGTTGGGCGAAGGCTTCGTGGGTCACCCAGAGCGGGCAGCTGCCGCCCACGCGGGAGAAGTGAAAAGCGGTGGCCGACTGGCGTTTCGAGATGTTCCCGGCCCGGTCGGTGCGGACGAGGAAGAACGGCACCCCGCGCTGCCCCTGTCGTTGCAGCGTCGCCAGCCGATGGCAGATGGTCTCGAACCCGACTTCGAAACGCAGCGCGAGCAGGTCGACGTCGTAGCGCAGTTCTTCGGCCGACCGCAGGAACCGCCCGTACGGCAGGATCAGCGCGCCCGCGAAATAGTTGGCGAGGCCCACCCGCGCCAAAGTTCGGGATTCGCCTGTGAGGGCCCGGGATTCGGCGAGGACATTGTCGATCTCGCGCCCGTAGAGCAGCAGTCCGAGGGTGGTCGCGATCTGGAAAGCCCGCTGACCCGGCCGCAGCCGTCTGGCGAGGGTGAGGGTTCGGGTGTCGGGGTCGTAATGGCGTTTCGGGATCGTCGGATCCGCGCCGTCGCCACGCACGAGCACAGTCACACCGGCCCGTTCCTCGGCGATCCGGGCGAGCTGACGATCCAGCGAACCGATACTCAGCCCGGATTCCTCGAACAACTGCTCGGCCGCGTGATCGAGGGTCGAGATGTGGTTGCGATGGTCGTAGAAGAAGTCGCGCACATCCTCGTACGGCATGGGGGTGCCCGGTGCGCCGGTCGGGGTGTCGACCCGCGAGGACAACAGGTCGAGCTGATCGGTTGCCGCGCGCAGCCGCCGGTGCATCGCGATCACGATCCGCGCCACCTCGGGCAGCCGCGTCGCCAGTTCCTCGACCTCGGTGATCGGCGCGGTGTCGCCGCCGCCCGCGGCTTCCACCAGCACCTCGTGCAGGTCCGAGACCAGCCGCGCGTCGGAATCGGCGGCGAAGAACTGCACGTCGAGGTCGAAGGTCGAGTTGAGTTTCAGCAGAACGGGAATGGTGAGCGGACGCTGGTCGCGTTCCAGCTGATTGAGATAGCTCGGTGAGAGGTCAAGCGACTTCGCGAGCGCTGCCTGGGTCATTCGCCGTTCTTCGCGCAGCCTTCGTAGCCTGGCCCCCGCGTACATCTTCCGCACGACGAAGATCCTAACGCGACCTGTTCGCAATATTCGCTGAACGTCGCGAATGGGCGTGGAAATGTCCAGTGCTGCAAGGGATTTTACGCGATGCTACTCGTGCGTAATGTGCGAAGAGTGCCCTGAGCGGCATGGTTACGTCCCGGTGTGTCGCGCACACCGGGAAATCTCACAGCCAAAGGGGGCCGCTCATGAAAATACGCCGGTTACCGCTGTTTCGGTAGAGATCGCAGTCGGGAGTTCGCCCGATCGCCGAGGCGAAACCGGTCACATGGTCGGCCACCCGCACCGCGGGCCGCTCGCCGCGGTGAGATGTGACGGCTGGGTGAACGTAACTTCGCAGGTGGGTGGGTGTGCGGTGTGAACAATGCGGCGAACCCACCTTGCGTGTCCGGCGCCGGTTCGTGGCCGGGTACCGTAGGCCAATGTTCTCGAAAGTCTTGGTCGCAAATCGTGGTGAGATCGCTATCCGTGCCTTCCGCGCGGCCTACGAACTCGGCATCGGAACGGTCGCGGTGTTCCCGTACGAGGACCGCAACTCCGTGCATCGCCTCAAGGCGGCCGAGTCCTACCAGATCGGCGAAGAGGGCCATCCGGTTCGCGCGTACCTGTCGATCGAGGCGATCATCGAGGCCGCCAAGAGTGCCGGCGCCGACGCGATCTACCCCGGCTACGGCTTCCTGTCCGAGAACCCCGACCTCGCCGCGGCCTGTGCCGCCGAGGGCATCACCTTCATCGGCCCCACCGCCGAGATCCTGGAGATGGCGGGCAACAAGGCCACGGCCATCGCCGCGGCCAAGGCGGCCGGGCTGCCCACACTGAAGTCGAGCGCGCCGTCGGCTGATATCGACGAATTGCTCGCCGCTTCAGCCGAACTCGAATACCCGATCTTCGTCAAGGCCGTCGCCGGTGGTGGTGGTCGTGGCATGCGCCGGGTCGCCGCGCCGGAGCAGCTGCGGGAGTCGATCGAAGCCGCGTCGCGTGAAGCGGAGTCGGCGTTCGGTGACCCGACGGTGTTCCTCGAGCAGGCCGTGGTGAACCCGCGCCATATCGAGGTACAGATCCTGGCCGACCAGCACGGCAATGTGATGCATCTGTTCGAGCGGGACTGTTCGCTGCAGCGCCGCCACCAAAAGGTGATCGAGCTCGCGCCCGCGCCGAACCTCTCGCAGGAACTGCGCGAGCGCATCTGTGCCGACGCGGTGGCGTTCGCCCGCCAGATCGGCTACATCAACGCGGGCACCGTCGAATTCCTCCTCGACGAGCGCGGCAACCACGTGTTCATCGAGATGAACCCGCGCATCCAGGTGGAGCACACGGTCACCGAGGAGATCACCGACGTCGACCTGGTCCAGTCGCAGCTGCGCATTGCGGCGGGCGAGACCCTCGCCGACCTCGGCCTGAGCCAGGAGACGGTGCAAATTCGTGGCGCCGCCCTGCAGTGCCGCATCACCACCGAGGACCCGGCCAACGGGTTCCGCCCCGACACCGGCCGCATCACCGCCTACCGCACCCCCGGCGGCGCGGGCATCCGCCTCGACGGCGGCGCGAACCTGGGTGCGGAGATCGGCGCCTACTTCGACTCGATGCTGGTGAAGCTCACCTGCCGTGGTCGCGACCTGCCCGCCGCCGCTGCCCGCGCCCAGCGCGCGCTGGCGGAGTTCCGCATCCGTGGCGTGACGACCAACATCCCGTTCCTGATGTCGGTGCTCGACGACCCCGACTTCCAGGCGGGCCGGGTGACCACCTCGTTCATCGACGAGCGTCCCGAACTGCTGACCTCGCGGGCTTCGGCCGACCGCGGCACCAAGATCCTGACCTATCTGGCCGACGTCACCGTCAACAAGCCCAACGGTGACCGTCCGACCACGGTGTACCCCTACGACAAGCTGCCCGCCGTCGACCTGACGCTGCCGCCGCCGGACGGTTCGCGTCAGCGCCTGCTCACCCTCGGTCCGGACGGTTTCGCGAAGTCCCTGCGTGAGCAGAAGGCGCTCGGCGTCACCGATACCACGTTCCGTGACGCGCACCAGTCGCTGCTGGCGACCCGCGTGCGCACCAACGGTCTGCTCGGTGTGGCCGGGCACGTCGCGCGACTGACTCCCGAGCTGCTCTCGATCGAGGCGTGGGGTGGCGCGACTTACGATGTGGCACTGCGCTTCCTGCACGAGGACCCGTGGGAACGCTTGGCCGCCTTGCGCGAAGCCGTGCCGAACATCTGCCTGCAGATGCTGCTGCGCGGTCGCAACACCGTCGGCTACACGCCCTACCCCGAACAGGTAACGCGCGCTTTCGTTTCCGAGGCTGCCACCACCGGCATCGACATCTTCCGCATCTTCGACGCGCTCAACAATGTCGATCAGATGCGCCCGGCGATCGACGCGGTTCGCGAAACCGGTACCGCCATAGCCGAAGTCGCGCTCAGCTACACCGGCGACCTCCTCGACCCGAACGAACAGCTCTACACCCTCGACTACTACCTGAAACTGGCCGAACAGATCGTCGACGCGGGCGCCCACGTGCTGGCCATCAAGGACATGGCCGGTCTGCTGCGTGCCCCCGCCGCCGCGAAACTCGTTACGGCCCTTCGCAGTAACTTCGATCTGCCGGTGCACGTGCACACCCACGACACCCCCGGCGGACAGCTCGCCACCTACCTGGCGGCCTGGCAGGCCGGTGCCGACGCCGTCGACGGTGCGTCCGCGGCGATGGCGGGCACCACGAGCCAGCCCGCGCTGTCGGCGATCGTGGCGGCCACCGCGCATACCGACCGTGACACCGGTCTGAACCTGCAGAACGTGTGCGATCTCGAGCCGTACTGGGAGGCGCTGCGCAAGGTCTACGCACCGTTCGAGTCGGGTCTGCCCGCGCCGACCGGTCGTGTGTACACCCACGAGATCCCCGGTGGTCAGCTGTCGAACCTGCGTCAGCAGGCGATCGCGCTCGGCCTGGGCGACCGGTTCGAAGAGGTCGAGGCCAAATACGCGGCCGCCGACCGGCTGCTGGGTCGCCTGATCAAGGTGACCCCTTCGTCCAAGGTCGTCGGTGACCTCGCCCTTGCCCTGGTCGGCACCGGCGTCGATATCGAGGACTTCGCCGCCGATCCGGGCCGCTACGACATCCCCGACTCGGTGATCGGCTTCCTGCGCGGCGAACTCGGCACCCCCGCGGGCGGCTGGCCCGAGCCGTTCCGGAGCAAGGCACTGGCCGGACGCAACGAACCCAAGCCCGAGACCCCGCTCAGCCCGGCCGACCAGAAGTTGCTCGACGGCTCGTCCGCCGAGCGGCGCGAAACTCTCAACCGGCTGCTGTTCCCCGGACCGACCTCCGAGTTCAACGCCCACCGGGAGAAGTACGGCGACACGACGGGGTTGTCGGAGAACCAGTTCTTCTACGGCCTTCGTCGTGGCGAAGAACACCGCGTGCAGCTGGAGAGGGGCGTCACCCTGCTCATCGGCCTCGAGGCGATCTCCGAGCCCGACGAGAAGGGCATGCGCACGGTCATGTGCATCATGAACGGGCAACTGCGCCCGGTCGCGGTGCGCGACCGGTCCGTCGCCTCCGAGGTGCCCGCGGCCGAGAAGGCCGACAAGAACAACCCCGGCCACATCGCGGCGCCGTTCGCCGGTGTGGTGACCCTTGCGGTGTCCGAGGGCGACGAGATCCACGCCGGTGACACCGTCGGCACCATCGAGGCGATGAAGATGGAAGCGGCCATCACCGCGCCGCGCGCCGGCGTGGTCGGCCGGATCGCGACCACCAAGGTGGCCCAGGTCGAGGGCGGCGACCTGTTGGTGGAACTGGTCGCCCGCGAGTCGGAATGACACGCATCGTCGCGGGTGTGGCGGGCGGGCGGCGCTTGAAGGTGCCGCCCGCGGGCACCCGGCCTACCTCCGATCGCGTGCGCGAGGCACTGTTCAGCGCGATCGACTCCCGCCTGGATCTGGACGGGACGCTGGTCCTCGACCTGTACGCGGGCTCGGGTGCGCTCGGCTTGGAGGCGCTCTCGCGCGGGGCTCAGCACGCACTGCTCGTCGAATCCGACCGCAAGGCGGCCGATGTGGTGCGCGCCAATATCGCCGAACTCGGCCTGCCCGGCGCGGAATTGCGCCTCGGCAGCGTCTCCTCGGTGCTGAAACAGACCGCGCCCAAGGCCTACGACGTGGTGTTTTCGGATCCGCCCTACGACGTGAGCACCGAAGACGTCATCGCCGACCTCACCGCCCTGGCGACCAACGGATGGCTCGCCCCCGAAGCGCTGGTGGTGGTGGAGCGATCGAGTCGCTCACCCGAAATCACCTGGCCCGCAGGTTATGTAGCCTTGAAGACCCGCAAGTACGGGGAGACCAGGGTCGAACTGGCAGAGTTCGGTGCTGCAGCGTGTCGAGAAACCTAGATAGTCCCGGCATCCAGCTTCGCCGGGCCGGATCAGCGGTGCGGCGTCCGTCAACACCACGGCCGACCAATGACCTGGCAATAATAGCCGACCTCCAAAGGCTGGCGACATTGATGTGGGCCGCACAAATGCCTACGGATGTCCAACACGAGACGGACACGCTGATCAGACCGTGAAAAGCGGGGCACCGCGAACGCCGCGTGGGCGCTGTTCGCTACCATTGATGGCCCTCGCGACCGGCCTGGCCGCGAAGCTGCCCTCGTGATTCAAGCGGACTCCGAGAGGCGATTCCCGAGCTCGGAAAGCTTCACGAAGTAGCGCCGCGCAGAAATGGTGAGTAGCGTCGCGCCGACCTCCGTCTTCCAGGTCTCGCGGTCGGCGTCATGCGGCTCTACGGGATGGAGAGCGTAGTTCCGGACATCACGTAAATTGTGTGCTTGAGCGACGACCTCTGTGATCCGGACGGTGCTGGTGATCCTCCTCTCGCGCATCACAGCACTGGTCAGCTGGATCACCGCGGCAACTTCGCGTCCTTCCTCGACCTTTTTCGTGAGCGCACTCGGTGGTGAGGGCACCATCCGTGCGAGGTTGAACCACGCCGCCTCTGACGCTGCCGCCAGCAGGCTGGACGACGCGAGATACAGACCGCGCTGGAGAGCATGTCGGCTCTCCCGCACCAGTTCTTTGCCGCGTACTCCGAGAATCTCGTCCAGGTCGGCCAGCAGCTCATCGACAGGGAGAAGCGTGTCACTGCCGTCGGTGGGTGAAGGCCTCACTGCCATGTATCGCGGTACGCTGCCGCTGCCACTGCCGATATCCGGAGAATGGACGGTCACCGGCACGGTCGTGCCCATGCCTGGGATGGTGATCGGGATTAGCTCTGGCTGATGGTCGTACTGGTTTCCCGCACTACGGGCAAGGATGCCTTCGGCGAGAAGCTGCGCCACCGCTTGGCGAATGGCGTGGCGACCACGGAACACTGTCAGATGCGGATCTGACGGGTCCGGCGGCGCGAGCAGCCTTCCTTCTGCCGCCGGCTGGCCCGTGAAGGTGGAGCGCTCATTTGGCCTCCGAACGCCGACTGCGGCTAGCCATCGGTCCTCGAAGTCGGTCAGCAGGACCGGTTCTGTCGCATCGGCGAGCGCCGCCAGGATTGCCGTGCGCGCCACCAACACGTCGGCTTCGCGAGGCGTCACGGCTTTCTGCACCGCAGATACGAACGGTTCGTCGATATCCATAATTCAAGTGTCATGGATGGGTCTGACATCTCTAGTTCGCGCCACGTCAGTTCGTTCATCGGTATGGACACAGCCACCAGGCCACGCAGAGACGAGCTTGCAGATCGTCGGCGTGCGGAGCGGGATGAACCGAAGGAAGACGCGGAACGACGTCGAGCTGCTGAGATCAGAGACCGAGCGCCGGGAAATCCGGGCTGCAATCGCCGAGGCGATGGACAATCGTACTGTCCACCCGTTGAGGGCGGAGCGACACGTGGTCCCCGAGGACCCGCCGAAATGACCGGACTTCGGCAACAGATGACATTCACGAAATCGGACTGCCTTCGGATACTTCCGGACCTCGCAAATTCGGCCCCGAACGGGGCAACAGGCGTCTAGCCCTGCACCCGATCGAATCCCGCCGTGACAGATGTACTGAAGACATGCTTGGTCGCAAGGGTGGATAGTGATGTTTCCACCAATAAGTTGGATAAGGACGCAAGAGAACGGACGCTTAGGACTCCTTAACTTCGACATCTATGGTGAAGTCGACCCGGCGCATGAGATCCTGCTACCATCTTTATGGACGATTCGCAACGAGACGGGGGGCCTAGTGTGACCGAAAATATTCCGACGGGATTCGAACGATTCTACACACGTCCAACCGATCATGACGTAGAGACCGCAATAAGCAACGCCACGGTAGTGTTTGACACGAACGTGTTCAACAATATGTACCGCTTCACTCGCAGTTCGCGAGAGGCCTATGTGAAGCTTTTCGTGAGCGTAAAAGATAGACTTTTCGTTCCACATCAGGTAGTCACTGAGCTATATCGCTCGCGCGTTGGTGCAATTTCGGGTCGTGCACATGACATCGCGCAGCGAGAGAAGGATATAGACGAGGCCAAGAGTGGCCTACTTGAAACATTTAGGAGACTGCACGAGAGGCTCGGTATTCCCCAAGCTGACCATTCTGAGTTCACTAATACCATTAATGCTGTGATACGTGAAGAAATCGACAGGCTAAAACTCGGGTTGGATGAATTGGGCCCCGCGGTCCGCCCGGAGGATGACTATATCTTGGGGTCGATACTTGACGTAATAGACGGAAGAATCGGCCCGCAGTTCTCTGACTCTGATTGGGACAAGCATGTAAATGAAGGGAACAGGCGCGTAGGTCGCAATGAAGCTCCGGGATTCAAAGATAAGTCGAAGAAAAATCTGAAACCAATCGACGTAAGCGACACAATGCAGCTTAGAGAACTGGCCGCAGGCGATTACTTGATCTGGCGACAGATGATCGACTATGCCAAGAATAGTAATTCGGATATCGTCTTCGTCTCAGACGACAAAAAGGAGGACTGGTGGCATTTTCAAAATAAGCAGCCTGTCCACGGTCGGATGGAGCTTCTCTTAGAGTTCGAAGCCGAGAGTGGATGCAAAATTACTTTCGTCGATTCGACTCAGTTTGCTCAGTCGTTTCCCGACTTGGACGATGAAGCGCGTGACAGAATCTATGATGCCGCACGCTCCGCGGCGGTACACTACTTTCCAACGATTTCACGTAGAGCAAGTTACGCCCATCTTAGTGGTGAGGATCTCGAAGCCGTAGACCTTAGGTATTGGATTGTCGGAGCTCAGGTGAGAGACCAATCGAATCCGCTCATAATTGCAGAGGGTGGGCGGGTTGTTCGAGCATGGGGTGTAAAGCAATGGATAAAGCGTGGCAATAAATGGGAGGCTATCTCAACTGGACAGCTTACCAACCAAGACCTTGAGGACGTAGATTCTCCCCTTCTGATCGGCGATACGCTGGACACGCGTATTGGCGGTGCTTATTTTCCAGTCACAGTTGATGAGCTTGGAAATATCTGGCGCGCAAATGAGCTACTCAAGCCTGAGGCTGAATGCCGCTACTGTGAACTACCAATTCCGCGCACGGATGGCGGCGAGTACGGTTCTTACAATTACGGATATATCGGATTCTGCAATGATGACTGTTACGATCGCGCCGACTTAGATCGAGTTCTAAGCAAAGAAGACTGATTTTCCTGATAGGCCCGGATGGGAGCGTGGGGTATTAAGGCAGGCGTACAACATTTTTAAGCTATTACGGCCAGGCAGTCGCCATCGGCGGGCGCGAAGGTCAGGTCGCCTCGACACCGCTGATTGCCTCGATGCTACAGACGGGCAAGTTCATCCGTGACTGGGACGGTAGCGACAGCGCTGCCGTCCGAGACGGGACATGGTGTGGATTTGGCGTTGGGCGAGAGCGGTTTTCACGATGTTGAGACTATGGCTGATGCGAATCGGGTCCCACCTGCATACCTTACGCGCATGTCGGACTGCTCGACGGAGGGCCGACGCAGTACCGGAACGTTGTATGGCGACTCATGATCGACCTGCGACGCACACCACTGACACTTCCTCGCCTGCCCGGTTCAGCGGCGGCGCGGCTTCCGTTGACACTTCGGACAGGAAAACGACGATCTGTTCATGAATTGCTCTCGAATCAGCAGCGTCGCGCACCGATCACAGGGTTCGTCTTCGCGCCCGTAAGCGGCCAGTGACCGGGAGAAATAGCCGGATTCACCGTTCACATTCACGTAGAGCGCGTCGAAGGAGGTGCCGCCGACTGCCAGCGCTTCGGTCATGACCGCGGTGACCCCGTCGAGCAGGGTGCGCACGACCGGGCGGGTGAGGTCGGCGGCGATGCGGGTGCCGTGCAGACCGGCCCGCCACAGTGCCTCGTCGGCGTAGATGTTGCCGATGCCCGAGATCACCGTCTGGTCCAGGAGGACGCGTTTGATCTCGGTGTTCTTGGCGCGGATGGCCGCGACCACGGCTTCGCGGTCGAAGAGTGGATCGAGCGGGTCGCGCGCGATATGGGCCACCGAATCGGGCACCACGGTGCCGTTGACCTCGACGAGTTCACCGAGCGCCCAGCCGCCGAAGGTGCGCTGGTCGACGAAGCGCAGTTCGGCGCCGTCACCGAGCACGGCCCGGATGTGCGCGTGCTTCTCGACGGGCGCGTCGGCGGGTTGGACGAGCATCTGACCACTCATGCCCAGATGCACGACCAGCGCGGTATCGGGCTCATCGAACGTGAGCCAGAGATATTTTCCGCGCCGCTGCGCCGAGTCGATCCGCAAGCCGGTGAGCCGGGCCGCCAGATCAGCACCACCCGCGACGTGCCTGCGCACAGCTCGCGGGTGGGTGACGGTGACAGCATCGATGGCCCGGCCGACCGCATGATCGGCGAGACCGCGCCGAACAACCTCTACCTCGGGCAGTTCGGGCACGGATCAGGCTTTATCAGAAGAGGATTCGTCGGTGAGCGCCTTGTAGGCGGTACCGGCTGCCTTCTGCTCGGCTTCCTTCTTGGAGCGCCCCACACCCGAACCGTAGGGATGACCGGCGATCACCGTGGTGGCGGTGAACTCCTTGTTGTGGTCGGGCCCGGTGGAGGTGATCTCGTAGGCGGGCACGCCGAGACCGCGCTCGGCGGTGAGCTCCTGCAGGCTGGTCTTCCAGTCGAGGCCCGCGCCCATGCGGGGACCACGCTCGAGCAGATCGGCGAACAGGCGCAGCACCACTTCACGCGCGGTTTCGATGCCGTGCTCGAGGTGCACCGCACCGAGCAGCGACTCCATACCGTCGGCGAGGATGCTCGGCTTGTCACGGCCGCCGGTGAGCTCTTCGCCCTTACCGAGCAGCAGGTACTGGCCGAGTCCGCCGTCGCCGAGACCACGCGCCACCTCGGCGAGCGCGTGCATGTTCACCACGCTGGCGCGCAGTTTCGCGAGCTCACCCTCGGACTTCTCCGGATGCTCGGTATACAGGCGCTCGGTGATGCTGAGGCCGAGTACCGAGTCGCCGAGGAACTCGAGGCGCTCGTTGGTCGGCAAACCGCCGTTCTCGTACGCGTACGACCGGTGCGTCAGCGCGAGGCGCAGAAGCTCCGGTCGTACGTCGACACCGAGGGCGGTGAGCAGGCTGGCTTCATCGGCCGCGCCCACATTGTCTTTACTGGCTGTCACGTTGCTAGGAATGATCTACAACGATCAGACTGCAGAGGTGACCTGGCGGCCCTTGTAGGTACCGCAGGACGGGCACGCGATGTGCGGGAGGGTCTTCTCACCACACGCGCGGTTCGGGCAGGTGACCAGGGTCGGCGCGGTGGCCTTCCACTGGCTGCGCCGCGACCGGGTGTTGGAACGCGACATCCGACGCTTGGGAACAGCCACGGCTACTTCTCCTCTTGGTTTTCGCTGACTACACCGGCATCGGAATGCCGCGGCAGCGGTTTGGTCTTGGTGGTGGAACCCTCAGGCGGGGTCGCCGGTACCGGGCTCTTCAGTCGCGAAATTCGCCAACTTCGCCCAGCGAGGGTCCAGTATCTCATGCCCATGATCAGGACCCGCAATCGCCATCCGCACACCGCACTCGGGGCACAGGCCCGCGCAGTCCGGGGAGCACAGCGGCTGCAGCGGAAGCTCCAGCCCGATGGCGTCGAGGATCACCGGTTCGAGATCGACGAGGTCGTCTTCCATGCGGTAGACCTCGGCGTCCTCGGTCGTCTTCTCGGTGTTGCTGTCCGGGTAGGCGAACAGCTCCGTCAGACGAATCTCCACTTGGTCGTCGAACGGTTCGAGGCAGCGCGAGCACTCCCCGACCGTCGGCCCGGACGCCGTGCCGGTGATCAGCACACCCTCCGAGACGGCCTGCAGTTGCAGGTCGAGTTCCACCTCGGCGTCGGCCGGGATGGCGATCAGGTCGAGACCCAGCCGCTCGTGGTCGGTGACAGTGCGACGCAACTCCCGCATGGTCCCCGGCCGACGGCCGAGATTGCGGACGTCCAGCACAAAACCGGCCTCCGACACAGGACCATTGGTCTTGCGTGGACGCGCGGGCGAACCGGAACCGGCGGACATCACTGATCTCACTTACCGTTGAGGGGACAATGGGCAACCACTCCACAGTACGGCAGGACCCCGCCGGAATTCAAAACGCCCGGATCGGTCAGCGGCGGTGGTCGGCGGCGTATTCGGGGTATTCGGCGCCCGGCGCGCCGCGCATCTGCTGGCGGCCGCGGGTGATCGAGCGCCGGGTGGTGTTGAGCGTCTCCTCCATCGCGGCGAGCCGGTTGCCGAAATCGGCCATCTGCTCGTCGACGTAGTCGTCGCATTCGGTGCGCACCCGGTCGGACTCGGCCTGGGCCTCGTCGATCAGGCGGGCGGATTCGGCGTGCGCCACCCGCACCACCTCGGTCTGGGCGACCAGGCGGGCCTGTTCAGCCTTGCCGTCGGCGACCGAGCGCTCGTAGGAGGCCTTGCCCGACTCGATGGCCCGGTCGGCGTCGATCTGGGCGCGGCTGGTGAGCTCGTCGTATTCGGCATTGCCGTCGGCGACGACCTGGTCGGCCTCTGCCTGGGCGGCGGTGACCAGGCGATCGGCGTGCGCGGTGGCCTCGGCGACCATCCGGTCGGCGTGGTCCTTGGCGTCGGCGAGGATGCGGTCGGCCTCGGCGCGCGCGGAGTCGATGGTGGTGCGCGCCTGCTCGTTGGCCGCGGTGACCGTGGTTTCCGCGCCGGTGCGGGCGTCGCCGACGATCTTGTCGCGGTGATCGAGGACGTCCTGGGCGTCGTCGAGTTCACCGGGTAGCGCGTCGCGGACGTCGTCGAGGAGCTCGAGGACATCGCCGCGCGGCACTATGCAGCTGCGGGTCGGCGGAATGCCGCGCGCCTCTTCGACGATGGCGACCAGTTCGTCGAGTGCTTCGAATACGCGATACATGCTCACAACCCTCCTGCTTCGATCCCGGCGAAACCACTACCGCCGACGCCCAGTGTGCCCTTCTGGGGCGCGTGTGCCGAATGTCGTCGCGGTGTGTCGCGACAGTGTCCAAGATCGCACAAATATCAAGTGGAGTGCAGCCCTCCACTTCGGCTACCATCGGTAAGCACGACAACGCCGTCCGCCGGGAAGCACCACAACCTTTTCGCTGTTGTACTCCTCGACGTCTGTTCATGGGATCGGAGTCGAAATGACCCTCCTGGAAACCCCTAGGAGTCCGGTGTCGCACGTCGCGGGCATGTTCACTCCCTGGACCGGTCCGTTCCCCGTGGTGACGCCGAGTGAAGTCGCACCCGCGCTGCGTCCGCAGTTCGAGGGTGCACTCACCTACCTGCGCGGCGACCGTGCCCTTCCCCAGCTCTTCCGATTCGCCCTCGTCGGCGGGTCGAGCAATATTGCCTATGTGCTGTTGTTCTTCGCGGTGCACAGCGTCGGCCCGCTGGTCGCGAATGTGGCCGGGTCGGTGGTCAGCACGGTTATCGCCAACGAGTTCCACCGCCAGCTCACCTTCCACGCCACGGACCGGGTCACCTGGTTCACCGCGCAGTGGGAGGGCGGCGGGATCGCGCTGATCGGGCTCGCGATCACCACCGCGTGCCTGGCCGGACTTGATTTCTGGGCGCCCGGTTTGGGTGACATCACGCAGGCACTGACCGTCCTCGCCATCACAGCGGCAGTCGGCGGCATGCGCTTCCTGGCCCTACGCGGGCTCTTTCGCCTACCTGCGGCATAGCACCTGTACCAGGAGCCCAATTCACGCAAAGCGAAGACCGTTCGGTCTGAATTTGCCGAGATCGACTGAACTGGACCGCCTGCTTGGCCCTCGCTTTACTCGGGTCGATGCACCGTTGACCACGTCGTTTAGGCATGCACTAAGCTGCTCAATGGTCATGCGGATTGTCTAAATGCAGTGGGGGAAATCTGATGGGCGGGGATTCCAGTGGGGGCGGCGGTGTCCTGCCGATCATTCTCGATATCGGGGCGGCGCCGAGCGGCGCAGGGCAGCAGATTGTCGAGCAGCTCGGAGCGACTCAGCGGCGAGTGAAAGCTGCCACCGAAGCTCTAGTGGGCAAGGGCGCGGGCACGGATTCGGATTACGCGCTCACCGATGAACGATTCGAAGGCATGCCAGCACAACAGTTGTACGACTCGGTGCGCGGGCCGGGCGGTATGGATGTCACGGGCCTGGAAACCATCCGCACGGTGTGGAACTCAGCGGCATCCGACCTCGGGACGGTATCGCTCGGTATGCAGACCCGCGTCCACGCACTGCTCAACGACGGCGCGCTCACTGGGCAAGCCGGGGATGCGGCGGCAGCGGCCGCGGCTCGACTCGGCCAGGTCGCCAACCAGATCGCGGAAGTGTTTTCCGCCGTCACCGGTCGCGCCGAACAGCTCTATTACACAGCCGAAGCCGTGCGCACCGCCGTGCAGAAACCACCGACGCCGACAGTCACCGTCGACCCGAACAACCCCGCACAGTCTCTGATTCCCGGCATACCGAATCCCGCGACCGTCACCATGGATCGGGAAGCCGAAAATCAAGTCAAAGCCGCAAACGTGGCCGCGATGAATTCGATCTACAAGCCCGGATATCCGCCGGCGGGTTCTGGCGTTCCCGCATATAGCCTCGTACCCGCCGAACTGGCGGGAGATGGGGGCGCACAAGGAAATTCGAATGGTCCGGGTAGCGCAGGCGACCCTGGGGTTGGCGGTACCCCTTCGACTGATTCGCCAGAAAATGGGTCGCCCGCCACCCCGCCACCGAAGGTGGCACGCCCGCCGACGCCGGTGAGCAGGCCGACGAAGGCGATTCGTCGAATAGCACTTCAGACCAGGCCAGCGCGGGATCTGACGGCGCCGCACCAGCGGAACCGGCGCAGACCGCACCAGCAGGCACGGCACCGGCAACACTGCCGACCAACTCGGCCCCTCAAGGTGGCCCGGGGGCAACGCCGCTCAGCAGTGGATCTCCGGGCTCGGTGCCGGGCGCGGGAGGACCGCTGGGTACCGGCGCGCCGGGGGCTCCGGCACTTGGACAACCCGTGCCCAGCGGTGCGGCATCGACCGCCGCCGGCGGAGGCCCGGCCGCACGCCCGTCCGGGTCGCCGATGATGGGCCCCATGGGAGGCGCCCGAGCGGGTCAGCGACAAGGCGAACCAGACGAGGAACATACCGCCCCGGAGTATCTACGCAGGGTTCAGCCCGACTGGCTCGAGGGAATTACCACCTACGATGCGGTCCTCGGTGGCGAAACTATTGCAGCCGAAGTGAATCCAGCTCCAGTAATTCCCATGGAGTATGCGCCAACTACGCCACCGTCGACGCCGGCCCCGCTCCAATCAGCCTCGATCTCGCCTGAACCGGCACCGAATGACCCAGAACCGACACGGGTAAACGACGTAGCGCACGCGGCGCGAGATCACGAAGACCGTCCGGCAGCCCAGCCGACGCATACGGAGACCGTGGCGGAGGCCGAATCCACCGCCGCAGTCGAGCCTGCGATGTCCGCGGAGGTCGCGGCACTGCTCAGCCAATATGATTGGGGCACCACCGATACCAGCCCCGCCGCTGGTATCGCTGAACCTGAGCAGGGTACGCGGTGACGGCACGTACATCGATCGATCTCACCGCAGACGAATTCGCCTGGTTGTGGCGCACTGTCGCCCGCGGTGACGAGTTCGGATTCCCTGACCCGTTACGGATCCAGGAAACCGCGACGACCGTCGAGGAGTATGCCCGGCAAACCCGCGCGTTCGAACAACGTTTCCCTGCCCTTGCCGTCGTGGCACTGCGACCCGTCTTCGAAGCACTCGCCCACCCGATCAGCCGGATTCGCTGCTTTGGCACTACATCCAACGGCTACGAGATAAGGACCCATGCCGCCATCAGCGAGCGGGTAGCGGTGATCCTGCACCAGCAGCCAGGAGCCCGCGAGCACAGCGGACCCATTCGTCTCGTCTTGGCAGACCCGTTCGCCGCTGCCGCGCACGTGGTCGCGACGATGCCATCCGCCGAACCCGGGGGCGCCGGGTCGATGCTCGGCTACACACCGCGAGTTCGTGGCGATGAGCCACCCACCAGTTGGGGCAAGACCGAGGATGGCCGCCTACCGGTGGATGAACGAATCCGCAAGCTTGCCCGGCTACCCCGCAGTGCTGAAGGTCAACTCATCATCGAACGCGACCTGACGAGCGCCCGACCATGGCCGCCTCACTACCTGTCCTGGATCGATATCCCATCCGGTCAGTTCGCGTCCGGTCGTTATCTGGTCGAGGTGCGCAACCACGAAACCATCGTCACGGCGGCCTCGCCTGCCCGGATCGCGCAGGAGCTCCGTCGGCATGCTGGTCTGCGATCCGACAATCTGCGAAGGAGTGTGTCATGAGCGGGCAGCTACCGAAGATTGACTACGGGCAGGCCCAGATCGGTGCTTTCCGTGAAGTCGCCGCGAGCGGCACCTTCGAGTACAACCCGGATGGCGTACGCGCGATTATTGACTGGTATGACCAGGTAATCAGCGAATTGGCTGCGATAAGGGACTCGCTCGACGAGGCCGAGGCAGCTGGAAGTTTCGGCGGTTTCGACTCGGCCAAGGAACTACGCGCTGGGTTCATCTGGAAGGCCACCGAGGGCAAGCATGTTCTGAACCAGCTTATCGACGGTATCTACGACATCCAGGAAGGATTCCTGATCGCAGGAAAAATGACCACCGAGGTCGACGACTTGAACCAGCGACGACTACAACACCAGGCCGGCACGCTGGGCGGCCAATCATGAGCCTGCGCAAACTGATCGGTGCTGGTTGGGCAAGTTGCGCGCTAGCCGTTCTCGTCGGCTGTGGAACCGACGACTCGCCGCCAACTAGTCCGTCCGGGGCCCAGTTGACAACTACAGTGTCTATGCAGGTGACCGTAGCGCCCGCGCCGCATCAGCCTTCCCGTGCCGGGATCAGCGTAGACTACGACCCTTGTTTCACCGTCCCGGATTCAGTACCTGAACGTCTCGGCTTCGCGACAACGAGTCGCGAACGCAACGACTACGTCTTCGAGGACTACGCCTTTATCGGCTGTGAATTCGAGCGTCTCGAGAAGGCTCGATTCAGTGATCGGATGGACCGCGTAGGGAGCATGACCGTGTGGTCGTCGGGCATCACCCTCGGCGAGGTTCAGGCGAAGAAGTTTGAGGGTTCCCAGGACACCACCGTTCATAGTCGACCGGCCGTTTCGTATACCTCGAAGTCCGCTAGTGCGTGCTACATCGCCATGGAAGGGCCGGATGGTGTGATTCAAATCCGTATATCAAACTCGCCGCAAACCGACTGGCGCGCCTGCGACCACATTCGCGAGGCCGCCGAAGCGGTTGAAGCAACACTGCCTGACCAGTAGGAACGGAGGGGAAGAATGACCGGCAACCTGGATCCACTCACTCAGCGCACAACAAACCTCGCGCACGCGCTGACCACGGCCCGAACCACCGTCACCGCCGCGAACGGACTCGTCAGGATCGACGCGTGCGCTGACGGCGAGATAAGCATCCACATCGACAACAAGGTCTTGGTACTCGGCGGCGACGGCCTCAGCAAACTTCTCACCGAGCTCGCTGCCCACGCACTGCGTGAGGCGCGCTCGAACGCGGCGAACGCGCTGGCAGAGTTCCGGTCCGACCGTCGAGTCGCCGAAGCAGTAGCGAATACGGTCGACGCGATGAGCCGGCCGATCCCACCGCCGGTACCGACGACGAACACGCGACCACACCATGCGACCAGCGACCCCGGCGACGACCTCGCCCGGCGGCTGGAGTACGAAGAACTCGCGCGCGAGAACGATGAGTTTCTGCGCCGAAACCGGGGGAGGTAAACATGGGCAGCGGCCTTGGTGACTCATTGAACATCAATATCGACGACGCACTCGCACTGGCCAACGGCATGCGCGGCTACGCGGCCGACGCTGCCTACGGCACGGTCGCGCCGAGCACTTTCGGGACCGCGTCGAACAGCGTCACTTCCGGTTTCCCGGGTTTCCGACTCGGTGGCGTCTGCTCGGCCAAGTCCGCTGATACAGCGTCCGCGAACCGATCGTTGAGCGACGCGCTTCAGGCGATCGGTGACAACACCGTCAAGTGCGTGGACGCGTTCCACGACACCGACCACGCCACCCGATTGAAGATCGCCGGCCTCACTACCTGGCAGACCGGCTCATGACCGGGCCAGCTACGAAAACCCAGGCCTTCGGCATCCAGCCGACGGCCCTGGAAGCGCAGATCACCGAGTGGCGAAACCTACACGACCGGTTGCAAACCAATCTCGACCTCGCCCAACGTGATTACGGTGCCTCGACCGTCTACTGGACCGGCACCGCTGGCGACCGCGCCCGAAACGCTACAACCACTACCATTACCGAGGGTCGCAAGATCACCACTGCCCTCCATAACGCGCTCACAGCTGGCTCGACCGGCCAGGTAGAGATCGCGGGCGCAAAGTCCACAGCTACTGCGGCGATAACCCTGGCCACGGACAACAAGTACTCCGTTGCAGAGGACGGCACTGTAACCGCCCCTGATGCGAAGCTCTCGCTACCGGCCGATGCCAAATCCACTGACATCACCGCAGCCCAGGCCGCGCTCGACGCCACCGCAAAGAACGTCTACGAGCCACCGATCAAAGCTGCGCTGACCCAACTCGGCCAGGTCATCGAATCCACTACCGTCGCAATCGAAAATGCCTTCCACAACGTTGGCGATATCAAACCCGTCGCCGCATCGATCGCGGTCAGCCTGGGTGAACGGAGCCAACAAGTCCAGGACATCCTCGATGGCAAAAGCCAAGTGCCCGAAGGCAACCAAGAGTTCGAGAACTTCTGGAGCGGCCTGTCCGACGCGGACAAGGATGCGCTCTGGGAGCAGAACCCGTACCTCGGAAATACTGACGGCATGCCCGCGCTCGACCGCGACCATTACAACCGCCTCACCCTCGATGACCAGGTCACGGCCGCGCAGACCGCCCGCGACGACGCAAAGTCGATCGCCGGTGCCAACCATGACCGGTGGCTGAAGTACACCGGAACCTCTGCTGAGGCGGACAAATGGCTACAGACTCAGCCGGGGTATACCCAATGGAAAGCCAAAATGGACGAATCCCGCCATCTCGAGGACCTCAACGGCACTAAAGCAGCGCTGGAACCCAAGACGACCGATCCTACGACCGGTGAGAAGATTCCGCGCATGTTGCTCGGAATGGACGACGCGTCCGGCGATCGTGTCAAGGCGATCATCGCCGACGGTAACCCCGATACCGCTTCACATGTGACCACATACGTGCCAGGAACAGGTTCACAACCTTCCAAACTAGTCGACGGTGATATGGGCCGCGTCGATACGATGACAAGGGAAGCCCTCAACGCCGGTGCACCGAAACCGGTGACGGTCGTATGGCAGGGCTACGATGCGCCGCCCGAAGTCCTCAATGACGCGACTCAAGCTGATTATGCGCGGGCAGGTGCGCCCGCATTGAATTCGTTCCAGGATGGGTTGCGCGTAACTCACGAAGGTGACCCGTCGAAGAACACGGTTCTCGGTCACAGCTACGGCACCACCGTCGTTGGGCTATCCGCAGCCGAGGGGCGGACACTGGACGCTGACAACGTGGTCCTTGTGGCGAGCCCCGGTGCAGGGGTGGACTCCGCTCGCGATCTCAGCCTCACGGGTGTGCCCGACGGCGAGGAGTACAAGCACGTCTTCTCGACTCGGGCGGAAAACGACCCGACTCCGCTATACGAGAACCTTCCCGGCTGGGTACCCGGAGTAGACCGCCACGGTGAGGATCCTACTGAGCCAGAGTTCGGCGGCCAAGTATTCACCTCCGATCCCGGCACCGAGGGCCCCTGGTATACAGACGGTTACAGCGGTGACTCGCACGGTGAGTACTGGAAACAGAAAAGCGCGTCGCTGATCAATATGGGAAGAATCATTGCCGGGGATCATAGGTCGGTGGTCTACCAATGAACCCCGTCCTACGGACAATACTGCTACCGGCGTTCTGCCTAATGTTCATCGTGGCAGGGTGTGGATCATCAGGAGGACCCAACGTGGACGAATCTCTCACCGCCCCAGAAGCGCAACGAAAAATCTACGCGTACATGTCCGAGGCGCTTACTGGCCTCCCGGTCTCGACTTCTCTAGCAAAGCTCGCCGATGTGCCCAATCTGGCTAGTCATAGCGCAGGACCACCGCTGTCGGTCCCTTGCTGGGATGGAAATTTACAATCTGAGGGGCCTCATTACATCACCTCCGCCTATTGGATTGTCGGAGTTCCGCCATCAGCCGGGAAAGAGTATTTCGATCAGCTTTCAGAGACCTGGAAGAATAAGGGTTGGAATACCTCGGAGAAGATGATCCGCGTAACTGAAGTTGAACTTCCCGACGGCTTCGGGCTCACGCTTAACGCAGGTCCAGACTATCGATTCATGAGCCTGACGGGTCATTCCCCGTGCATGCCTGACTCGGCCATTGACGGCATGGAGAACGATCCACTCATAATTACTCGCCCATGATCGCGAACTATCACCCGCAAGAAACTCGACTAGCCTCTTCGTTCCGCAAGGCGGTCGAGAAGGCGTTTGTGGACGGCGGGCGGGAGCATGTCGCTCACGTCGCCACCCAGGGCCGCCACTTCCTTGACCAGTGAGCTGGACAGGAAGCTCAGGGACGGGTTGGTGGCGATGAAGAAGGTGTCGACGCCGGCCAGTTTGTGGTTCATCTGGGCCATCTGCAGTTCGTAGCCGAAGTCGCCCGCGTCGCGCAGGCCCTTCACGATCGCGCTCACGCCCTCCTGCTTGGCGAAGTCGACCGTGAGGCCCTGCCAGGAGGCGACGCGCACGTTCGGCAGGTGCGCGACGGATTCGCGCAGCAGTTCCATGCGTTCCTCGACAGTGAACATGCCCTGCTTCTTGGGATTCACGTTCACAGTGATGATCACCTCGTCGAACTGCGCGGCGGCGCGGGTGAACACGTCGAGGTGACCGTTGGTGACAGGGTCGAAGGAGCCGGGGCACAGTGCTGCAGCCATGCTTCAGAGACTATCCGAGAACTGAGACTGATCCCTTAGAGGTTGGTCAGGGCATCGACCGCGGACGTCCCGGTCTGCGGGGTGAGCGCCGTTGTTGTTCGATGTACTCGGCAACGATCGAGGTTGGCGCGTCGCCGCAGGACGCGGCGAAGTAGCTCGGCGACCACAACTGCCCGTTGAGGCTGTGCTGATCCACCCAGGAAGGGTACTGGTCGCGCAACCGCCGCGCTGACACACCTTTGAGGCTGTTCACCAGCTTCGATACCGCGACCTTGGGCGGGTACTGCACCACCAGGTGTACATGGTCACGTTCGCCGTTGAACTCGGCCAGCGTGGCCTCGAAGTCGCGACAGACCGCACGCATCGATTTCTCGCAGGTTGTCAAGAGTTCGTCGGTGAGCATCCCGTATCGATGTTTTGTGACAAAGACCAAGTGAACGCGCATCGCCGAAACCACGCTGCGCCCACGGCGATAGCTCTCTTCAGAAACCATAGGCCAATAGGGTACGCTGTGATTTGTGCAACTCCGGTACAACTTCCGCATCTATCCAACGCCTGGTCAGCAAATCGCGCTGGCGAAGGCGTTCGGGTGCGCACGGGTGGTGTTCAACGACGGCCTCGCGGCTCGTCACGCCGCGCGAACGGCGGGCGAGCCGTACATCAAGGATTCGGTGCTACAAACCCGGGTGATCACCATGGCCAAGCGCACCCCCGAACGCGCCTGGTTGAGCGAGGTGTCGTCGGTGGTGTTGGTGCAAGCCCTCGCTGATCTACACACCGCCTACCGCAACTTCTTCTCCTCGGTCGCCGGAAAACGGCGAGGTAGCAAGGTCTGTCCGCCACGGTTTCGGTCACGCAAGGACAACCAGCATTCGATCCGGTTCACGCGCAATGGGTTCAGTCTCCGATCGAACGGGCGCTTGTACGCGGCGAAGATCGGGGAGTTGAAGGTGGTGTGGTCGAGGGAGTTGCCATCGCAGCCGTCGTCGGTCACGATTATCCGTGACGCGGCGGGCAGGTATCACGCATCGTTTGTGGTGGAGATCGCGAGCGAGCCGTTGCCCGCAGTACAGACCGAGGTGGGTATCGACCTGGGTTTGGCGAGCTTCGCGGTGCTTTCGGACGGCAAGTCGGTCGCGTCACCACGCTTTCTGCGGCACGCCGAGCGCCGGTTACGAAAAGCTCAACAGTCTTTGTCCCGCAAGAGCAAGGGAAGCAACAATCGGGCGAAGGCTCGTGTCAAGGTCGCCAAGGCTCACACGAAGGTGGCCGACACACGCCGGGATTGGTTGCACAAAAACTCCACGACAATCATCCGCGACAACCAAGCGGTGTTCGTCGAGGACTTGTGCATCCGAGGTCTCGCGCGCACGAGACTGGCGAAGTCGGTTCACGACGCCGGGTGGGGCATGTTCATTCGCATGTTGGAGGACAAAGCCACTCGATATGGGCGGTTCTTCGCCAAGGTCGACCGCTGGTTCCCCTCTACACGACTATGTTCGGCGTGTGGGGTGATCTCGGAGAAGAAGCCTCTGCATGTGCGGGCGTGGACATGCGTGTGCGGTACTGCTCACGACCGCGATATGAACGCGGCAATGAACATTCTCGCGGCCGGGCAGGCCGAGAGGTTAAACGCTTGTGGAGGGGCTGTTAGCCTTCCGTCTAGCAGGAAGCGAGCCCCGGTGAAACAGGAACCCGCCGAGAGCGACCGTCGGTCGCTGGTAGGGATCTCGGCTGTTCACGGCCGGGAGGATGTCAAAGGCCGGGTCCGTGCAGGGAGGACGCTATGCGCAAGCTGACCTATTTCGTGGCATCGACGATCGACGGCTTCATCGCCGCCGAGGACGGGACACTGGATTTCTTCCCGGTAGGCGGGGACCACGGGCCCGCGATCATTTCGCAGTACCCGGAAACGCTGCCGACCAAGGTGCGTGAGGCGCGCGGGATCGCGGCGGGCAACATCTACTTCGACACCGTGATCATGGGCCGCAAGACCCACGACTTCGGCGTCCGCACCGGCACCGCAAGCCCGTACGAGCACCTGCGTCAGTACGTGGTGTCCACGACGCTGCCCGAATCGCCCGCGCCGGGGGTGGAACTGATCACCGAGGACCCGACCACCGCGGTGCGCGAACTCAAACGCGAAGACGGACTGGGGATCTGGCTGTGTGGCGGCGGTGAACTGGCCCAGGCGCTGCTGCCCGAGATCGACCAGGTGTTCCTGAAACTGCACCCGGTGGTACTCGGTACCGGCCGCCCGCTGTTCGGTGGTGGAGCGAAACTTCCCGCGCCCGAACGGTTCCGGGTGATCACCAGCCGGGTCTACGCCGACGGCGTCGCGTTCATCAAGTACGGCCGGATCAAGTAGCCGCGATGGCATCGGCGGCGAGTCCGGGTCCGGTGGCGGCGCTTCGTGAGGTCGGGTTCTGGCTCGAACGCAGCCGCGCGGAAACCCACCGGGTGAAGGCTTACCGCCGCGCCGCCGATGTCGTCGAAGGTCTCTCCTCGGACGAATTCTCCACTCGCGCAAACGAACACAGTTGGCGTGAGCTCGCCGGGATCGGACCCAAGACGGCGGCCATCATCGAACAGACCAGTGCCGGCGAGGTTCCCGACTATCTGGCCGAGCTCCGCAAGGACGCCAAACCGATCGCGCCCGCCGGTGACGAGTTGCGCGGCCTGCTGCGTGGCGATCTGCACACCCACTCCGACTGGTCCGACGGTGGAAGCCCGATCGCCGAGATGATGGGCGTAGCGGCGGCGCTGGGGCACGAATACTGCGCTCTGACAGACCATTCTCCGCGCCTCAAGGTCGCCAACGGCCTGTCCGCGGACCGGCTGCTGCGCCAACTCGACGTGATCGCCGAACTCAACGAACAGATGGCGCCGTTCCGCATCCTCACCGGCATCGAGGTCGACATCCTCGACGACGGCACCCTCGACCAGCGAGCCGATCTCCTCGAACGCCTGGATGTCGTTGTCGCCAGCGTGCATTGGCACCTGCGCGACGACAGCGACACCATGACCAAACGCATGGTCTACGCCGTCGCCAACCCCAACGTCGACATCCTCGGCCATTGCACCGGCCGCCTCGTCGAAGGGTCTCGCGGCACCCGCCCGGAGTCGTCCTTCGACGCCGAACTCGTCTTCGAAGCCTGCCGCCGCTACGGCACGGCCGTGGAAATCAACAGCCGCCCCGAACGCCGCGACCCACCCGGACGCTTGATCGAACTCGCCGTCGAGATGGACTGCTTCTTCTCGATCGACACCGACGCGCACGCCCCGGGCCAGTTGGCCTGGCAGGGTTACGGATGCGAGCGGGCCTTGGCACACGGCGTCACCGCCGAGAAGGTGATCGACACCTGGCCGGTCGATGAGTTGCTCGCGTGGTCCAGGGAATCGAATGGGTGAAGTCTTGCCCAACAGCTGATTTCGAAACGCGGAATGCCGGTTGCGAGCTGGTAGAAATCAACTCGTTGTTCGGGGCCGTGAGTGGGGGAATTGGTGAGCGACTTTCCGATCGACATCGCGCTGTCGGTGATCGGTATCTTGGTAACCCTCGTCGCTTTCCTGCGGGAGTTCGTCTTCGTCGGACGTAAGCGACTCGGCTACCGCGTGCAGATGAACACGCCGGTGAGCCGGATACCGCTGACGGTATCGAACGGCGCGGACGTGACAGTGGTACTGATCCGCATCGAGAACAACGGCAGCACCGAGATCGATGAGGGCGACTATCGAGATGCCAATCGCCCGAGGTTGATCTTCCCTGGACACAGTGTGCAGGCGACGGAGGTCACCGAGCGCGTCACCCGGTCCGGCGAACGGTGGGCGCTCGATCAACTCAGCAGCGAACTCCGCGCCATCGCGCACAGTACGAGTCCGCAGGGTGTCGGCGAGATCGTGCTGCCGAAGGAGATTCTGCAGCGCGGTGAGCACTACAAAGTGCTGGCGGTGCTGCAAGCGCAGGGAGCCGCGGCGCCGATTACCGACGATCGCGAGATCGTGAAACATCGCGGCATCCTCAAGAGCGGCACAATCGGCATGACCACCAGTCGGTCCAGGCGCGAGCCGGTACTGCTGGGGCTCAGTTCGTTCCTGGCAGTGGTGCTGGCGGTCCAATTGGTCCTCGCTGTTCTGCGCCCCGAGCCGCCGCCCGATTATTGTGCCAGTGGCGAACTCAGGCTTGTCGGCTCGACTGCGATGGAGACCACGGTTCGCAAGGTCGCCGAGTCTTTCCAGAAGAGCTGTTCCGGAGCGAAATTCGCCTTCGACTTCACGGGCACGACCGACGGCCTCGAGTACCTGGCCAGACCGGAAGCCGCGCCGAACACCGTCGCCATCGGTGAGGGCCCCAAGCACGAAACCTTTCCTGACCTGTCCGAAGATGCCTTCGCGGTGGCACCGTATTCGGTAGTCGTGCACCCCGATCTGGCGGTCTCCGATCTGACCACCGAGCAGATTCAGCGCCTGTTCCGGGGGCAGATCAGTAACTGGCGCGAAGTCGGCGGGCCGGATCTGCCTGTCGTGGTGGTGGATCGGATCTACGGCTCGGGTTCGAGATTCGCCCTCGAGCACCGCCTGCTGAACTGGAACCGGCCGTTGTATCAACCGGAACCCTGCGCCGGTCGGCCACGACTCGTGCACTGCGAGGTGCGCACGACCAGTGCGATGGCCGATGTCGTCGCCAAGAACCCCGGTGCGGTGGGCTATCTCGAATCCGCGGCCGTTCGCGGCGCCGCCGTCAAGGCGGTGCGGATCGACGGCGTCGAGGCGACCATGGACAACGTCGGGGCCAAGGCCTACCCCTTCTACTCGGTCGAGTTCGCGTTCAATGACTATCCCGGTGGCCAGCTTCCGGCGGAATCGCTGGCGGCGAAGTTCATCGACTACCTCACACATGGTCAGGGCAGGCTGATCGTTGCCGAGTTCGGGGCCATCGCCTGTGTGGATTGGGATGTTCGGGCGGACTGCACACCCTGACGGCCGATAGATCGCGGGCGATTCGCTGGTTTCCCCGTTTCGCGCGCGGCAAACGTGCGGTAAGGCCAGGCTGCCCATCGTCGGCCTTCGCAATATTCACCGCGATGACCCGGTGATCTTGAAATCTGTACGGTGTAGAGCGCCTCTGACCGTGTAATCACCTGCCCCGGTGGGGAATCGATACCGAACATTTCCAGCAACACGCTGGTTTACTCTGCGGTAGCGGGGTACGTTCCTTGACGGCCCCTCTGATCAGACGGGCACCCGAGACGGGTGCGCACCGTGTCTGGCCAGGCCAACCATGCCCCATGGACGGCGGTGAAGCTCTCGTCTCCACCTCCGCCGAGGCGGCCACCTCTTGTTCGCGCAAGTGTTGCGAGGTTGCGTCCCTGGAAGGAAGGTCATGAGTACAGACACGTCGGCAATGTCGCCGACCGGTTTGTCCGCGTCCGATCTCTATTCGATCGACCCCCACGGTGGTCCGCTGCGGATCGCCATGGTCGTTCCACCGTATTTCGATGTTCCACCCAAGGCCTACGGCGGCGTCGAGGCCGTGGTCGCCGATCTGGTCGACTCACTGTGTGAGCGTGGCCATCACGTCACCCTGTTCGGTGCCGGTATCGACGGCACCGCGGCGAATTTCGTCCCACTGTGGGACCGGATCCAGCCCGAACGGCTGGGCGACCCGTTCCCCGAAGTCGTGCACGCGCTGCGGGTGCGCCGCGCCATCGAGCGGCTGGCCGATACCGAAGGCATCGACCTGGTCCACGACCACACGTTCGCGGGTCCGCTGAACGCGCCCGCCTACGCCAATCTCGGGTTGCCGACGGTGGTCACCGTGCACGGTCCGGTGCAGGACGACTGCTACCGCTACTACAAGGAACTGGGCGAGGAATGCTCGCTCGTCGCGATCAGCGACCGGCAGCGCGCGCTGGCACCAGACCTGCAGTGGGCGGGCCGGGTGCACAACGCGCTGCGTCCCGAGCAGTGGCCGTTCCAGACCGAGAAGCAGGACTACGCACTGTTCCTCGGCCGTTTCAGCGACGACAAGGGCCCGCACCTGGCGCTCGACGCCGCCCACGCCGCCGGCATGCCGCTGATCCTGGCGGGCAAGTGCAGTGAGCCGCCGGAGAAGGCCTATTTCGAGGAGTTCGTGCGGCCACGGATGACCGATCAGGATCAGATGTTCGGTCTCGCCGACGCGGCCGCCAAGCGTAAACTCCTCTCCGGAGCTAAGTGTCTGCTGTTCCCCATTCGATGGGAGGAGCCGTTCGGCATGGTGATGATCGAGGCGATGATCTGCGGAACGCCGGTGGTCGCGTTGCGTGGCGGTGCGGTGAGCGAAGTGGTGGTCGACGGGGTCACCGGGCGGATCTGTGACGATCCGGCCGAACTGCCCGCCGCCATCGCCGAAGTGCAGACCTACGATCCGGCGGCCTGCCGCAAGCACGTGGTCGACAACTTCGGCGCCGACACCCTCGGCCGCGGCTACGAACAGGTGTACCGGGAACTGCTCGCACGCACCACGATCGGTATCGACGCCGCCTACGCGATGTCGATGCCCGTCGGGGCGGCAGTCAACGGGCGCGCATGAGCACCGACAGCGCCTCGGCGCCGAGCCCCCTCAACGCGGGGGAACCCGCGGGGCTCGGTGGCGGTGGCGGCAACATCACCCTTGTCGAAGGCGGCACGTTCTGCCTGTCCGACCGGCTCGGCGATATCGAGCCGGGCAAGCCGCAGGGCCTGTTCTTCCGTGACGCCAGGGTGATTTCGCGCTGGGAGCTGATGATCGACGGCAAACGGCCCGAGGCGCTGTCGGTGCTGAGCCCGGAGGCCTTCGCGGCACGGTTCGTGCTGCGCAGGCCTCCGCAGCAGGGTCGGGCCGACAGCACCCTGCTCGTGGTGCGGGATCGGCTCGTCGCCGAGGGGATGCACGAGGTGATCACCCTCGAGAACATGAGCCGCGAGGCGACGGCGGTGGTCCTGGAACTGCACGTCGACGCCGATTTCGTGGATCTGTTCGCGGTGAAGGAAGGCCGCACGCACGGGCGAAGGGCGGAGATGACGACCGCCGACGGTGAACTGCTGCTGCACGACCGCGCCGATCTGTCCCGTGGGCTCGCGCTCACCTCCACCGTGGAGCCGATGGTGTTGCCCGGCACCATGATCTGGCGGGCGATCGTCCCCGCGGGCGGGCGCTGGCAGACCGAGATCACCGCGCAGCCCGCGGGCGCCGCGCAACGCCCGCAAACCTCCGGTTCGGTGGGTGAGCGGTACCGGGCCAGCGAGCCGGTGCGCAAGATCCAGGCCTGGCGGGCCACCGCCACCGATATCTCGGCCGATTCGGGGCTGCTCAACCAGATCCTGCGCCGCAGCGAAAGCGATCTGGGCGCGTTGCAGATCCACACCGATTCGGGCACCAACCGGCCGTTCGTCGCGGCCGGTGCGCCCTGGTTCATGACGCTGTTCGGTCGCGACTCGCTGCTCACAGCCTGGATGTCGCTGCCGCTGGAAACCGATCTGGCACTGGGCACTCTGCAGCAACTGGCCGAACTGCAGGGCCAGACGATCGACCCGCTCGTCGAAGAAGAGCCGGGCCGGATCATGCACGAGATGCGGCGCGGGCCCTCGGTCGGGCAGGTGCTCGGTGGGCAGATCTACTACGGAACCGTCGATGCCACACCGCTTTTCGTGATGCTGCTCGCGGAATGTCTACGGTGGGGCGCCGATCCGGCCTCTATCGCCACCCTGCTGCCCGCGGCCGACGCCGCGATCAGCTGGATCACCGACTTCGGCGACCGCGACGACGACGGTTTCGTCGAGTACGTGCGCGCCACCGATCGCGGCCTGATCAACCAGGGCTGGAAGGACAGCTTCGACGGAATCAACGATGCCGCAGGACATATCGCCGAAGCGCCGATCGCGCTGGCCGAGGTGCAGGGGTATGTGTACGCGGCGTTCCTGGCCCGCGCGGAACTGGCCGATCAGTTCGACGACCCCGAGCTGGCCGTGCGGATGCGGGAGCGGGCCGACGAGTTGCGCACCAAGTTCGCCGAGCAGTTCTGGCTACCGCATTACGGGTGGTACGCGGTGGCCCTCGACGGCCGCAAGCGGCAGGTCGACGCGCTCACCAGCAATGCGGCGCACTGCCTGTGGTCGGGTATCGCGACCGACGAGCACGCCGAGATCCTGATCCGGAATCTGTCTCGGGCAGAGATGGATTCGGGCTTCGGGCTGCGGACACTCGCTTCGGACATGGGTGCCTACAACCCGATGAGTTATCACAGCGGGTCGATCTGGCCGCACGACACGGCGATCGCGGTCGCCGGGCTGATGCGGTATCAGCACGTGCCGGGTGCGGTGGAGTTGGCGACCAAACTCTCGGGTGGATTGCTCGATGCGGCGGCGGCTTTCGACGGCCGGTTGCCCGAGTTGTTCTGCGGTTTCCCGCGGTCGAGATTCGCTGCGCCCGTGCCTTATCCGACGTCGTGTTCGCCGCAGGCGTGGGCTAGTGCGGCGCCGTTGTTGCTGGTTCGGTCGTTCCTGGGACTCGATCCCGATGTGCCCGCCAAGACGTTGACGTTGCGGCCGCAGGTGCCGCCGGCGTGGGGGAGCGTGCGGATGTCGGAGTTCCGGTTGGGTGAAGGGGTGACGGTGGACCTCGAAGTGTGTGGATCGGCGGTGACCGTCACCGGTCTGCCCGAAGGTTGGGCTCTGGTCACCGACGAGGAATAGAGCACCGCCCCGGGTCTGACCCTGTTTCTCGCTCTGGTCACAGACGAGGAATAGTGCACCAGCCCGGGGGCTGACCCGTTTCTTGTACTGGTCACTCACGAGGAACACGCAATCGGGGCCGGAACTATGGTGGTTCCGGCCCCGATTTCTGTCTCAGCTCCTGAGCGGGTAGCGGGCGTCCAAGTCGAGGTTGAGTTCGACGACGTTCACCCGTGGCTCGCCGAGGAATCCGAGGGTGCGTCCGTCGGTGTGCGCGGCGACGAGTTCGCGCACTTCGGCGGCGGTGATGCCGCGCGCCCTTGCCACCCGCTCGACCTGGATGGTCGCGTATTCGGGGGAGATGTGCGGGTCGAGGCCGCTGCCGCTCGCGGTGACCGCGTCGGCGGGAACGGCGGGGACAACCGGTGCGTCGCCGAGGATCGGGATGATCCGGCCGACGGAGTAGTCCTCGCCCGCCTTCGCGCACTCCACCGCGACACCGCGGAACGTGGTCAGAAAGGGTTGCGCGGGGCAGAGTTCGTTGACGCTGACCACCCGCACCGGCCGCGAGACATCACCATCGGCATCACGCGGGCCGATCACCGAGAGCACCGCGCCCACACCGTCTTTCGTGCAGAACTGCCGGGAACCGTCGACCCCCTCACGGTCGCCGACCTCCTTGGAGCGGGTGCACACGGTGGTGAGCAGGCTGGTGCGGGCGGTGGTGTCGACGATGTCTTCCGGGCCTAGGTTGCTCGCGCCCGTGGACAGCGGGTCGTACCCGGCGACCGACGGGCGGCTCTGGAAGTACTGCGCCATCGCACGGCCATCGGCAGAGGTGAACGACTGCCCGATCAGGCTGGAGCCCACCAGCTTTCCGTCACGTTCGATGAGCGAGCCCTCCGCGTTCTCCCGGAGTCCGGGAAGCTGGCCGATCGCGAAAACGGCAACGGGGTAGACGATTCCGGTGATCACGGTCAGCACGAGCAGGGCGCGCAGGGCGGCCAGGTGCTGGCGGATCCAGGTGGACGTGCGCATATCAGGCCATCCCGGGGAGCAGTTGGACGAGCAGGTCGATGAGTTTGATGCCGACGAACGGCGCGATGATGCCGCCGAGGCCGTAGACGGTCAGGTTGCGGCTCAACAGTTTCGAGGCATTGCTCGCCCGGTACTTCACGCCGCGCAGGGCGAGTGGAATGAGCGCCACGATGATGATCGCGTTGAAGATGACCGCCGACAGGATCGCCGACTGCGGGCTGGCCAGGCGCATGATGTTCAGGGCGTCCAGGCCGGGGAACAGGGCCACGAACAGCGCGGGAATGATCGCGAAGTACTTGGCGATGTCATTGGCGATGGAGAACGTGGTGAGCGCGCCACGGGTGATCAGCAGCTGTTTGCCGATCTCCACGATCTCGATCAACTTGGTCGGGTCCGAGTCCAGGTCGACCATGTTGCCCGCTTCTTTGGCGGCGGAGGTGCCGGTGTTCATCGCGACGCCGACGTCGGCCTGGGCCAGCGCGGGGGCGTCGTTGGTGCCGTCGCCGGTCATCGCGACCAGGCGCCCGCCGTCCTGTTCGGACTTGATCAGGGCGAGTTTGTCCTCTGGGGTGGCTTCGGCGAGGAAGTCGTCCACGCCCGCTTCCTCGGCGATGGCCTTGGCGGTCAGCGGATTGTCGCCGGTGATCATCACGGTGCGGATGCCCATGCGTCGCATTTCGTCGAAGCGTTCCCGCATGCCTTGCTTCACAACATCTTTGAGATGGATGACGCCGAGCAGGCGCGGTGTTCCGTCGCGGACCTCACCGACCATGAGCGGGGTGCCTCCGGATGCGGAGATGCCGTCGACGATTGCCGCGGCTTCTGCTGGCACCGAACCACCTTGGGCGCGAACCCATTCGGTGACAGCACCGGCCGCACCCTTGCGCAATTGGTGGCCGTCCGCGAGGTCGACACCCGACATGCGGGTCTGCGCGGTGAACTCCACCCAGGTGGCGCCGGGCAGTTCGCCCGCGCTGCGTTCGCGTTTGTCGAACACCTCCTTGGCGAATACGACGATCGAACGGCCCTCCGGGGTCTCGTCGGCGAGACTCGACAGTTGCGCGGCGTCGGCCATTTCGTCGTCGAGAACCCCTGGCACGGGGACGAATTCGGCGGCTTGGCGATTGCCGAGGGTGATGGTTCCGGTCTTGTCGAGCAGCAGCGTGTTCACATCGCCCGCGGCCTCCACCGCACGACCGGACATGGCCAGCACATTGCGTTGCACGAGGCGGTCCATGCCCGCGATGCCGATGGCCGAGAGCAGCGCGCCGATGGTCGTCGGGATGAGGCAGACCAGCAGCGACACCATCACGATCCCGGTGATGCCGTGGGCGTCCAGTGCCGAAGTGTCCGGCACACCAGGGTTGTTCGACTTGGCGAAGATCGCCAGTGGTTGCAGGGTCGCCACGGCGAACACGAAGATGATCGTGAGGGCGGCCAGGAGAATATTGAGTGCGATCTCATTGGGCGTCTTCTGCCTGCTCGCACCCTCGACCAGCGCGATCATCTTGTCGATGAAGCTGGCGCCGGGTTCCTGGGTGATCTTCACGACGATCCGGTCCGAGAGCACGGTGGTGCCGCCGGTGACCGCCGAACGGTCGCCACCGGATTCGCGGATCACCGGTGCCGATTCGCCGGTGATGGCCGATTCGTCCACCGACGCGATACCTTCGACGACGTCGCCGTCACCGGGGATGACCTGTCCGGCCGCCACGATCACGAAGTCACCTCGACGCAGTTCCGGCGCGGCGACCCGTTCTTCGACGATGCGGCCGCCTGCGGTCCAGTCGATCAGACGACGAGCGACGGTGTCGGTCTTGGCTTTTCGCAAGGTGTCTGCCTGGGCTTTGCCGCGCCCTTCGGCGACGGCTTCGGCCAGGTTGGCGAAGACGACGGTGAGCCACAGCCAGACGACGATCGACCACGCGAAGAAGCTCGGGTCGACGATCGCCAGCACGGTGGCCCACACCGCGCCGATCTCGACGATCAGCATGACGGGGTTCTTCCACAGCGTGCGTGGGTCGAGCTTGCGTACCGCGTCGGGAAGCGAGGTGAGCAGCAGCTTCGGGTCGAGGACGCCCTTGTGCACGCCCTTGGTCCGCAGCGTCGGCGTGGAATCGAGTGTGGAACTGGTCATGTCAGTGGATTCCTTCGGCGAGCGGCCCGAGCGCCAGAGCGGGCAGGAAGGTGAGCGCGACCAGGATCACCGTCACCCCGACGACCATGCCGACGAACTGCGGCCGGTGCGTGGGCAAGGTGCCGATCGACGCGGGAGTGGTGCCCTGCTGGGCCAGTGATCCGGCCAGGGCCAGCACGAAGATGATCGGCAGGAACCGCCCGAACACCATCGCCAGGCCGAGGGCGGTGTTGAACCACTCGGTGTTGCCGGTGAGACCGGTGAAGGCGGAACCGTTGTTGTTGGCCGCGGAAGTGAAGGCGTACAACACTTCCGAGAGACCGTGTGGGCCGGCGTTGAGCATGCTCGCCCGTTCGCCGGGCAGTGCCATCGCGACGGCGGTGCCGATCAGCACGATCAGCGGGCTCACCAGGAAGTAGGCGGCGGCCAGTTTGATTTCGCGCGGGGTGATCTTCTTGCCGAGGTACTCGGGCGTGCGCCCTACCATCAGCCCGGCTACGAACACCGTGATCACGGCGAGGATCAGCATGCCGTACAGGCCGGAGCCGACACCGCCGGGCGCCACCTCGCCGAGCTGCATGTTGAACATCGTCATCATGCCGCCGAGGCTGGTGTAGGAATCGTGGAACGAGTTCACCGCGCCGGTGGAGGTGAGGGTGCTCGCGCCGGCGAAGGTGGCCGAATCAGCTACGCCGAAGCGGGTTTCCACGCCTTCCATCGACGCGCCGATCGCGGTCGGCACCGTGCCGTGGTGCTGGAGCTGGAACAGGTTGATGAGCGCGATGCTGGTGAGGGCGATCGTGCCCATCACCGCGACGATCGCGTAACCCTGCTTCACCGACCCGACCATCCGGCCGAACGTGCGCGGCAGCGAGAACGAGATCACCAGCAGCAGGAAGATCTCCAGGAAGTTCGTCCAGGTCGCGGGATTCTCGAACGGGTGCGCGGAGTTGGCGTTGTAGAAGCCGCCGCCGTTGGTGCCGAGTTCCTTGATGACCTCCTGGCTTGCCACCGGGCCACCGGTGATCGTCTGCTGGGCACCGCCGACGGTCTGCGCGATCTGATCGTGCAGGTGGAAGTTCTGGATGACGCCACCGGCGATCAGCACGATCGCGAACACGAACGCCATCGGCAGCAGGATGCGCAACGTGCCGCGCACCAGGTCGACCCAGAAATTGCCCAGCTCACCGGTGTGCCGACGCGCGAAGCCGCGCACCAGCGCCACCGCCACCGCCATGCCGACGGCCGCGGAGACGAAGTTCTGCACCGCCAACCCGGCCATCTGCACCAGGTGACCCTGGGTGGACTCGCCGGAGTAGTTCTGCCAGTTGGTGTTGGTGACGAAGCTGACCGCGGTGTTCCACGCCAGCGCCGGGGTCATCTCGGTGCCTGGATCGTCGAGATGCAACGGCAACGCGCCCTGCACCAGCTGGAAGAAGAACAGGAACAACACGCTGACCGCCGCGAACGCCAGCACGCTGCGGGCGTAGATCGGCCAGGTCTGCTCGACCTCGGGCTTCGCGCCGATCACCCGGTAGATCAGCCGTTCGACCCGAGAGTGCTTGTCGCCGTTGTACACCCGGAACATGTAGTCACCGAGCGGCACATGGACAAGGACGAGCGCGAGAACCAGGGCCGCCACGAAGACGATCCCCGCCGTAGTCGTAGTCACCTAGAACCTCTCCGGAAAGAGCAGCGCCGCGACCATGAAGACCGCGACGGCAACGGCCAGGACCAGCCCGACCAGATTCGCGATCACAGCTTCTCCACCCCGCGCTGGATCAAGCCCAGCGCCGCGAAGATCGCCACGGTCAGCACCGTGAACACCACGACAGACATTTCCGACCTCCTCGCACCCCGCGGTGAGGTGCTGAGCCAGTCAAAGCCCCCGGATGGGCGCGGCAAGGCTTCCTTACGAATCCTTGACGGCCCCGCGCCCTGCCTTTGCGGATTGTTGACGGGTCGACCAGCGATGATGGGCTGGTGAAACGCGGGCGACTACGCATCTACCTCGGCGCGGCGCCCGGGGTCGGCAAGACCTACGCCATGCTCGGGGAGGCCCATCGACGGCTCGAACGTGGGCGCGATGTGGTCGCCGCTGTGGTGGAAACGCACGGGCGGGCCAAGACCGCGCAGCTGCTGGACGGGATCGAGCAGATCCCGACGAAGCTCGTCGGCTACCGGGGGACCGAACTGCCCGAACTCGACGTCGACGCGGTGCTCGCGCGGCGGCCCGCGGTGGTGTTGGTCGACGAGCTCGCGCACACCAACGCACCGGGCAGCGTGCACGAAAAGCGTTGGCAGGATGTGGAACAGCTCCTGAGTGCGGGCATTGATGTCATCTCGACGGTGAACGTGCAGCACCTCGAGAGCCTCAACGACGTGGTCGCGCAGATCACCGGAATCGAGCAGCGCGAGACCGTGCCCGACGCGGTGGTGCGCGGGGCCGATCAGGTGGAACTCGTCGATCTCACACCGGAGGCGTTGCGGCGCAGGATTTCCCACGGAAATGTGTATGCGGCGGACAGGGTCGATGCGGCGCTGCGCAACTACTTCCGGCCCGGAAACCTCACCGCGCTAAGGGAACTCGCGCTGCTGTGGTTGGCGGATCAGGTCGATGCCGCGCTTGCCAAGTACCGGGCCGACCACAAGATCACCGAGCTGTGGGAGGCGCGCGAACGGGTGGTCGTCGCGGTGACCGGCGGGGCGGAATCGGAGACGGTTGTGCGCAGGGCGGGGCGGATCGCGTCCAAGTCCAGCGCCGATCTGGTGGTGGTGCACGTGGTGCGCGGGGACGGTCTGGCCGGAGTGTCGACGCAGCGGTTGGCCCGGCTGCGGGCACTCGCAGGTGGGCTCGGCGCCTCGCTGCACACGGTGACCGGCGAGGACGTGCCGGGCGCGCTCCTGGAATTCGCGCGCGAGGTCAACGCGACACAGCTGGTGCTCGGGACATCGCGGCGTTCACGGTGGGCGCGGGTGATCGACGAGGGCATCGGCGCCACCGTGGTGCAGCGGTCGGGCAAGATCGACGTCCACATGGTGACCCACGAGCACGCCAACCAAGGGGTGCGGCGCAACCCGCTGCGCGCACGTCAACCGGTGTTCGCCTGGATCGCGGCGCTGCTGGTGCCCGCACTGGTGAGCGTGATCTGCTGGGCCACCCTCGACGGATTTCTCGAACTCGGCGGGCTCAGCGCGATGTTCTTCGTCGGTGTCGTCGCGGTCGCGCTGCTGGGCGGTATCGTGCCCGCCGCGGTGTCGGCGCTGCTGTCGGGGCTGCTGCTCAACTGGTTCTTCACTTCGCCGCGCTACAGCCTCACCGTCGCCGAACCCGACAACTTCGTGACGGTGGTGGTGCTGCTGATCGTCGCGGTGGCGGTCGCCGCGCTGGTCGATGTGGCGGCCAAGCGAACTCGACAGGCACGCAAGGCATCTCGCGAGGCCGAACTGCTCACCCTGTTCGCGGGCGCGGTACTGCACGGCGCGGATCTGCCGAAGCTGCTCGAACAGGTGCGGGAAGTCTATGGTCAGCGGGCGGTGAGCCTGGTGTGTGGTGACGTGGTGGTCGCCGAGGTGGGTGCGGAGCCGCCACAGCGCGCCGACGATGCGGGCACCGTCATCGAGGCCGGTGACACGACGAGTCTGCTGTTGCTCGCCGGCCATCCGCTCGACCCGGGGGAGCGGCCGGTGCTCACCGCGGTCGCCAATCAGGCGGCAGCGCTGGTTCGCCAGGAACGGTTGACCGAAGAAGCCAGTGCCGCAGCGGCTCTGCTAGAAGCCGATCGGTTGCGCCGCGCGCTGCTCTCGGCCGTCAGCCACGACCTACGCACGCCGCTGGCCGGCGCCAAGGCGGCGGTGTCGAGTCTGCGCAGCGACGATATCGAGTTCTCCGCCGAGGACACCGGGGAACTCCTGGAAGCGATCGAGGAATCCGTCGACCAACTGACCGCGCTGGTGGGCAACCTGCTGGATTCGTCGCGGCTCGCCGTCGGGGTGGTGAGCCCGCAGTTGCGGCAGGTCTACCTGGACGAAGCGGTACACCGCGCACTGGTGAGCGTCGGGATGGGTGCGCGGGGGCTGCGGCGCGCGGCGATGGACCGGGTGAAAGTGGAGGTGGGCGAGGTTTCCGTGCTCGCCGACAGCGGCCTACTCGAACGCGTGCTGGCTAACCTCCTGGACAACGCCCTGCACCACTCCGGCCGTGAGGCACCCGTGCGCGTGATCGCCGAACAGGCCGGCGACCGCGTGTCGATCGCGGTCGTCGACACCGGCCGCGGCGTTCCGGAAGGCACCGAGGAGGACCTCTTCGAACCGTTCCAACGCCTCGGCGACCGCGACAACACCACCGGCGTCGGCCTCGGGCTCTCGGTCGTGCGCGGTTTCGTCGAGGCGATGGGCGGCACCGTCCACGCCGAACCGACCCCGGGCGGCGGCCTGACCATGCTGATCGACCTACCTTCCGGCACACCCACCACAGCGTCACCAGTTGACCCCCGAGGAAAGTGAGCACATGGGTAACTCACCGGGGACGGGCGAACAGGCCGACGGACGCGACCGCCGACCGCCGACGGTGCGGGACGACGCACATGAACCTGGCCTGAAGACTCGGGGAGGCGGGACAAGCGGCGGGACAAGCGGCGGGACAAGCGGCGGGACAGGCCCGCGAGTGCTCGTTGTCGATGACGAGCCGCAGATCGTGCGGGCGTTGCGGATCAATCTGTCGGTGCGGGGGTACGACGTGATCACCGCGGGCAACGGAGCGGCAGCTTTGCGTGCCGCGGCCGAAAAGCATCCCGATGTGGTGATCCTCGACCTCGGGCTGCCGGATATGGACGGCATCGAAGTGCTTGCGGGGCTTCGTGGTTGGAGCACCGCGCCGGTGATCGTGCTCTCTGCGCGCACGGATTCGGCCGACAAGGTCGAGGCGCTCGACGCGGGCGCCGACGACTACGTGACCAAGCCGTTCGGGATGGACGAGCTGCTGGCGCGATTGCGCGCGGCGGTCCGGCGGGGGGCCGCCGAGGCGGGGACCGGTGATCCGGTGGTGGTGACCGCGTCGTTCACCGTGGATCTGGCCGCCAAACAGGTCACCAAGGAGGGCGTGGCCGTGCATCTGACGCCGACCGAGTGGGGGATGCTCGAGATGCTGGTGCGGCATCGCGGAAAACTGGTGGGGCGCAAGGAATTACTGCGTGAAGTGTGGGGTCCTGCGTATGCCACCGAAACCCACTACCTGCGCGTCTACCTCGCCCAGTTGCGTCGCAAACTCGAAGACGATCCGGCCAACCCGCGCCACCTGCTCACCGAGGCGGGGATGGGGTATCGCTTTCAGGAATGAGCGTGGACCAGGTCACTGTGCCGGAATCCCGGTCGGTCCGTAGGCGTTGCCGGTGAGGAAACGTGTCCGACGTGAATGGCAGGATGACCCCTATGGCTGAGCAGACCGCACCCGTGACCAACGCCCCCACCGAACTGTGGGTCGAGCGCACCGGAACCCGTGCCTACACCGGGCGCAGCAACCGTGGCGCCGAGGTGTTGATCGCCTCGCAGGGCGTTCCCGGCGCCTTCACCCCCGGTGAGCTGCTGAAGATCGCGCTCGCCGGGTGCACCGGGCTCAGCTCGGACTTCCCGCTCTCGCGCCGCCTCGGCGACGACTTCGACGCCACCATCCGCGTCTCCGGCGACGCCGACCGCGAGAACGAGCTGTACCCGCAGCTCGACGAGGTCCTCGAACTCGATCTGTCCGAACTCGACGAGGCCGGACGCGAACGACTACTGGTCACCGTGCAGCGTGCCGTCGACAAGGCCTGCACCGTCGGGCGCACGCTCAAGGCGGGCACGAAGGTGACGCTGACGTTCACCATCGACGCATGAGCGGGCGCGCCCGGCGGCCCGATCGCACGGAATCGGCATGAGCGAGGAGCCGGTCCGGCTGAGCGCGTGGGTGCACGGCTACGTCCAAGGCGTGGGATTTCGCTGGTGGACGCGGTCGCGCGCACTGGAACTCGGCCTCGTCGGGTACGCGCGCAATCACCGCGACGGCCGCGTGCACGTGGTGGCCGAAGGGCCGCGAACGGCGGGCGAGAAATTGCTGGAACTGCTACGGTCCGGCGAAGCGCTCGATGGCTCGCAGGCCGTCGGGCACGCGACACATGGTCTGGCCGGGCGTGCACCAGGGCGGGTAGACCTGGTTGTGGAAAGCTGGGAGCCCGCGCGGGGCGACATGACGGGATTCGAGGAGCGCTAGTGGTGACTTCGGGGGTACGGCAGCGGTGAGCACACAGAACCCCGGCCCGCCCGATCGACCCAATGGCGAGCCGGACAGGTCCCCGTGGACGCCACCGGACACCGGTGCGGGCTGGACTCCACCGGCCGAGGGTTCGACGCCATCCGAACCAGGTCCCGGTGCGACGCCGTTCGATTCGAACGCTGGTGCGAACCCGCCCGTTTTCGGGTCGGGCGGGCATCCCGTCGGCGAGCCGCGTCCCGGTCGGATGGCCAGGCAGGAGCCCGGCGTCACCCAGCCGCGCCCACCCACCGTCGGCGAGGCGCGTGCCAGGGACAAGGCCCGCAGGCAGGCAGAAGAGGCCGAGCGTGCCGCGGTCGCGGCGGCCGAGGAGAAGAAGCGCAACCGCAAACGCGTGATGATCGGCGGCGTCGCCATCGTCGGTGTAGCCGCCCTGGTCGGCGGCGGCTACCTCGCCTACCGTGCGATCACCGCACCCGACCAGGTGACCGCCTCGTGTGTGCAGGTCGACGAGAACGGGCAGGAAGTCGTTGTCCCCGATGACAAATGCGGTGACGGCAAAACCAATTTCCGCAGCGAGGGCTCCAGCGGCGGCCACGGCGGCGGACTGCTGATCCTCGGCTGGCCGCAGTACCGCTACCACTACGGCGGCACCCCGACGATCGGCAAGCCACCCACGGGCGGCACCTCGGTGAAACCGCGCAATGCCTCGATCACGACCAAGAGCGGCACCACGGTGCAGCGCGGCGGACTCGGCAGCAAGTCGACCGGCGGGAGTGGATCGTAGATGCGGCGCACCAAGAGCACGCCACGCAAGGACTGGCAGCAGATCGTCGAAAAGCAGGGGCTGGTCTACGGCGCACCGGGGCGCGACGCCAGCGGACAGCCGCGGCCGTACTGGGACGAGTCGGTGCACTACGAGTTCTCGATGGACGAGATCCTCGCGCTGGAAGCCGATGTGGAACTGCTGCAGTCGATGTGCCTGCACGCGGCCGAGCACGTGGTACTCACCGAGCGGTTCGCCGATTTCGGTCTGCCGGAATGGACTTGGGGCCCGATCGCCGAATCGTGGCGTCGCAGTGACCCTTACGTGTACGGCCGCTTCGATCTGCGCTACGACGCCCGCCGCCCTGCCAAGCTCCTCGAGTACAACGCCGACACCCCCACCTCGCTGCTCGAGGCCGCGATCATCCAGTGGCACTGGCTGCAGCAGGTGTATCCCGGTGGCGACCAATGGAATTCGCTGCACGAGAAACTGGTGGAGCGCTGGACCGAACTGCGCGGCGTGCTGCCGGGCACCGAACTGCACTTCACCTGGTCGGGCGCCGACGCCACCGGCGAGGACAACGTCACCACCGCCTACATGCAGGAAACCGCGGCCGAAGCCGGCTTCGACACGGTCGCGCTGCCGATCGAGGAAGTCGGGTTCGACACCGAACTGAACCGGTTCGTCGATCTGGCCGAGGCGCCGATCGAGGCGATGTTCAAGCTGTATCCGTGGGAGTGGATCCTCGACGACGACTTCGGCAAGCGCGTCGTCGCCAGCCTGCCCGCGACCGCGTGGATCGAACCGCTGTGGACCACGCTGCTGAGCAACAAGGCGATCCTGGCCATCCTGTGGGAGATGTACCCCGGGCACCCGAACCTGCTGCCCGCCTACCTGGACAACCCGCACGAACTCACCGAATACATCCGCAAACCCAAGCTCGGCCGCGAAGGCGCGAACATGACCATCGTCGGCCCCGGCATGGAGACCGCGACCGGCGGCGTCTACGGCGCCGAGGGTTTCGTCTACCAAATGCTCGACCCGCTACCGGAATTCGACGGCATGCGCCCGGTGCTCGGCGCCTGGGTGGTCGGTGACACCGCGGCGGGGCTCGGCATTCGCGAGACCGCCGGCCTGATCACCGATGACGGCGCCGCGTTCGTGCCGCACCGCATCGTCGACTGACACCCCTTGACCTCACAACATTGTTCGAAAGGACCACGATGACCGCCCTCGCCCTGGAATCGGGTTATTGGAGTGCGCTCGGTGAAGGCGTCGGCGCCATCATCCTGTACTGCCTGATCGGCCTCGTCCTCATGCTGATCGGCTTCTTCGCCATCGACCTCACCACGCCGGGCAAGCTGCGTGACCTGGTGATCGCGGGCAAGCCGAACGCGATCATCGTCTCGGCGGCCGGGATGATCAGCATGGCGTTCATCGTCGTGTTCGCGGTGCTGGCCACCGGCGGCAGCGGCAAGCTGTCGCAGGGGCTGATCGCGGCGATCGTGTACGGCCTGGTCGGCATCGTCGCGCAGGTGATCTCGGTGCGGGTGATCGAGAAGGTCACCGGCATCGACATCGGTCGCACGATGCACGCCGACGCCTACACCCCCGAGGTGCTGCTCGTCGCCGCCGCGCACTTCGCTCTCGGTCTCGTGGTGGCCTTCGCGATTCTCTGACCTGCGAGCGGTTGACATTGCACTGTGGAGGGTGGACGCTGGAATTCAGCACTCCACTGTGGATGTGACCGAGAGGACGTCGGCATGGAAATCACCCCGGGTACGCGCGCGTCCGACGCCGAACGCCAGGCGATCGTCGACCAGTTGGGTACGCACATGGCCGACGGCCGACTCGACCTCAGCGAATACGACCTGCGCGTGGCCAAGGTCTACGCGACCACCACGCGTGACGAACTCGCCGTCGTCCTGTCGGACCTGCCTGCTCTGACGAAAAAGCAGCAGGCCGCCCCCGCCGAACGCAAGCCAGGTTCGCGCTTCCCGATCTGGCAGCGCATCGAGGCGGGCAGCTGGCTCGGTGTCAGCGTGATCGTGCTGGTCATCTGGGGTCTGATCTCGCTGTCTGCGGGCGAGCTCACGTATTTTTGGCCGATGTGGGTCATCGGCCCGTGGGGTGCGGTGCTGGTCTTCCGCGTGATCACCGGCTGGGAAGCGGCTCCCGGCACCCAGACTCATCTGCGTCAGCTGCAGACGCAGATGAAGCACATCAACCCGCACTGACGCCGGGCGTCGACCACCGACCTGACGGTGCGTCGCGTTAGCATGGTTGCTCGCGCGCAGAAAGGGTCGCTCTTTTGCATTTGAAGAGTCTGACGTTGAAGGGGTTCAAGTCCTTCGCGTCTGCGACCACTCTGCGTTTCGAACCGGGCATCACCTGCGTTGTCGGGCCCAATGGGTCCGGTAAGTCCAATGTCGTGGACGCGCTCTCGTGGGTGATGGGCGAGCAGGGTGCCAAGGCGTTGCGGGGCGGGAAGATGCAGGACGTCATCTTCGCCGGGACCATCGGGCGCGCACCGCTCGGGCGCGCCGAGGTGACGCTGACCATCGACAACTCCGACGGCGCGCTGCCCATCGACTACGCCGAGGTGTCGATCACCCGGCGCATGTTCCGCGACGGCGCGGGCGAGTACGAGATCAACGGCAGTACGTGCCGGTTGATGGATGTGCAGGAACTGCTGTCGGACTCCGGTATCGGGCGTGAGATGCACGTCATCGTGGGGCAGGGCAGGCTGTCGGCGATCCTGGAATCGCGGCCGGAGGATCGGCGCGCGTTCGTCGAAGAAGCCGCGGGCGTGCTCAAGCACCGCAGGCGCAAGGAAAAGGCCGTCCGCAAGCTCGATGCGATGCAGGCCAACCTCGCCCGGCTCACCGACCTCACCACCGAACTGCGCCGCCAGCTCAAGCCGCTCAGTCGCCAGGCCGAGGTGGCGCGGCGCGCGCAGACCGTGCAGGCCGACCTGCGTGACGCCCGGCTGCGGCTGGCTGCCGACGACCTGGTGACCCGGCGCGGCGAGCTGGAATCCCAGCTCAGCAAAGAGGCCTACGCCCGCGAACAGCAGATCAATGTGCAATCCGAACTCGATGCCGCCAATGCCGCACTCGCGCAACAGGAATTCCAGCTGTCACGGCTGAGCCCCAGCGCCGAGGCCGCCGCGCAGACCTGGTTCCAGCTCTCGGCCCTGACCGAACGGGTCAACGCCACCATCCGCATCGCCAGCGACCGGGCCAGGCACCTGCACACCGAGGCGCCGGTCGGCACCGGCCGCGACCCCGACCAGCTCGAGGCCGAAGCCGACCGGGTCGAAGCCGAGGAAGCCGAACTGCGGTACGCGGTCGACATGGCCACCGAAACCCTCGAGGCCGCCCGCGAAGCCCTCGCCGAGCGTGAGCACGCCGCCAAGGCCGCCGAGCAGGCGCATCTCGCTGCCGTGCGCGCGATCGCCGACCGTCGCGAAGGGTTGGCCCGGCTGTCCGGTCAGGTCGACAACCTGCGCACCCGCGCGCAATCCGTCGACGCCGAGATCGCGCGACTGTCCGTGGCCATTGCCGATGCCCGCCACCGAGGCGAGGCCGCGCAGGTCGAATACGACGCGGTGCAGGACGAACTCGGCGAACTCGACGCGGGGGAGAAGGGCCTCGACGCCCAGCACGAGCACGCCGTCGCCGCCCAGGAACTCGCCGACGAGCGGGTACGGGAACTGCGCGAATTGGACCGTGAGGCAAGCAAACTGGTCGCCAGGCTCGGCGCCCGCATCGAAGCGCTCGGCATGAATCTGGCGCGCAAAGACGGCGCGGCCTGGCTGCTCGAGCACGGGGTGAGTGGGCTCGGGGGGCGGTTGTCCGGGTTGTTGCGCGTGCAGTCGGGATTCGAGGCCGCGGTCGCAGCGCTGCTCGGTCCGCTCGCCGACGCCATCACCGCCGACACCGCGACCACCGCCGATGCCGCCGTGCGCGAACTGCGCAGTGGCGATGGTGGACGGGTGGCGTTCGTTTTCGCGACCGACGGCACGATCCCGAACGAGCGAGGTTCGCTGCCCGCTGGTGCGCAGTGGCTCGCGGACGTTCTCGACGGTGACGTGCAGGTGCGCCCCGCGCTGGCGGCTCTCACCGCCGGTGTCGTGGTTGTCGATGATCTGGCGAGCGCCACCGAACTCGTCACCCTGCGCCCGGAACTGCGAGTGGTCACCCGTGACGGTGATCTGGCCGGTGCCGGCTGGGTCGTCGGTGGTTCGGAACGGATGCCGAGCCAGCTCGAGGTCCAGGCCGACATCGACACCGCCACAGCCGAATTGGCGGCCGCGCAACGGCGGGCCGAAGAGCTGGAAGCGGCGCTGTCGGGTGCGCTGGCCGAACAGACCGACCGCAAGGAAGCCGCCGACCACGCGTTGATGGCACTGCACGAATCCGATCAGGCACTGCTGGCGATCTACGACCGGCTCGCGCGCGTCGGGCAGACCGCTCGCGCCGCGCAGACCGAAGGTGAACGGCTGGCTACACAGCGCACGGAAGCTGAAGCGGCACGGGAGAAGTCACTCGCTTCCCTCGCCGAACTCGAGGACCGGTTGCGGCACGCGGAGATCGAACACGACGGCAGCGATGACAGTTTCGGGGCCGCGAGTACGGAGACCGCAGGCTACGCGCGGGAGGAAGCTGCCGCCGCGCTCGCCGAAGCGCGGACCATGGAGGTCGAAGCGCGACTGTCGGTGCGTACCTCCGAGGAGCGGGCGGAATCTGTTCGCGGCAAAGCGGATTCGCTGCGCCGGGCTGCTCGCGGTGAGCGGGAAGCCAGGGCACGCGCGGAACGTGCGCAGGCAGCACGGCGTCAGGCTGCTGCAGTGGCCGCGGCGGTCGCCGAGTCGGGCACCAAGATCAAGCACGAGCTCGAACAGGTCGTGACCGCCGCCGCGGCCCGGCGTGACGAATTGGTCCGCCGCCGTGGGGAATGCGCCGCCGCGCTGGAACAGGTGAAGGAACGCGCACGTGCGCTGAACACCCAGCTGGCCCAGCTCACCGACGCTGTACACCGCGACGAAGTCGCCAAAGCCCAAGCGGCACTGCGCATCGAGCAGTTGGAGACGACGATCTCCGAACAGTTCGGTATCGCACTGGCCGACCTCGTCGCCGAATACGGGCCCGACGTGCCGTTGCCGCCCTCCGCACTCGAGCTGCACGAGTACGAGGAAGCCAAAGAGCGCGGCGAACAGGTCAGCGCACCGCAGCCGATGCCCTACGACCGTCCCACCCAGGAACGCCGCGCCAAACGCGCCGAGAAGGACCTCACCACCCTGGGCAAGGTGAATCCCCTTGCGCTGGAAGAGTTCGCGGCCCTCGAAGAGCGCTACACCTTCCTCGCCACCCAGCTCGAGGACGTGAAGAACGCGCGCAAGGACCTCCTCGACGTGGTCGCCGAAGTCGACGCCCGCATCCTGCAGGTGTTCACCGAGGCCTACGCCGATGTGGAACGCGAATTCGTCGGCGTCTTCGGCAAACTGTTCCCCGGCGGCGAAGGTCGACTGGTCCTCACCGACCCGTCGGACATGCTCACCACCGGCATCGAGGTCGAGGCCCGCCCACCCGGCAAGAAGGTCAAGCGACTTTCCCTGCTGTCCGGCGGCGAAAAGTCCCTCACCGCAGTCGCTTTGCTCGTCGCCATCTTCCGCGCCCGACCCTCCCCGTTCTACGTGATGGACGAGGTCGAAGCAGCCCTGGACGACACCAACCTGCGCCGCCTCATCGGCCTGTTCGAGCAGCTGCGCGAGAAGAGCCAGCTGATCGTCATCACCCACCAGAAGCCCACGATGGAAATCGCCGACGCCCTCTACGGCGTGAGCATGCGCGGCGACGGCATCACCCAGGTGATTTCCCAGCGCCTGAACCGAGCCGAGGCCACTGACCCCGACCCGGTGTCGGCCTCGGCCTGACGGCGCCCGCGCACAGCAGTGGTTGTCGGTCAGGTCGGCGAGGTAGCTGCCGTGGTCGGCGGGGTGCGGCTCAGCCGACTCGGGTCGGCGCACCAGCGACGGCGATCCGGTCGGCGATCCGCGCTGTGCCGCCGCGAGCGAGCCAGTCACGCAGAGACAGCAGCCCTGGATGCAGAGTGCGCAGGGCGGGGATATCCGCCTGCCAGCCGCCGGTTTCGCGGATCAGGCGCCAGGTGTTGCCCAGTTGCGGACCGATGGCATCGGCTTCTGCCTCGGTGACCTCGCGGTAGTGGACGGGGCGGCCGGTGGCAGCGCTGATCGTGGCGGCCGCGTCGACGGGAGTGATTGCCTCGCCGGCCAGTTCGAGGGTGCGGGTGTGCCAGATGTCGGGGTCGGCGAAGGCCAGGGTGGCGAAGGCGCCGATGTCGTCGACAGCGATCATCTGTAGTGACCGGTCGGCGGGGAACAGGTGGCGGTGCTCGCCGTCCGCGCGGATGCCGTCGACGGGTGAGCCTTGGAGCAGGTAGTTCTCCATGAATCGGACAGGGCGTAGGACGGTGTAGCGCAGACCAGATGCGGCGAGGGCTTCTTCGATCCGCCGCTTGCCGTCCTGTCCCCAGGAATCGGCGGGACCCATCGTGGCGACGCCGCTGAACACGATCTGTTCGACACCGGCAGCGCGGGCCGCGTCGATCATGGCGAGGCCACGCCGGGCTTCGGTGCCTTCGCCCCAGCCTTTCGCGCTGTAATCGGCTGGGGGAACGAGGAATACGGCTCGGGTGCCGGATGCTGCGGCGCGCAGGGATGAGGGGTCGTCGAAGTCGCCGACAGCCAATTCCGCACCGGCGGCAGCGAGTGTTCGGGCGGCGGGGGAGTCGGGGTCGCGCACCAGGGCGCGGACCGGGTGTCCATCGGTGAGCAAGCGGCGGGCGGTCACGCCACCCTGCTTGCCGGTCGCGCCGGTGATCAGGATGGGGAGTGCTGAGGTCATCGCGGAGAAGTTCCGTTCGTGATCGATCGTGTGTCTACAATCGGGTCGGTCAACCCGTATGCCGGACGTTACGGGCGAGCACACCCGGTTGGCGAGGTCCGGTGCAGGGAAGGCGTAACGAAATGACCGTCGACAATGGCGCGGAACCCGCGATCCGGGCCGACGCGCGACGCAACCGCGCGCTGATCCTGGCCGCCGCTCAGCGTGCCCTCGCCGAGCGGGGCACCACCGTTTCGCTGGCCGAAGTGGCCCGTCGCGCCGGGGTCGGGGCGGGTACCGTCCACCGGCATTTCCCCACGAAAACCGCACTGCTGGAAGCGGTTATGCACCAGCGCGTCGATGGACTGGCCGCGCTGGCCGATCGACATCTCGCCGATCCGGACCCGGGGTCGGCCTTCTTCGCGCTGTGCACGCACGTGATCGCCACCACGCCCGGTAACAAGGACCTCTGTGACCTGGTGCAATCCGACGACGGGTGGCCCCGAGCGCTGCTGCGCGGCGCGGGCAACCGCTTCCACCGCGCCCTCGGTGCGCTGCTCGTCTCAGCCCAACGTCAGGGCGCGGTACGTCCCGATGTGGTGGTCACGGACGTGCTCGACATCTTCACGGGATGCGTTGCCGTCCAACAGCATCGGCGGGCGAACGACCCACTGGCGCCCGCCGTCGTATTGATCCTCGACGCCCTGCGGACCCGACCGTCTCCCGTCACGAAACTCGCGGAGATCGAGCGTAACGAAACAGTGGAAGGTGACGAAACTGCGCCGACGTGCCCCGTCTGCGGCAGTCGACTCGGACACTCCACCACCGGCAGGCCCGCCCGCTACTGCTCGGCGGCCTGCCGTCAGAAAGCGCACCGGCAGCGGAGCAGGGCCGCTACAGCAGGTCGCTGACGTCGTCGGGGACGTCCACGGCGTATTTGCGCAGGATGTCCATCGAGATGACCTCCAGGGCGTTCTCGTGGGTGGCGGCCAGCACCACGGGGGCGGCTACACCGTCCTCGTGGGCATGCAGCCAGCGAACCGCGACAACGCACCAGCGGTCGCCCGGTTGCAGGCCGGGGAAATTGTTCTCAGGGCGGGGGGTACTGAGGTCGTTGCCGATGGAGGCCTGATGCTCCAGGAATTCCGCCGTTACCACGGTGCACACGGTGTGGCTGCCGAGATCCTCCGGACCGGTGCTGCAGCAGCCGTCCCGGTAGAAGCCCGTGAGAGGATCGGCGCCGCACTCATCCAGCGGCCCCCCAAGCACGTTTCGATCGGTCACTCCGCCGATCCTATGGGTCCAGCGCCAGAAGTTCCGCAGGACAACGAATCTGTAGTGTTTCCGCCACGCCGCGACGCGCCCGGCGACGGCTCCACGACCTGCCCCGCAGACGCCGCCGACGTGCGGCAACACCGGGCCTGAATAGACTCGCCGGGTGAGTTCGCAAGCGTGGATCCTGATCGCCGCGATCGCCGCCGTCCTGTTGGTGGCGCTCGTCGCGGGTTTCGTCCTGTACAAGCGGCGCCAGATTTCGCTGGCCCCGCCCGAGCCGGACAAGGAGTTGACGGACCGTTCCGGTGGTTACACCGCCTCCGGTGGGTTCAACTTCAGCCAGGGCGGGTCGACGGCTACCTTGCCGCGACCCGAACCCGTCCCGGAACGCACCGACACCGAGGGGCAACCGCACGTCGGTGACGACGCCGCCGTCCCGCGTGACGCACCGCGTCGCAGCATCACCGATGTGCCGCTGCCAGAGGGCGATGTCGCCGTCGACGAGACCGTGGTGGTCCCCGACGACGCCTCCGCCCTCGACACCGTCGCCCCGGCCGAGCCCGACACCGCAGACACGCTGCCGACCGAGACCGCGCCCGCTGACACGGCCACGACGAAGCCCGCGCCCACCGAGGCCGAGCCCGCAGACACGGCGCCGACCACCGCACCGGTCACCGAGCCCGCCCCGGCCCCCGCCGAAACCGCCCCGGCCGAGGTCGACGAGACCGCCGCCGCGATCGAAGAGATCGACCCCACCACCGGCCGCCTCGTCCGCCTGCGCGGTCGCCTCGCCCGCTCCCAGAACGCCGTTGGCAAGAGCCTGCTCGGCCTGCTCGGCGGCGGCGACCTCGACGAGGACTCGTGGGAGGAGATCGAGGACACTCTCGTGCTTGCCGATATCGGCACCGCGAGCACCGCGAAGATCGTCGAACGCCTGCGCGAGGAAATGGCCTCGCGCAGCGTGCGTACGCCCGAACAGGCCCGCGAGGCCCTGCGTGACGTGCTGATCGAGGCCCTGCGCCCCGATCTCGACCGTTCCATCCACGCCCTCCCGCACGGCGACAAGCCGGCGATCCTGCTGGTGGTCGGCGTGAACGGCACCGGCAAGACCACCACCACCGGCAAGCTGGCCCGCGTGCTCGTCGCCGACGGTCGCCGCGTGCTGCTCGGCGCCGCTGACACCTTCCGCGCCGCCGCCGCCGATCAGCTGCAGACCTGGGGCGAACGGGTGGGCGCCGAGACCGTGCGCGGCAAGGAGGCCGCCGACCCGGCCGCCGTCGCCTTCGACGCGGTCACCGCGGGCATCGACCGTGGCGTCGACGCGGTGCTCATCGACACCGCGGGTCGCTTGCACACCAAAACCGGCCTGATGGACGAGCTGGGCAAGGTCAAGCGGGTCGTGGAGAAGAAGGGCGAGGTCGACGAAGTGCTGTTGGTCCTCGACGCGACCGTCGGCCAGAACGGCCTGATGCAGGCGCGGGTCTTCGCCGACGTCGTCGACATCACCGGCGTGGTCCTCACCAAACTCGACGGCACCGCCAAGGGCGGCATCGTCTTCCAGGTCCAGCACGAACTCGGCGTACCGGTGAAACTGGTCGGTCTCGGCGAGGGTGCCGACGATCTGGCACCGTTCGAGCCCGGCGCCTTCGTCGACGCCCTGCTCGGGGGTACCGCGTAGCCTTTCCCGCGCTGCCCGTCCGATCCAGCGATCGGGCGGGCATTCGTCGTTTTCGGGGCTGACATCGCTGTTCGGCACGGAATTCACGGGGACGAATCGCCGTGCGAACTCGCGGCGAATCGCACCTGCGTACCAACCTCACCGTGAGCTGACAGGCTGTGGCCGACACCACGAAACGTAGACGCAACACAACAGCGCGATCCGTTCACTCAGGTGAAACACCACAGCTCAACGGATGAAACACCGAGTGGCGACCCTTCTGTACAGGTCCTTTTGCCGTCATCGGCGAGGCCCGAGATGAGGAGGAAGACAAGGTGGCATTTCCACTGATCGGTACACCGGATACCGGTGATACCGCTTGGATGCTGGCGTCGGCAGCGCTCGTGCTGTTGATGACGCCGGGTTTGGCGTTCTTCTACGGCGGCATGGTCCGCGGCAAGAACGTACTGAACATGATCATGATGAGCATCTCCGCGATGGGCTTGGTCACGATCCTGTGGGTTCTATACGGCTTCTCGATGGCCTTCGGCGAGGACAAGGGCAACCTGATCGGTGACCCGCTCCAGTACTTCGGTCTGAAGAGCATCTTCGGTGGCACCGCCGCCGATTCGCCGGGCATCCCGCTGTTCACCGCGACCCCGGAGGACCCGACGGCCCCGATCACCGCGGGCATCCCGCTGACGGTGTTCGTCGCCTTCCAGCTCATGTTCGCGATCATCACGGTCGCCCTCATCTCGGGCGCGGTCGCTGACCGCATGAAGTTCGGCTCGTGGCTCGTATTTGCCGGAATCTGGGCCACGGTCGTCTACTTCCCCGTCGCGCACTGGGTCTTCGCCTTCGACGGCTACACCGCTGAGGCGGGTGGCTGGATCGCCAACAACCTCAAGGCGATCGACTTCGCCGGTGGTACCGCGGTCCACATCAACGCGGGCGCCGCCGGTCTGGTGCTGTGCCTGATCCTCGGCAAGCGCAAGGGCTGGCCGAAGACCCCGTTCCGTCCGCACAACCTGCCGTTCGTGATGCTCGGCGCCGGTCTGCTGTGGTTCGGCTGGTACGGCTTCAACGCCGGTTCGGCGCTCGGCGCCAACGGCATCGCCGGTGCCACCTTCCTCACCACCACGATCGCCACCGCCGCCGCCATGATGGCGTGGCTGCTCGTGGAGAAGATCCGCGACGGTCACCCGACCTCGCTCGGTGCCGCCTCGGGCATCGTGGCCGGTCTGGTCGCGATCACCCCGGCCTGTTCCTCGGTGAACGTGATCGGCGCCCTGGCCATCGGCGTGGTCGCCGGTGCGCTGTGCGCCCTGGCCGTCGGCCTGAAGTTCCGCTTCGGCTTCGACGATTCGCTCGACGTGGTCGGCGTGCACCTGGTCGGTGGTCTGGTCGGCACCCTGATGGTCGGTCTGGTCGCTACCAGCGAAGCTCCCGCGGGCGTCACCGGCTTGTTCTACGGTGGTGGAGTCGAGCAGTTGAAGCTGCAGGCTGTCGGTGCCTTCGTCGTCTTGGCCTACTCGCTGGTCGCCACGGCCATCATCGCGTACGCGATCAAGTTCACGATCGGCCTGCGCGCCAGTGAAGAGTCCGAGGCCGCAGGCCTGGACGAGGCCGAGCACGCGGAAACCGCATACGATTTCGCTGCTGTGGGTGGCACGGCACGCTCACTCGTCAAGGAGGCATGACGAACATGAAACTGGTTACGGCAATCGTCAAACCGTTCACGCTCGAAGATGTGAAGACCGGGCTGGAACAGGCAGGCGTGCTCGGTATGACCGTCAGCGAAGTCCAGGGATACGGCCGGCAGAAGGGCCACACCGAGGTTTACCGCGGTGCCGAGTACTCGGTGGATTTCGTGCCCAAGGTCCGGGTCGAGGTCGTCGTGGACGATGCGTCGGTCGAGAAGGTCGTCGAGGTGATCGTCGAGGCCTCGCGGACCGGCAAGATCGGTGACGGCAAGGTGTGGGTGACCCCGGTGGACACCATCATCCGGGTCCGTACCGGCGAACGCGGAAGCGACGCACTGTAATTCGGTAGGGAACGCACGAGAAATCAATCCAGCGGCGGCCCCGCTCCCATCGGCGAGAATCCGGTCGGGGCGGGGCCGCCCGCATGAAATGGTGGTGTGGGCTGTGCAGCGCAACGGTGGTATTCAGAACAACGGAGCGGCCGATCTGGTCAAGGCCAGGGCGCAACTGCTCGACGGGGCGGGCACCCGCAATCCGCGCCTGGATCCGGAATCACTGCGCGAGGCCCTGGTCGATCTGTTCGAACTGTGGCTCACCGGCAAGGGCAACGAACTCGGCATCACCGCCGACAGCGGCCTCTCGGTCGTGGCGGTCGGCGGACTCGGCCGCCGCGAGATGCTCCCGTACTCCGATCTCGACCTCGTGCTGCTGCACGACGACGTAGACCCGAAGGTGGTCTCCGAGGTCGCCGATCAACTCTGGTACCCGCTCTGGGACGCCCATATCAAGCTCGACCACAGCGTGCGCACCGTGCCGCAGGCCCTTCGGGTGGCCTCCGACGACATGATCGCCGCGCTCGGCCTGCTGGAAGCCCGCCACATCGTCGGCGACCAGGACCTCAGCAATCTGCTCATCGGCGGCGTGCGTCGCGAATGGCGCACCGGAATCCGTGGCCGCTTCGACGACCTGATCGCCCAGACCACCGCCCGCTGGCAGCGCAGCGGCGAGATCGCCCACCGCGCCGAACCCGATCTCAAGAACGGTCGCGGCGGCCTGCGCGACATCCAGCTTCTCGACGCGCTCTCGATCGCCCAATTGACCGACGCCATGCCCGGATTGGGCCCCGAGGTCCCCGGTGGCGGCCTGAAACAGGCCCACCGCAGACTCCTCGACGTGCGCACCGAGCTCCATCGCGTGGCTGGTCGCGCCCGCGATCAACTGCGCGCCCAGGACGCCGACGAAATCGGCGCCGCGCTACGCATCGGCGACCGTTTCGATCTCGCCAGGACACTGACCGATTCGGCGCGTACGGTGAGCTATTCGTGCGACGTCGGGCTGCGCACGGCCGCCAATGCGCTCCCGCGACGCGGCCTGGCCAGACTGCGCCGGATGCCGGTGCGCCGACCACTCGATGAGGGGGTGGTCGAGCACTCCGGCGAGGTCGTACTCGCCAGAGACGCCCGCCCGCAACGTGATCCGGGCCTGATCCTGCGCGTGGCTGCTGCCTCGGCGCAGACCGGACTGCCGATGTCGGCGACCACGCTCAACCGGCTGTCCGAGGACGCGCCCGAACTGCGCGAACCGTGGCCCAAGGACGCGCTCAACGATCTGCTCGTGCTGCTCGGCGCGGGCCGCGGCAGTATCGATGCGGTCGAGGCCCTCGATCGAACGGGTTTGTGGGGCAGGCTGTTTCCCGAATGGGGTGCGGTGCGCGATCTGCCACCGCGCGACGCGATGCACACCTGGACCGTGGACCGGCACCTGATGGAGACCGTCGCCTACGCGAGCGGGTTGAGCACCAGGGTCGCCCGCCCCGATCTGCTCGCCCTCGGTGCCCTGCTGCACGACATCGGTAAGGGCCGCAACGGCGATCACAGCGTCGTCGGCGCCGAACTGGCCACCCACATCGGCCGCAGGCTCGGGATGTGGCCCTCCGATGTGCGCACCCTCAGCGCGATCGTGCGCTACCACCTGCTCCTGCCCGACACCGCGACCCGACGCGACCTCGACGACCCGGCGACGGTGCAGCGGGTGGTCGACGCGCTCGGCGGCGATATCGGTCTGCTCGAACTGCTGCACGCGCTGGCAGAGGCCGATTCGATGGCGACGGGCCCCGGCGTGTGGGGCGAGTGGAAGGCCTCGCTGATCGGGGAACTGGTGCGCCGCTGCCGCCTGGTCATGGCGGGCGAGCCGCTGCCGCAACCGGAACCGATCGACCCGGAGTTGGTGGACAAGGCCAAGGCGGGCGGCGTGCACGTCACACTCGCGCCCGGCGACGGCAAACACACGTTCGTGGTGACGGTGATCGCCCCCGACGAGCCCGGCCTGCTCTCCGACGCGGCAGGAGTGCTGGCACTGCACTCGCTGCGGGTGCTGTCGGCTTCGCTGGGCGGAGCGGGTGATTCGGCGATCAACACCTTCGTGGTGATGCCGAAATTCGGCGATCCGCCGGACGCGGGCCTGCTGCGTCAGGAACTGATCCGGGCTACTTCCGGCGCGCTCGACCTGTCCGCGGTGCTGGCCAAACGCGAAACCGAAGCGGTCGGGACAGGGCCGGGGCGCTACGCACGTGCCGCGCCGCGCCTGATCTGGTCACCGACCAGCACACCGGGGCAGGTCGTTCTCGAGCTGCGTGCCGACGATCGGATCGGTTTGCTGAGCAGGCTGGCCGGTGCCTTCGCGGCGTCGGGGGTGAATGTCCGGTGGGCCAAGGTGGTCACGATGGGCTCGGCCGTGGTCGACGCCTTCTGCCTCGATCTGGGCGACGCCGACAGCCCCGCCCTGCGCGAGCGCGTCGAAAAGGCGGTCCTGACCGTGGTTCCGCAGCCCGCGCCCGCGCCGCCACCGTCCGAGAACGGCGGAGCGGCCTGATTTCGTAAGGACACGGTTTACTCACTGATTGCTATCAGGTTGCTACACGGTGTTCTCGCGGCCTGATAAGTCGAGATGGGACCTATAGCATTTCCGTGGTCGGGCTGTCACTCGTACGAGGGGAGCTGATCCGTGGCTATCGAAGTCGTTTCCGCATCAATGATGACCAGCGACGCGACCGCGCACATCGCGCGCTGCGTCGGTGGTGACCTGTGGGTGGTTTCGTGGTTGCCGGGTCGCACCCTCAGCGGTGCGCAGGCATTAGCCGCGATGACCATCGCCTCCACCGCCGCCCACCACGTCGACAGTGCCGATTCTGAATGGCTCAGGATCGAGGCGCTCTCGCGTGAACTGGGCCTCACCGGCCGAGAAGCGGTCTACCTGGTGAACATCGAATCCCACGAGTTACGCCGCACCGCGCCCCCGCACGTGCAGCACACCGAATAACCTCCATTACCCTGGGAGGGAATTATCTGACCCTTTCAGATCAGGAGCGCGATCGGTGTTCGAATCCCTGTCCGACCGGCTTACCGGTGCACTGCAGGATCTGCGCGGTAAGGGGCGTCTGTCACCGGCCGACATCGACGCCACCGCCCGCGAGATCCGCCTCGCACTCCTCGAAGCCGACGTCGCGCTGCCTGTGGTGCGCGGTTTCATCGCCAACGTCAAAGAACGCGCCAAGGGCGCTGAGGTCTCCGGCGCGCTCAATCCCGCGCAGCAGGTCGTCAAGATCGTCAACGAGGAACTCGTCACGATCCTCGGTGGCGAGACCCGTCGTCTCAACCTCGCCAAGAACCCGCCGACGGTCATCATGCTGGCCGGCCTGCAGGGTGCGGGTAAGACCACCCTCGCGGGCAAGCTGGCCAAATGGCTGAAGGGCCAGGGCCATCAGCCGTTGCTCGTCGCCTGTGACCTCCAGCGTCCCGGCGCGGTCACCCAGCTGCAGGTCGTCGGTGAGCGCGCGGGCGTACCCGTGTTCGCCCCGCACGGCGGCACCTCCATCGGCGGCGGCGAGAACCCGCTCGGCATCACCGCGGCCGACCCGGTCGCCGTGGCCGCGGGCGGTATCGAAGAGGCCAAGGCCAAGCAGTACGACGTGGTCATCGTCGACACCGCAGGTCGCCTCGGTATCGACGCCGAGCTGATGCGCCAGGCCGCGGGCATCCGCGACGCCGTGCAGCCCGACGAGACGCTGTTCGTGCTCGACGCGATGATCGGTCAGGACGCGGTCAGCACCGCCGAAGCCTTCCGCGACGGCGTCGGGTTCACCGGTGTCGTGCTCACCAAGCTCGACGGTGACGCCCGCGGTGGTGCGGCGCTGTCGGTGCGCCAGGTCACCGGTGCACCGATCATGTTCGCCTCCACCGGTGAGAAGCTCGAGGACTTCGACGTCTTCCACCCCGACCGGATGGCCTCGCGCATCCTCGGCATGGGCGACGTGCTCACCCTCATCGAGCAGGCCGAACAGGTCTACGACGCCGAGCAGGCCGAGGAGACCGCGCGCAAGATCGGCAGCGGCGAGCTCACCCTCGAGGACTTCCTCGACCAGATGCTGGCCATCCGCAAGATGGGCCCGATCGGCAACCTGCTCGGCATGCTGCCCGGCGCGGGCCAGATGAAGGAAGCCCTAGCGGCGGTCGATGACAAGCAGCTCGATCGGGTGCAGGCGATCATTCGGGGCATGACTCGCGCCGAGCGCGACAACCCGAAGATCATCAACGCGTCTCGCCGACTGCGCATCGCCAATGGTTCCGGCGTGCAGGTGTCGGAGGTCAACCAGCTCGTCGATCGGTTCTTCGAAGCCAAGAAGATGATGGCGATGATGGGCCGGCAGATGGGGATGCCCGGCGCTCGTCGCGGGAACAACAAAAAGGGCGGTAAGAAGGGCAAGAAGGGTGGGCGCGGGCCCACTCCGCCGAAGGTGCGCGGTGGGTTCCCCGGGATGCCCGCCGGGATGCCGGGGCTGCCGCCGGGCATGGATCTGTCGCAGATGCCGCCCGGTCTCGACCAGTTGCCGCCGGGGCTCGAGGGGATCGACCTCTCCCAGCTGAAGTTCCCCAAGAACTGAGTCTCTTTCCGTGAAAAGCCGTGGTGGGGGTTTGAATTTGGTTACCCACCCAGGGCTTTTGGGTATAAGAGGACGGGGCAGGGCGGCGGAGCCCGGTGGGTGGCTGGCAGCGGCGGGGGCGGGGGGGCACCGCCCCCCCCCGGCGCCCGGCCCCACTGACGGGCTCCTGTTGCGGTCAACCGGGGTGGGGGGGGAACTATTGCCACCCCCCACCACGGCTTTCTCGCTATCAGAGGACGGGCATCGTCGCCTTCGCCGTCTCGTACGATCGCTGACGCGGAAATGAAACACGTTCTAGTATGGATCGCACGGGGGATGACGATGGAGGACCCGCATGTCGTTGGATCGGACCGACGAGGACCTGCTGGCTGCGGTGCGGGAGTCGCCGCGTGCGGTTGCCGCGCACGACAAGGTCGCATGGGTCGGGTTGTTCGCCGAGAACGCCGAGGTGCACGACCCGTACGGCTCGCGTGCGCACGTCGGGGTCGAGGCGATCTCGCGCTTCTACAACGTCTTCATCGCGCCGAACACCATCGACTTTCACGTCCACCGCGATCTGGTCGCCGGGCACATGGTGGTGCGCGATCTGCTGATCGAGACCAGGATGTCGACGGGCGCCACCGTCAGCGTGCCGATGCATCTGCGCTACGACCTGGTCGGCACCGACGATGGATGGCGGATCGCTCGGCTCGCCGCGCACTGGGAGTTGAGGGTGATGGTTGCGCGGCTGTTGCGCACGGTTCCCGCCGGACTGCTCGCGGGGGTGAAGCTCGGGCCGCAACTCGTCGGTGAGCTCGGGGTGGGTGGTGCGATGGGGATGATGCGGGCGCTGGGCGGCGTGGGTGGTGCGGGGAAACGTGTCGTCGGTCGGCTCTTCGACGCCGGTGACCCGGACGGCGTTCGCGCGCTGCTCGATGAGCGGGCGGTGATCGAGATGCCCGCCGGCAATCCGGTCTCGGTGGCGGAATTCGCCGATCTCGCGCGAGACATGCAGTGGGACAAGATGATCGCGGCCGGACGCACTGTCAGTGTGAGCGTGCGAGTGGGCGCGTCACAGGGCGTCGCGTTCGTCGACTTCGCGCCCGACCGACCGCGCATCACCGCAGTGCGGGTCTTTCTGGATGGTGATCCGGCGCGGTAGGTTCGGACTCAGCCGACGTCTGGAGGTTCGTGTGCATCTGCGTGGTGTGGTTCTACCCGGTGACGAGGAGCGCGACCTCTGGGTCGTCGACGGCCTCGTGACGTTCGAACCGGTACGCGGTGCCGAAACCCTGTGCGGCGCAGGCTGGATAGTGCCCGGTCTGGTCGACGCGCACTGCCACGTCGGCATCAGCTACGGCGGCGGCGACGAGACCCACGACGGCGCGATCGAACAGGCCGAAACCGAACGTGACGCGGGCGCGCTGTTGCTGCGCGACGCGGGCTCACCGATCGACACCCGCTTCATCGACGACCATGCCGAGTTGCCCCGCATCATCCGCGCCGGCCGACACATCGCCCGCCCCAAGCGCTACATCCGCGAACTCGGCATCGAACTCGACGACGAACGCGACCTGCCCGACATCGTCGCCGAGCAGGCCCGCTTCGGCGACGGCTGGGTGAAGATCGTGGGGGACTGGATCGACCGCTCAGTCGGCGACCTGCGCCCGCTGTGGAGCGACGACATCCTGAAACAGGCCATCGACGCCGCCCACGCGAACGGTGCTCGGGTCACCGCGCACGTGTTCGGCGAGGACGCGCTGCCCGGCCTGATCAACGCCGGCATCGACTGCCTCGAACACGGCACCGGCATCACCGACGACACCATCGAACTGATGATCGCCCACGGCACCGCCCTCGTCCCCACCCTCATCAACATCGACACCTTCCCCGGCATCGCCGACAGCGCCACCAAGTTCCCCGTCTACGCCGCCCACATGCGCGACCTCCACCGCCGCGTCCGCGACACCGTAGGCAAAGCCCACGAAGCAGGCGTCCCCATCTATGCCGGCACCGACGCAGGCGGCTCCATCCGCCACGGCCGCATAGCCGACGAAATCACCGCCCTGTCCGGCGCAGGCCTGACCCCCCACGAAGCCCTCGGCGCCGCCTCCTGGAACGCCCGCACCTGGCTGGGCCGCCCCAGCGTCGAAGAAGGCGCCCCCGCCGACTTCGTCGTCTACGCCCACGACCCCCGCACAAACCCCCAGTCCCTCACCGACCCACAATGGGTGGTGTTGCGTGGCCTGGTCGTGAAGACCCCCGACCCGGTCACCGGACACCGCTGAGGCCGCAGTACCGACACCGTTCTTCGCCGAGGGGTGACTAGGGTTACCGTAAATGGTTTCCCGGAAATCGGTACACTTGACTCGACCCGTTGTGCGGAGTCAAGCAACTATTGACCTGGGTCTTAGTCGAGCGGTCCATCGCGGGTAGGCGGGGAGGTTGGCTGGAGATGACCATGAGCGCCGAGGTTTCGATGATCCATCCGTTGGGCCCCAAGACTGTGGAAGACTGGCTTGCCGAAGAGCAGCCGGTCGATGGATCTCGACTCGAACTCATCTGGGGGTACCTGCACATGACGCCGCCGCCGGGTGGTCCACATCAGTACGCCGCAGGTGAGTTGTTCGTGGTTCTACGGGCCGCTGTTCGTGCTGCCGATCGCTCCGACCTCACGGCGCTTCCCGCTGTTGGCGTCCGGATCAGTACTCCGTTTCGGATTGGCATAATCCCGGACGTCGCTGTGGTCAGTGTTCCGCCTGACCGCGTCAACTTCGCCGCAGATGACCTGGTGTTGGCTGTGGAAGTCTGGTCACCCGGCAACAGTCGTGAGGAACGAGACACAAAAATCGCGGCCTATGCCTCGGCGCGGGTTCCGTATTTGTGGATCGTTGAGCTCCCCGCTGGCAAGCCCGCACGATTCTGGGGCTACACGCTGGGCGAGTCCGGCTACCGCCAGGAAGTATTCGCTACCGATGGTGAGACGGTGAAGGCACCCGGCCCGGTGCCGGTGGTGGTCGACACCTCGCAGTTGCGGTGAGATAGCGCGCGACCGGCGGAGGCGATTTCCGGCCGCAGCGGGTCGTCTGGCAGAATGAAGCCTCGTCCTTCCTGGACAGTGTCAGCCCGTCTCCGGTTACGTACCGCGCGGCGGTCACGCACACATGCGCGAAACCGGACCTGCAGACCATGTAGGTCGCTGAATCGCGTGGTGACCAAACTACTGAAAGAAGACTGAACAGCATGTCTGTCAAGATCCGGCTCACTCGCCTCGGCAAGATCCGTAACCCGCAGTACCGCGTCGTCGTCGCCGACTCGCGTTCGCGTCGTGACGGCCGGGCGATCGAGTCCATCGGCCTGTACCACCCGAAGGAAGAGCCGTCGCTGATCCAGATCGACGCCGAGCGCGTCGCGTACTGGCTCTCGGTCGGCGCGCAGCCCACCGAGTCGGTGCAGCGTCTGCTGGAGATCACCGGCGACTGGCAGAAGTTCAAGGGCCTGCCGGGCACCGAGGGCACCCTGAAGGTGAAGGCCCCGAAGACCTCCAAGCTGGACCTGTTCAACGCCGCGCTCGCCGCCGCCGACAACGCGCCCACCACCGAGGCCGTCACCCCGAAGAAGAAGGCCGCCAAGAAGGACGAGGCTGCCGCTGAGGAAGCCGTCACCGAGGCTGCCGAGTAATGACTGCTGTTGTTGCCGATGCCGTCGAACATCTGGTTCGCGGCATCGTCGCCAACCCTGACGACGTCCGTGTCGAGCTGCTCACCGGACGTCGTGGGCGCACCGTCGAGGTGCACGTCCATCCTGAGGACCTGGGCAAGGTGATCGGGCGCGGTGGTCGTACCGCGACCGCGCTGCGCACCCTGGTCGCCGGCATCGGCGGCCGTGGGATCCGGGTCGACGTGGTCGATACCGACGCCTAGATGGAACTCGTCGTAGGTCGGGTCGCCAAGTCGCACGGCGTGCGCGGCGAACTCGTCGTCGATGTGCGCACCGACGAGCCGGACGTCCGGTTCGCGCCGGGCGTTGTGCTGCACGGCAGAATGCCGCGCAGTTCGGCGATCACCGACTACACCGTGAAGTCGGTCCGGGAACACTCGGGCCGGCTTCTGGTCGCCGTCGACGGTATCGACGACAAGACCGTGGCCGACACCCTGCGCGGCATGCTGTTCATCGTCGACAGCGATTCGCTGCCGCCGTCGCAGGACGACGACGCCTTCTACGACCACGAACTCGAAGGCCTTCGCGTCGAGTTCACCGACGGCACGCTCGTCGGCACGGTCACCGAGGTGCTGCATTCGGCCGCGGGCGAACTGCTGTCGGTGCGCGCCGCCGACGACGGTCGCGAAATTCTCATTCCCTTTGTCACCGCCATCGTGCCGACGGTTTCGCTCGCCGATGGACTGGTGGTCATCACCCCGCCCGAGGGCCTGCTCGATCCGGAGTAATTCGTGCAACTCGACGTCGTCACGATCTTCCCGGAGTATCTCGAGCCGCTGCGCACCGCGCTGCTCGGCAAGGCCGTCGACAAGGGCCTGATCTCGATCGGTGTGCACGACTTGCGCAATTGGACGCACGACGTGCACAAATCGGTCGACGATTCGCCCTACGGCGGTGGTCCCGGCATGGTCATGAAGCCCACCGTCTGGGGCGACGCCCTCGATGAGGTGTGCCCGGACGACGCGCTACTCGTTGTCCCCACTCCGGCCGGTGTGCCGTTCACCCAGGCCACCGCGCAACGCTGGGCCACCGAGAAGCACCTCGTCTTCGCCTGCGGACGCTATGAGGGCATCGACCAGCGCGTGTTCGACGACGCCGCCCGCCGCGTGCGCGTCGAAGAAGTGAGCATCGGCGACTATGTGCTCATCGGAGGCGAGGCCGCGGTGCTGGTGATGACCGAAGCCGTGGTGCGCCTGATCCCCGGTGTGCTCGGCAATCAGCAGTCCCACCAGGAGGATTCGTTCTCCGACGGACTCCTCGAGGGCCCCAGCTACACCCGGCCGGTGTCGTGGCGTGGCCTCGAGGTGCCCCCGATTCTGCTCTCGGGCGATCACGCCAAAGTCGCCGCGTGGCGCCACGAACAGTCATTGGAACGGACGGCGCAGCGTCGTCCCGATCTGTTGCCCTAGCCCTGGATCACCCGGGTGGTGATACAGAACGGATGCCCGGCGGGGTCGAGTAGCACTCGCCAGCGCGGATCCGGTTGTACCGGTGCGGGTTTCGCGCCGATCGCGAGCGCGTGCTGTTCGCACAGATCCAGGTCGGCGTCGGCGGCGAGGTCCAGATGTACCGCGGCCGTGCCGGGCCACTGCGGCGTCGAATAGTCCTCGACGCGCTGTGCGGCGACCGTGAGCCCCGACGGGATACGGATCCCGACGCTGTGCGCGTCGTTCCACAGGACACGGCCACCGAGTAGCCCGAGGTAGAAGCGGGCTAGCGACTCGGGGTCGTCACAGTCCAGTGAGAGGCCGGCCAGTTGAAAAGGCTCCGTCATCGGACCGACGGTACCGGGCCGGATGCGCCCCGAGATTGTTTTGTGCCAAAGACATTTGGGTATCCATAGGGGTCATTCGTTGTGCGAACGTCCATAATGAGGACTTCTGGTTCCATCCGGAACGGGTTCTGGTCGGGATGACTGCCCGGTCGGGTGCGGGCGGGAACGATGAGCGCGCCGATCTGCCTGCGTAGCCGTTGTCCCACTGGATGATTCGGCGCTTTCGTCGTTGACTCGGTTGCGCTGCCGGGAGGTGGCATCGCAAGCAGGCGGGCTGGATGCTGCGCTGCCTCGGCCGAGCCGTCGAAAGTGACGAATCGCACAATTGGGACATCGGATCGGTGGCGCAACCAGGCTGAGTGCCTGGGGCAGGCCATGATTCGATCTATCACAGGGGCTGGAGCAGTTTGCTAGCGTGTTCGCGACAGGCGGGCGGTTTGCAGTCCGGTTGCGAACAGTGATGGGGGAGACGGTGTTCCGTCTGGCGGTGGTTATGGCTGTGTCGGTCTGCGCGTTGGCAGCGACTTCGGGGGTCGCGGAGGCCGGTCCCGGTGGTGTCGGCGTGCTGCCGAGTCAGAGTGGCGCCCTGCCGGTGGGCACGACGACGTTGCATCTGGTCGACGCTGAGCGGCCGGATCCGTTCCAGCCGGACCGTTCGAGGGAACTGATGGTGTCGGTTTTCTATCCGGCGGCGGACGTGAACCGTTATCCGCGTTCGCATTACGTGTCGACAGAACTGATCCCCGGGCTGGAGAAGACTCTTGGTGTCGAGCTGCCCGGCGCACTGACGCACGCTCACCGGGAAGCGCCCGCGCGTGCCTCGAGCGCCTATCCGGTCGTGCTGTACACACCTGGCGCCGGTGTCTCGCGGATTCTCGGCACCGGGCTCGCCGAAGACCTGGCCTCGCGCGGCTACGTGGTGGTGACGATCGACCACACCTATGAGTCGGGCCCGGCCGTGGAGTTCCCCGGCGGACGGATCGTGCGACCCGCCGCGGCGCCGAACGGCTTCGACACCGCCATCCGCGAAAAGTACATCGCCGCACGGCTGCTCGACTTCCGCTTCGTGCTCGATTCGCTCACCGGGTTGGCTGCCGGGACGAACCCGGATGCCGAATCCGATGCCCTGCCTGCCGATCTGGGCCGGGTACTCGACATGGACCGAGTCGGTGCCGTCGGGCACTCGTCCGGCGGGTACGCCGCCGTCGAAGCGATGCACGAGGATCGTCGCATCGACGCCGCCGTCGACATGGACGGGCAGATCGGGGTGGACGAGGCCTTCGGTCGGGCGGTGACCGAGGGCGTCGACCGGCCGACACTGGTCTTGACCAGCAGCCAGATCGAGGAAGTCGGTGACGGCAATCCGTCCTTCGATGCGTTCTGGCAGCGGGCCACGGGGTGGAAACGCCATCTGGCCATTGCGAATTCGGCGCATTACGACTTCACCGACATGCCGTCGCTGGTACCTGCCGTCGCCCGGCCCGCCGCGTCGACCTACATCGGCACCATCGACCCGGACCGCATCGCGGCGCTCGTGCGGGGCTATGTGGCGGCGATGTTCGACAAGTTCCTGCGCGGAAACACCGACACGGTGTTGGATCGGCCGATCACCGAACCCGAGGTGACGACGATCCGCTGACCTGGGTGCCAGCGGACTGTCGGTGCGGAGCTGTAGTCTCTGCGGCTGTGACGACAGCGCCTGAGATCGCCGACAGCACGACCACCATCGCCAGCGTAGGCAGGCGGATCGCCGATGAACTGGGGGTGCGCGAGACCCAGGTCCGCGCCGCCGTCGAACTGCTCGATGGCGGTTCGACGGTGCCGTTCATCGCGCGCTACCGCAAGGAGGTCACCGACGGACTCGACGATGCCCAGTTGCGTCAGCTCGAGGAACGCCTCGGCTACCTGCGTGAGCTCGACGAGCGCCGCGGCGCGATCATCGAATCCATCCGCGGCCAGGGCAAACTCGATCCCGCCCTGCACTCGCAGCTCATGCTCGCCGAGACCAAGGCGCGCCTGGAAGACATCTACCTGCCGTACAAGCCCAAGCGCCGCACCAAGGCACAGATCGCGCGCGAAGCCGGACACGAGCCGGTGGCCGACGCGCTGATCGGCGACCCGAACACCGATCCGGCCGGCTACACCGCCGAACAGCTCGACGGTGCCCGCTCGATCCTCGTCGAACGCTTCGCCGAAGACGCCGACCTGGTCGGCGAGCTGCGCGAGCTGATGTGGAACCGCGGCCAGGTCATCTCGACGGTGCGCGCGGGCAAGGAGGAGGCCGGGGCCAAGTTCTCCGACTACTTCGAGTTCAGCGAGCCCTTCCACAAACTGCCCTCGCACCGGATCCTGGCGCTGCTGCGCGGGGAGAAGGAAGAGGTGCTCACGCTGCATCTCGAGGCCGACACCGAGGAGCCCGCGCCCGGCGAGCGCACGATCTACGAGGGCCGGATCGCGGTCGCGTTCGGCATCGCCGACAAGGGCCGTAAGGCTGACTCCTGGCTGCTCGACACCGTCCGCTGGGCCTGGCGCACCAAGCTGGCGGTGAGCCTGGGGATCGACACCAGGATGCGGTTGCGTCAGGCCGCGGAGAAGGACGCGGTCGACGTGTTCGCCGCCAACCTGCGCGACCTGCTGCTCGCCGCGCCCGCGGGCACCCGCACCACCATGGGCCTTGACCCCGGCTACCGCACCGGCGTGAAGGTGGCCGTCGTCGATGCCACCGGTAAGGCCGTCGCGACCGAGGTCATCTACCCGCACAAGCCACAGGGGCAGACCGAGAAGTCTCTCGCCGTGCTGGCCGCACTCGTCGCCCGCTTCAACGTGGAGCTCATCGCCATCGGCAACGGCACCGCCTCGCGTGAGACCGATGCCCTTGCGGTGGAGCTGATCTCGCGGATCCCGGAGAACAAGCCGACCAAGATCGTGGTGTCGGAGGCGGGCGCCTCGGTGTACTCCGCCTCGGCGTACGCCTCCGCCGAACTGCCCGACATGGACGTGTCGCTGCGTGGCGCGGTCTCCATCGCCCGGCGTCTGCAGGACCCGCTCGCCGAGCTGGTGAAGATCGATCCCAAGTCGATCGGGGTCGGCCAGTACCAGCACGACGTGTCCGAGACGCTGCTGGCGCGTTCGCTGGGCGCGGTCGTCGAAGACGCGGTGAACGCGGTCGGTGTCGATGTGAACACCGCCTCGGTGCCGCTGCTGTCGCGGGTGTCGGGTGTGTCGGCGTCGGTGGCGGAAAGCATTGTGGCCCACCGTGATCAGAACGGGCCTTTCAACAGCCGCAAGGCGCTGCTCGAGGTTCCGCGCTTGGGCCCCAAGGCTTTCGAACAGTGCGCGGGCTTCCTGCGCATCCGCGGCGGTATCGACCCCCTCGACACTTCCGCCGTGCACCCCGAGGCCTATCCGGTGGTGCGCCGCATCCTCGAGCACACCGGCCGCGAGATGGCCGAGGTCATCGGCAACACCAGCACCTTGCGCGCGCTGAAGCCCGTCGACTTCACCGACGAGAAGTTCGGTGTGCCCACCGTCAGCGACATCATCGCCGAATTGGAGAAGCCCGGCCTCGACCCGCGACCGGAATTCAAGACCGCCGAATTCGCCGCGGGCATCGAGAAGGTCGCCGATCTGAAGCCGGGGATGGTCCTAGAGGGTGTCGTCACGAATGTGGCCGCGTTCGGCGCCTTCGTCGACGTCGGCGTGCACCAGGACGGTCTCGTGCACGTGTCCGCGCTGTCGCACAATTTCGTCAAGGATCCGCGCGAAGTGGTGAAATCCGGTGACGTGGTGAAGGTCAAGGTCCTCGAGGTCGATGTCGCGCGTCAGCGGATCGGGCTCACCCTGCGGCTCGACGACGAGCCTGGCAAGCCCGCGCAGGGGGACAATCGGGGTGGCGGTGCGTCGCGCGGCCAGGGTCGTGGGCAGCAGGGTGGTCGCGGTCCTTCCCCGGCTCGCAACCAAGCACGTCAGGGCAACGGCGGTGGCAACCAGCGCAAGCAGGCCGCCGCACCGACCGGTTCGATGGCCGACGCGTTGCGTGCGGCCGGTTTCGGAAACAAGTAGGAACTCGACGACAGGGCGGGCGGCATGCGACGGTGGCTCGAAGACGAGGTGATCGCGCACGGCCGCCTGCCCCTGCTCTGCTTCCTGCTGGGGTTCATCCTCGGCTTCGTGGTGATCCGGATCAGTGTGCGCATGATCCGGGCCAATGTGCGGTGGTGGCCGGGCAATGTGAAGGCGGGCGACACCCACATCCACCACATGGTGTTCGGCGTGATCACGGTCCTGCTCTCGGGCATCGGGCTGATAGCCACCGCCGAGGACGCCACCCAGATCACCTCCAGCGTGCTCTCGGCCATCTTCGGGATCGGTGCGGCGCTGGTGCTCGACGAGTTCGCGCTGATCTTCTACCTGCGTGACGTGTACTGGTCCGAACAGGGACGCACTTCGGTCGATGCGGTATTCGTCGCGCTCGCGGTGACGGGTCTGCTGCTGCTCGGCGTGCAGCCCGCGACATTCCTCGACTATGACGAATTCCGTGAATCGGCGGGCGTCGGGGTGCGGGTAGCCGTGGCGATCACGGTCGTGGTGAACCTGGCGCTCGCCGCGGTGGTGATCGCCAAGGGCAAGATCTGGACCGGGCTGTTCGGCATGTTCTTCACCCCGTTGCTGCTGGTGGGGGCCGTGCGATTGAGCAGGCCGGGTGCGCCGTGGGCGCGCTGGCGCTACGGGGGCAGGCCCAAGACCATGAACCGCGCCATCGCCCGCGAGCGGCGCTATCGTCGACCGGTCATCCGCGCGAAGATCTTCGTCCAGGACCTGATCGCCGGCAAACCCGATGTCGAACACGCACGCACCGCCGCCGAGGCGGTGCTCGCACGCACCGTCGTTCCGGCGCCGCCCGCTCCGCTGCCGCACCCGCATCTGCTGCCGCGCCGCCGGACCGACTCCGCACCCGACAACCCCGACCAGCACGGCGACGAGTGAGGCCGATTTCAGTCGCGGCAACCCGGTCTGGCACAATGAACCGGTTGCCTTGGACGAGTCATGTCCGAGAGCACTCCTGTTCTGAGCATGAACCGGTCGAGCGCGACAGTGCCGCCAGGTTCCTCTGTTCACGCAAAGAATCCGAAAAGGTGGAAAATGAACACCCTTGATTTCGTCGACGAGAAGTCGCTGCGTAGCGATGTCCCGAACTTCCGTCCGGGCGACACCCTGAACGTGCACGTGAAGGTCATCGAAGGCTCGAAGGAGCGCATCCAGGTCTTCAAGGGCGTCGTGATCCGGCGCCACGGCGGCGGCATCGGCGAGACCTTCACGGTCCGCAAGGTGTCCTTCGGCGTCGGTGTCGAGCGCACCTTCCCCGTGCACAGCCCCAACATCGACCACATCGATGTCGTGACCCGTGGTGACGTGCGTCGCGCCAAGCTGTACTACCTGCGCGACCTGCGCGGCAAGGCTGCCAAGATCAAGGAAAAGCGCTGATCTCGCAGTAGCACTTCGCAGTAGCAGATTTCTTCAGGTAGCCCGGTACCCGACTCACGTCGGGGTGCCGGGCTACTCTGTTCGGCGTGGCAGACGAAAGTGGTTCGGTGTCGGTGTCCGATTCGGGTGACGACGGTGGGCGGCGCAGAAAAAAGCGCGGCGACAAGAAGCAGCGCCCGTTCTGGCAGGAGTTGCCGATCCTCGTCGTGATCGCGGCGGTGATCGCCGCGCTGATGGTGACTTTCGTCGGCAGACCGTATGTGATCCCCTCGCAGTCGATGGAGAACACGCTGCTGATCGGTGATCGCATCTACGTCCAGAAGATCAGCTACTACGGCTCCGAACCCGGGCCGGGCGATGTGGTGGTCTTCGTCGGACCGCCGTCGTGGAACGGGCACTACAAGTCGGTGCGTTCCGACAATTCCGTGGTGCGCGGAATCCAGAACTTCCTGTCCTACTTCGGACTGGTTCCGCCGGACGAGAACGATCTGGTCAAGCGCGTCATCGCGGTCGGCGGGCAGACCGTACAGTGTTGCGATCCGCAGGGCCGCGTGATGGTGGACGGCAAACCGCTAGACGAGCCGTACATCAAGAAGGATTACCCCTGGTACACCGATCGTCCCAACGCCGTGTACCCGGCGGGTCGGGTGTTCGGTCCGGTGAAGGTGCCCGAGGGCAACCTGTGGGTGATGGGCGACAACCGCAACGAGTCGGCCGATTCGCGCGCCCACGTCAGCGACGATCTGCAGGGCACGGTGCCAGGGGACAACGTCCGCGGTAAGACGGTCTTCAAGATCTGGCCCCCGAACCGAATGGGTCCAGTGAAGACCCAGAACGCGCAAGAGAACTGACACGTTGAGGACGGGCGTTTCGGGTCGAGTGCGCACCCGGAACGCCCAGGAGAACTGACGCGACGGGACAATCGAACTGTGGGGCAGGATCGGATCAGCTGGCCGCCGCGGATGGTGATGCGCCGCGCCGGTGGGCTACGCACGCTGGAGGCGGCGCTCGTGCGCGGTGGCCTCGCGCCGGTGGCCGGTGTCGACGAGGCGGGGCGCGGACCCTGTGCGGGTCCGCTGGTGGTCGCCGCGTGCCTGCTGGCGCCCAAGGCCTACGACAAGCTTGCCGGGCTCGACGACTCCAAGAAACTCACGGAGGCGGCCCGTGAGGAGCTGTTCCCGGTGGTTCAGCGGTTGTCGCTGGCCTGGAGTGTCGTGGTGGTGCCCGCCTGGGAGATCGACTCGATCGGTATCCACGTCGCCAATATCGAGGGCATGCGCCGAGCCGTCGCAGGCCTGGCACGCACCCCCGGCTACATCCTGACCGACGGATTCAAGGTCCCCGGCCTGCCCGCACCCTCGCTGCCGGTGATCGGCGGCGACGGCACCGCGGCCTGCATCGCCGCGGCGAGCATCCTGGCGAAAGTGACAAGGGACCGGATGATGGTCGAGCTCGACGCGCAGCTGCCCGGCTACGGATTCGCCGGGCACAAGGGGTACAACACGCCCGAGCACACCGCGGCCCTTCGGCAGCTCGGACCGAGCACAGAACACCGCCGTTCATGGCGGAATGTGCGCGAGCTGGAAGTGCCCGGAGGTAGCCGAGTGGCTTCCCGTGCGGCGCATGCGCGATGATGACACCAATGAACGCGGCGCTGCTAGCAGGAGGACATCCCACCCGATGAGTGCTGAGGACCTCGAGAAGTACGAAACCGAGATGGAACTGTCGTTGTACCGCGAGTACAAGGACATCGTCGGCCAGTTCTCGTACGTGGTGGAGACCGAACGGCGCTTCTACCTGGCCAATTCTGTCGAACTGCGGCCACAGAACGCCGACGGCGAGGTGTATTTCGAAGTGCGGATGAGCGACGCCTGGGTGTGGGACATGTACCGCCCGGCACGTTTCGTCAAGCACGTGCGGGTGATCACGTTCAAGGACGTGAACATCGAGGAGCTGGAGAAGCCGGACCTGCGCTTGCCGGAGTAGTTATCCACAGGGCGACAGTTATCCACAGGTTTTCTGTTTGCCCAGGTCGCGTGGAGCGGCCAGGTGTGGGTGTGTGGCCATGCTTTCGCTCATGGCACACAAACAGGCGCTCGGCGCATACGGGGAGAAGCTGGCCGCGCAGTATCTCTGCGAGACCGGGATGGAGATCGTCGCCCGCAATTGGCGGTGTCGATACGGTGAGCTGGATCTGATCGTCCAGGACCCCTCGACCACGGTGTTCGTCGAAGTGAAGACGCGGTCGGGATTGGGTTTCGGCACGCCCGCCGAGGCGGTCACCTTCAGCAAGCAACAGCGGATCCGTCGGCTCGCGCTGCTGTGGCTGGCCGAGCAGGGCGGGCCGTGGCGGCGGATTCGCTTCGACGTCGTGTCGGTGCTGGTCCCGCGGGGTCGCGGGCCGGTCATCGACCACCTGACCGCGGCGTTCTGATGGCACTCGGACGGGCGTTGTCGGTGGCGGTCACCGGCGTCGACGGGCAACTGGTGGAGATCGAGGCCGATATCGGTCAGGGTCTGCCCTCGGTGAATCTGGTCGGCCTGCCCGACACCGCGCTGCAGGAATCACGCAATCGGGTGCGTTCGGCGGTGGCCAATACGGGGGAGAAATGGCCGGACGGCCGGGTGACCTTGGCTCTCTCGCCGGCCACGTTGCCGAAAGTGGGCAGCGTGTACGACCTCGCGCTGGCTGTTTCCGTCCTCGATGCCTCCGGGGCGGTACCCGGCGAGCGGCTGGTGAAAACAGTGCTGCTGGGGGAGTTGGCCCTGGACGGCCGGGTGCGGCGGGTGCGTGGGGTGTTGCCCGCGGTGATCGCGGCCCGCGCGGCCGGCCTTCCCACCGTGGTTGTGCCCGCCGAAGCTGTCGCCGAAGCGGGGCTGGTCGAGGGGATCGAGGTCCTCGGGGCGACGAGTCTGCGGGCGGTGGTGGCGTGGCTGCGCGGGGAAGGCAAGCTGGTCGAACCCGACGGTGTCGTGCCAGGGACACAGACGCCGTGTGGTGACCTCAGCGACGTGGTCGGTCAGGACGAGGCGCGGTGGGCGCTGGAAGTCGCCGCGGCGGGCGGACATCACCTGTTGCTCACCGGGCCGCCCGGGATCGGCAAAACGATGTTGGCGCAACGTCTTCCAGGTCTGCTGCCGCCGCTGTCGGACGCGGAATCCCTGGAGGTGACCGCGATCCATTCGATGGCGGGGTCGCTCTCGGCCGAACAGCCGTTGCTGACGCTGGCTCCCTTTGTCGCACCGCATCATTCGACCTCGGTGACCGCCATGATCGGTGGCGGTTCCGGGATGGCACGGCCGGGTGCGGTGAGCCGGGCGCATCGCGGGGTGTTGTTTCTCGACGAATGCGCTGAGATCGGCACCAAAGTCCTGGAGGCACTGCGGACTCCGCTCGAGGAAGGCGAAGTGCGCATCGCCCGGCGAGACGGCGTCGCCCGATATCCGGCCCGTTTTCAACTCGTGCTGGCGGCCAATCCCTGTCCGTGTGCGCCCGCCCGCGATGTGGACTGCATCTGCGCACCACTGGCGAGGCGCCGCTACCTGGGAAAGCTGTCGGGACCGCTACTCGATCGCATCGATATCTGGGTTCAGATGCACGGTCAGGCCGGTGCGACCTTCGGCGACGAGCAGGTCGAGGACAGTGCCACCGTGGCGGCGCGCGTCGCCGGCGCTCGCGCCCGTGCCGCGCAGCGGTGGAGCGGGGACGGGTGGGCGACCAATGCCGAAGTGCCGGGCCATATTCTGCGAAAGCGGTTCAAGTTGCCCAGGGAATCGATCGCGCCGATCGAGGCGGCCTTGCGGCTCGGGCGGATGTCGGCTCGTGGCGCCGACCGGGCGATCCGGGTCGCCTGGACGGTCTGTGATCTGCGCGAGGGCGAGATGCCCACCGTGCAGGACGTGATGGCGTCGTTGAACTTTCGGCAGCGAGGTGCCCAATGAGCGGGGTGCGCGCGGTCGGCGCCGGGGTGGATCTGGACGGCGATCGGGACGAACGGCGGCTCGCCTGGGTGTACCTGTCGCGGGTGGTGCAGGGGCCGTGCGCACCGCTGTCGGCACTGATCGCCTCGGTCGGGGTGTGTGAGGCCGCCCGTGCTGTTCGTGAGCACGAGCTGCCTGCCGCCTTGCGCGGACCCACTGCCGCACGGCGTGAAATCGACTCAGCGGCAAAGGATCTGGAATTCATCGACCGGCTGGGTGGGCGGGTCATCACACCCGATGACGAAGAATGGCCAGGCTGGCGGATGCTCGGACTCGACCAGCTCGACACCGAACGCGATCGTGAGGCGGCGGTCCCGCTGGTGCTGTGGGCACGCGGTCCCCTCTCGCTGCATACCGCGTCCGAACGTGCTGTCGCGGTGGTCGGTTCGCGGTGCAGCAGCGGATACGGGCTGCAGGTGGCGAGCGAGATCGCCTGCGACCTGTCCGGCCGGGGCTGGACGATTGTTTCCGGCGCCGCCTTCGGTATCGATGCCGCGGCGCATCGGGCGGCACTGGCCGTCGGTGGGCGGACAGTCGCGGTCCTCGCCTGCGGTGTTGATCGCCCGTATCCGGCGCAACACGACAGACTGCTGGCCGCCATCGCCGAGAGTGGTCTCGTCGTCAGCGAATATCCGCCGGGCCTCTCGGCCCAGAAACACCAGTTCCTGGCCAGGAACCGATTGATCGCGACACTCGGTGACGGTGTCCTGGTCGTCGAAGCGGGTCTGCGCAGTGGTGCCCGCAACACCGTGAAATGGGCACGCAGGCTCGGCAGGCCGGCCATGGCTGTGCCAGGACCGGTCGGGTCGGCCTCGTCCGTAGGCTGTCACCGAATGATCAGAGACGGCGAGGCACTCCTGGTTACCCGCGCCGAGGACATCATCGACGAGGCAGGCCCCCTCCGACTTCCCGTCGCCGAGGGCACAACCACCGACCCGGCCGCCCACCTGCGCGGCGCCGAAGCCGAAATCTACGCGGCTTTACCCGTCATCGGTTCCCGTCTACCTCGGGAACTGTCCCAACAATCGGGTCTGGACCTGGCTACCGTCCGCGCGGTCCTACCGAGTCTGGAACTGGCCGACCTGGTCGGCTGCGACTCCGACGGATGGTTTCGGACGTCGAGTCGTCGGGCGAGTTGAGGTGCTGCCGACGAGCGGACGAGGTGGGTACGTCCCGCGTTCTGGCGAGAGCGGGCCTCCTGCTACTCGGCACGATTCGGGCAGGTTCGCGGCTGGGGTTCGGGGTTGGCGACGGCGTGGTGGTTTGCGTGGCGGACGGGGAAGGGTGACGGTTGGGGGATGGATGTGTTGCCCGAGGATCTGACCGCGTTGCTCACCGAGTTCGGGCGGCATCTGCGGTTGGGGCGGAACAGGTCGGCGCATACGGTGCGGGCGTATCTGGGGGACGTGCGGTCGTTGCTGGAACATCTGTATGCGCGGTCGGCGGATTCGGCGGTGCGGGAGTTGGATCTGCCGCTGCTGCGGTCGTGGTTGGCGGAGCTAGCGGCGGCGGGGGTGGCGCGGACGACGCTGGCTCGACGGGCCTCGGCGGCAAGGACTTTCACCGCGTGGCTCACCGAAACCGGGCGACTCGAGGTCGACCCGGGTCTGCGCCTGCAGGCCCCGAAGGCGCATCGGGTACTGCCCGCGGTGCTCGGGCGCAATCAAGCCGAGCAGGCCATGGATGCGGCGGAATCCGGGGCGGCACAGCAGGATCCGATGGCGCTGCGGGACCGGCTGATCGTGGAGCTGTTGTACGCCACCGGAATCCGCGTCAGCGAGCTGTGCGGTCTCGATATCGACGACATCGACCGGGAGCGGCGCCTCGTGCGCGTGCTCGGCAAGGGCAACAAAGAACGCTCGGTGCCCTTCGGCCGCCCCGCCGACACCGCCCTCGACGCCTGGTTGCGCGCGGGTCGCCCGTCCCTGGTCAACGGCCACTCCGGCCGCGCTCTGCTCCTCGGCCAACGCGGCCGCCGCCTCGACCAGCGCCAAGCACGCACCGTCGTCCACGACGTGATCGCCGCGATCCCCGGCGCCCCCGACATGGGCCCCCACGGCCTACGCCACACCGCCGCCACGCACCTGCTCGAAGGCGGCGCCGATCTGCGCGTCGTCCAGGAACTCCTCGGCCACGCCAGCATGGCGACCACCCAGCTCTACACCCACGTCTCCGTCGAACGCCTCAAACGAGTCCACGACCAGGCCCACCCCCGCGCGTGAACCCGGCCTGAGCCATCAGCTCGTCGGGTTCGCGCCGAGCTCACCCGGGCGTACATCGTGACTTCGAATGATTCGCGACCAGCACGATCAGGTGCCGGGTCGCCTCGCACGAGGCTGTAGCCGGGCTAAGGGGGCCCGAGAGCAGCTCGGCGAGCGAGAGACTCGTGGCGCGGTGACATCGATCGGTGCGCCCCTTCCGCACTGTGCGACTGTGCCGTCGAGACCGAGGAGATAGGACCGGCGGCGCCGCGCTTACGGCGGTCACGGGCGGATCGGTCGATCTGGCGCATGATGGGACCAGGAGGTGGTCGTCGTGACGTTGCCCGAGGTCGGGGCCGAATCCGGGGACGGCGAGGAGGAGGTCGACTATCGGTTCACCCTGGCCAACGAACGCACGTTCCTCGCGTGGATCAGGACCGCGCTCGGTCTGCTCGCGGGTGGTGTCGCGGTGCACACCCTCGTGCAGCCGACCCGGCTGGCCGGATTCGCCGGACCCATCTCGATGATCTGCGTGGTCCTGTCGCTGGTCGTCGCCGTTATCGCCTTCTGGCACTGGCGCCGGGTGAACCACGCGATGCGCGCCGGGGGACCACTGCCGGGCACGCTCCTGGTGCCCGTCCTGTCGGTCGGTGTCGCGGTGGTCGCCGCACTCGCCTGTCTGGCGGTGGTGTTGTCGTGACCGTGCCGAGTCTGGCCATGGAGCGCACCGCACTGGCCTGGCGGCGCACATCTCTCGCCGCGGCGGTGTGCGCGCTGCTCTTCGTGCACGAGGCAACCACCGACAGTCGGCGGACAGTGGTGCTTCCACTCGCCGCCGCCACCGTTGCCCTGCTGCTGGCCTGCGTCGGCTGGTTGCGCGGTCACGCGCTCGACCGGGGCCACGCGGGCATCAGTGACCGACCTGTCGCGACCACCACCGTCGCCGTCGCGATCCTCGCGTTCATCGCCGTTCTCAGTGTGCTGTTCAACGGGTAGCGCGGAGCACGCCGCCGCATCACCCGTCCTGATTCCTCCCGTGCGTCGTGGTCCAACAGACGATCGGGATGTGTGGCGCGTCTACCACCGAACGCGAATTCGGTCGACGCCCCGCACCACCGGAAATAGTGTGGTGGTCGTGACCTCCCTGCGTGAGCGGCTGCGTTCCGCGCTGAAGCCCGCGATGAAGGCCCGCGACCGTGACGCGGTCTCGGCGATCCGCTCGGCCCTCGCGTCGATCGACAACGCGGAGGCGGTCGATGCCGGTGAGGTGAAAGCCGGTGCGTTGGAAGACAGCCCGGTCGGCCTCGGTGCGGCGGAGGTCAGTCGCCGCGACCTCACCGACGTCGAGATCGAAGCGATCGTTCGTCATGAGATCGACGAAAGACGAGTCGCGGCAACCGAATACGACCGACTGGGCGCAACCGATCGCCGTGATCGGTTGACCGCCGAGGCAGACGCGCTGACCGCACTGCTCTGACGGCCGCCGGCGTCAGTCGTTGGTGGGCAAGGTGTTCAGGTAGCGGTGGGTGAACCAGCGCTGGATCAACCGGACGACGGGGCCGCCGAGCCGGACGTACCAGGTGCCCGGCTTGGAGAACGCGGTGATCAGGCCGTAGACGGTGTCGTCGGTCGGGTCGTACTCGACGGCGAACAGTTCCTCGCCGACCTCGGGATGCCCGGGCAGCGTGCCGTATGCGAAGCCTCGCCGGTCGGGTTCGTCGAGGACGTAGACGACGCGGCAGGGCGCGTTGAAGGTCAGTGGTCCGATCTGGAGTGCGACCGTCAATTCGGTTCCGGGCTGCGCTGTTTCGGTATCGGAGCCGCGGAAGGTGCCGACGTCCTTCTGAATTCCGAAGTCGAGGATGTGTGAAGCCACGCGGTCGAACAGGTCGCGGCCGTGGCCGAGTGGCCGACGATTGCGGAACTTGTGGTAGCCGGCGGGCATGGTGGTGCGGGTGGTACCGACCTCGGCGTAGGTGAAGGGCGCTGATTCCTTGGACACGTCTCGATTGTCGTCTCTGGGCGGTCGGTTCAGGGCCGAGGTGGTGGAGTGGTTCGTCACGTTATGCCTCTAGTGGTTTCAGGCGGACCGGCACCTCGTGCAGGAGTCCGAGCGGGTCGACGTATTCGCGCCGATTGTGGGCGCCGGTTTCGCGGCGAGCGCCCCAGTGCAGGCAGGCGGCGGCCGGACACCCCTCGTGTCCGGCTACCAGCCTGCCGATCGGCGTGCCCCTGCCTACCCGGTTTCCCACCGCGACCTTCGCCTCCACCGGTTCGTAGGTGGTGCGCAAGCCGCCTGGATGATCGATGGACACCACCGGTTTGCCCGCCACTTCCCCCGCGAACACCACGACGCCCCCGCCCGCCGCCAGCACGGCCTGCCCGGCGACGCCCGCCAGATCCACGCCCCGATGCCCCGGCAACCAATTCCGCTCCGGCTTGTCGAACCGGCGTTCCACCGCGGGCCGCGGCCGCAACGGCCAACCGAACGCCCCCGACTCCGCCGCGTCGGCAGGCACCGCCCCGCTGAGCACGATCGCCACCAAGCACACGACACCCAGCACCCGACCGAGAATCGCCCGCACCCTGCGCACCGCGCGCCGCGATCTCGAGGGCCTGCTCGAATACTGCTCGCGATCGAGCATGCCCGGCCACACCACGGTTGCGGGCCCGGGGCGACTCACCTGATTTATGGAAGGCAGCTCCAGTGATGGTCGGGACAAGCGCGGATCGGACCGGTCGACGCGCGTCGGCCAGGGTCTGGCGTCGAGCTGGTGTAGGTCGGGTCGTTGGGTGCATGCCGGCGACGGTCTGGTGTCGGGCTGGTGGGTGCGTGTCGGCCACAGCCTGGTGCCGGGCTGAGGGCGAGTTGCGCGCGGAGAACGACTCACCGCGTGGCGACCGGCCGTGAACCTGGTGGACATCGCGCCCTCAGCGGTGGGGTCGGGGCGTAGGAACGCGTTGCTGAGCGGCCACGGACTGCAACATCTCCCGTAGGACAGCGGGCAACTCCGCCGCCGACCCGGTCCCGCCCCCGGCCCGCACCACGATCGCGATCTCCGACCGAGCCCCCGCACTCTGATCCACGCCCTGAGGTCGGCCGGGTACTGAACCGAGGTCATGGGTCGTGATCTGAACCGGCACGGGCGCGGGAACGAGCTCACGCCGCGGCACCGTCACGGGCACGACGGCTGGTGTCCGGCCGCAAGAGCCCGCAGGACCGACACCGGATGCGCGATCAGGCGACGGTTCCCTCGCGCCGTCCTGCGTCGACCCGATCGAAAGCTGCACAGAAATCGCGACACGTGAACCGGTAGGTGGGGCCTGATCGCCTGTTGCGCGAGGTCCGTCTTGGGGGTTCGGCGGCGCTGACGGCACCGTGCCCGGGGCAGCCGCACGTTGCGGTGGCACACTCGGATCGGTGCTCCGTCGCGTCGGCGGGTGAGCGAGCACCACCCCACCGCCGGCGCATTTCGGCACCGGCTCGGCGGGCCGAGCGACCGCCGGAGGCGCCCCCGAATCGGCCGGATTCGGATGCGCGGCCGCCGGTGCGGCAGCTACTCCCGCCGCGCAGAGCAGCGGAAACGTGGTGATCAGGGTGCGTGTCAGCGTGTTCATGCCCCCACTCTGTGCGCCGCACAACCCCAGTGGGACAACGATTTCGGGATTGTGGACAACTTTCCCATATGTGGATATCTCCTACTTCATCCACGAAATGGGCGGTCGATGCACAGGGGCGATTTCGGCCCTGGCCCCTCTCCGCGTAGACTGAACAAGCGGTTTGTGCTCAGCAGCCATTGCGTGTGCACAGCACGGACCGACTTCGCGCGCCACCCGTGCTCGTCCATCCCGGTCGTCGCTCGCAATGCAGACGGTCCGAGAGGGCATGTCAGCGCGAGTTCTCCAGCGGATGAACAGGGAAATCGTCGGCTGGTCCCGGATTCTTCGAATCGGGTCCGGCGGTTTCGGTGGCGCCAGGGCAGTCGATCGCCGATCGACCGCGACAACCGGCAACGAAAGAGAGATACGAAGGCTATGCCTGTCGTAACTATGAAGCAGCTGCTCGACAGCGGCGCACACTTCGGCCACCAGACTCGTCGGTGGAACCCGAAGATGAAGCGGTTCATCTTCACCGACCGCAACGGCATCTACATCATCGACCTGCAGCAGACGCTGACCTTCATCGACAAGGCCTACGAGTTCGTCAAGGAGACTGTCGCCCACGGTGGCACCGTTCTCTTCGTCGGTACCAAGAAGCAGGCCCAGGAGTCGATCGCTTCCGAGGCGCTTCGCGTCGGAATGCCCTACGTCAACCAGCGTTGGCTGGGTGGCATGCTCACCAACTTCTCCACCGTGCACAAGCGCCTGCAGCGCCTCAAAGAACTCGAGGCGATGGAGCAGACCGGTGGTTTCGAGGGTCGCACCAAGAAGGAAATCCTCATGCTCACGCGTGAGATGACCAAGCTGGATCGCACCCTCGGTGGTATCCGTGACATGGCCAAGGTTCCCTCGGCCATCTGGATCGTCGATACCAACAAGGAACACATCGCCGTCGGCGAGGCGCGCAAGCTGAACATCCCGGTCATCGCGATCCTGGATACCAACTGCGACCCCGACCTGGTCGACTACCCGATCCCGGGTAACGACGACGCGATCCGTTCCGCCGCACTGCTCACCAAGGTCGTCGCTTCCGCGGTGGCCGAGGGCGTGCAGGCCCGCGCGGGCCAGGCTTCCGGCGACGCGAAGCCCGAAGCCGGCGCAGGCGAGCCGCTGGCCGAGTGGGAGCAGGAGCTCCTGTCTTCGGCGACCCCGGCCGCTGAGGTCGTCGAGGCTGTCGAAGCCGCCGAGACCCCGATCGAGACCCCGGCTGAGGCCGAGGCCGAGGTCAAGGCCGACCCGGCGCAGCACACCCCGGCCGACTTCTGAGCTGACCGGTAGCTTTACGTTCACCTTGCCGGCCCTTCTGAATTCAGAAGCGGTCGGCAAGGTGGTGTTAACACCCAAGCACCCCACACACGAGGAGGGTCGCCACATATGGCGAACTACACCGCTGCTGATGTGAAGCGGCTCCGGGAGCTCACCGGCTCCGGCATGATGGACTGCAAGAACGCGCTGGCCGATTCCGACGGCGATTTCGACAAGGCCGTCGAGGTGCTGCGCATCAAGGGCGCCAAGGACGTCGGCAAGCGTGCCGAGCGTGCGACCGCCGAGGGTCTGGTCATCGCCAAGGACGGCGTCATGGTCGAGATCAACTGCGAGACCGACTTCGTCGCCAAGAACGCCGAGTTCCAGCAGCTGGCCGACGCGATCGTGACCGCGGCTGCCGCGGCCAAGCCGGCCGACCTGGACGCCCTCAAGGCGCTCAAGCTGACCGACGGCACCGTTGACGACGCCGTTCAGGCGCTGTCGGCCAAGATCGGCGAGAAGCTGGAACTGCGTCGCGTCGTGTCCTTCGACGGCCCGGTTGCCACCTACCTGCACAAGCGTGCTTCGGATCTGCCGCCCGCCGTGGGCGTGCTGGTGGAGTACGAGGGCACCGGCGACGCCGCTGCTGATGCCGCGCGTGCCGCGGGCATGCAGGTCGCCGCGCTCAAGGCCAAGTACCTGACCCGCGAGGAGGTGCCCGCCGACGTCGTCGACGCCGAGCGTCGTATCGCCGAGGAGACCGCGCGCGAAGAGGGCAAGCCCGAAGCCGCGCTGTCGAAGATCACCGAAGGCCGCGTCAACGGCTTCTTCAAGGACGTCGTCCTGCTCGAGCAGGCCGCCGTCACCGACTCCAAGAAGACTGTCAAGAAGCTTCTGGAAGAGGCGGGCGTGAACGTGAAGCGTTTCGCTCGTTTCGAGGTCGGCCAGGCCTGATCCGCCTGACATGACGAAAAGCCTCTTCGGCGCGGTGTGATGCCGCGCTGGAGGGGCTTTCCTCATGGATCGAGGTGACCCCACTTCTGGGTGACCGCAACCTGATAGGGCAGGATGGATGCCGCCTGCTCGCCCCACTCTCGACCTCGCCGAAGGAGACCGACACCCATGACGGACCCGGGTAACGACCGCCCTGGATACAACCGGGTGCTGCTCAAGCTGGGTGGGGAGATGTTCGGTGGCGGCGGTGTCGGCCTCGACCCCGACGTCGTGCAGACGGTCGCCGAGCAGATCGCCGAGATCGTCGAGACCGGCGTGCAGGTGGCCGTGGTGATCGGCGGCGGCAACTTCTTCCGCGGCGCCGAGCTCGAAGAACGCGGCATGGAACGAGCCCGGTCGGACTACATGGGCATGCTGGGCACCGTGATGAACAGCCTCGCCCTCCAAGACTTCCTGCAGCAGCAGGGCATCGACACCCGCGTGCAGACCGCCATCACGATGGGCCAGGTCGCCGAGCCCTACCTGCCGCTGCGCGCCAAGCGCCACCTGGAGAAGGGGCGCGTGGTGATCTTCGGTGCCGGCATGGGTATGCCCTACTTCTCCACCGACACCACCGCCGCCCAGCGCGCGCTGGAGATCGGCGCCGAGGTGGTGTTGATGGCCAAGGCGGTCGACGGCGTGTTCGACGCCGACCCGCGCGTCGACCCCACTGCGAGCATGTTCACCGAGATCACCCACAAGGAAGTGATCGAAAAGGGCCTGAAGGTGGCCGATGCCACCGCTTTCAGTCTCTGCATGGACAACCAGATGCCGATGCTGGTGTTCAATCTGTTGATCAAGGGCAATATTGCCCGTGCGGTCGCCGGTGAACCCATCGGCACCCTGGTTCGGTCGTGACCCCGCATTCGCGGACGATGACGATGACGATGCTGTGGAGGATTCGGTCGTGATTGATGAAGCGCTCTTCGATGCCGAAGAGAAGATGGACAAGGCCGTCACGGTGGCGAAGGACGACCTGGGCAGCATCCGCACCGGTCGCGCCAACCCGGGCATGTTCACCCGCGTGCTGATCGAGTACTACGGCTCGCTCACCCCGATCACCCAGGTCTCGAGCATCACCGTGCCCGAGCCGCGCATGGTCGTGATCAAGCCCTACGAGCAGAGCTCGCTCGGCCTGATCGAGAACGCCATCCGCAACTCCGACCTCGGCGTGAACCCGACCAACAACGGCGACATCCTGCGCATCTCGGTGCCGCAGCTCACCGAGGAACGTCGCCGCGAGATGGTCAAGATGGCCAAGAGCAAGGGCGAGGACGCCAAGGTCTCGATTCGCAACGTCCGCCGCAAGGCGATGGACGAACTCGGTCGCATCCAGAAAGATGGCGAAGCGGGCGAGGACGAGGTCGGGCGCGCCGAGAAGGAGCTCGACAAGACCACCGCCAAGTACGTGGCCCAGGTCGACGAGCTGGTCAAGCACAAGGAAGCCGAACTGCTCGAGGTCTGAGCGCGGATATCGCCAGTCCCGCTCGTTGCGGGGGATGAACGGAACGACGAGTTGAGCGACGGGACAATCGTGGCCGAAGACGCCGCCGCCACCGGGGCGGCACCGGATCCCATGCCGGACGTGGTCGAGCAGACCACGCCGCAGGATGAGCAGCCGCCTGCTCCGGCGTCGAGGGCGGGGCGCAATCTGCCTGCGGCGCTGGCGGTCGGGCTGACGCTCGGTTTGTCGCTGATCGCGATCCTGTTGTTCGTGCCGAAGGTGTTCATCGCGGTCGCCGGTCTCGGTGTCGGTGTGGCGACCTGGGAGGTCACCAAGCGCCTGCGCGAAGCCGATGTGCTGGTGCCGCGGATCCCGCTGCTCGTGGGCGGTCAGGCGGTGTTCTGGCTGGGCTGGCCGTGGGGAGCGAGCGGGGTGCTCGGCGCGTTCGCTGCCACCGCGCTGGTGTGCATGGTGTGGCGCCTGTTCGACCACGGCCTCGGTACCGCGCCGAAGAACTTCCTGCGTGACACCGCGATCGCGCTGTTCACCCTCACCTGGATCCCGCTGCTGGCCGCGTTCTCGACGCTGTTGTTGCTCGAGCCAGACGGCAACCTGCGGGTGCTCACGTTCATGATCCTGGTGGTGTGCTCCGATGTCGGCGGCTATGTCGCCGGTGTGCTGTTCGGCAGGCATCCGATGGTGCCCGCGATCAGCCCGAAGAAGTCGTGGGAAGGGTTCTGCGGTTCGCTGGTGTTCAGCGTGATCGGTGGTCTGCTGACCGTCACGCTGCTGCTCGAGGCGAATTCGATGATCGGTGTGGTGCTCGGTGTCGGCCTGGTGGCCGTGGCGACCATCGGTGACCTGATCGAGTCGCAGGTCAAGCGCGAACTCGGCATCAAGGACATGGGGACGCTGCTGCCGGGCCACGGCGGCATCATGGACCGCCTCGACTCGATGCTGCCCTCGGCGTTCGTGTCCTGGCTGGTCCTGAGCGCGCTGATCTAGAGCGACTTCTTCGCCGCGTGGCGCAACTGCAGGATGCGGACCCCGCCGACCAGTGCCATCACCAGCGCGCCCGCGATCACCGACAGCAGCACGGTGATGCCCAGTGGCAGCTCGAAGCTCCAGAACAGCAGCTCGGTGCGGACCTTGTCGAGGTTCTGGATGATGAAGACCAGCAGGACGATGCCGAGCAGGGCGGCGGCGATCAGGGCGATCCAGGTGTAGCCGGTGCGCGATCCGTGCACGGCGTCGTGCGCGACCGGTGCGGTCTTCGCGGGTTCGACCGTCTTGCTGTGCTTGTCGGTGTGTTCGGTGGTCGGCGGGTCGTGTTCGGCCGGTGACGCACCGGATTCCGCGTGTGTGCTCATAGTTCGATCATTGCCGACTACTATCTCTCACGCACGCAACTTCTCGATAACGTCGCCCGGCGTGGCGGGCCCGACGTGATGTTTGGGACAATGGTGAAACTATGGCCACCTCCCTGCCCCTCGTGTTCGATGCCCCGCGCCGCGGTATGCCGCCGCGCCACCTCGCCGATCTCGATTCGGACGAACGCAAGGCGGCGGTGCAGGAACTCGGATTGCCGAAGTTCCGGGCCGATCAACTGGCCCGCCAGTACTACGGCCGCCTGCAGGCCGACCCGGCGCTGATGACCGATCTGCCCGCCGACGTGCGTGACAAGGTCGCCGAAACCCTGTTCCCGCCGCTGCTGTCGGTGGTCCGCAATATCGCCTGCGACGAGGGTGACACCCGCAAAACGCTGTGGAAGGCCCACGACGGCACGCTGCTGGAAAGCGTGCTCATGCGCTACCCCGACCGCAACACCCTGTGCATCTCCAGCCAGGCAGGCTGCGGGATGGCGTGCCCGTTCTGCGCGACCGGGCAGGCCGGGCTCACCCGCAACCTGTCGACCGCGGAGATCGTCGACCAGGTCCGTGCGGCCGCGGCCGACCTGCGCGACGGCGAAGTACACGGCGGTCCCGGCCGCCTGTCCAACATCGTGTTCATGGGCATGGGCGAACCACTAGCCAATTATAGACGTGTGCTATCAGCTGTTAGGCGCATCACCTCTCCGTCGCCGGACGGGCTCGGTATCTCGCAGCGGTCAGTGACGGTCTCGACCGTTGGTCTAGCTCCGGCGATCCGCAAGCTCGCGGATGAGGATCTGTCGGTGAGGTTGGCGGTGTCGCTGCATACTCCTGACGATGAGCTGCGGGATACCTTGGTTCCGGTGAACAACCGTTGGTCGGTGGCTGAAGTCCTGGACGCGGCACGGTATTACGCGGATAAGTCGGGTCGTCGGGTGTCGATCGAGTACGCGTTGATCCGTGATATCAACGACCAGGGGTGGCGCGCGGACATGCTCGGTAAGAAGTTGCGTAAGGCGTTGGGGCCGTTGGTGCATGTGAATCTGATTCCGTTGAATCCGACGCCGGGTAGTGAGTGGGATGCGAGTCCCAGGCCGGTGCAGGATGAGTTTGTGCGTCGGGTTCAAGCGCAAGGCGTGACGTGCACGGTCCGCGACACGCGTGGGCAGGAGATCGCGGCGGCGTGTGGGCAGCTCGCAGCAGAAGGCTGAGGTCTTCGTACTTCCGTTCGGCGACACCGTGCAAACCGCACGGTCGGCCGCCGGCGTTGGCGCTACGGCCCCGAGCCAGGTTCGGCCCGTCTCGTGCATCACGGAGAATCGCTGCGACAGCTCCGCCGGTGATACCGCCATCGACGACCCCTCGCGGAAGTGGCGTCCGCCCAGATCGGATGACCTCGGCGTCAGAGCGGTGCCAATACCTCATCTTCCTCGTCGAACAGCAGGAGCTGATCGGGTGCGGGTCGGTGGACGGAGTCCGGTGCATCGGATGGTTCAGGTGGGTCGTCGTCGGACTCGGTCGGCAGCACGTATTCCTGGGCGAGTTTTGGCTCCCACCGCGTTCGACCGGGCAAAAGGCGCGAACCGCCACAGAAAAACTGACGTCGGACATCGGTTCCTTCCCTACTGCCTGGTGGATCGCGTCATCACTGCGGCAGACTGCTTGGCTCACCATCCTCCCGTCCCTTGGTGTCACCGGGATAGAACCGGTGGCCAAACTACTGGAAGTGGATTGCGGCTGTGGGCGATCTGAATATGAAGTGCCAAGGCCCTCAACGCCAAATGGGTGGCCAAGTCGTTCCTGACGAGGGCGCCGGGTGCGTGGCTACTGCGTGCGGATGGCCGGTGTGGCGACCGACCCCGACGGTAGGCTCTGTACATGGACGACGACTCACCTGCGGATCGGCTCCGGCTCGCGATCGACATGTTCGAGTTCGGCTTGGGCATGCAGCGCGCGCGACTTCGTCGCGAGCGGCCGGATGCGGATGAGTCGGTGATCGATTCGGCGATTGACGAGTGGTTGCTGTCGCGACCGTTCGAGCCACTTGGCGGCGGGCGAGGCCGACCGTCTGCCAGGTTCGCATGAATCCGCTCGAGGCTGCGCTCCGGAAGGCTGCTTCCGATCTTGATCAGCGCGGATGTCGGTGGTCGATTGTTGGCGGGTTCGCGGTGTCGGCCCGGTCGAATCCAAGATTCACGGCAGATATCGACATCGCTGCTGCGGTGGCTGATGACGCCAAGCTGAAGGTCTGGTGCGGTCGTTGATAGCGGCCGGATACCAGTTGTTCGCTTCGGTCGAGCACGACAACGGCCGGTTGGCGACTGTCCGGCTCAAGCGGCGCATCGACGGGGTTCCCGTGGTCGTTGACCTACTTTTTGCCAGTTCGGGTATCGAGCCGGAGATTGTTCGTGCGTCGGAGCCGCTTGAGATTTTTCCCGGTTTGGTCGTGCCCATTGCTCGCACTGGGCATCTGATCGCGTTGAAGCTGCTTGCTCGCGATGACGAGAGCCGCCCGCAGGACAGTGCGGACCTCAGGAGCTTGGCCGCGGTCGCAACCGCGGACGATATTGCAGACGCTGCTGAGGCGATTCAATTGATCACCGAGCGAGGCTTCGATCGGGACCGCGACCTGGCCCAACTGCTGGCGGAGATGCAGAGCCAACCGAGCGCCGACTAACTCTCGACGTGATATTCCAGCCGTCAGCGCTGGTCGGAACGTTTGTAAATCAGGGGGCATGGGCGAGCCGCTGGCGAACTACAAGCGCGTGGTGAACGCCGTCCGCCGTATCACCTCGCCCGCCCCCGACGGCCTCGGCATCTCGCAGCGCTCGGTCACGGTCTCGACCGTCGGCCTCGCCCCCGCGATCCGCAAACTCGCCGACGAGAACATGTCGGTGCGCCTGGCGGTATCGTTGCACACCCCCGACGACGAACTCCGCGACACCCTGGTGCCGGTGAACAACCGCTGGTCCATTGCCGAAGTGCTCGATGCCGCACGCTATTACGCCGACAAGTCCGGGCGCCGCGTCTCGATCGAGTACGCGCTGATCCGCGACATCAACGACCAGCCGTGGCGTGCGGACATGCTCGGCAAGAAGCTACACAAGGCCCTCGGCCCCCTCGTCCACGTGAACCTGATCCCCCTCAACCCGACTCCGGGCAGCGAGTGGGACGCCAGCCCCAAGCCGGTCGAGAAGGAGTTCGTGCGCCGCGTGATCGCTCAGGGTGTGTCGTGCACGGTCCGTGACACCCGCGGCCAGGAGATTGCCGCCGCCTGCGGTCAATTGGCTGCCGAGGGCTGATCGAGCGGCAGCAGTTCGTGTCGGTGGGACCGGTTACCCTTGGCACCTCAGCTCGACTGATGGTATTCGTCGCACGAACCAGGGGTCGCAATATGGTTTCTGAATCATCCACCTCGCTGCCGGACCGAGTGGCTCACCTGCGGGAACTACTCCGTACGGCAAAGGATTTCCTTGTCCCGTGGAACTACTTCCACGACGAATTGGCGATGCGGGCGGACTTCATGAACGCGGGTCAACCGTCCACGAACCCATTGATCGACGCGGCGATCGACCGAGTCGCGCAGCAGCGCGGTTGGCGTCGGTCCTCGGGCGTTGAGCCGACCGTCCATCTCGCCGATCTCGAGTTCTGGCACGGATTCCGGTCGCTCGGGGGCGGCACCGGCATCTTCTTCTACGATGAAAAAACCTGTCAGGGGTTGCTGGGAGTGATGACCGACTTCGCTGGTCCGGTCGACCTCTTTCGCCTGACCACGGTCATGCTGCCGTCTACCAGTTGACCTGGAACACGCGGCTGAGGCTCCGAAATGACTGTTCGGGTCATTCCGGGTCGTCGAATTCGGGTGCGCGCGTTGCCGAGTCGGTGATGGCGGTGTCCCATTGTTCACGGCGAAGGCCGAGTGTGCGCCGCAGGTCTGTTCCGCGGAGGTCGGCGGCTTTGAGGGTGCAGTCGGTGAGATCCGCGCCGGTGAGGTCGGCGCCGCGCAGGTCGGCACCGATCAGGCGGGCGCCGGTCAGGTCGGCGCCCGCGAGGGTGGCCCGTGTCAGGTCGGTCTTGTTCAGGAGCGCGCCGCGGAGGTCAGCTCGGGTGAGGTCGGCCCCGGCCAGGCTCGCCGCGGTCAGGGTGGCGTGGGACAGGTCGACGCCGGTCAGCGGTGCGCCGTGCAGGTCGGCGTGGGGGAGCTGGACCCGGGTCAGGTTGATGGCGGGTTCACCGCGCACGGGGTCGCGCCGTCGCAGGGCCGCGACCACCGCCTCGATATCGGGTGCGGGAGGTGCCGCGGCGACGTAACCCGCCGCGCAGGTCGTCAGGCGCAGGAAGTCGGCGTAGGTTTCCACGGCCCGTGTCCGGTCGGCGGGGCTGTAGTGCATGATCCGGGCGAGTTCGCGCGCCCCGCCTGCTCGCAGAAACGTGTCGGTGGAACCGAGTTTGGTGACGGCGGCGCTGTAACTGTCGGTGTACTGCTTGTCGCGGTCCAGATAGTGCTTCTTGATGCCGTACGCGGCTACGGCGGCGGCCACTCCGAAACCGATCAGCTGCACCAGGCTGCCCCGAAAGGGCTCCGCGTCCTTGGGATTACCGGCGAACCAGACGGGAACCTGATACAGCAACCACACCGCCGCGACAACAGCGCCGACGACGACAATCACCAGCGAGCCGCGCGCAGCGACCACTTTCGCGGTCCCGATCATGGCTGACATACCACCATGATCCGGTCATCAACTCCACTCGTGGGCGGCGAGAATGACGGCATGGAAGTGCTTTTCGTGCCGTACTCGGCGATCGGACATCTCACTCCGACGCTGGCGGTCGTCACCGAGCTCACGCGCCACGATGTGCTGGTCACCGTCGTTGCCGATGCCCGGTTCGGCGCCGACGTCGCCGCTTCGGGTGCGCGGCACCTGGTCGCGCCGGTGGCGCACGTGCCACGGGTACCGTCGGGCTATGGACCGGCGGCCACGACGGAACGAATCAGATTGCAGTACAACAAGCTTCGTGCGATCAGGGCGACGATCGAGACCGTCGACGCGGCACTGTCACCCAGGACCGTGCGGCTGTGTGTCTTCGATCCACACCTACCGCTCATCGAGCGAACGGCACGGCGGCACCGCGTTGCGGCGGTTCCGCTGTGGACCACTCATGCTCGGCGCGCCGGTCGCGGGGGGACGGTTCTGGTCAACGCTGTGCCCGAACTACAGCCACGGCGGGGTCGATTCGGTGCCGGAGTCCATTTCGTCGGTCCGCTGTCGGCGCGTCCGCGGCCACGCCCTGTGTCGCCGAGATCGCGGCCGGTGCTGGTCGTCGCGTCGGGGAGTGTTTTCGCTCGCCCCGCGGCGTTCTTCCACGACATCGTCACCGCGTTCGCCGACACACCATGGACCGTGGTGATGGCCACCGGCGACCTTCCCGTCGCCGAACTCGGCCCACTCTCGGGCAATGTGGTCGCCGCGGGGTGGATCGCACAGGAGGCCGAACTGTTCTCGGCCGATGTGTTCCTCACCCATGCCGGGATGAATTCGGTGCACCAGGCGATCATGGCCGGAGTGCCGATGCTGCTCGCGCCGCGCAGTGCCGAACAGCGCCGCACCGCCGACAGACTGTGCGAACTCGGTGTGGCGGCGTACGCGCGCCATGGTTGCGACCTGCGCGCTCTAGCCGATGGTTTGCGCGCGGACCCCTTGGTGCGCAGGCGGTTACAGTGGTTGCGCGAACGCGCCGAAGTCGCACACGGTGCCGAACGCGCGGCCGACGTCTTGCTCGAGTTGCTCGGTGGTCCCGCGCGCCGCGATTCGGCTATCGTCGTATCGTCCTCGGCGACGAAGGGGGAAGCGTGACAACTCGGCACCACGCGTTGCCGCGTAAACCGGTGTGCCTCAACCGAGATGACGAGCTCCGGTTGGTTCAGCACCTGCGCGAGGACGCGGTGGCGGCGGGCGGACCGTTGCTGCTCGCGGTGTCGGGTGCCAACGGTGTCGGCAAGACCACCATGCTGGTCTCGCTCGCCTATCGCCACAGCGACGACTACTCCGAGGTGCTGTTCTACGAGGCCCGCCCGGCGGACCCACACAGCACAGTAGGTCCCGCGCAGGTCGCGGAGTCGCTACTGGTGCAACTCGGGATCGGCTGGCAGGAGATCCCGGCCCCTGGGCTGCGAGTGGAAATGCTGCGTTCGATGTTGGCGCGCCGTTCGGTGCTGCTCGCCCTCGATGACATCGAGTCGGCCGAACAGGTCCTGCCGCTGCTCGGCGACCTCGGCAACGCCGCGGTGCTGGTGGCCGGGGAGAAGCACCTGGGTCGCCTCGAACTCGCCGACTTCGCCACGGTGAAGCTGCGCGGCTTCCCGCCCGAGCACGCGGTCAGCCACCTGCGCGCCCTCGGCGGTCCGGTGCTGAGCGACGCCGACTCCGCCGAGCTCGAACAATTGGTGCGACTGGTCGGGGGCGTGCCACTGCTCATCGAGGCGATGGCGGTGCGTCTGGCCGACGGCGTCGAGACGGTAGCCGAGTATCTGGCCCGGCTCCGGATGGCATCGTGGGATGACATGTCCGAGGAACTCAGTATCGATGGACAACCCGTCGGACTCGCGGTGTGCGATGCGGCGTACGCCGGATCGAGCACGGCCGCGGCAACCGCCTACCGCTGGCTGAGTTGGGCGCCGGGCGGGGTTTTCGATCTGGAATTCGCGGCGGCGCTGTTGAATTCGCCGGTCGCGGTGGTCAAGCGGAGTCTGCGCGAACTCGTCGAGCGCTCGCTGCTGCAGGATCTCGATGGCGAGATGTGGGAATTCCCGGTGCTGATGCGCCGACACGCCAACGCGAAGTCGAGGGCGATCGATCCCGCGGACGTCGAGCACCGGGTGTTGCGCCTGTGCGCGCGTCGCGCGGTCGCACTGGCACGTTCGCTGTCGGACCGATGGATTCCGGCGCCCGCGGTTGCCGCGGTCTACGCGGACACGCCACGCCGATACGACGGCACACCAGGCGCCGAGCGGGCTTCCGCCGAGTTCGCCGCGGGCTGGTCCGGCTTCGTCGCCGCCGCTCGCCGCGCCACCCAGCTCGGACTCGAACTGGATGCGCTGACCCTGTGGGTTGCGCTGTGGCCCTTCGGATATCAGACATTTCGCACAGCGGAACTGGTCGACGGCTACTGCGCTCTTCTCGACGACCTGACCGGCGCCTGGACAATCCTCGACGACATCGCGACCCGCTGGCAGCTCCTGCGTGATCTGGCCGCGCTGCACGAGCGCCGCGGCGAGCCGATCGAGTCGGGCACTCGGCTGCACAGCCTGCGCGCCCTCGGGTACGCGCCCGGCAGGTGGGGTGAACTCGAACACGAAGCCTTGCAGCGCGCGGCGCTCGGATCGTACGAGCAGGCCTACGAGCTGCTGCTCGCCGCGCGGGCTGCCGTCGGTGCGATCACCGCCGAGGCCCAGCGAGCCAGGTCGGCGGCGCTGATCGACATGCATCTGGGCCGCACGCTGACGCAGCTCGGGCGCGACGAGCAGGCGGAGCCGTTCCTGCGCGCGGCCGAGCAGCTGTTCGCGACCAGGCCGCGCGATGCCAACAACGCCGCCCGCTGCACTACCCTGCTGGCCGAGATCGCCACGCGCCGTGGCGATCTGGTCGACGCACGAGCGTTGCTCTCGACCGCGGCCCTCGTGCTCGAACGTCATCACATGCGGCGCAATGCCGCCGACGTCCACGACAGGCTGGCGGAGCTGGCCGAGCCGGCGGCCGCTGAGGTTCATCGTGCGACGGCGCAGCGCCTTCGTCAGTGACCCGCTCAGCTGAGCCTTTCGACGTCCATCTCGTAGCCGACGTTGCCGACGACGACCTCGTGCGTGCCGGGCCAGTGGTCGCTGTTCGTCTCGCGCCACGCGTAGAGCATCGAGGCGGCGATCTCGGCCGGGCACCCGGTGACCTGGACGGCGACCCCCTCTCGCGTCATGGCCACGCAGCCGCGAGCGGTCTCGGTCGCCACGACGACGGCGAGCGGGTTGTGCAGCAGTTGCGTGCGTGACCAGCGCACGAAATCGCCGCCGGTGTCGCCGGACCGACCGACCAGCACAGCCGCGTTCTCTCGCAGCGAGCGGATCGGGTAGTCGGTGGCGCAGCACAGATGCCACGTCGGGAAATTCGCTCGGGTCTGAATTTCCGCGGGACGTCGCCGGATTCGGATCACCGCTGCTTCGACGGTCACCGAAACAATGTCGGCGAAGGTATCCGGTACCGGCCGGCTGACCGGAGCGGGCAGGATGGAATCACGGACTTCCGAATCCGGGACCGGCAGTTCGAGAATGCGATAGAAGATATCGCGGAGCAAGGTGAGTGAACGGCGGGGCTCCGAGGTCATCAGCGCGGCCACGCGGGCGAATCTGTCGGTGGCGTCGTCGGCGCGAGCCTCGTCGATGACAGCGCGGTACGGGCCGTGCGCGGGTAGGCGCCCAGCGGCGGCGCCCAGCTCCGAGATGGCGGTGTGGGGCGGAACATCCGGGAATGCCGCGAGCAAGGTGGGTGTACCGAGCGCGGCCGCGTATCCGGTGACCGAACCATTGTCGCCGATCACTACGTCCGCGGCGATCAGACCTGGCCGCCACCCGTCGATTTCGTCGAGCACGATCAGACCTGCCCGCAGGCAATCGGCGAACCACAACCCCACCTGGCTCACACCGTGTCGGTGCGTCACATTCGGATGGACCACGATCGCGACGGCGTATTCGTCCCTGGGCAATTCGGCGAGCAAACTTCGTACCAGGTCGAATCGCACGCCGATCGTGGACTTGCGCGACCAGGTCGTCGACAGGAGAACCAGGGTTCGATCACCGACGCCGAGCGCGTGCCGGTATCGGCGGCGAAATGTGCGGCTGGCGAGGATACGGTCGAAACACGGATCGCCCGCGACGTGGGCGACCGGCAGTGCGGCAGGCGTCGCCTCGCGCAGTCGGGTCAACTGGTTGGTATGGGAGAAGACCAGCGCCCGAGCGAGCGGAACATCGTCGCGCAACACCCATTCCGGCGAAAGACCGAAGACGCTCGGCTCTCGGCTCTCGGCTCTCGGCTCTCGGCTCTCGGCTCTCCGGTGAGTATTTAGTGTATCCGATACCGTGCGGCAATATCGCGAGTGGGGAAATCAGTTCGTCGATATTGTCGTGATGGCTGGCGGAAATGGCCAAGTGGAATTCTGTTTCGACGGCGTCTTTCCAGGAAATGCGAGCGATTCCGGTGTCGTCAGCGGCCTCATCGACGCCGGCTCGGAAAGGGTCCGAGGGCGTGCAGGTGAGATACAGGTGAACGCGCGGATCGTTCTCGAACACCGGCACGATATCGAGAATCCGGGTGAGCGTGGTGATGTTGTGGACCACGAACAACACTGTGTGCGAAGCCGATACAGTTGCCCACCTGTCGGCGACCGTGACCGGCACCACAGGGTCGTTCTCGGTGTTCACGTGGTGCTCGATCCTCCTGCTTGTCCGCTTCGTCCCACGCTAGTCGACGGCCGGTCCGCGCACCTTCCGGGGTCGCCGGGCCGATCGTCGATGGAGACATATCGAAGGTGCCGATTCCGCGGCCGGTAATTCGGCGAAAATCAATTCCGGTACTTCCCTGTAGAGAATTGATGCGTCCGGTCAGACGATGCTGGTCGGCGTCACGAAATCGTCGTAGGGGAGTGGTCCTTCGACGAAGGCGTTCACCGACATGACGTTGAGGGTGATGTCGCCGCCGTGGTTGTCCAGGAAGGCGATGTCGGAGGCGTCGCGGCCGGTGGCGATGCGGACGAGGCTCGAGCGTGGTGCCAGGCCCGTCGGGTCGTAGGCCTGCCATCTGCCGTCGATGTAGGCCTCGCAGACGGCGTGGAAGTCCATCGGCACGCATCCCGGTGCGTACACCGCTGCGACCCGTGCCGGAACGCCGACCGCGCGGAGGAGCGCGACCATAAGGTGCGAGAAGTCACGGCAGACGCCGGTGCCCGACAGCATGGTCTCCACCGCGCCGTCGATGGGGGTGCTGCTGCCGGGCAGGTAGCTGATCCGCCGGCCGATCCACGCCGCAACCCGGTTGGCCACCTCGGGATCGGCGATCCCGTAACCGAATTCGGCCGCCGCGAAGCCGAGCAGCTTGTCCGACTCCGCATAGCGGCTGGGACGGCGGTACAGCGCGAGGTCATAGTCGGAGTGCGGTTCGATGAAGGCGATGCCGCGCACGGTCGCCTGATAGTCGATCCGCAGGGTGCCCGCGCGCACGTCGAGGACGTGGATCCGGGACCCGTGCGACCCGATGATCTCGCGCGGGGTGAGGAACTGCCCGTCCAGCGAGCAGGTCAGGGACTCGGACAGATCCTGTCCGGGCGTGCGGGCCACCGCGATCTGACATTGCAGTACCGCATCGGCATGGACCGCGACCTCCAAGTGGGCGGAAACGTCACGTTTCACGCCAACTACAGTGACAGGCGAACGTTGCCCGCGCGAACCGAACGGCTGCGGCTCAGACGTTATCGTCGCGGGACCGGATCGACGCGCGCGTCCGAGATCGTTGACTATGGCGCGCGAAACAGCCTCTGTCACAGTCACTCTCGAGCTCGAAGCGGGCAATGCCTCGCTGATGATCCTCGGCAAGATGCTCGGTCCCACCGGTGTCCCACCGTTCGAGGTCAAACGGCGTTACGATGCCGCCACCGCGGACAATCGCGGCGAGATCATCCCCGCCGTCATCACGATCGACGCCCGCAAACGCTGGACGATGCGGCTCAAAACCCCACCCACCGCCTCCTTGATCCGCAGGGCCGTCGGCCACCCCGGCTCGCCGCAACCCGGGCACAAACCGGTCGGGTCGATCAGCCGGGAGCAACTGCGCCGCATCGCGATTCGAAAGCTTCCCGATCTGAACACCACCGATGTGGAGGCGGCGATGCGCATCGTGGCGGGCACCGCGCGGTCGATGGGCGTGCGGGTCGAGAACTGACCGCGGCATGGCGAACACGGTGGCCTTCGCCGGCATGCACGGCGAGCGCAACCGGTCGTGCATGCCGGCGCCGGGCCATTCGCGCTGCCGTCGTCGGTAGGCGTTAGGTTGGTCGGGGTCGGTCTTCGTAGTCGGCCGGGGACCGATTCGACCGGACAACGGGGGACCATGCTGACCACGGGTGAAGTCTTCGCCGGGTACGCGATCGAGCGTCAGCTCGGCCGTGGCGGGATGGGGTCGGTGTATCTGGCCAGGCATCCGCGCCTCCCACGGCAGACCGCGCTCAAGCTGCTGAACCCGGAGCTGTTCGCCGACAACGAGATTCGGGCCAGGTTCGAACGGGAGGCCGACCTCGCCGCGCAACTCGAGCACCCGAACATCGTCACGGTGTACGACCGTGGCGTCGACGACGGTCGCCTCTGGATCAGCATGCAGTTCGTCGACGGCGTCGACGCGGCCACCATCGAACACCCCGTCCCCGCCGACAGCGCCCTGCACATCATCGAGGCCACCGCGGCAGCCCTCGACCACGCCCACCGCAACGGCGTCCTGCACCGCGACGTGAAGCCCGCCAACATCCTGCTCGCCGACACCGACGGCAGAGAACGCGTCCTGCTCACCGACTTCGGCATCGCCCGCCCCCGCGACGACGTCCACCACCTCACCCAGACGGGCTCGTTCACCGCGACTCTGGCCTACGCCGCCCCCGAACAACTCACTGGCGCCCACCTCGACCACCGCGTCGACCAGTACTCCCTGGCCTGCACCCTGTATTCGCTCCTGACCGGCGCAGCCCCGTTCGAAGCGACCAACCCCGTGCAGGTCATCCAAGGCCACCTCCAATCGCCACCACCGTCACTGCGCACCCGCCGACCGGATCTCCCCGCAGCCCTCGACGCCGTCCTCGCCCGAGCTCTGTCCAAACGCGCCGCCGACCGCTTCGACTCCTGCGCGGAATTCGCCGCCGCCGCACGAAGGGCTTTGAGCGGAACCGGCGCACAGCCGACCGTCTTCGCGGCGCAATCGATGCCGCAGTTCCAGCAGGCGAATCCGTACATGCCCGCGCGGCCCCGCAGTGTGCCGCAGCCGCGCTTGCCGCAGGGGCCCGTCGGAGCGCCGGTGTGGCAGCCGTCCCAGGGAAGCCCACGCCCCGCCGGAAATGCCGTGCGGTCCGTTCCCGTTCGGGGAAGACGGACTTCGCGAGGCATTGCTCCTGCGGTACTGCTGGTGGTGCTGGCCGTCGTCATAGGCGTGGGGTACTGGGGCTGGCGGGACGAGAGCACGTTCGTTGCGGAAATTCTGAATCGGACGCGGGCCCACAAGGACATCGCGGCGCTGTCGGAGGCCTTCCCGCAGCTGTTGCCGTCGGGGGAGGTCAGCGGTCTCGAGCTCGGGAATCCATACATCCAAGTCGTCGGTTTCGGTGGCCGCACATGTAGCGCATACGTCAACACGACGACCCGGGGTGAGCTCGGGTGGGAGATGGCGTTCCAGAAATCAGGCGCGAAATGGGCGTGCACCGGTCCGGAACTCAGCGATACCGACTATTCGGTGCACGCCTTCGCGACCGCAGCGGACGCTGCCGAGGCGGTGAGTCGCTTTCGGAACGAGTCCATCGAGAACGGCGAAACGTCGACCGGATCGCGCACCGACCGCCAGCTCGTACAGGGGGCCGTCGACAATTACTACGGGTCGGCCGTGGTGTCGACCTTCAGTGATAAGGCGCGAGAACGGTGGGTCCTGGTGTTCCATCGTGGATCGCCTTTCACCAAGTTGGAAGCCGACATGCCCGCTCTTCTCGCCGAGATCGACCGCTTCGATCTGAACTGAGCCCGCTCTGAGGCGATGTCCGGCACTGATTCGAGGCTCCCTCGTTTGGTAGGGTCCAGCGGTCGGACGACGAGCGAGATTCGGGGGTCAGAGAGATGGTTTCTGACGGGACGGTGTTCGCCGGCTACACGATCGACCGGCAGCTGGGTCAGGGCGGAATGGGCTCGGTGTATCTGGCCAGGCATCCACGCCTGCCCCGGTGGACCGCGCTGAAGCTGCTGAATCGGGAGTTGTTCTCCGACAAGGAGATCCGGGCCAGGTTCGAGCGGGAAGCCGATCTGGTGGCCCAGCTCGATCACCCCAATATCGTGACCGTGTTCGATCGCGGGGTCGAGGGCGATCAGCTGTGGATCAGCATGCAGTACATCGACGGGATCGACGCCTCCTCGCTGGATCCGCACAACCTGCCGCCGGACCGCGCCCTGCAGATCATCGGTGAGACCGCCGCCGCGCTCGACTACGCGCACCGCGCGGGTGTGTTGCACCGCGATGTGAAGCCCGCCAATATCCTGCTGGCGCGTTCCAGCAGTCAGGAGCGGGTGTATCTCACCGACTTCGGGATCGCCCGGCTGCGCGACGATTCGGGTCACCTGACCGAGACCGGCTCGTTCACCGCCACGCTCGCCTATGCCGCGCCCGAGCAGCTCACCGGTGCCGCGCTGGATCACCGCGCCGACCAGTACTCCCTGGCCTGCACACTGTTCACCCTGCTGACCGGCCGCGCACCGTACGAATCGACCAGCCCGGCCGCCGTCATCACCGGGCACCTGCAGTCGCCCCCGCCGCCGGTGAGCCCGCGCCGCGCCGGTCTGCCGCCGGTGCTCGACGCCGTGATGGCCCGCGCGCTCGCCAAGCGACCCGCCGACCGGTTCAGCTCGTGCGAAGAGTTCGTTGAGGCCGCTCAGCGGGCGGTGCGCACCGGAACCACGGGTGCCCGCCCGCTGGCCAGACCTACCTCGGGCGCGCACGCGCAGCCGTTCGTCGGCATGTCGCCGATGCGTCCGGTGAGTTCGGCGGCCACGCCCATCCCGCCGTACAACCCGGTGCCGATGCCACCGCGGATGCCGCAACCGCAGTACGCGCCGCAGCCGCAGTACTGGCAGCAACCGGCCCCGATCCCGGCTCCGCCCCCGCAACGCGGCGGCTGGGGGTCGGCGCTCGGCATCTACGCGGTGATGGTGATCGTGGCGATCGTGGTCGCCGGAATGATCGCGTTGCTGGCCAACCTCTGACCGACCCGTCCGGCAAGTGCCATATTCTGGTCAGAATGAGCGACTTCGACGTCACCGCCGCCGACACCATCGACCTCGACCGGTTGCGTCGTTTCGTCGCCGTCGCCGAGGAGCTGCATTTCGCGCGCGCCGCCAAGGCCCTGCGGATTCCGCGCCAGGCATTGAGCGCCACCGTGATCGAGTTGGAGGAAGAACTCGGCACTCGCGTTTTCGTTCCCGGCGCCTCGCCCACCCAGCTCTCCGATGACGGCACCGCCCTGCTCGTCCGTGCCAGGGATCTGATCCGGGCGCAGGAGCAGGCCGAGCGGGAGCAGAAGCCCGACGCGCCCGCGAGCCTGCGCGTGGGCTTCGTGCCGGGGGTGACGGTGTCGAAGTGGGCGCGGATCTGGGGCGATCGACTGCCCGACCACCCGCTCGAGGTCGTCGGTGTGGCGCAGGGGGAGCAGGAGTCGGCGCTGCGCGAGGGCCGGGTCGACGTGTGCTTCGTGCGACTGCCCATCGACCGGAGCGCGACGAACGCGATCCCGCTGTGGCAGGAGACACCGGTCGCGGTGGTCCAGAAAGACGACGCGCTGTCACTGCTCGACGCGATCAGCCCCGCGGATCTGGCCGACGAAACGATCCAGGACACCGCCGATCTCGATCAGGCCGTCGACATTCTCGCCATGGTCGCCGCTGTCGGTGGCGCGGCGATCATGCCGCAGTCGATTGCCCGCCTGCACCACCGTCGCGACCTGGTCTACCGTCCGATCCTCGACACCGAGTTCACCGAGATCGCCCTGGCCTGGCCCGCGGGGACCGACACCGATCTGCTCGAGGAGTTCGTCGGTATCGTGCGCGGCCGCTCGGCCAACAGCTCACGCGGCGGGGTGGCGGAACCGGAAAAGGCACCCGCGCGTAAACCGGCGGCGAAGAAGCCCGCAGCCAAGAAGCCCGCGCCGAAGAAGCCGGTCGCACGCGGCCGCAAACCTGCCCGACGCGGCCGCTGACACACGAAAACGCCTGCGGCACACAGTGATTGCCGCAGGCGTGGACGTTCGAAAAACTACTTCGGCATCCGCCGGGTGAGCGAGTCGACGATCAGGATGACCGCCATCAGACCGGCGAGGCCGATGAGGAACAGGTCCTCGACGTGACCCTGGTGGTTGCCGATGGTCATGCCGAGCAGTGCCAGGACGACGAACCATCCCGCGATGCGGAAGGTCTTGCGCGACTCACCGCTCCAGCCCCATGCTGCCGAGGGCACCTCGGCGGGGTCGACGCTGGTGGCGACGGCACGCTCGGTGCTGGCTTTGTCGAGGTCCGTGGCTGCCACGATCGCTCCTAAGGGCTCGAGTTCTGGTTGGGCGAGTGAGCATATCGTGGCATACGACCGTCCGTCGTAGCCAGCAGCCCTGCCACAATGGGCCCGTGTCCCACCCCGCAAACGACAGTTCCCCGTCCACCGACCGGGTGAAGGTGCTGCTTCTTGGCAGTACCGGTTCGATCGGTACCCAGGCGCTCGAGGTGATCGCCGCCAACCCCGACCGTTTCGAGGTGGTCGGCCTCGCGGCGCGCGGCGGTAATCCCGCCCTGCTCGCCGCGCAGATGGCCGCCACCGGTACCCGCAATGTCGCCGTCGCCGATCCCGCCGCCGCGCAGGCGCTCGATCTCGAACTCGGCGGGCCGGAAGCGGCCACCGAGTTGGTCCGTCGAACCGAAGCCGATGTTGTCCTCAATGCCCTTGTCGGTTCGCTCGGCCTCGAGCCCACCCTGGCGACCCTGCAGGCAGGCACCCGACTGGCGCTGGCGAACAAGGAATCCCTGGTGGCGGGCGGTTCCCTGGTGACGCGCGCGGCCGCGCCCGGTCAGATCGTGCCCGTCGACTCCGAGCACTCCGCGCTGGCCCAGTGCCTGCGCGGCGGTCGCGCCGACGAGGTGGACCGCCTCGTGCTCACCGCCTCGGGCGGCCCCTTCCGCGGCTGGACCACCGAGATGCTCGAGTCCGTGAACCCCGCCGAGGCCAAAACCCACCCGACCTGGTCGATGGGCCCGATGAACACCCTGAACTCGGCCTCGCTGGTCAACAAGGGCCTCGAGCTGATCGAAACCCACCTGCTCTTCGGCGTGCCCTACGACCGCATCGACGTCACCGTCCACCCGCAGTCGATCGTCCACTCGATGGTCACCTTCACCGACGGCTCGACCCTCGCCCAGGCCAGCCCGCCCGACATGAAACTCCCCATCGCATTGGCCCTCGGCTGGCCCGACCGCATCCCCGGCGCGGCCACCGCCTGCGACTTCGGCACCGCCGCCACCTGGACCTTCGAACCGGTCGACGACGAGGTATTCCCCGCCGTCCGCCTGGCCAGGCAGGCAGGTGAAGCGGGCGGCAGCGTCACCGCGGTCTACAACGCCGCCAACGAGGTCGCCGTCCAAGCCTTCCTCGACGGCAAGATCACTTTCCCCACGATTGTGCGCACCGTCACCCGTGCGGTAGAGGCCGCCGACCGGTGGCACGCCGAACCCGATACCCTGGACGACGTCCTAGCGGCCGACCGCTGGGCACGGGAGTATGCCGCGAAGATCATCGCGTCCTGACTCGCTCGTTCGGCCGCCAACAAACACGGCAGGGAGAACATGGTTTTCGCGCTGGGGTTCGCTCTGTTCGCCCTTGGTATCACGATCTCGATCGCGCTGCACGAGTGCGGGCACATGTGGGCCGCGCAGGCCACCGGCATGAAGGTGCGCCGCTACTTCATCGGCTTCGGGCCGAAGGTGTTCTCGGTCCGTCGCGGTGAGACCGAGTACGGGCTCAAGGCGCTGCCGCTCGGCGGTTTCTGCGATATCGCGGGCATGACGGCGCTCGACGAGCTCGAGCCCGAGGAAGTCGACCGGGCGATGTATCGCCAGGCGACCTGGAAGCGCCTGGTGGTGATGTTCGGCGGTATCGCGATGAACTTCCTGCTCGGGTTCATCCTGCTGGTGATCCTGGCCGTCGGTTGGGGTCTGCCGCAGCTGAAGCAACCAGCGGTCATCGGCGGCATGGGCTGCGTTGGTGTGCAGAATCCGGACCTGACCGTGCAGGAGTGCTCGGGCGACGGCCCGGCTCAGCGAGCGGGCCTGCGCTCCGGCGACGTAGTGACGGCGGTGAACGGCGTCCCGGTCAGCGACTGGGACGAGTTCCAGGCCGAGACGCAGAACCAGACCGGCACCTTCACCTACACGATCGAGCGGGCGGGCCAGACCAGCACGGTGACGGTCACGCCCGAGCGGATGCTGCGCTATCCCAAGGAGGGACCGGGCCGCGAGGTCAGTGTGGTCGGCGTCGGACCCGGTTTCGTCCCGCCGCAGCAGTACGGCGTCCTCGCCGCGATCCCGGCCACCGTGGTGTTCACCGGCGACTTCTTCATCGAGACGGTGAAGTCCCTGGCCAAGATGCCGCAAAAGGTGTCGGCGCTGTGGGAAGCCGTCACCGGCGGTGAGCGCGACCCGGAGACCCCGGTCAGCGTCTACGGTGCCAGCCGCCTCGGTGGCGAGACCGCCGAGCGTGGCCTGTGGGGCATGTTCATCCTGATCCTGGCCAGCCTGAACTTCTTCCTCGGCGCGTTCAACCTGCTGCCGTTGCTGCCCCTGGACGGCGGTCACATCGCCGTCGTGCTCTACGAGAAGGCCCGCAACATGATCCGCGGCTGGCTCGGCAAGGCCCCTGCCGGCCCGGTGGATTACCTCAAGCTCCTGCCGCTGACGTATGTGGCGGTAGTGATCGGTGGCGCGTTCATGCTGCTCACCTTGGCCGCCGACATCGTCAACCCGATCACCCTGCGGTAATCTCGGCGGCTGGCGCCGCGGGTTTTCGGCCTCGTAACCCCGAATCCGAGGGGCGATACTGCGCCTGCGGCGTTCCGTCTCGCCCCTCGGATCCGGGGCGGCCGAAAACTGCGAAGTTTCCACTGTAGTGCCCCTCACAGGGCGCCTGGTCACCCTGCGCGACTAAGCTCGGCAACAACAAGCCCGGTCATTCCGCGAACCGTACGAAAGAAGGCAGCCGACCGTGACCAGCACCATCGGATTGGGGATGCCCGCCGCCCCCGCTGCTGTTCTCGCACCCCGGCGCAAGACCCGCCAGCTCATGGTCGGCAATGTCGGTGTCGGTAGCGATTCGCCCATCTCGGTGCAGTCGATGACCACCACCAAGACCCACGACATCAACGCCACCCTGCAGCAGATCGCCGAGCTCACCGCCTCGGGCTGCGACATCGTGCGGGTGGCCTGTCCGCGTCAGGAAGACGCCGACGCGCTCGCCACGATCGCGAAGAAGTCGCAGATCCCGGTGATCGCCGACATCCACTTCCAGCCGCGCTACATCTTCGCCGCGATCGACGCGGGCTGCGCCGCGGTGCGCGTGAACCCGGGCAACATCAAGGAATTCGACGGCCGCGTCGGCGAGGTCGCCAAGGCCGCCGGTGCCGCGGGCATCCCGATTCGCATCGGCGTGAATGCCGGATCGCTGGACAAGCGAATGCTGGAGAAGTACGGCAAGGCCACTCCCGAGGCGCTGGTGGAGTCCGCGCTGTGGGAGGCGAGCCTGTTCGAAGAGCACGGCTTCGGCGACATCAAGATCTCGGTCAAGCACAACGACCCGGTGATCATGGTCGAGGCCTACCGCCAGCTCGCCGCGCAGAGCGACTACCCGCTGCACCTCGGTGTCACCGAGGCGGGCCCGGCGTTCCAGGGCACGATCAAGTCCGCGGTGGCCTTCGGCGCGCTGCTCAGCGAGGGCATCGGCGACACGATCCGCGTCTCGCTCTCGGCCCCGCCCGCCGAGGAGATCAAGGTCGGCGGCCAGATCCTGCAGTCGCTGAACCTGCGCCCGCGCAAGCTCGAGATCGTGTCCTGCCCGTCGTGCGGCCGCGCTCAGGTGGACGTGTACACCCTCGCCGACGCCGTCGCCGCAGGTCTGGACGGTCTGGAAGTGCCGCTGCGCGTCGCCGTCATGGGCTGCGTCGTGAACGGTCCGGGCGAGGCCCGCGAAGCCGACCTCGGTGTCGCCTCCGGCAACGGCAAGGGCCAGATCTTCGTCAAGGGCGAGGTCATCAAGACCGTGCCCGAGCACATGATCGTGGAGACCCTGATCGAAGAGGCCATGCGCATCGCCGAGGAAATGGGCGAGCAGCCCGGCGGCGAACCCGTCGTCACCGTCAGCTGAACCAACCTCCCACTCACGGTCCGGCGTCGGATTCGGCGGACCCGTACCGTTCGGCGTGCTTTCGTGGCAGGCTGGTGCCGTGCGGAGTCTGCTGGAGCCGACGCGACGGTCGAAGACCGCTCCCGCGCGTCCGGTGGCCGTGCGAGATCTCGGTGAAGTGCTGCGCGTCCTCGACGCCGACCCGGTCGCCTCGTGCATGATCGCCGCCCGCGTACAGGAATTCGGGCTCGACGCGCGCACCGGTGTCGGTGAGCTGTGGAGCCGTGGCGGACCGGCCGACTCCCTGTGTTTCTCCGGCGCGAACCTGGTGCCGTTACGCGGTGACCAGCAGGCATTACGCGCGTTCGCCGACCGGGCAGGCCGCTGGCCACGGGTGTGTTCCTCGGTGGTCGGCAGGCAGGAACTCGCCCTCCCGCTGTGGGAGATGCTGCTCCCCACCTGGGGTCCGGCCAGGGAGTTACGCGCCGACCAACCCCTGCTCGCACTTGCCCAACCGGCCGCCGCGCGCGCCGACGGGGGAGTGCGCCGGGTCCGGCCCGACGAGATCGACCGGTACCTGAGCGCCGCGATCGCCATGTTCATCGAAGAGGTCGGCATCGATCCGCGCACCGGCGACGGCGGCCGCGGCTACCGGCGGCGGATCAAGAGTCTCATCGAATCCGGCAGGGCCTGGGCACGTTTCGAAGACGGCGAGGTCATCTTCAAAGCCGAGATCGGGGCACTGTCGCGCCGCACCGGCCAGATCCAGGGCGTCTGGGTACATCCCGAGCACCGGGGCGCGGGCGTCGGCACCGCGGGTACCGCATCGGTCGCCAATGCCGTTGTGGCAACGGGCCGTACGGCCAGCCTCTACGTCAACGACTACAACAGCATCGCCCGCCGCGCGTACAGCCGAGTCGGCTTCCGCCAGATCGCTACCTTCGCAACTGTCCTGGTGGACTGAATCTTTGGCGCGTGGCGCCGAGGTCAGCGGGCCCTTCGCCGCTACCATCGGTCCCGATGAGGACACGGATGCTCACCACATGCGCGGTGGCCGCCCTCGCCGTCGCGGCGACCGCCTGTTCTTCCGGTGCCCAAGGCCCGGTGCCCGCCGCCGACGCCTTCGCCACCGCGTTCGCCGACCACGATCTGGCCGCGGCGGCAGCGCTCACCACCGCGCCCGAGAAGGCAACGGCGGCACTGACTTCGACGTGGGAGGCGTTGCAGGCGGAGAAGCTGTCGATCCGCACCGGCGACGCGCGCGTGAACGGCGACACCGCCACCGTCGACTACACCTACGAGTGGACCCTGCCCAAGGGGCGCCAGTGGACCTACTCCGGCGAATTGCAGATGGGCCGCAGCGACGGCCGCTGGCTGGTCCGCTGGAACTCCGCCGACATCCACCCCGAACTCGGCGACACCCAGAGCATGGAACTGCGCACCCGCCCCGCCCCGCGCGCCAGGGTGAACGAGTCGGCGGGCAGCGACGTACTCGTCCCCGGCAAAGTCTCGCGGGTGAAATTCACCGTGGCCGACGCCCCCGACCCCACCCGGGTCGCCGGTGCGCTCGCCGGTGCGCTGAGCCGCATCGACCCGGTCGCCTACACCCCGCAGTCGATCCTCACCGCCGCCCGCAAGACCGAGGGTGCGCACACCGTGATCCTGCTCAACGAATACGAGGCCGAAACCATCGGCGGCGAACTGATCGGCCTGCCCGGGGTGACCCTGACCCAGGAGTGGGACATGGTGCCCACCGACCGCAAATTCGCGCCCGACCTGCTCACCCAGGTCCGCAAGACGGTGATCGCCGAGGTCGACGGCAAGGCGGGCTGGAGTGTGGTCACCCGCAATGCCGACGGCGCCGATCTCGCCGTGCTGCACGAGGTGGCGGCTGAGCCCGCGCCGTCGTTCGCGCTGAGCATCGACCGGTTCGTCCAGAATTCCGCCCAGCACGCCGTCGACCTGCGCACCGAGCAGGCGATGATGGTGGTGATCCGCCCGTCCACCGGTGCGATTCTCGCGGTGGCCCAGAACAAGTTCGCCGACCGCGACGGCCCGGTGGCCACCAGCGGTCAGTACCCGCCGGGCTCGATCTTCAAAACGGTCACGGCGTCGGCGGCGATGGCGTCCGGGCTGGCCACGCCCGACACCGTGCTCGCCTGTCCGAGCAGCACCATCATCGGCGAACGCACCATCCCGAACTACAACATGTTCTCCGTCGGTGAGGTGCCGATGGCCACCGCCTACGAACGCTCGTGCAACACCACCTTCGCGCGACTGGCCAGCAAGCTCGAACCCGACGCGCTCACCCGGGCGGCGGCGCGTCTCGGCATCGGCCAGGACTACAAGGTCGAAGGTCTACCGACCATGTCCGGCTCGGTGCCGAAAGCCGAGGGCCTCGTTCAGCGCGCCGAAGACGGCATCGGACAGGGACGTGTGGTGGTGAGCCCGTTCGGGATGGCGGTGATGGCCGCGACGGTCGCCCACGGTGCCGCGCCGGTGCCGTACTTGATCGCGGGCAGGCCCACCGAGATCACCGGCGAGCGACCGGCGATCGCGCCGGAGGTGGTCGAGGGGCTGCGGTCGATGATGCGCATGGTGGTCACCGGCGGTACGGCCGAACGCATCAGGGACCAGGGCGAGGTGTACGGCAAGACCGGGGAAGCCGAGGTCGACGGTGGATCGCACTCGTGGTTCGTCGGCTATCGCGGGGATATCGCGTTCGCGACCTTGCTGGTGAAGGGTGGCAGCTCCGACAACGCGGTCGCCACCACCCGGGATATGTTCGCCGCCCTACCCGCAGGCTACTGAGTCGCCAGCAGACCGCGCACCACCGCGAGCGAGGTGCTCTCGGTGTGGGAGGACGCCGTGTCGTGCAGCACGTTGTAGTTGACTACCGGCTCGGGTGCGGCCCCCATGGCCGCGCCGTCGAGGATGTCGATGGCGGCCGCGCCGCCGAGAATCATCCCCGCAGTGGTCAAGATCAGAGTGGAACGCCTCATATTTCGTCTCCCTCATTCAGGGTTTCGACGTGTTGGCGGGGTCTAACGATTGGCCGAGGATTAGCTGATGCACAACCGTAGAACGGCAGTTACTACGGCGACAGGCGACGGCAGCAAGCGACACACAATTGTTGCCCTATGTGCGGGCGTGTTCGAACACAACCGCTACCGCACCGTGATGAAAAGGTGAACTACCGGTTTTGCTCGCGCAAATGCGCTGATCAGAGGCAATGTTCGGGTAAATTACCGAATTACACGTGACTCAGCCGCGTTGCAGAGTTGCGGCGAGATGATGCTGCAAAGATTCGCCGACAGCGGCCATCCGCAGCGTGTACTCGATCACGTCGCCGGTGACATGGAACGATCGGCTCACCGCGGTAACCGGCTTAGCCGATTCGCTCAGACCGATATTCGTCGAGTTGAATTCCAGCCGAATTCCGTCGACCGTTTCGGTGATCGTGCCTTCGCAGATCTCGGTGATTCCGGTCGGGTGGGCGAGGATCAGTTCGACCCGGCCGGGCGCCGGGCTGCGCAGGTAACCGGTCTCCGCGTGCAGCGGCCGACCGTCGGAGCCGGCCTTGGTCCGCTGCTTGTAGGTGAGGAACGGCCGACCGAGGTGCCCGAAGGTGATCTCCTCGACGTAGTCGAAGGATTCGATGGTCGGGTATTCGCCGTGCCCCCGTCCGCGCCAGGTACCGAGTAGCGGTGCCAGAGCGGCGATGTCGGGATGCGGGGCGATGTTGGGGGAGGGTTCGACCACGGCCGACAGCGTAGTCCGGTGGTTCCGGTGGCGGTCACGGCACACCGTCGCAGCAGCCACGATAAGGTCAGCCTCGCCTGAACGCCGTCCGGCGGAAGGTCGAAAGGACTACAGAACGTGAACGGACATGTGAGGGGTGCCCGCGGGGCGCGGTCCGGGCTGGTGCGCGGTGCGGTACTCGGCGCGGCAGTGTTGCTCGCCGCGGCGTGCTCGAACACCGAGCCATCGACCGAGCCCGCCGCGCTGGACGGCAACCGCTACAGCCAGACCAATCTGGCCGCCGACAAGGACTCCTATCACGCCCAGTTCACGCTGCCCGGCATGGTCAATGCCTGGGGTCTGGCCGATCGGCCGAAGGGTGCGGGCGGGCACTTCTGGGTCGGCGCGGGCGGCAAGTCGTTCCAGTTCCTCGGTGATGTGCAGGAGTCGTCGGACCCCAAGCTGCAGAAGCTGACCCAGGACCAGCTCAAGCTCGTCGGCATCCCCGGCGCCGACGCCGACACCTCCGACAAGAGCATCGGCAAGGCCACCGGCGTGGTGTTCAACCCGGCGCCGATCACCTCGGATCTGTTCGTGGTGCGCGACCAGTGGGTCGATGTGGACGGCATGCCGATCCCGCTCGGCGGTTCCGCGCGCTTCATCTTCGCCACCGATTCGGGCAAGATCTCGGCCTGGACCGAGCAGGCTCCCGACGGCGCGATCGTGCGCCGCGACGGCGGCGCGAACCAGGTGTTCGACGGCTCCGCGCAGGGCATGGCCTTCTTCGGCATCGCGCTGTCACCCTCGGGCGACAAGCTGCTCGCCGCCGATTTCGGCACCGACCCGCAGGTGCGCACGTTCGACAAGAACTGGCAGCCGGTCGCCACCACCGGTTTCGCCAACCCGTTCGCCACCGGCGAGGTGATCGACCCGTCCTCGCCGGAGAAGGGCAAGAAGGCAAAGCCCGGCGACCCGGCACCGTTCAACATCACCACCCTCGGCAGCCGGGTGTTCGTCTCCTACGCCGTCACCGCACCCGACGAGAAGGACCCGAAGGCCTTCGACAAGGGCGAAGAGGCCTCGCTCGACGCCGACCAGGACAAGGCTTCGGACGGCAAGCCGGACCGGGGCAAGGTCGCCGAGTTCGACGCCGCAGGCAAGCTGGTGCGCATCATCGACGACGGCGGCAGGCTCAACGCGCCGTGGGGTGTGGCGATCGCGCCGTCGAACTTCGGCGCGCTCTCGGGCAAGCTGCTGATCGGCAACTTCGGCGGCCTCGGCCGCGTCCTCGCCTACGACGACACCACCGGCACCTTCGTCGACTACCTGCGCGACGGTGAGTCGAAGCCGGTCGAGATCGAGGGTCTGTGGGCCTTGATGTTCGGCAACGGCGAAAGCCTTGGCGACACGAACGCCCTGTACTTCACGGCAGGCCCGGAGGACGAAAAAGACGGCCTCTTCGGCAGCCTGCGCGTGCAGTAAGTAGGAGGCGGACAAGGTAGGCGTACCGGACAATTCGAGTGTCCGGGGAGAAACCGCTTCCGCTGAGGGCATTGTGAGGGACAGTGGTGGCGGAATGGTTGCCGGTTGGGCGCGATCTGCGCGGGTTCGGGGCCGTTCCGTCCGCACGCGATGGCACCTCCACCGGGGTGTCGTGCCCGAGCCGGAGGTGTGCCAGATGCAGGTTTCGCGCGTTGACGTCGGCGGCTCGGCGGGGGAGCGGTGACATGCGGCATTCGGCACGAGAGGCGATGCTGCCCGGCCGCGACGTTCTCCTCGCGGCCTTCCGCGGTTTGCCGCATGATGACCACCCCATCCTCGACGCCGCGGGCGAGTTGGCGGTGCTGCACCAGTTGCGCGAGCGAACGCCGCTGAGCGAGTCCGAGCGGATCGACCGCCGTCGCGCCCAGCTGATGCGCGCGATCGACCGCTGGGTCATCCTCGCCGCTCCCGTGCCGCCCGCCGCGGCCGACGAACACTGCGAAACCCTCGGCGGCCTGGTCGACCGCCTCGCCCGACACTGCTCCCAAACCTTTGTCGCCCTGGCAGACGCCCCCGAATCGGTCTTCTACGACGAGTGGATCCGCCTCGACGACCTCGCCGACACCTACGAACGCCTGATCGACGACCTGTGGTCAGGTGTACGCAGCCTCCCTGCGCACACCTATTGACGGCAGCACGCACCTTTACGGCCAGCACCGACGGAATCCACACCTCACATGGTGTGCGAACCGTGTGTGGACTCGGATCGCCCACGGTGCGGGTGCCGCTCGAAACCCTTGGGTGGTTTTCTCGCCACCTGGGTGGGCGTGTCCGGGCCCCGGGGTTGGTTGGGGGCACGGCTGACCTGCGCGACAGTGGACTACAACACCTGTTGTCGGGTCGGCGAAGGAGATTCGGATGCGAGGTCGCTTGGCTGCTGGTGCCCCCGAAAGTGTTGGGCTGCTGGGAGTTTCGTACGACGTATCCTTTGTTGTGCGCACTCGCGATGACCTGGCCGACCCGCCGTCCACGTGCGGGTGGACGCCAGACCGGCCCGATGTCTGTCCGGTCGAGTCCGACGACGAGCGCGCCGCGTCCACGGCATCCGACATCGTGCTGCCGATCCGCCCGCGCAGCACCTATGTCGACGGCGACCCCCTGTTCTGCCTGGCCGGCGAAGCGGTCCTGGCCTGGAACTACGCGAGCCTCGTCACCCACCTCGACCCCCGCGTCCCGATCTACGGCCTGCAGGCGAGTCCCGAACCGCGCACGATCCGCGAATACGCCACCCGCTACCTCACCGAGATCCGCCGCATCGCCCCCCACGGCCCTTACCAGCTACTCGGCTGGTCCGCAGGCGGTCTCGTCGCCCACGAGATCGCTGTGCGACTCCGTGAGGCAGGCGAACACGTCCGCATCGTCCTCCTCGCCACCGACCCCGCCGCACCCACACCCGCGCCGCTGTCCGTTGACGGATTCGCCCGATTGCTCGGCGCCGACCTCGGCAGCGACCTCGGCCCCCTCGCCGACCTGAGCGCCATGGCCGCACACATGGTGACCGGCCACCGCCCCGCCTGGCTCCCCGGCGACCTCACCGTGTGCATCGCAGGCCGCGAACCCGACGGCACCGACCGCCTCGACCCCGCTGCCACGGTGCGCAATTGGCGCCCGTACGTCGAGGGCCCTGTCACCGGCTACGTCATCGACGCGACCCCCGACGAACTCACCACCCCCGACCTCCTCCCCGAGATCGCCCGAATCCTCGCGACCACCCCGCCCGCGACATGCTGACCGAGTTCCCCGGCGCCACACCACCCATCGACCACGATGGGCACGTGCACACCACCGACGAGCCCGGCACCGACCGCGCCCCGACGGTGGCGCTCACGCAGTGGTGGGTGCTCTCGCAACGCCTGATCCGCCCGGCCTGGCGCACCGGCGAGATCCTCACCGCCCTGCTCGCCCCCGCCGTGTTCACCATCGGCTTCTATGTACCCCTCAACCTCGTGATGACCGTCTACGGCCACGGCCTGAGCAGCTATGCCCAGTTCCTGATGCCGATGATCGTCATGCAGGCGGTCGCGTTCTGCGCCATCGCCGCCGCGTTCCGCGCCGCCACCGACGCCCGCGACGGCCTCGACGTCCGCTTCGCCACCCTGCCCATGCCCCGCGGGGTCCCGTTCGCGGCCAGGATCACCGTGGCCGCCCACCGCGCGGTGATCGCGGTCGGCGCCGCGCTCGTCTGCGGCACCGTCATCGGCTTCCGCTTCTACGGAAGCTGCTGGCACACAGCGGGTTTCCTCGCCTTCGCCCTGCTGATCGCGACCGCCCTGTGCTGCGGTGCCGATCTCCTCGGCAGCATGTCGGCCAGCCCCGAGGCCACCACCCAGATCCTGGTCCTACCCCAGCTGATCTTCGGCATGGTCTCCACCGGATTCGCCCCCGCGAACCAATTCCCCAGCTGGATCCAGGTTTTCGTGCGCAACCAGCCCGTCTCCCAGTTCGTCGACGGCTTGCGCGCACTGGCGGGCGACTCCACCGGCAACGCGGGCGCAGTCGACATCGCCACCCTGGGACCGGGCCTGGCCTGGGTACTCGGCATCCTGGTGGTCTGTGGCGGGCTGTCCTGGCGCCACGCCGCACGGCGGGCCGCATGACGACCATCGCCCTGCCGCAGGTCACCCGCGACACCGAGTCCCTGCGAATGCTGCTGCCGCAGACCATGATCCAAACCAGACGGCTCCTGACCCGCTGGGCAAGGGACCCGCTGACAGTGATGCAGGCACTGCTCTTCCCTGCCCTCCTGCTGGTGATGCTGAATGCCGTACTGGGCAAACAGGTCTCGTCCTTCGCGGGCGCCGACGCCCTCTACGGTTCGGTCCCGATGGTCTCGCTGGTCGGCGTGATGTCGGGTTCCCTGGCCGGCGCCGTCACCCTTGGTCGCGAGCGAGACGAAGGACTGCTGTCCCGATTCTGGGTGCTGCCGGTCCACCGCGCATCGGGCCTGCTCTCGCGCGTGCTGGCCGAAAGCGTGCGAATCCTGCTGTGCACCTTGGTGATCTTCGCCGTCGGCGTCGCCCTGGGTTTCCGCTTCACCCAGGGGGTCCCGGCCGCGATCGCGCTGTTCGCGATTCCGGTGCTGTACGGCGTCGGCTTCGCGACCATGGTCACCGCGCTGGCCGTCTACACCGCGAAAGCCACACTGGTAGAGGTCGTTTCGCTGGCGTCATCGATGATGATGTTCTTCAGCACCGGTTTCGTGCCGCTCATCGCCTACCCGGCGTGGGCCCGCCCGATCGTGGAACACAACCCGCTCACCCACGCCATCGACACCATGCGCGGACTCTCGCTCGGCGGTCCCGTGCGCGGACCCTTGCTCGCCACGCTGGCCTGGTCGCTCGGCGCGGTCGCGGTCTTCGCGCTACCCGCGGCGATCGGCTTCCGCCGTGCCAGCCGCTACTGAGCGGGCGCGGACCGGGTGATCGCGTCGCGTGCCTCGGTGATCAGTTTCGCCGAATCGCGCGGGCTCAACGCCATCGCCCGCAGCTGATCGAAGATCACGCCGAACCGACGGATCTCGGAGTGCCCCTCGACCAGGTCGTGCACCGACATACTCTCCACGTACACCAGTTCGGGATCCACCGGATTGCGGAAGTCGAGCAGTGTGAACGAGCCTGCCATGCCGGGGTGCGCGCCCGCGTCGAACGGAAGTACCTGCAGGATCACGTTCTTGCGCTTGGTCTCGTCGAGCAGCCGGTCGAGCTGGCCCGCCATCGTCGCGGGTCCGCCGACTACACGGCGGATCGCCGCCTCGTCCATCACCACCCACAGTTCCAGTGGGTCTTCCTTGGTCAGGTTGATGGCGCGATCCATGCGCGCCTGCGCCCGGCTCTCCATCACCGAGGCGTCCAGCCGCGGCATCGAGGTGTCGATCACGGCGGCGGCGTATTCGAAGGTCTGCAGCAGGCCGGGCACCGTCGAGGTCTGGTATTGCCGTGCCGACAATGCTTCCGCTTCGAAGTTGATGTAATTGGCGTACACCTCCGACACCGCGCCCTCGTAAGGGCGCGACATGCCGGGTTTCAGCGCGTCGGTCAGCAAGCTGAGTGCTTCCTCGCGCATTTTGTCATCGACCTGATACAGATCGAGCATGGCGCCGAGAGTGCGACGCTGCGGACGCGCCTGAGCCATTTCGATCCGGTACAGCGTGGTGACGTTGATACCGGTTCGGGCGCTGACGTCTTCCTTGCTCAGCCCGGCGCTTTCACGCAACTCACGAAGCATGGCCGCGAGCCTGCGGAGCCGGACGGTCAGGGTCGTACGCTTGCCTGCCATGAATCGCATTATTGCGCTGCAAGGCCACTCTGTCACGCGTTCGGCGAAGACTGCGACATAGGGCCTGTCATGGTGTTCGGCGCGTCAGCGCGGCTCGCCGGAAGACTGTGCGAGACTGCCGATGTGACCCGGGATTCTGTCAGGGCGGCTTTACTGCAGGAGTGATAACGCAATCTTGCGTTTCGCCTTCTGAGCGAGCATGATCGGCGTTAGCCTGGTTGCGAACAATCCGAACAGAAGACCGGGATAACCGAATCGAGAGCCAATCATGTTGGTAGACAAATCTTGGGTGTCGGGTGAATTCGGGGCGTTGCGATGAGCGCGCCGGTGATGGGGGTACTTCCGACCGCTCCGCAATTGTTGTGCGCATTTCAGGGGCGGCGTTTTCAAGATCGCGAATTGTTGCGATCAGCGCACGCACTCGCTGAACTGCACGAACGGCGGGGGCAGGTACGTGATACGGCATTGATCGCCGAGATCGATTGCCGTCGAAGTGAACTGGTCGACGACATCAACGACTGGTGTGTGCAGGAGATCCCGTTGCATCGCAACGGCGCCTCGCTGCACACCGAAAGTCTCGGTGCGGTCGTCGACCGGATGGCGCGTAGCTGGGTGGATGCCAACCAGGCCATCGACATCGACGGTGCGCGAAGCGACAACACGCACAAGCACTGGTATCACCTCGCCGAGCTTGTGGACGGTTACACAGATCTGGTCACAGATGTGGCCGGTGGACGGCGAAGGCTGCCCGAACAGTAAGGGCTACACCGGCTCCGGTGACAGTCGCGCTTCGAAGGCGATGCGGTCACCGCGGTAGAGCGAGCGCACCCGTTCGATGGGGGCGCCGTCGGCGTCGACACTGCGCCGGTGCAGCAGCAACATCGGTAGTGCGGTGGTGCATTCGAGCAGGCCCGCCTCGCGCGGGGCGGCGAGTACGGTTTCGATGCGTTCGCGCGCACCGGCGAGTTCGACGCCGGTCGCGCGGATCGCGGCGTACAGCGATGTGGTGGGGTCATAGGTGCCGCGCAGGTCGGCGAAGCGGTGCAGGGGTAGGTAGGTGCTCTCCAGTCCGACACGTTCACCGTCGGCGAGCAGTACCCGCTCCAGGTGCATCACGTCGGTGCCCACCTCCACCTCGAGATCCGCGGCGGTCGCGGCATCGGCGGCGATGTCTTCCCAGGCGACCAGGATGCGGCCGGGGGTGCGACCGAGACTGATCGCACCCTCGGTGTAGGAGCGCAGTGACAGTGGCTGCGTCAGTTTGGGCCGGGAGACGACGGTGCCACGACCCTGCCGCCGAATCCTGCCCTCCACCAGTAGTTCTCGTAGTGCCTGTCGCACGGTTTCGCGGGCGACACCGAAGCGGGTGGCGAGGTCGCGTTCGGAGGGCACCGGGTCGCCCTCGGCGAGATCGGTCAGGATCAGATCGATTTCGGTGCGAACCAAGAACACCTTCGGAACGCGGGTCGTCTGCGGCGAATCCATGTCGCCCAGCCTACCCGGATTGGTCTATACCAAAAATTAACTTGCCGTTCTCGCGGCCCACACCTATCGGTCTAGACCATTTGCCACTATCGGTGCCATGCGATTGGTCATCATCGGTGGCGGGATCCTCGGCACCGCACACGCCTGGGCCGCGATTGCCCGTGGACACGAGGTCACCCACCTCGAACGTGAACGCGAAGCCCGCGGCGCGACGGTCCGCAACTTCGGTCTGGTCTGGGTTTCGGGCCGCTCGGCGAACGAGCTCGAGCTGACGCTGCGTTCGCGCGAGCTGTGGGAGGAGATCGGCGGCCGGGTCGCCGGCGTCGGCTTCCGGCCCGCAGGCTCGATCACCCTTGTGCGCACCCCCGCCGAACTCGCCGTGGCCGAAGCCGCGGCCGCCGGTGACACCGCCGAAGCCCGCGGATTCACCCTGCTCGACCCCGACCAGGTGCGCGCGATCAACCCGGCCGTGCGCGGCAAATACCTTGCGGGCCTGCACTGCTCGACAGACGCCGCGGTGGAGTCGCGTCAGGCGCTGCCCGCGCTGCGCGCCCATATGGCCGCGTCCGGTCGCTACACCTTCCACGAGAGCACCGAGGCCCGCTCGGTACTCGACACCGGAACCGGCGCGGTCGTCGTCGACGATCACGGTCGCCGCCACGAAGCCGACCTGGTCATCCACTGCCCCGGCGCCGCCCACTCCGGCCTCACCCGCGAGCTCGTGTCCGACCTCCCGGTGCGCCGCGTGCGCCTGCAGATGATGCAGACCGCCCCGCTGGGCGAACCGCTCACCACCGCGATTGCCGACGGTGACAGCTTCCGCTACTACCCGGGTTTCGCAGGCCCGCAGGTGGATTCGCTGGCCGCCGAGCAGTCCCAGGCCGCCACCGCCGCTGAGCACAAGATGCAGCTGCTGTGCGTGCAGCGCCTGCACGGCGGCCTGACCATCGGCGACACCCACGAATACGTCGAGCCGTTCGCCTTCGACGTCGACGAAGCGCCCTACGACCATCTCACCGAGGTGACCGAGGAACTGCTCGGCCGCAAGCTGCCGCCGATCGTGCGGCGCTGGGCCGGTGTCTACAGCCAGAGCGTCGATCCCGGCGCCATCGTCACCCGGGTCCGGGCCGATACCAACGTCTGGGTCGTCACCGGCCCCGGCGGTCGCGGTATGACCCTGGGCCCCGCCATCGGCGAACAAACCGCCGACCAGATCGGACTGTGAGGAACACCGTGTCGGACAACAAGATTCAGCTCGCCGCTCTCGACATGGCAGGCACCACCGTCGCCGACGGTGGACTGGTGTTGCGCGCCTTCGAGAGCGCCGCCACCGCCGCAGGCATCGAGACCGAGGGCCCGCACCGGGAACAGGCTCGCCGCTACGTCGTCGACACCATGGGCCAGTCCAAGATCGAGGTGTTCCGCGCCCTGCTCAACGGCGACGAAGCGGCCGCCCAGCACGCCAACCGCGCCTTCGAAATCGCCTACGACGCACTGATCGACGAAGCCGATATCGCGCCGATCCCCGGTGCCGTCGAGGCGATCACCGCGCTGCGCGAAGCCGGTGTCCGGGTCGCCTTGACAACCGGATTCAGCCGCGGCACCCAGGACAAGTTACTCGCCGCTCTCGGCTGGGCCGACCTCGTCGACCTCACGCTGGCGCCGTCGGATGCCGGTCGTGGCCGTCCCTATCCCGACATGGTGCTGGCCGCCGCGTTGCGCCTGGGCGTCGACGCCGTCGACCGGATCGCCGTCCTCGGTGACACCACCAGCGACATCGCCACCGGCCTCGCCGCCGGTGCGGGCATCGTCGCGGGCGCCCTCACCGGCGCGCACACCGCCGATCAGCTGCGCGCCGCGGGCGCTACCCATGTCGTCGACTCCGTCGCCGATTTCCCTGCCCTGGTACTCGCCTGCTGAGAGCTGGTGCCGCGGTGCTTCGACCTCGAACTCGGCCCCACTGAACCTGCCGTCGCGGTAGTCGCCGCGGCGTCGTCCTCCGATCCACCCGTCCCTGCGATTCCCCCGACATCTGAACGAAAGTTGCTGTAATCGTGCGTACTTCACTCACCAAGGCCGCGTTGCTGCTGGCCGGTATCACCGCGGTCGCGTTCACCGGCGCCTGTGGTGGCACCGGCACCGAATCCGCGAGCGGCAAGACCGTCACCGTGTACTCCGCCGACGGTGTCGGTGGCTGGTACAAGAACCAGTTCGACGCGTTCACCAAGGAAACCGGCATCGCGGTCAACCTGGTGGAGGCCGGTTCCGGCGAGGTCGTGAACCGCGTCGACAAGGAACAGTCCAACCCGCAGGCCGACGTGGTCGTCACCCTGCCGCCGTTCATCCAGAAGGCCAAGCAGTCGGGCCTGCTGCAGCCCAGCGGCATCGACACCGCCGCCATCCCCGCCGCGGCGAAGGACGCCGACGGCACCTACGTGACCATGGCGAACAACTTCCTGTGCTTCATCGCCAACCCCGCGGTCGACGCCTCGGCCCTGACCTGGGAAGACCTGCTGAAGCCGGAGTACAAGGGCAAGCTGCAGTACTCCACCCCCGGCCAGGCCGGCGACGGCACCGCCGTGCTGGTGCTGCTGCAGCAGCTGCGCGGCAAGCAGGGTGCGCTGGATTACCTTGCCGCACTGCAGGCCAACAATGTCGGCCCGTCGTCGTCGACCGGCAAGCTGCAGGCCAAGGTCGACAAGGGCGAGCTGCTCATCGCCAACGGTGACGTGCAGATGAACCTGACCACGGTCAAGGAGAAGGGCTCCAAGTTCAACGTCTTCTTCCCCGCCGCCGACGGCAAGCGTTCCACCGTGGCAGTCCCGTACATGATGGGTCTGGCCAAGGGTGCTCCGCACAAGGACGACGCCACCAAGCTGATGAGCTTCCTGATGGCCCCGGCCGCCCAGGCGAAGCTCGGCCCCGACGCGTTCGCCGTGTCGCCCCGCACCGATGTGCCCGCCCCGTCCGACGGTGGTCCGGCCGCCACGATGACCGGAGTCGACGTCGTTTCGGTCGACTGGAACAAGGTGCTGACCGAGCTGGACGCCGATGTCGCGGCGTACCAGAAGGCAACCGGCAGCTGAATGCGGCTGTGACCTAAGGGAGTTGACGATGTCCGACGGTGACCTCCAGATGAAATCCGCCACCTCGGTGGCGGCAACCAACGAACCCGCGATCGTGTTCGACCGGGTCGGGGTCAGTTACGGCCGGGGCCGCAAGGCCGCTGTCGCGCTGGCCGATTTCACCCTGCGCGTCGCCGTCGGCGAGACCGTCGCGCTCCTCGGGCCCAGTGGGTCGGGCAAGTCGACCGCGCTCAAAGCGCTGGCAGGCTTCGTCCGGCCCACCACGGGCTCGGTCCGCCTCGCGGGCCGCGACGTCACCGATCTCTCGCCCGCCAAGCGCGGGATCGGTGTCGTCGTACAGTCCTACGCGCTGTTCCCGCACATGAACGTGCACAGCAATGTGGCTTTCGGTCTGAAATCGCATCGGGTGCCGCGTACGGAGATCTCCACCCGGGTCGCCGAGGCGCTCGACATGGTTGGCATGGGCGGGTATGCGAAGCGGCTGCCGCGTGAACTTTCGGGCGGTCAGCAGCAGCGCGTGGCGATCGCCCGAGCGCTGGCCATCAAACCCAGCGTCCTACTGCTCGACGAGCCACTCGCCGCGCTCGATGCGCAGCTACGTCACTCGATGCTCGGCGAACTGCAGGCCCTGCGAAAAGCCTTGCCCGACACCGCGATGCTGTACGTCACCCACGATCAAGCGGAAGCGTTGGCGTTGGCGGACCGGATCGCGGTGATGCGCGATTCCCGCCTCATCGACATCGACACCGCCGAAAACCTGTGGCAGCGACCTCCTTCCGACTTCACCGCAGGTTTCCTCGGTGGCGCAAACCTGGTGCCCTGCACCGTCAACCATGTCACCGGCACTGCCGCCCTGGTCACCGCTGGTGCCAACACCCTCCGGGCCCAGGCACCGCAACCCGGTGTGGGACTGGCGGATTGGGCGCCCGGCGACGAAGCCCTGCTGTGCATCCGTCCGCACACGATCACCGTCGGTAAACCCAGCGAACGGGACGCTTTGCGTGCCACCGTCCGCACCTCGGTGTGGCGCGGCGCGACCACCAGAGTCGAGCTGGCCGTCGACGGCCTACCCGGTGTGCTCGCGGCCGACGTGTCGGGGCACTTCACCGTGGAAGTCGGTGCCATCGTCGGAGTGAAGCTCCCGGACCCGGCCGGGGTGCTCATCCCGCGCACGATCGGTGAGACATCGGCCATGGCAGCCGATTCCGTGCCCTCGGACGGTGCGGTGTGAAGACAACACCCTCGACCCGGTCCCGAGGTGAACGGCTCAACGGCTCAGGAGTCCGTGCCCCCGATGCGCGCCCCAGTGCTGCGCGACGCCGCGATATCGGGTTATGGCACGGCAGTCCGCGACGGACTGAAGCCGGGGCGCGGTGTGCCGATTCCTCTGGCCCGCTCTCCCCTGAAATGGTGCGAGAGTGGGTGATCGGCGAGGAGGCAGCCGATTCCATGACAACGGCAGGCAGAAACTCCGCCGATCGGATCATGTGTGAGCGGGGCATCAGCGGGGTGCGGCGATGAGCGCAGTCATTCTCGATCGACCCGATGTGTCGCCGCCGTCGAACGATCGCGCACCGCGTAGGTCGTGGCTACCGATCCTGTGGACCTTGCCGCCCGTCCTGGTGGTGCTCGGCGTCGCCGGCTACCCGATTCTGCGGGTGCTGACCGAGTCCACCCAAACCCCGACCGGTCGTGGCACCGACGTCTGGACATCCGTGCTCGGATCGGAGGCATTCCGGGAAGCGTTGTGGCGCACCGTCTCCATCGCCGTCTGTGCCACGGCCGGATGCCTGGTCCTCGGCACGTTCCTGGCGATCGTGCTGGCCTTCGTCCCGTTCCCCGGTTCCGGTGTGGTCGGTCGCCTCATCGACACGATCCTGACGCTGCCGTCGTTCCTCATCACCCTCGCCTTCACATTCCTCTACGGCACGGCCGGCGCGGTGAATGCCCTGATCACCGAATTGACCGGCGCCACAACACCGGTCATCGACTTCCTCACCACCCCGCTGGGCGTGATCCTGGCCGAGATCACCTACTTCACCCCGTTCGTGGTGCGCCCGGTGCTCGCGGCATTCGCCCAGATGCCGCGCGAACAACTGGACGTGGCAGCAAGTCTCGGCGCTTCACCGTGGCGGGTGCTGCGTCAGGTGGTGCTGCCCGAGGCGTGGCCCGCCCTGGCCGCAGGCGGTTCCCTGGTCCTGCTGCTCACGCTCAACGAGTTCGGCATCGTGCTCTTCACCGGCGCAAAGGGCGTCATCACCCTGCCCGCGCTGATCTACACCCGAGGCATCGTCACCTTCGATCTCCCCGGCGCCGCCGTGCTGGCCTCGGTACAGGTGCTGCTCTCCCTGAGCCTCTATCTGATCTACCGGCTCGTGTTCGCCCGCTTCATCGCCCGCCCGAAGGGGGACTGATCGTGCTCGTCTGGACTCCCCGCGGAAAAGCCCTGGTACTCGGCATCTTCGCGCTCGTGGTCACGGTGGTCTTCATCGCCCCGATCGCCACCGTGATCGCCGCCGCCCTGGCAGGCAGCTGGACCGGCCCCCTGCCCTCCGACCTCGGCTTCACCAATATCGGCAACGCCCTCAGCGGCGAACAAGCAGCCAGCCTCTCCGTCAGCCTGCAAACCGCCCTCCTGGCAGCCGCGATCTCCCTCGTCCTCGGCACCTGGGCCGCCCTCGCCTCCCGCGAAGCACCCTCCTGGTTGCGCCGCCTGACCGACGCCGTCTTCCACCTCCCCGTCGCCGTCCCCTCGGTAGCGGTCGGCCTCGGCGTCCTCATCGCCTTCAACGAACGCCCGCTGCTGCTCGGCGGCACCAAGTGGATCGTCATCCTCGCCCACGCCGTCCTGGTCCTGGCCTACGCCTTCAGCGCGGTCTCCGCCGCCCTCGACCGCCTCGAGCCCGCCTACCGCCAGGCCGCCGAATCCCTTGGCGCAGGACCGGTTCGAGTCCTCTGCCAAATCACCCTGCCCCTGCTGTTACCCGCCCTCGGCGCCGCCGCAGGCCTCGCAGTCGCCCTCTCCATGGGCGAACTCGGCGCGACCATCATGGTCTACCCCGCCACCTGGAAGACGTTGCCCGTCAGCATCTTCGCCCAAACCGACCGCGGCGAAGTCTTCGACGCCGCCGCCGGAACCACAGTCCTCGTGGTGGTGACCTTGATCGTGCTGGTAGTCCTCGGCCGCGTACGAGGACGTGCCGCCGTCCGTTGATCCGGCCCGACTGCGGCGGCCCAGAGTTGAGTGCGCGGCGAGTCGGCCACGCTGAGCGCGCACTATTCGCGCGAATGGTGCAATTCTCGACCGATACTCGAAGTTGTGGGCGCTCAGCGTGGTGTGCCCTACTCGAACGCCCCAGCAGCAACCGAGGTAAGCCCACCGTCAACGCGCAGGTCGTGGCCATTGACGTACGCGGCGTCGGCCGAACCCAGGAATGCGACGGCGGCCGCCACATCTTCGGAGGTACCGACCCGGCCCGCAGGCGGCAAGCTCGCGACGGCACGCCTGGCGTCTTCGGGCATCTCCCGGTGGAAAGCGGGGGTGTCGATGTAGCCGGGGCTCACCGAGTTCACCCGAATTCGCCGTGGCGCCAATTCCGCTGAGAGAGTGCGGGTCAGGTTGTGGACCGCCGCTTTGCTCGCCGAGTACAGGGCCGAGCCGGGGACCCCGAGGTGCAGGCCGAACGAGGCGTTGATGACGATCGAAGCATGATCGGGGAGTAGCGGCAGAGTCTTCTGGATGGTGAAGAACGCGCCCTTGAGATTGCTGCCGATCACCTGGTCGAAGAGCGCCCCGGTGACCTGATCGATCAGCTGGAACGAACCGATACCCGCGTTGGCGAACAGCAAATCGAGATGACCGAAGCGGTCGGCAACCGCCGCGGCCAGACTGTTGAGATCATCGAGATCGGTTGCGTCCCCGGCGATCCCGTACGCCTGGCGACCGAGCTCAGCGACAGCCGCATCGAGCCGCGTCTTGTCCCGCCCGGTAACCACCACCCGAGCCCCCTCCGCGATCAACCGATGCGCGGTAGCCAACCCCATCCCACTACTCCCGCCGGTGATCAGTGCGGTCTTACCATCGAATCGAGAACTGTTGTGCGTCATGGGTTCAGCGTGGTGGACGGCCTACCGAGTAGGCAGTGCGCAGTTATCAGGGGTGCGCCAACACCAGGATCGCGGTGAGCATCGGCCAGCCGTCAGGCGGATTCGGACAGACGCAGCCGGGGAAGCCGCGCCAGGCGGTCTGCGGTATCGGTATTCGGCTTCGGGTTGTAGAGCACCAGTGACCAATTCGGGTGGTCGGCGACGGTGAGCGTAGTGGCATCGAAGTAGAGATCCCCGACCTCGGGATGCCGCAGCGCATTCACAGCTTGCAGCGGCGCACCGACGTCGTGCCGTTCCCAGAGTTCAGCGAACGCGGGCTCGGAAGCAGCGAGTTCGCCTGCCACCCGCTGAAATTCGCTGTCGTGCGGAACGAGCGCCGCATCCGCGCGATAAGCGGCAACCACCCCCGGCGCGGCCTCGGCCCACAACTCGGGCAAATCCCGGTAGCGAGGGCTGGTGAAGAACGTGACCAGACAGTTGTGCGGCTCACCGGCCTCGCACCCGAACACCCACCCCGCAATCCCATTGAACGCCAAAATATTCCAGTACCGATCCCGAACAACAGCAGGCCCCCGCTCCCACCCATCGATCACCGCCCGAACCTCCGCGGTAACCTCCACCGCCGACCCACCAGCCACCGGCGGATTCAACCCAGCCAACACATACAAGTGCCCCCGCTCCACCGCACTCAACCGCAACACCCCCGCCACCGCATCGAGCACTTCCCCCGACACCGTGATATCCCGCCCCTGCTCTAACCACGTATACCAAGAGACCCCAACCCCGGCCAGCATCGCAACTTCCTCGCGCCGCAGCCCAGGCGTCCGACGCCGTCCCACCACCGGCAGGCCCACCTCACTCGGCCCGATCCGCTCCCGCCGCGACCGCAGGAAGTCGCGGAGCTGTTCGCGCCTCCGGGAAGATGCCGCACTGGTCATCCAACCAAGGTAACAAGGTGACTATCGGGTTGCGACGGACATCGGTGGCTTGCCTTACGCAGGGCGAGTACCGACTACGGCCGCAGGCGTCCTGTCTGACAGTCGAGGCAGACCAACCCATACACCTTCGCCAAGCCGGCCACGAACGGGGCAACCTCACCTGCCCAATCCTCTCGGATATAGATCCGGAATGTCGGTCCATCAGCATCCCCCGCACCCCTGACCTTCCAAGGACTGCCTTCCTCGCCGACATCTGGCCAACGGCGCAGCAGAGCCTGCCTGAACTCTGCGATCTTCGGACTCGGGCGATCACACTGCTCGTCCCGCAGATACCGGCCATCGCGCATGTCACCAATATCGATGATCTTCTGCCGCAGTTCAGCATCACTGGTTGGCTGCTCGCCTTCCCAGACGTCCAGGTCGTAACTCATGGGCCTATCCTGCACTGCGCCACTGACCCTAAATCTCCGCTGTTGCGACGCAGCGTGCTCGGTTCGAAACGACCGCAGATGGACGTCGGGGCCCATCTGTCCTGCTCGCCCTAGACTGACTCCGGCAATGTTGGCACCGCACAGTATGCGGTTGGAGTAGGAGTTGTGGTGATCCGGGCTGTTGTGTTCGATGTCGGCGAGACCCTTGTGGACGAGACTCGGGAGTACGGCACCTGGGCGGACTGGTTGGGCGTACCCCGCCATACCTTCGTCTCCGTGTTCGGCGCTGTGATCGCCCAAGGGCTGGACTACCGAGAAACGTTCCAGGTGTTCAAGCCAGGATTCGATCTCGATCAACAGCGCCAAGCTCGCGCAGATGCAGGCAAGCCGGAGTGGTTCGGCGAGGAAGACCTCTACTCGGATGTCCGTCCAGCTCTGTCGGCCCTGCGCGAGATGGGTGTCTGGGTGGGCATCGTCGGAAACCAGACCGTCCGCGCGGGCGGCCTGCTGCGCGGTCTCGATCTGCCGACCGACTTCATCGCGACCTCCGATGACTGGGGGGTAGCAAAGCCCGACATCGCGTTCTTCGACAAGGTTGTCGAGGTCGCGGGATGCCCGGCAGAACAGATCATCTACGTCGGTGACCGCATCGACAACGACATCACCCCGGCCACCAAGGTCGGTATGCGAACCGCCTATATCCAGCGCGGACCATGGGGATGGATCCACAAGGACCGGCAGGACGTCAAGGAGCTCTCGGACTGGCGAATCCTCAGCCTGTCGGAACTCCCCGACATCGTGAACGCTGAGCGCTAGCCAGAGAGCGAGTTGACGGTTGTATGCCAGTCGTACAACCGCTCATCCAGCGCCCGCACTTCGGGTAGCGAGTCCCACTTGCGCAGGTCCTGCCGAACCACCTTGATCCGATCCAAAGTCGTTGCGTACCAGTGCTCGCCGATTCCGTCCAGCGCATCCTCGAGGAAGCCACACGCTTGCTCTGGCAGCTTCTCCAACACACACGCGGCCGCAGCATCGGCAAGGTAAACCGATCGTTGTTTCACCGACTCCGCGGGAAGGTCGTCAAGGACTTGCCGCAGGGTCGCCAGGGCCTCCCGGCCGTCTCCCGCGGAAATCAAAGTGTTGGCTTTGAAGCCCGCGAGCCGCGTCGGGGAGAACCAATCCAGCCACTGGGGCGACGGCTGTTCCTGCGGATCATGCAGGGCATAGGTCTGTTCGGCATGGCGGATGAGGCTCAGTGCCTGTCGGGTATTGCCGAACCGCGTCTCGACTTCGGCCTCGACAGCATCGAGCCATGCCGTCAGTTCGTGGTTTCCGTTGCCCCGCCGCGCGAATGCTCGGGCCGCTCGAACGCGCTCTCTCGCTTCCTCGGCCCTTTTCGCTTCGCCGGAGAATGCGGGAATGAAGGCCATGTGCGCGAGGACGGCGCAGCCGAGTAGTGCGTCTGCTGCTTCGTGGGCGGCCTGTAGCGCGAGGACGAAACTGGTCTGGGCTTCGTCGGGTTGCTGAAGATCGAAGAATTCGAGACGGCCTGCCAGCAGGGCTGATTCAGCGACTGCTCGTGCCAAGGGGGCGGTGGCCCGTACGTCGATCTGCGGGATGAGATCGGACCCCATCCGAGCGTGATACGAAACGGACCGGTGCAGTTGCTTCGCCGGCAGTGACCAGTACATGCCCCGATGGGCAACCGTGATCGCCACGTAGTTCTTCGCGACCGCTGCTGGCAGTTCCGCTCCACCCATCGCGCGCCGGTATCGGCCGGGGTTCTGAATTGCATTGGCGCCCAACGCTTCTCTGGAACCTCGACCTTCCGAGCCATTCGGCCAGGGAGGTGCGAACCCGAGTTCGGTAATCGGGCGTTTGAACAGCGCTTCCAGGGCTGCCGCATGCTCTGGATGTGGCCACGGCGGATCGGTCGACTCCCAACGCCTGACGGTGCGGGCTGCTACCTCGATGCGGAGTCCGATCGCACGTGCGGCGTCGGTCAACGCATCAGCCAAGGCCGCCTGAGATCGATATCCCAGCGCCTGACGGGCCGCGCGAAGAGCCGCATTCCCATTGTTTGCCATGCAAGCGAGAGTAGTCCGCTATCTGGACATTTGACGAGAGAGGCTTTTGCATATGGCCGCTCAATGTCCTCTTATTTGTCCTTCTTTCGACCTTTGCGATGAGTCAATGTTGGTCTGGCAGAGCGAATCAGCTTGCGGTAGCGCGAAGGACGACACGGAGGAACGATGAACGAGCCCGACCCGTCAAGTGGTCAGCCAAATGCGGTCGTCACTGGGTGGCCCACTTCATCGGCGATCAGATGACATCCACCATCGAAACCGATGTCCTCGCCATTCTCGCGGTCGGTGGACAGCTCACCGCCGACACGATCGCCCGCAATCTGAACGTGCCACCCCGACGCGTGGCGCGCGCCCTGCACTCGTTGCGCCGCAACGGCGACGTATTTCGAAACCGGCGTGCGGCGTGGCAGATCACAGCCGGACAGAGTCACACGGAACGGCAGGCTGCGCGATGAGTCACCTCACCCCGGCCACGCCCGCGCCACAGCCATCGCTCACCCAACTCACCCGAACGCTCGAAGCGATGTGCGAAGCCGGTTGGCTCACGAACGCACCCACTCCACCATCCGTCGATGCAACAGGGACGCGCATCCCCGCGACCGAGTTGCCCGGGGAATGCCGATGACGCAGACCAGGCCACCCGCCGCCTACGCAGAAACTCCCCGCTCACGCTGCGAGTTCTACCGGCACGAGTGCTCGCTACCCACCGTGATCGACCCCGACACCGGGCGAATCACCATGAAGGCCGGGTTCGTCGGTGCGGTGATGATGCCCTCCGAACTGGCGCAACGGGTCAAAACCGCCCTCGATATGCGTGGTGTTGCGCCGTTGCCGATTATCGGCCACCCCCGAGCCGGAATGTGGACATTCTTGGTGAGGTCCGACATTCGCCCGATCGGTGACGCTGCCGTCGTGGCACGCCTATGGCGTGCGCGGGTAGTGGTGATCCGTGAGGGTGATATCGCGTTGCCGTCACCGGTGCCGGACGCACTGATCGCCCGAACGTGGGTCTCCCCGGCAATCAGTAAGTTCCGGCCATCCGGGGCGGTTGTCCTCGAATGCACCCGCGCGTGCTTACCGAGCCAGTTCCCCCGATGAAACCCGGCCGCCGGTCCCCTTGTCCCGACGAGCCCGATATTCACCTCACCATCCAATTTGCCAGTGTACGAATGGATTTCGCCGCATGCCTGACTGCCGCACTCGTGTTCGTGCAAGACATGGCCGCACGCCGACCCTGCGCTGTCGCCGTCGATTCCGGCCACTGTGTCGGGCTCCCAAGGCTGCCCAACGAGCGCCGTGCGCCACGAGGCGCTGCTATCCATATTGGAGGTGGAATGACTCCGAAGTGATTGTGTCGCAGCACGATTGCTGTAGCTGAGGGCAGCCTGATCCGGGAGACGCCGGGGAGGGCGGAAAGCAGCCCTGACAAAGTCGGGACGTGCCAGTACTGCCGAATGGTGCGGGTCCGGTGAGCGTGGGACAGAGGTGGACGAGAGGAACCGGTGTCATAAAGCTCCTCAAGTTGTGGGTGCCAACTCCAACTCGGTGGATATGGGTTGGCTTGCGGTGCGCACCCGAACCCCTCATTACGGGTTCGGGGAACTCCCTAAAGGATGGCTTTATCTGAGGGGAGGCCACGGTGAATGCCTGCGGCGTAACCGTGGCGAGGCCGCTGGAGCAAAGCCGGCCGCCTCCTGTCCCGAACGGATAGCAGTGAACGTGGGAACCATCTCGTTTCGCCCATTGGTGATCGTAGCCAACGGTTTTCGCTGGGCAGGCTCGTCGTCGGCTGATGGAACGTGATGGGGCGGAGGGGTCGTAGTAGTCCGAGCCCGGGAAAGCCGGGCACATGGCGAAGGGCCCCAGTGGATATCAACAGTAAGGAACTGTAATGGACGGAGTCATTCGTGAATTCGAGTGAATCGTGGCCGGACTTCGATGAAGCCTGGTCGCGAGTACGGCGGATGCAGGCCAAGCTGTACTTGTGGGCGACCCGGAATCCGGGTCGAGAGTTCGATGATCTGCATAATCTGGTGTGTGATCCGGCGTTTCTGGTACACGCCTGGGAACGGGTCCACGGTAACAAGGGCGGTCGGACCGCCGGGATCGACGGGGTAGTACCTCGGTCGATCCCGAAAGAGTCGACAGTGTTGTTATCGACATTGCGTGTCGAGCTGCGGGAGAGAAGATTTCGTCCGCAGCCGGTGCGTGAGAAGTTGATTCCGAAACCGGGCTACCCCTTGAAGAAGCGCCGGTTGGGAATACCGACAACGGCGGACCGTGTCGTTCAGGCCGCACTGAAGTTGGTGCTCGAGCCGATCTTCGAGGCCGGATTCCAGCCCAGTTCCTATGGGTTCCGTCCTCGTCGTCGCGCTCAGGACGCGATCGCCGAGATCCATCACTTCGGTTCCCAGGGTTATCACTGGGTGCTCGAAGCCGATATCGAGGCGTGTTTCGACCGGATCGACCACACCGCTCTGATGGAACGGGTGCGTCACCGGATCGTAGACAAACGGGTCCTGGCCCTGGTCAAAGCCTTCCTGAAAGCCGGTGTCCTCACCGAGGAAGGACTGAACCGGGATTCCCATGCAGGAACTCCCCAGGGCGGAATCCTTTCGCCATTACTGGCGAATATCGCCCTGTCGGTACTGGATGACCACTATCAACACAAGTGGGATGTCGCGGGTGGCAGCGGATTGCTTTCCTATCCTGGCTCGCGACGAAAGTATCTACGTGCCAAGGGGGAGGCGACCTATCGATGCGTTCGCTACGCGGACGATTTCGTGGTCCTGGTCCATGGCGGGCAACATCACGCCGAACAGGCCAGGATCGAGGTTGCTGAGATTCTACGGCCGATGGGGTTGGCCCTGTCGCCGGAGAAGACTCGTGTGTTGCACATCGATGAAGGGTTCGACTTCCTCGGCTGGCGTATCCAGCGCCGGGCCAAGCGAGGTACGGACCGGAAGAAGATGATCGTCTATACCTATCCGTCGAAGAAGTCTCTGGCTTCGATCGTCGCGAAGGTCAGGCGCATCACCAGCAGATCAATGACCTATATGTCGTTGGAAAAGGTGCTCAAATACCTGAATCTGGTGGTTCGGGGATGGTGTATGTATTTCCGGCACGGTGTTTCCTCTGACACATTCAGCTACGTCGGTCACTACATGTGGCGCGAAGTTGCGCATTGGATGAGCATGAAACACCGTCGTGTTCGCTGGCGGGAACTCCGACGCCGATACTCCGATCCGAGGTATCCGGCCTGGCTGCCAGCCGAGAACGGGACCGTGCTCTATAGCCCCGCGGAAATAGTCATCGAACGATACCGATGGCGGGGTTACACGATCCCGACACCATGGAGCGCTTTGGCCGAACAACTCGACACACTCTCACGAGCATGACGTCCATGGAGAGCCGGATGCGGTGAAAGTCGCACGTCCGGTTCGGCGGGCGGCCAAGGGAAACGGATTCGGAGCAATCCGGACACCGCGCCCTTGGCCGACCCGACTCTACCTGCTGCCCTAGCCGCACAACCGGCTCGCATCCCGACCAATTGAATGGCCTTCGACACACCCGGGTGGGGCCCCGAGACACCTCACCACGGCGCGAGCGAAGGCGGCCCCGGACTCGTTTCCCGGCGATATCGCGATGTCCGGGGCCACCCACCACTTTCTGTTCCGCACCCGCAAAGTGTGGGACCTGAGCGCAGAGGCAGCGATCGGCCAACTGTGGCCGACTCGAGCCAATCCGGGCGATCAAACCGGTCCGGTGACGAGCATGATCGTGGCGCGCAACCCGATCTCGCCGTCCGCACAAGATCTCGCCCCGAACTCCCGACACCGCAGTGAAATCGAAAGGTCGAACCCATGATCCCTATGACCCTCGCCGAGATCGCCCAAGCCGTCAACGGTCGGCTCGACGCCGTAACCGACGACCAAGTCGCCGTCACCGCACCGACCGCATTCGACTCCCGCCACGTCGAGGACGGTGGACTGTTCGCCGCGCTGGACGGCAACCGTGTCGACGGCCACGACTTCGCCACTGCCGCAATAGAGAAGGGCGCGGTCGCGGTCCTGGCATCCCGTCCGACCGGCACCCCGGCGATCATCGTTGACGACGTGGTGACCGCGATGAGCGATCTGGCCCACGCCGTAGCTACCCGCTACACCGGCCGAGTTCTCGCGATCACCGGTTCGGCGGGCAAAACCTCCACCAAGGACCTGCTCACCCAGATCCTGTCCCGCCACGGCAGCGTCGTCGCCACCGAGCGTTCGTTCAACAACGAGATCGGATTCCCACACACCGTGCTGCGAGTCGAGGCCGACACCGACTTCCTCGTGTTGGAGATGGGTGCGCGCGGGCGCGGTCACATCAGCCATCTCGCCGCCATCGCCCGCCCACAGATCGGCGCGGTCCTGGGCATCGGCTCAGCCCACATCGGCGAATTCGGCGGCCGCGAGGCAATCGCGGTCGCCAAACGCGAACTCGTCGAAGCCCTCGACGCCTCCGGTATCGCCGTCCTCAACGCCGATGACCCGCTGGTAGCGGAGATGGCCGAGCACACCCGCGCCAAGGTCCTGCGCTTCGGCACCGGCCTGGATGCCGACGTGCGTGCCACCGACATCGCCCTCGACGCCAATGCCCGTGCGCAGTTCGCCCTGCGCCACGGTGACCATTCCGCGCCGGTCACCCTCGGCGTGGTCGGCGAGCACCACCTGACCAACGCACTCGCCGCGGCCACGCTGGCGTTGAGCGCTGGCGTCGAATTCACCACTGTCGCTGAAGGTCTCGACGGCGCGAGGTTGGCGTCGGGCAGCCGGATGGAGGTCACCGAACGCCCCGACGGGATCACCGTGATCAACGATGCGTTCAACGCCTCGCCGGAAAGCGTCGAAGCCGCTCTGCGGTCGCTTGCCACGATCGCCGCGACTGAACGGCCCACCGTCGCGGTCCTCGGGGAGATGCGGGAACTCGGCGATACCGCACCGGCCTTGCACGCAACGATCGGACGTCAGGTCGCCGACCTGGGTATCGGCACCCTGATCACCGTCGGCGGCCACCACGCCGAACTCATGGCCACCGCCGCCCGAGACGCGGGCTCGGCGCAGGTCACCCATGTCGAAACCAAAGACCAAGTCCTGGCAATACTCACCGAAGGTCTGCGCGGTCGCGACGTGGTCCTGATCAAGGGTGCCAACTCCGCTGGTCTGTTCGAAACTGCCGCAGCACTCGCCGCCGGTCATTGACCAGAAGAAGCGAAACACCATGAGAAGCAAAGACATCGTGGCTTTGGCACGAACGGCCTGCGTTCAGGCTCAGGTCGCCGCTGCTCGGATCGACCCAATTCGGTTGCGCGACAACGCAATGTTGCGCACAGACACCGCGACCATCATCCGTGTACATCAGCGCGGGGAACTGGCGACGGCGGTCCGGGAGCTGCGGGCCGCGGACTGGCTGCGTTCCCACCACGTTCGCGCACCCGAACCACTGGTGCCCGACCCGGTCGTGGTCGACGGGCGGCCTGTCACCTTCTGGGAAGACCTCGGCTCGGGCGGACCGGCCGAGGCTGCCGAAACCGGGACGATGCTCGCACGGCTACACACACTTCGCGTGCCCAGCCACCTCGGCCTGCCCCGCTTCACCCTGCCCGACTTCGGCAACCGCATCGACCAATGCCTCACCGACGACACGGAAAAGGCCTGGCTGCGGCGCTATGCCGAAGACATCGCGGAACGGTGGCACGCGCTGGAGTGGCCCAGCCCGTGGTGCGTCATCCACGGCGACCCATCCCCAGCCAACACCATGGCCGCAGCCACCGGCGGACACGTCGTAGACCTGGAACGCTGCTGCATAGGCCCCCCGCAGTGGGACCAAGCCACCGTCGCCTTCCAATCCGACACCCTCGCGGACCCACCAGCGAGATGGGAACAGTTCGCCGACGCCTACGGCTCCGACATCACCAACTGGGAGGGATACCCGGTGATCCGTGACGTCCGATCCTTCGAGTTGTGCCTGTTCGCTCTACGCCACGCTGCGGTCTCCGACCATGCTCGCCACCAGGCCGACTACCGGCTGGCCTGCATTCGCGGGCACCGGGGCGTGCGGCCGTGGAGGTGGGTTGCGCCCTGAACGAGGGCCGAAACCCGTAACTCCCGCGCAAAGGGCGATTACTGCGCAGCGAACCTCCGAATACACGAAGTTTCGTATGGGTGACGTCTGTCGAGAACCGAACAGCCTCGCTGTATAGGTTCTCGCTGGCCACAGAGTCACGCATCCTCACTCACGCCGACCTGAACCCCGAAGACGGCAGCTAAACTCGAATCGATTTCGCGTGCGTTGCCCTGACCCTGCCCCATCCTGTGGGCCGTACCGGCGGACGAGCGCACGCCCTCGGTGTAGATGGACTACTGCGGACGTGGCTGGATCTGAGCGCGGGCGGATCGCGCATCGCAAGCGGCGCAGCCTGAACCAGATGCAGGGGGACTCTGGTGAGGAGTTGGTCGCGGCGGCGTTTCCGCGGCAGTGGTTGACTCGCAAGATCAGCGCCGACTTCGGCATCGATCTGCACGTCGAGGTCTTTGACTGGACCGACAACAGCAGAAAAAGTGCCGACACTCTTGGAGAGCACCTGTTCGTCCAGGTGAAATCTCGTGCGACGTCGACGTTTCGGACGATAAAGCTCCATGAACGTAGGAGCGTCTCCAAGTATGGGCCGAAGCAGACGAGCGGCGGCGAGTCCGCCCAGATCGAGGTCTTGCCCTGCGTCCTAGATGTGGACGAGATCCTCACGATCGAGGCGATGGGCAATGCCACGCCCGTGCTGCTGTGTGTCGCGACAATGGACACCGAGCTCGTCTACTACGTATGCCTCAATGACTACATTTCCAAGGTCCTACTACCCAGCAACCCCGACTTTGCCTCGCAAACGACAGTAACGATCCATATACCCACGCAGAACGTGTTGGACCGCGATGATGCGAGCATCACCTACCTCTGGTTGCTCGCTCGCCGATCAAAGCTGTATTCGGCCTTCAATACCTTCAACTACCAGCACAACGAAATCCGCTGTCTACTAGATGATCTGGATCACTACAGGCTCGAGGTCGCTACCGGTCCAAGCCCGCTACCCGACCATATCCTGGCCATGGTTGAGCACTTCCTCGCCTCGAACCTCAGACTCGACATCTGGCGACCCATCGATCGTGGAGGCTGGTTCGTCCTGCACGATGTCCAAGCCCGATTCGTGGCGCTGCGCGGGCTGCTGCCTTCGTATGGGCGGCCGCTCGACGACACGCAGATGATCATGGCAGGCGTCGAGATCCACAGCACCTTTGCTTTGGCCACCACCCTGAGCAGGATTTATGAAGAGATGGTCAGGGAATGGCACCTGCCGACATGGCTATCACACCTGGTCAGCAAGCCGCACTAGTCATCAACAGCCACGACCAGACCGACAAGGACTGATCCGCCTCGGAATCAAAGCGGTTCCACAGAGCTGAACTCTGTTCAGCTGGGCTTTCCGAACGCGCAGTAATGCCGCCTGTCGCTCGGACCGCGCTGATGGAGCTTTGAGTTATTCGTGCGTAGTGACCGTGGGGTTGCGGCGTCGAGGCGTTGGCGCGGGACGCTGACGATTCCGTCGAACTAGGCGAGGCGGCCTTGTCCATGCACGACCACCCATTGCCGGGCCGATACGAGCTATCGACCAGGCAGGGTGTCGCGCCGGGTGTGGGGCCACGCCACCCAACCCGACTCGGCCCGATCGTGGCGGTGGCAGCACGCGAAGTCATGATCGGTGCCGTGCCTTTGAGTCCGATCGAGCTCCGTCGCACGCTCACCCGGCTGCTAAGGCCCTGGAACCTGTGATCCCATCTCCGCTAGCCGGTGCGCCTCACGCTCCGCTTTCGCCGTCAGAGCCATCACGGCACCAATTCGTCGCCGACGACACCGAAATAGCCAAAGTCCTGTTCTCTGCATCCCTCTCAGACGGCCGCGCGTGCCGGTCCGGCGGTCTAGAGTGGCGAATCATCACCACCCATATCCGGCGCGCCCGGAAACCGACGACAGCACCAGCCATGATCTTCGAGCTTGTTTCAGGGCTGGAGTTGAGGTGAGACTTGCCGTCGACGCAAGATCGCTGTCGCTGATCGCCTCGGCGTGCCGCTACCTAGCCCTCCCGAGGAGGAGAGTTGCAGCTGGTCAACGCTCAGGTGACCTACTATCGCTCGATCGAGGACTCCGAACAGTTCGACATAGAGCCCGACGTCACATGCCTTGTCGGGAAGAACGAGTCCGGTAAGACCAACATCTTGCAGGCGCTCTACCGCCTCAAGCCCGTCGAGAGCATCGCGCTGGACGAGGTAATCGACTTCCCGGCCAACCTCACCAGACGCCGCCGGGACTGGGCTGACGACGAGAGAATCCCCGTGGTCGTCGCAACTTTTCGCTATGAGCCACACGAGATCGACCTGATCGAGAAGGACCTGGGCGAGGGCATTCTGCGCAGTCACGAGTTCACCGTCGCCCTCGGCTACCGCGACACCACGAAAACGTTCAGCCACAGCTATAACCAGTTGGTTGCCGTCGAACACCTGAAATCCGGCCTGGAACTGGCACCGACCGCCGCTGCTTCGATACAGCCGACCACAAGCATCAAAGGATTGCTCGCGGCTCTTGAGAACCTGGAAGAGCCGCCAGCCGCAGCCACCTTGCTGGCCGAACGGATCCGTGGTTGGCGCGAACAGAGCCTCGGCCTCCATCTGATTGATGAGTACGCCTTGCCATGGATGCCGACTTTCGTCTACTTCGGTGACTACGACGTTATGCCGGGAAAGGTCTCGATACCCGATCTCATCCGCCGTAACAAGGTTAGCCAGCTCAGCCGCGGCGAGCTGGCCCTGCTGAGCCTTCTCGATATGGCCGGGGTGAGCTTGGGGGACTTCAGCAAGAACGACCGCCACGAACGGCTGATCCGTGATCTGGAAAACAGTGGAAACGCGATCTCCGAAGAAGTTTTCGAGTACTGGTCACAAAACACGGACCTCGCCGTCGATCTCAAAGTGCTCCAAGCCGAAGAAGGTGCCACTGCCCCGTTGAACGAGGGCCAGATTCTCCAGATCCGGGTATGGAATCAACGCCATCGGGTATCGGTACCGTTCGACGACCGGTCGAGGGGTTTCGTGTGGTTCTTCAGCTTCCTCGCCTACTTCAACAAGGTCGAGGTAGCTGAGGACACCGATTTGATCCTACTGCTCGATGAGCCCGGCCTGTCGTTGCACGGGGTGGCACAAGCCGATTTGCTGACACTGATCGACAAGCGCCTAGCACCCAAACACCAGGTCATCTACACGACCCATTCGCCGTTCATGGTCTCGCCCAAGCACCTCGACCGGGTCCGAACCGTCGTCGACCACGAGAAGGGTGGCACACGAGTGTCATCTGACATACTCAAAGCTGACGCGGACACAGCGTTTCCCTTGCTCGCGGCGATGGGAATCGAACTAACTCAAACCCTGTTCATCGGGGAAAATACGCTACTGGTTGAGGGATCGAGCGACCTGATTTACCTGGATGTACTCAGTGAGGCCGCAGAAGCCGCGGGCCGCACAGGCCTCGACCCCCGGTGGGTAAAGACACCGATCGGTGGCTCCGGAAAACTGTCGACCTTCGCAACCCTGCTCGGCTCGAACAAGTTGAATGTCGCCGTTCTCATCGACTCCAGCACCCAGGACACCCAAGCGGTGAAGCGGTTGCGCGACAACGACCGCCTTGCCAACAACGGACTGGTGGAAGTCAGCGAGTTCACCACCGAGGACGATGCCGACATCGAGGACTTGTTCGAACCCGACTTCTACCTTGAGTTGGTGAATCGCGCGTTCGCATCGCAGCTTCCCAGCCCTGTCACCACCGCAGATCTCTCTGGCAACTCTCCCCGGATCGTTCGCCGAGTCGAGGGATATTTTCATCAGCAGGAAATCGCTACGGGCAGATTTAATCACTACAAGCCCGCGGTAGTACTTCTGCGGGAGCAAGCCACTCTGATACCACGTCTAAGCAGCACTACACTGGAACGTGTCGAGGAGCTATTCATTCGGCTCAATTCACTGATTCGCTAGGCCCATGCTGGCTGGTACTACCAATTTCTGACACCCTTCCGATTCCAGCGCTGAGCGTGGCGGCTGAACATCAGTTCGTGCCGACTAGCGGATAATATTCCGGCGGATTTGCAACTCGTCACGTTGAACCAGATCTGATTGCCCGCCGAATGCGCCCATCGTACAAAGATGCCGCCGGCCCTGCTCGTCGGGTTCGTAATGCCCGGCGAGGACCTCGGTGAGGGTGGTGTCCCACATGGCCCGTTTCGACGGCGCCCGCCGAGCCCAGGCGTGGAAAGGTTCTCGGGGCGATCTTGACGCCGTGCGCGGTCAGCGCGCGGCAGATCGGAACGACCCCGAACCGAGCCCGATGCTCGGCGATGAACGCGCAAACTACCGTTGTCGCGGGTCGTTCGCTCGCGCGAAGAAAGACGCTGCCGCAGAAAGGATTTCGATCGTCTGCTCAAGTTCGGCGATCTTACGTTCCTGCTCACGGATCGTTCGTGCCGCCTCCGTGGTGATCCCTTCGGCGTCACCGGTGTCGACTGCGGCTTGACGGACCCATTTGCGCAGGGTTTCCGCGGTCATTCCAGCCGCGCGGAGACCGCTTTCATCGTGGCCCACTCGCTGTCGTAGTCGTCGCGCTGATCGACGACCAGCCGGACGGCCTTGGCTTTGGTCGCTTCGTCGTACTTCGCAGGCATGATCTGCCCATCCTTCCCAAGTAAGAAGGTGGGCACCAAACCCGGGGCGGTTCATGAGATCTTCGACGCCGGTACCGAGTTCTGGCTGCGGATGCCCAAAGCCGAGGGATCGCTCAACGCGCACCTGCTGGCACGCGGAAAGCTCGATGAATCCGAGGTCATAGAGGCACTAACCGATGTCGCGACTGCGCTCGTAGACCTGGGTAGCATCGTGGTTCACCGTGATATCAAGCCGCAGAACATTCTTCGGTACCAGGGCGCTTGGTGCCTGGCGGACTTCGGGATCGCGCGCTACACCGACGACGACACTCAGACGTACACCTACAAACACGCCGGATCCCGCCCGTGGCAGGCACCGGAGCGGTGGGTCGGCGAACGGGCAACAATCAAGTCCGATGTGTACTCGCTGGGCGTAGTCGCGTTCCAACTCGTGACCGGCAATCTTCCATTCGAAGGGCCGGACCTTTATGAGCAGCACCGCAACACTGCACCTCCGCCGCCCGACTGCTCTCCGCTGCTCAGCTCACTGATCGTGCGAATGCTGGCCAAAGCACCCGAAGCTCGCCCAGCACCTGCGAAAATTCTGGATGAACTCGCTGCCGCTAGCCGCGTGGTTGCGTCCCCGGCAATGGCTAAAATTCTCGCACTGTCGAACAGTGAGGTACTCAAGCAGTCACAGGTCGATGCCGCCGCGGCAGCCGCGAGAACCAAGCAGGAACGCAGACGACAACTGGCGCAGTCGGCGCTGCTGATCGCCCATGAGTGGATCAATCCCATACACGAGGCCCTGGACACTCTGCCTGGCGTTGAGAAAGAAAGCACCGGAGGCAAAATGACGTACCAGCTCGGGTCAGGAAGGCTAGTACTCCAAAGCCCCACCGAGGCCAGCCACCAGTATGACTTGATGCCTTTCGATGTGGTCTGCGCAGGAACGATTAGTGTGGAGATCACGGGAAGGGGGTTCAGGCAGGGCTGGAGAGGCAGAGAACACAGTCTTTGGTTCTGCGATGCCCAGGTTGAAGGCGAGTACCACTGGTTCGAGACCGCCTTCTACCGAATCGGAGCGGGCACAGTAGTTGAGCCGTACGCGATCCCACCGTCTGAGCGGGATGCCGGGCTAGCGTTGGCCCGGGGAATGCACATAGAACAGGTAGCTTGGCCGCCCGCTGGTATGAGCGGTGAAGGTGGGGAGCAGTTCGTTGAACGCTGGCTCGGTTGGTTTGCAGATGCGGGCCAGGGAACTCTCACGCGACCGATGACGCTTCCTGAAGGAAACGGTGTCTGGCGAAACTAGAGGTGGCTCTGCACCTTCGGGCTGGCGGTGTCTTCCGACCCCGGCTTCGCACCGGTCGGGCGTGTGCCCGACCGGAGCCAGCTGATATGCCAAAACTCTGGCGCAACGCAGGTTGATCCGCTGGCCCGAACCTGCACCACCCGTCGACGTCAACTCACCCCTTCGAACCCGACGGGACGAGTGGTGTCCGATAACAGCACCAACGGAGTGTGTAACCGACATCTCACCCCGGTGAGTGGGGCCGCCTCTGCATTCTCTCAAGTCCGGAGCAGCTCGCGCGATCATCGGCAGTTGAGTGCGTTCGTCGGCTGGTGCTGCAGCCCTCGGATCACGCGGGTCACCTGGTTGATTGTGCATTGAAGTGGCTCCATCGGCCGGAAATAGATGAACACGCGACGGTAAGGGGGCAATGAGAGGATCGTCTCAGCGTGGCATGGAGTCGGCCAGTTGCCGTGCTTGCTCGCGAATCTCGACATACCCGTTCCGGTCGTGACCGGCAGACATCGGACTCGAACAGACCTGCACTTCGTGCATACCGTCCGCGCCGGCGTCGGCTGACGGATTCCAACGCACCTCGACGCCTGCTCGTTCCGCCAAGACCAGCATCGTGGCGACAAAGCCGTCGGTCAGCGCTTGGATGACGGCATGATTCGTTCGCTCACGCCAGGCCAACAGTGCGTTGACGAACTGTTCGAGCACGACGGGAGCAACTCGAGATTCATCTGACTTCATCGGCCCGATCCCTGACTGGAGGTCGAGCTCCTCCTCGAACAGCCTGACCTGATACAGGAACAATTTCGACGCTGTATTGGAGGGGTTCCACAGCGTCTGATTGTCCACGTCGTAGTACTGGCTCATTCAGCGTCTTTCTGCTGGTCCGGAGATGCGCGCTAGGGGACTTCCGAATGACGTTGCGCCACTGCGGGTCAGCCGCGGACCGGGTAACTTGCTTGAAAGGCGAGTCTGCGGTCGGCGTCTGTGGCGATCCGGTCGAGTTCATCATCGAGGGTCATGAACACCTGCCACGGTTGTTGTCCGTCCACGGCGGCAAGGCGGTGCACCACCAACTGTTCGAGCTCGGGGATGCGCTTCGCCTTCCACACCTTGTCAGCCAAACTGACAAGCAGATCCTCTATGCCGAGGTCGGTTGCGGACCACGATCCGTGGGTTCTTGCGAAGCGTGCCGACTCGTCGTCAAAGCCCTGCGCCAAGAGAAGCTCATACCCTGCCTGTTCGTGTGCTGAGCCTGGTCCTGACAGCTCATCGGGATGGTCGATCTTTCCGATGTCATGTATTGCGGCGCCGAATAGTACTGCTTCCCGGTCGAACCGCACACCGCAGTGATGTTGGCCGACCCAATGTGCCAACTGCCAAGCCACGTCGTGAACCGCGCGCAGGTGAGCACCCAGCCGGGGCGGGGCGTCGAGGCTCGCGAGGAGAAACTCGACTCGATGAGGCAGCGATCGGAGGCCCGTATATCCAGGGTCGGCCAGGGCACGCTGCAGCAGAGCGGAGGTCATCCCAGACATGGTAGGCCCTCCAGGATCGGTGTTCATCGAGATCGGAACCATGTCCGGCCAGCACGCGATCAGCGGCATGTGAGTCTGTTCGATGTCAGTCGAACCGAATTAGTTCGACAAGAACTCACGGACCATGCGGCGAAGTTCAGGGGTCTGAACTCCGTTCGGCTGATTGGTCATGGCATCCACTCGCTGGGCTAGGTGCTGTGCCCTGTAAAGCAGTCCGACGTGATCCGACCAGTGGTCACGGCGAAGCCGCAGTGTGGCAACCAAGAGATCTCCCGGGTAGAAGTCGCCCGCCGACAGCGGATTCTCCTCCAGTAGGTAAAGTACCCGAGGCAGGATCGCGACGGTTCCGACGCTCTGCGACAACATGATTCGTAGGTCTTCAATGCTCAGTTCTCCAACTGGAACCCGACGCAACTGGTGGACTCTTCGGATCACGTAGGTGGCATCTGATGCTGGCTCAGGCCAAGTCTCACCCTCGATTTGTTCTACCGATGGGTTGGCAGGCATGCAGCCCTCCGTATCCAACTCCAGCACTTCTGCATTCTGTGCACGGTCATCGGCATTTGCGGACGTCTCGTGGGAGACCCCCGGTCGGAATCGGCGGCGTGGTCACCTGAACCAACCATCGCCCTCAGTACCTGCTCGCCGCTGCAAGTAGTCGGTCAACGAACTGGCAACCCACTTACGGTCATCGGTTTCGTGATCCCAGACATACACTCCGGTGTTCTGCCCCGACGGCAACCGGACGTAGGCGAACTGATCGCCACCGCCGTTGTCACCGAAAAACATCAGCTGTTCGAAGGACATGTATAGCTCCGCGATTTCGGCATCGTGACGAAACTGGGTATTCAGATCGATGATCTCCTTGACCGACCACACCAGCCCGGCCCCCCACTCGGCGTGCACACCGTTCGCGTGCCGCAGCAGATCTCGCAACTCGTTCGGCACGGTCTGGTCCAACCGCCCCTCGACCTGGTCTATCTCCGTATCGGAGGCAGCAGGTGCGAACTCCGCATCCTCGTAGAGTTCTCGGATCAGGTCCTTCCACATTCGTCGATCCTGACATACGGTGAAAGTAGTTCAACCCGTGGCTCTTCCAGTGCAATCTCGTCTTCCGGTCGGAGTCGTTGAAACGCCCGCCCATCGGCATTTCAGGATGCTCATACCGACTTGGTAGTAGCGATGTGGTCGAGACCGATCTGCTGACGGGAGAGGCGACATCGTCGTTTCTCCCGTGTGAGAGCTTGGGAGTGTGTAACGCACATCTCACTCCGGCCAGGTGTGCACGCTACGTACTCCACGTCGTCTACGCAGCGCAAAGAACACCTCAGAATTCCTCGCCCAGCCCCAGCCGGTCAGCCGATCAAGGCTGTGCGCAGGCGGCATTTGCAAGTGTCGGAGAGGCTGGCCGGTCGCGCGGTAGGCGGCAGAAGAGGATGTCTAGAGGCAGTCTCGACGCACTGATCTAGCCCGAGCTACGGAGTTACCGCCCGTCGAGGTCAACAGGCCGCTGATGGCCGCACTCGAGCTCAATTCCGTCCCGACCCCGCACGGTGCTGTCCACCATCACACCGACCATGATGCCGTTCTCGAGCCACGACACCTCGAATGGCGGATCATCATTCGCCTGCTCGAAGGAGACGCGGTCGTCGGATTCGATGATGAAGACATCTCCCGGTCGCATCCAGTAATCCCGGCCCCACGGTTCGAGCCAGACCGTGACTATTTTCTCTGCGAAAGGGTTCGACAGCATTAGCGCGGGCACCGCGGCAGACTATGCGATTTCCCTGTGAGAAGGCGGGTCTGACGACCCTCGACCACACGCGACACTGGCCGGTTCGGTCAGTGCGGTACGCGGCAATTGAGTATGTTCGCCAGGGTTCGTATCGTGGCATCATGTTCGACATGATCTCCAGCCGAAAGGCCCATGCCGCGTAACCGCCCATGCGAGGTCCGGGCCGCCGCTGCGTTGAGGCCCCGACCCCAGGGCGCCGCCTCCGCTATCGACGGACTGTCGTCGTCAGCGAGTTCCGAGATCGCTCGCCTCGAGCGCACCCGGAACTACCTACGGACAGGGGATGTCGGCAATGCAGTTCGTTTGTGGAAGAACCACGTCCGCCGTCCGACCCGCGAGCTGCGGCATTACTACGAGTTCGGGGATGTGCACGACTTCTGTTGTGGCAGTCCGGTGGAGGCCCGCGACCTGCTCGGCATCGTGATCTCAGCGATGTCACCCCGCAGCGCGCGCGAGCTCCGCGCGATCATCGGTCGACTCGATGCCCAGTTGGAATTCTGACCGCCCAGGGGCTCATGCCATTCGGCTGTTGCAGGCGTTGACCGGTCGCCGGCCCGGCCCGGCCGCTTGCGCTTCCGGGGCTCCGCGCTGGCGGGTCGGTCAGCACCGTACGCGGCAGAAGCGGAAATTCAGCTCACGGCTTCACGTTCTGCCAGGAATCGATCGAGCAGGTCGAACAGAACCTCGAGGGTGTGGATTTCCTGCTCGGGACTGAGATCTGTGACGAAGTCCCACTCGGGCAGCGCGATCTGCATGACCAGACCGGGCCAGGCGAAGCTGCTGTGGCGGCGAAGGTGATTGGCAAGAAGCCAGTCGCGGAAGCCATCAAGGCCCGGACTGCCTGATCGTCGCGCGGCATAGTCGTAACCGTCGAGGAAGCACGTCACGCCACGAACACTGGTGAAGCCGATGAACATGCCCGGGCGCGCCGCGAACTGTTGGAGGTATTCACGCTCGGTAAGCCGGTTTGGGTCGATCGGCTTCAGCTCCATGTCTTGTGCTCGCCGGGCGAAATGAGTATCGAGACCCATAGCTTTCTCCATCCGACGAGTCCATCATGCCGACCGCAATCATGAGTACATGAGAGTCCACGAAGGCCAGTCGAGCCCGGACGAAACGCACTGAAATAGGCATTTCAGGATGCTCCGACCGACTCGGTGTTAGCGATGTGGTCGAAGACTGATCCGCAGATGGGAGCGGCGATGTTGTTGACTCCCTCCCGTCCTCTGATTTGAGGAGTGTGTAACGAACATCTCACCCCAACCAGGTGTACCGCCTCCGCACTCCTTGCGGTTCGAACTGCGGACGATCCGCAGACGGCTTCGCAAACGTCAGGCTCGACAGCTGGCTTCAGCGCGCTGGACAGCACGCCACGCTATACCTGCGAGTCTACGATCACTTGCTGCGCAAGGAATTTGACAAGATCCACATCGGGATGCATAAGAGCCGCCTCACGACTTCTTGGCAAGGTGAAGCTGGACCTCCACCACGCTGTCGGCGCGGGAACGCGTGTCCCGGCGAATATTGGGGCTGACAGCTGGAATGCCATGAGCAACTGTCATGATGGGGAGATCGAGAAATCCGTACAGTCGAGCAGCGCGGCAACTACCATGCCACAGAATCTGGCGCGGCCCCGAATGGCCGGCGCCAGTGGTGGCGTCGCGGACAAGCTGGGCAATAGATACGAGTTGGCCTGGGCCATCCGTCACGCTCTGTTCTGCATCCAGGACGAGCGCCGCAGTCTCACGCTCGAAGAGATCGACCCTGAACTGGCTGACGGCTCGGAGTTCACCTACGTCAACGAGCACGGCGACATCGCGGTGACCCAGGTGAAGCGCCAGAACAACATCACCGATCACTGGACGATCGGAGCCCTCAGAGATCGCGGAGTCTTGGCGGCAGCTGCTCGCCACGTTGCTGCTGGGCGTGAGTTCCACTTCAGTTCGATGACTCCGAGCGGGGCACTTCGGGTCATGGCTGGCCTGTCACGGCAATCGGTGGACGCACGGCAGTTCATTGCGCACCAGCTCACGGAGAAGCTGAGTCCAACCTTCGCTGAGCTGACTGCGGTGAATGTCTTCGGAAGCTCTGAGGCGGCCTGGCAGACCCTGCGCGGTATGTGGATTGAGATTGAAGTCGAAGAGCAGATGGTCATGACCAACGCCATGCTGGCCGACGTGAGTTTGGAGGGCGCGACCGGCGACCTCATGGCGGTTGCCATAGGTGCGGTGCTGCTCGACAACCTGCGCACGCGGATGACGCAACGCGAGCTGCTGGACGCTCTTGCTCGAAAAGGGATCACCTGGCGCGGCTCCCGGGCCACGCGAACGTCCCATGAGCAGGTGGTGGCAACGACCCGGAGCTGGCGCGGCACGATCGAGCGCGAACTGCTCTCGCCGCCGATCGAGAGGCAAGAAGCTGTAACTCTCGTCGACCTCATGACTACGACCAGGCTTGCACTTGTCGTCGGGGCTGGCGGTGGTGGAAAGAGTACTGTGCTTTATCAGGCTGCGCGCGAGTTCGAGGCGCAGGACGCCGAGGTATTGGCGTTCCGGCTCGACCGCCGAGGCGCCTTCGGTTCGACCGTCGAACTGGGTATTCAGCTGGGCCTCTCGACTTCGCCGGTTGCGGCGTTGCGACAGGCGGCAGACGGCCGCGACGCCTTCCTGATCATCGACCAACTCGACGCCGTGTCGCTAGTGTCCGGGCGCCTCTCGGCGCGCTACGACGTCATTGCCGATCTCATTCAAGAAGCAACGGCGGTTGACGGGGTGCGCGTCATCTTGGCCTGCCGACTATTCGACGTCGAGAACGACCACCGCATCCGCAAACTCGATGCGCGGAACGATGTCGAGCGTCTGACTGTTGAGCTGCTACCTGACGAAGCCGCGGCGGGCGCCGTCTCAGCCATGGGTCTCGATCCCGGCCTGCTTACTGCTACGCAACGTGCACTCCTCAGGTCACCGCTTAACCTCGTCTTGCTGGAGACGATCGCCGACCAGCCAGGTGCCCTGAACTTCACCTCCCGAGGATCGTTGTTCGAAGCCTTCTGGCTGCGCAAAGAGCAGACCTCCGAGGAGCGACGGCCCGGAACATTGTTCAACGACGTGCTGGCCCGGATCGCCCACGCCGCGAGCGACAACCAGACGTTGTCTGTCCCTGTCGAGATCCTCGACCCTGGCGACTTCATCAAACACGCTCGGGTCCTCGCCTCCGAACAGGTCATTGCGATCGAAGACGACCGGGTCTCCTTCTTTCACGAGACGTTCTTCGACTTCACATTCGCCCGTCAGTGGCTGTCACGACACCAGTCGATGGTCGAATTCCTTTGCGCCCAGGAGCAAGAACTGTTCCGACGCGCGCAGGTGCGGCAGATCCTCGAGCTTCTCCGTGAGCGAGATCCCGATCGGTTCCGGACGGAGGTCGAGGCGGCCCTGAGTAGCGCAGATGTTCGCTTCCACATTAAGGAGACGGTGGTTGCCGTCTTCGCGAACGTCAGTGCTCCGACAGTCGAGGATGTCGAACTTGTGCTGCGCCTTGCCGACAGGGAGTCCACGCTCACGAAACGGCTTTTGTTGCAGCTCGCACGCCCTACGTGGTTCGGCCCGTTCTGCGCCCAGGGTCACATCGAAAGGTGGCTCGACGGCGACGACGCCGCACCACGCGATAGGAGCGTCAACTGGATGGGCAACGCCGGCGCCGAGCACGGCGCCGAGGTGGCTGGCCTCTTGATGGCGCGGAAGCAGTCACCCGACTATGTGATGTGGCTCCGTTGGGTGGCGCAGCGCGCCGACCTGCATCTCCACCGGCGGCTATTCGAGCTGTTGCTGGACGCAATCCGTGCCGGCCAGATCGACCCCGCCGATCGCAACCACTGGCTGTCGGTACACAAGCTGGCGGAACACCAGCCACTCTGGGCAATCGAGATGCTCAAGGCCTGCTTCGTGGAGAGTCCGTCTGCTCTGGCGCTCGGTAGTGACGACAAAGTAACGCTCCTCGGCATTCATGAGTACGGCGCCACTCAGATGATCGAGGCAGCATGCGAAGCAGAACCTCAAGCGTTCGCCGAGGCGTTCGTGCCGCACCTGCTGGCAATCATGGAGGTCACGCACTATGAGCGCTTCGAGCAGGATCTTCTTCGTGACCGGCATTTCAGTCTGAGGCTTCGAGTGGAGCCAGGGTACGGCGACGTCGATGACGCGTTGTACAACGGCGTGGCGGACGCGCTCGGGAAGTGTGCGCAGACGTCGCCGGAAGCCATCGAGTCGATGTTGCGGCTTCTGGCCGCTAACGAACACGATGCGGCGCAGTCGTTGTTGTATCGCGCACTGATTGCTGGGGCCGTGACCTTTGCCTCGTGGGCAGCCGAGCTGATTCTCCAAGGCGGCAACCGCCTGAAAGCGGGCTACCTGTCCGATTCGCACTGGCTCTCGCGTGAGGTCGTTGAGGCCATAGCGCCGATTGTCAGCGACGAGGTCCACTTGCAGCTCGAAGAGCAACTCCGAGACCTTCCCGCGACATACCAATCTTCCGACCTCCATTACAGGCTTCGGTGGTTCGGCTACACCGCCTTCAAGTTCCTGTCAGCGCTCGACCTCGGGCGGTTAACACCGTTGGGACTTCGACGGCTACAGGAGTACCAGCGCAAATTCGACTGCGATTTGCCCGAGCCACCGACCGGCATCGTCACCTACACGGTCGGGTCGCCGATTGGTGGCTCAGCCACAGGCAAGATGAGCGACGCGCAGTGGCTGCAGGCCATGGCGACGCACGACAACGACGACCGCGACTTCGGCAGCGAGGTAGGCGGTGCTCGCGAGTTGGCGCAGCAGCTGAAGGAGCGAACGGCTGAGGATCCTCTTCGATTCGCTGGATTGGCAATGCAATTGACGCCCGAGACCAACGAGGCCTATCCCAGCGCGATCCTGTTGGGCTTCGGAGAAGCATCGATTCCAGAGGAAGCGCAGCACGCTGTCTTCGACGCGATCCGTCACGTCATGAGTCTCGGCCTCGATGGCTGTGACCGCTGGCTTGGCTGGGCGGTCCGTCGCGTCTATGACGAGGCACCTTTGGACATCGTTGAGATGGTCCTCGACCGAGCGCTGCACGCTCCTGACCCTGTCGACAACTCGCCAGTCTTCGTACGCCGAGACGACCACCAACCCGGACGTGACATGTTCCAGAACGGATACAACACCTCGCGAGGAAGCTTGGCTGAGTCGCTCGGCGACCTCCTGGTCCATGACCTTGACGGCACGCGCACGGAACTCGTGGCCCCTCACCTCGCCGAGCTGGCGAGCGATCCAGTACTGAGCGTCCGCGCCTGTGTCGCCCACACCATCGCTGCCTGCCTACGGCATGCACGGCCAACGGCCTATGCAGCCTTCGAACGCCTCATCGACGCCGATGATCTCCTACTTGCCTCCGACAAGTTGTACGACTTGATGATTTATATCGGCAACGCCGATCCAGAAGTGATCGATCCGGTTATTAATCGCATGCTCAGCTCAACAGATGCCGAGGTTCGGAGAGCCGGGGGTCGCCTGGCAGCTTTTGCTGCGCTGCAATGGGGGCGTCCAGCGCTAATGGAGCGAGCTTTGGCCAGCGATGTGGAAGTTCGAGGCGGCCTGGCTGAGGTCTGCGCAGCAAGGGTTGATCGATCCGCCGATTCAGAACTCGTGCTGTCCACTCTGCGCCACCTGATGCATGACGAGGACGATGAGGTTCGGAAGAAGGTCGGCACGCTGGCCGGTCACCTGCGTGGAGACGACCTGCGCCCTTACGCCGAGTTCCTGGCCGACTTGATCGCGTCACCAAGCTACGTACACGCGACCCCGCAACTGCTCATCACGCTCCAGGAAGCGCCGGACAAGGTCGACGATCTCATCGACCTCGCTGCACACCACTTTCTGAACATCCATGGTGAAGATGTGGCCGACATCAGGACCGGTGCTGCCGGGGATGCTCATTACATTTCGGATCTGGTGGTCCGTGGGTTGGCGCAGACTCGCGACCCACAGCGCATCACGACGCTACTCGATATCCTCGATCGCCTGCTCGAACTCGGTGCCTATGGAGTAGATCAAGCGATTGATGGAGCCGTGCGAAACTACCTGGGAACCGGTGTTTGACAAGGCGTCCGTCCGACGTGAATTTCTCGGATTCAAGGTCAACATCCTGTGCCAGCGGGCACCTCCACCCTGAGTTAATCAACTTCGCCGTGGTCAGAAGCTATCTGGATGCCGCGGCGAAGTGAGGGAAGGACGGGGCTGCTGCACAATCATGTGACGTTCCTGCCATTGGCATACAAGGGATGTGTAACCGACATCTCACCCCCGCCAACATCGCGACCTCCTCCCGCCGCAACCCGGGAGTCCGCCGCCGACCGGCCACAGGCAGCCCCACCTCGCCAGGACTCAACCTCTCCCGCCGCGACCGCAGAAACTCACGCAACTGTTCCCGCCGCCGAGCAGATGCCGCACTGACCATGAATCCAAGGTAGCAACGTGGCCGAGTGAACCTGCCGGCAATGATTCCGGACAGGCTGAGCGCGCGTGATGTCGCGACACCGGCGTAATCGGCCACTTCGTCGCCGAATAGTCAGAAAACTGACTGGATGGAGGCGAAGTGGTCGATTACGCCGGGCTATCCGCAGGACAGGTGTAGGTGGGTTGGCGAGGTTTGCCAGGGGGCTCCTTGGGAGTTCTAGACTCACGTCATGACAGCGTGGATCGAGGTGCTGACGGCGCTTACCACTGGTCCTGACCTGCCTATTCGAGGCACGGTTCGGGAGGTGGCTCCTGCCGATCGGACTGAAGGGTTCGCCTCGATCGGGACACGAGGGCCCATGCTGGTCGTCGCTCGTGACGGATGTCGGGTGTGGCGAAGCGGGGAACGTCTCCGCGTCGAGCACGAGGATGGGCGGCCGATCTTCGTCACGGACGGGGTTCAGGCGTGGGATTTCACCGCGGATCCGGAGCGTCCCCGCGTTGGTCCACCTGACCGCGTCCGTTATCTCGGGCGGAATCAGTTTCTGTTGCGGCGACGCCATGCGGCGGAGTGGGCGGGTGAGGATTTCACCCAGCCTATCGGGGCGGTGGGAGAGGTCGAGTTCGTCGGTCGGGCATGTTGGACTGTCGAGTTGGCCCCGCCTCCTGGAAAGCCTGTGCCGCTGCGGATTTGGGTGGACATCGCGTCGGGGCAGATGCTCGGGTATCGGTCCGAGGATGCAGGTGTGGGGGCGCAGTTCGTCGACCTTGTGGTGGGGGAAGACATCGACGATGCACGGTTCGCGTGGGACGGTCCGGTGTATACCCCGGAGCAGCATCAGCAGATTCTCCAGGAGCGGTACGAGGCGGTCAAGCGCGCACAGACTGATTGGTTCGCTGAAACAGTCACTGCTGCACCGATGTTCATTCGCGTGCCGATCGACTTCACCCCGGATGCCGTGCCGTTCAGCGATCCTGAGTCAGGGTCCTTCGATGCCATGAACCAGCACACGATACTCTCCCGGCGCCCACGCAGCGACGAAGGTTGGGCTCCCCGCTGGGGCGCGATGCACTATGTCTGGTCCACACCCGGCTGGGACTGGGCAGCCGCCGCCCACGACGCCGACCTCGACGACGAGGCGATCCGCGAGCTCCAACAGACCCTGCACCCCGACGACCCCATCGACCGGCAGCGACGCATCGATCCACCCGGACGAGGCAGAGTCGGTTAGTCACGTCCGCCGCAAGATCCGCATCCAGAATTGGGGAGATCATGAGCACGACAGTGACCGACGAACAGATTCAAGCCTTGGCCGCGACTGCGAAACCCTTCAGTCTGGTGCTGCTTCGGTGGACGCCGGAGCGAACCATGGACGGCGCGGACGCCATCGAACTCGAACACCAGCGAAGAATGGTCTCACTGCGCGCCGACGGGGTGATCGCGATCCTGTGCCCGGTCGGCTCCGACACCGTGGCCGGTATCGCGATCATGACCGTGCCCGCCGAGGAAGCCGCGGCGATCATGGCCGGAGACCCCTGTGTGGGAGCTGGAATGATGACCTACGAGGCGCTTCCGTGCCACGGCTTCCCCGGAGATGCGCTCCCCGCGTGAGCGGTCCCTGGAGAGCCTTCGATCAGGTCGGGGACGCTGCGGCGTGCAGTGTGAGCGACGGAGCACAAGATTATCCGTCGGACACGTCGATGCCGCTGCGGGCCATGGCGTGGTTGTACAGGGGGTTGAAGAAGTGGTCTTCGAGGTCGCCGAAGAACGGACGCCCCACGCCGTGCTCGACCTCGCCGAACACTGATCGTTCGTTCCCCGCTTCGTCGCACACGACGGTCGAGGAAGGCCACCGCCCCGACCGAACCTCGTCGAGCAGGATCTGCAGCAGTTCGGTGAAGTTGTCCGCGCACACGAAGTGTCGGCCTTCGTTTCGCCCGAAATTGATGATCTGCCCACGAATCCCGGCCGAGTCCGGGTCCAGGTCGAGACCGATGTAGTCACTTCTGACGGGATCCGACCACAGCGGAATCCAACCGGGCGAGGCGTACAACGGCCGCACTCGCCCCTCCGCGCCTGGCATGGCCTCACAGCCATCGTGCAGATCTTCGATGTCGTCGTCCTCGCACATATCAGCCCAGGACGACCAGCACTCTTCGATGAGGCCCGTCGACAAGAACGAAAGAGTCGGAATGCACGGGACCGCGCCATCCTCGTCATGGGTGGCGACATCGGTCAGCCGCTGACCGTTGTGCATCATCAATACGGCTTTCACATCGTCGGGGATACGTTGCCCGAGTGCCTGTTCGAGCTTGTCGATGTTGTCACGGGTAGCGGGTGGGGCGAGGTTCTCATACGCTCGTGGAACGTTGATTCGCAGCCAATTCACATAGTCCTCGAAGAGCTCGATCGCGTGCACCACCGCAACGTAGCAGGCCACACCGACTGATCCGTGTCGGTCAACGGGCAGCGCCGGACCCTCGGCTTGCCGGGCTGTGTCGGTGGTCCGGTTTACGCTGGGCGCGTGTCGGTCTTACCTCTGATCTTCACCGCGGGCTGGGCCAGCGGGATCAACGCGTATGCGGTGGTGTTTCTGCTCGGGTTGTTCGGGCGGATCGGGTGGGCGGGGGATGTGCCGCCTGGGTTGCAGCGCACGGATGTGCTTGTTGCGGCCGGGGTGTTGTTCTTGATCGAGGCGGTGGCGGACAAGATTCCGTATCTGGACTCGTTCTGGGACGCGGTGCACACTGTGGTGCGGCCTGCGTCCGGGGCGATCGTCTCGGCTTTGATTGCGGGGCAGGATGATTCGTTGCCGACGATGTTCGCGGCGGCGGTGGGCGGGACCACGGCGTTGCTCAGTCACATCGTCAAAGCGGGCACCCGGATGGCGATCAACACCTCCCCGGAACCGGTCACCAATATCGCGATGAGCACCGCCGAAGACTTCACGGTCGGCGGTGTCGTCACCCTCGCGGTGTTCTTCCCGGTGCTGGCCGCGGTGATCGCCGCTGTCCTGCTGGCGGTCGGTTTATCGGTGGTCTATCTGTGCGCCAGCCGAATCCGCCGATACCTGCGACGACGGAGGGAGCGCCGCGCCGAGCGGACTTCGGGCATCGACCCCGCCCTCGAATAACTCCGGGCGGGAACCGACCTGCGGGCCATGCGCCGACCCACAGCACGACGACGCGACGCGAAAGCGATGGGTGGCCATCCATCCGCGCGGGGTTCACCGCACCTGTGGCGCCACCTTGTTCCCCAACAGATCGATGCTGTGCAGCACCTGTCCGGGCGGCAGTGTCCCCACGCTCGTGTGCAGCATGAACCGGTCGAGGCCGAGGGTGTCGCGCACCTCGCCGATCTTGTTCGCCACGTAGTCGGGCGTGCCGACGAACAGCGAACCGCTCTGCGAACGCAGCGCGTCGAACTGTTCGCGCGTCATCGGCCCCCAGCCGCGTTCCCGGCCGATGGTCGACATGGCCAGGGCGTAGGGCTCGTAGAACTCGGCAACAGCCTGCGCGTCGGTGTCCGCCACATAACCGTGCGCGTGCACCGCGACGGGCTGCTTCTCGTGCCCACCTTCGGCGAGCGCCCGGTGATACAGCTCGATCAGCGGCTTGAACCGCGCGGGCTCACCACCGATGATCGCAATGGCGAGGGGCAGGCCGAGCAGTCCGGCGCGAATCACCGATTCGGGACTGCCGCCGACCGCGATCCACACCGGCAACAACCTACCGTCGGTGCGCGGATACACCGTCGCGTCCTGTAGCGGCGCACGGAACCGGCCCGACCAAGTGACCGGCCCTTCCTCGCGCAGACGCAGCAACAGCGCCAGCTTCTCCTCGAACAGCGCGTCGTAGTCGGACAGGTCGTACCCGAACAGCGGGAACGATTCCGTGAACGACCCACGCCCTGCCATCAACTCCGCGCGCCCGTTCGAGAGCCCGTCCAACGTGGCGAAGTCCTGATACACGCGCACCGGATCATCGGAGCTGAGCACGGTGACCGCGCTGGTCAGCTGGATGCGCTCGGTGCGCGCGGCGGCCGCGGCCAGCACGACAGCGGGGGAGGACGCGGCGAAATCCTTGCGGTGATGTTCGCCGACGCCGTACACATCGAGCCCGGCGGCCTCGGTCGCCACGGCCTCGTCGACCACCTGGCGCAGTCGCTGGGCAGCGGTCGGCGCTGGCCGGTCGCCGGTCGGGTACAGCTCGGCGAAGGTCGTAAGCCCCAGTTCCATGTGAACCTCTCTTCGGGATGGTGTCACACTCTAAACGGACCGCAGTCCGATAACATTCCCGAGTTATGGATGGATGCGGATTATCTATGACAAAACTATAGTGAGCGGTATGACTGCTCTCGCGCCGACGCGCAATGAACCGGACCTGTCCTTCCTGCTCGACCGCACCAGTCATGTCCTGCGCACGCAGATGGCGGCGGCGTTGGCTGACATCGGGCTGACGGCCAGGATGCACTGCGTGTTGGTGCATGCGCTGGAGGCGGAGCGCACGCAGGCGCAGCTCGCGGAGCTCGGCGACATGGACAAGACGACGATGGTCGTCACCGTCGACGCGCTGGAGAAAGCTGGTCTGGCCGAACGCAAGCCGTCGAGCACCGACCGCCGCGCCCGCATCATCTCGGTGACCCCTGAGGGCGCGAAACTTGCCGCCCGCAGTGCGGAAATCGTCGACGGCGTCCATCGGGACGCGCTCGATTCACTACCGAAGGCTGAGTGCGAATCCTTGTTGCGCGCACTGAATCACCTGGCAGAAGGCCATTTATCGACATTGGTCGAAGCTGCTCCCGCGCGCCGCGCCAGGCAATAGTCCGTTAGAGATTGTCTGCTACGAAACTATCTAGTAGTGTCACTCTTGTTCGACACGAGCAGGAGATGACCATGACGAAGTCCCAGCGCACCGCCCTCGCGGTGCTGTCGGCAGCGATGCTGATGACCATCCTCGACGGCAGCATCGTGACCGTCGCCATGCCGGCGATCCAGGAAGACCTGGGCTTCTCGCCCGCCGGTCTGAGCTGGACCGTGAACGCCTACCTGATCGCCTTCGGCGGCCTGCTCCTCCTGGCGGGGCGCCTCGGTGACCTGATCGGCCGCAAGACGATGTTCGTCACCGGCAATATCGTCTTCACCGCCGCCTCGGTGCTGGCAGGCGTCGCGACCACGCCCGTCGTGCTGGTCGCGGCCCGCTTCCTGCAGGGCATCGGCAGTGCGATCGCCGCCTCGGTGGTGCTCGGCATCCTGGTGACGATCTTCACCGAGCCACGCCAACGAGCAACGGCCATCGGCGTTTTCAGCTTCATCGGTGCCGCGGGAGCCTCCATCGGGCAGGTGCTCGGCGGCGTGCTCACCGATGCGCTGAACTGGCACTGGATCTTCCTGATCAATGTGCCGATCGGTGTGCTGACCGTCTTCGTCGCGATGAAAGCCCTGCCCGCTGATCGTGGTCTCGGCTGGGCCGCCGGTGCCGATGTGCTGGGTGCCGCGCTGGTCACCGCCGGTCTGATGCTGGGTATCTACACCGTCGTCGAGGTGGAACTCTACGGCTGGGTCTCGACGCACACCCTCGGCCTCGGCGCACTGGCCGCCGCACTGCTCGCCGCCTTCGTCGTCCGTCAGGCCACCGCGACCAACCCGCTGCTGCCGCTGCGAATCTTCCGCTCCCGCACGGTCTCCGGCGCCAATGTGGTCCAGATGCTCACTCTCGCAGCCATGTTCGCCTTCCAGATCATCGTGGCGCTCTACCTGCAGAAGGTGCTGGGCTACAACGCATTGCAGACCGGCCTGGCCATGCTGCCCGCCGCCGTCGCCATCGGCGCAGTGTCGCTGTTCGCCTCCGCTCGGCTGATCACCCGCTTCGGCGAGCGCGCTGTGCTCATCGCCGGTCTGGCCCTGCTGCTCGCGGGGATGTCCTGGCTGATCCGGCTGCCCGTCGACGCCGCCTACCTGACCGACGTGCTGCCGGTGATGGTGGCGATCTCCGGTGGCGGCCTGGTGCTGCCCGCCCTCACCGCACTCGGTATGTCGGGTGCCGACGCCGACGACGCGGGCCTGGCATCGGGACTGTTCAACACCACCCAGCAGGTCGGCATGGCTATCGGCGTCGCGGTCCTGTCCACCCTCGCCGCCGCGCGGACCGGCATCGAACTGGTGACGGGTGCCTCCGACGCCGAGGCTCTGACCAGCGGTTACCGGCTTGCGTTCACCGTCGCGGCCGGACTGCTCGCCGCGGCCCTGCTCGTCAGCGCCACCGTGCTGCGCAAGCGGAACCGCACCGAAACCGAGTCGGTGGCCGCGCCGGTCCTCGCCGTCTGACGCGACGAGTCGCAGGAACCACCCCTGCGATTCACCCCCCGGGTGGATGCTCACCCGGGGGTTCGGTGGTGTCCTCGAAGGATGCTGACCGATCGCACGACGTTGACCCAGTTCCTCATCGAAGAGCGCCGCCGCCATCCCGGTTCCAGCGGTGAGCTCAATTCCCTGATCCTCGACGTCGCGCTGGCCTGCAAGGCGATCTCCAAGCGCATCGCCTCTGGCGCGCTCACCGGTGTCCTGGGCGGCGCCGGGGTGGTGAATGTGCAGGGTGAGCAGCAGCAGAAGCTCGATGTGGTCGCCAACGACCTGTTCCTGCGCGCCAACGAGTGGGGTGGTCAGCTGGCGGGCATGGTGTCGGAGGAACTCGACGACCCGTACAGGATCCCGCCCGACTACCCGCGCGGCAAGTACCTGCTGGCGTTCGATCCGCTCGACGGTTCGTCGAATATCGATGTGAATGTCGCTGTGGGCAGCATCTTTTCGATTCTGCGCGCACCGCACCCCGGCGTGGACGCGATCCTGGAGGACTTCCTGCAGCCCGGCACCGAACAGGTGGCCGCGGGCTATGCGATCTACGGTCCGGCAACGCAACTCGTGCTCACCGTCGGCACCGGCGTGCACGCCTTCACTCTCGACCCCGAGCTCGGCGAATTCTTCCTGACGGGGCAGAACCTGCAACTGTCGGAGTCCACGTCGGAGTACGCGGTCAACAGCTCCAACCGTCGCTTCTGGGAACCGGCGGTGCAGCGCTATATCGACGAATGCCTGGCGGGCGCGACGGGTCCGCGCGAGAAGGACTTCAACATGCGGTGGGTGGCCTCGTTGGTGGTGGAGACACACCGGATCCTCACGCGCGGTGGCGTTTTCCTGTATCCGCGCGATTCCAAGGACCCGTCCAAGGAGGGCAGGTTGCGGCTGCTCTACGAGGCCAATCCGATCGCCTTCCTGATCGAGCAGGCCGGTGGTCTCGCCTCGACCGGTCGTGAGCGGATTCTCGAGGTCGCCCCCACCGAGCTGCACCAGCGGATCGCGTTCATTTTCGGGTCCCGCGAGGAGGTAGCGCGCATCGTGAGATACCACGCCGAAGCGGCTGAGGAGCCCGACGGCCAGTGGAGTCCGCTGTTCGGTCTACGCGGCCTCTACCGTTCCACCACCTGAGGAGGAGATTCATGTCCGCCAAGCACCCTGTCGTCGCCATCACCGGATCATCCGGTGCCGGAACAACGTCGGTGATGCGCACGTTCGATTCGATCTTCCGGCGGGAAGGCATCGATGCCGCGTATGTCGAGGGCGACAGCTTCCACAAGTTCGACCGCGCCGGCATGAAGGAGGAGCTGACGCGGGCGCTGTCGGACGGCGACCACACCTTCAGTCACTTCGGCCCGGAGGCCAATCTCTTCGAAGATCTCGAGAAGCTGTTCCGTGGCTATGGTGAGACCGGAACGGGCAGGGTGCGAAAGTACCTGCACGACAAGGAAGAAGCCGCGCCCTACGACCAGGAACCCGGCACGTTCACGCCGTGGGAGGACATCCGGCCCGGCACCGATCTGCTGTTCTACGAGGGCTTGCACGGTGCGGTCGCCAACGAGCAGGTCGACGTGGCGCAGTACGCGGATCTGCTCATCGGGGTGGTGCCGGTGATCAACCTCGAGTGGACCCAGAAATTGCACCGCGACAAGGACAAACGCGGCTACTCCACCGAGGCGGTGACCGAGACGATCCTGCGCCGCATGCACGACTACGTGAACTTCATGTGCCCGCAGTTCTCCCGCACCCACGTGAATTTCCAGCGGGTTCCGGTGGTGGATACGTCGAATCCGTTTGTCGCCCGGACGATTCCGACGCCTGATGAATCGATGCTGGTGATCCGGTTCGCCGACCCGCACGGCATCGACTTCCCGTATCTGCTGTCGATGCTGCACGACTCGTTCATGTCCCGCCCGAACACGATCGTGTGTCCGGGCGGGAAAATGGACCTGGCCATGCAGTTGATCTTCACGCCGATGTTGTTGCGGCTCATGGAACGTCGCGGCCGCACCCGCTGAGACGGACTCGACGACCACCTCACCCGAGGTGGTCGTCGAACCATGTCACCAGCTCCGGATCGTCGAGCCCGTCGGCGACGAGCACCGCCGCGGACAGGTCGTCGGTGCGGGTGTAGGTGTTCTGGGCGGCCACGCACCGCAGTCCAGCGGCCACCGCCGACCGCACGCCGTTGGCCGAATCCTCCACGGCCACTGCCTGGTCGGCGGACAGTCCGGTCTGGATCAGCACGTCGAGATACACCGCCGGGCTCGGTTTCAGCACGGGGACTTCGGTTCCGGTGGTCACGGTGTCGAACGGCTCTCCGAACGCGTGTTTCAGCAACGGCTCGACCCAGGCGCGCGTGCCGGTGGTCGCGACGTGTAGCCGGACACCGTGCGCCCGGAGTCGTTCGATCAGCTCCCGCGCGCCCGGACGGGGCCGGATGTGCCCGTCGGCCGCCATCTGCCGCATGATCCGGGTCTTGATGCGGTGCAACTGCTGTGCGAGTTCGCGGGCCTCCGAACCCGTCCGCCCGTGCTGTTCGAACCAGAACGCCAGTCGCTGCGCGCCACCGGCGACCTTCAGCAACTTCCCGTACTCCTCGACCTCCCAGCGATCAGGGAGCCCCGCCTCGGCGAAGGCCGCGTTGAAGGCCACCCGGTGCCCGTCGCGTTCACTGTCGACGAGGGTGCCGTCGACATCGAAGATCACCGCCCGCAGCGGAGTCACGGTGCACCGTCGAGGTATTCGCGAATCCGGTCGAGCACGGCTGCCACGGTGAACCCGTGATGCGCCATCACCTCGTCGCCGGGACCGCTGTGCCCGAACTCGTCGATGCCGATCGCGAGGTCGACCAGACCGGCCCAGCCTGCGGTGCTGCCTGCCTCGATGCTGATGGTGTGCGCGGAAGGATCGGCGATGAAGCGCGACCGATCCAATGCCGACACGACGCGAACGTCGTATCCCTCGGCCCGCAGTCGCTCGGCGACACCGGCCGCCAGCGCGACTTCCGAACCGGTGGCCACGATGTCGATCCCACGCGCGACGTTCGCGGAAGCGAGCTCGGCGTCGGCCGCACTGTCACCGGTTCGCGATTCGATGCCGACCTCGAACTGGGGGAGGGACTGCCGGGAAAGGATCAGCGCGGTCGGCCCGTCGACGCGACTCAACGCCAGCTCCCAGGCGAGCACCGTTTCGGCATCGTTGGCCGGCCGCAACACCTGAACCCCGGGAATCACCCGCAGCGACTCGACATGCTCGACCGGCTGATGCGTCGGCCCGTCCTCACCGACCGCGATCGAATCATGCGTCAGCACATAGATCACCGGCTGTTTCATCAACGCTGACAGGCGTAAAGCGGGCCGCAGATAGTCGGCGAACACCAGGAACGTGCTCCCGAACACCCGGAACCCACCGTGCAGGCTCATCCCGTTCAGAATCGCCGCCATCCCGAACTCGCGAATACCGAAAGCGATAGCGCTGGAGGCGAAGTCATCGCGGTTCACCACCTCACCGCACACCGTGCCGGTGGATCCGGCGAGGTCGGCCGATCCGCCCACCAATTCCGGCATGACCGCCATCGCCGCCGTCAGACACGCCTGCGAGGACTGTCGTGTTGCCCGAGGTGCCTCCGCCGCAACGGCTTCCAGCGCGGGCAGCAGTTCCGCGGGCAGCAATCGCGCACGAGCACGCCGGAATTCGGCGGCCCGCTCCGGCGCTACCGCGTCGAATGCCGCGAATTCCTCGAGCCAGGTCGCGTGCTCCTCACCGCCGATCGTCGCCAGCACCGCACACGTCGCCGCTACCTGCTCGGGCACGGCGAACGATGGAAGTGTCCATCCCGCAAGCTCTTTGGCCCGCGCCAGCTGCTCGGCGCCCAAGGGTGCTCCGTGCGCCTTGGACGTACCGGCGACACCGGGCGCACCATGACCGATCACCGTCCGCACCGCGAGGAAGCTCGGCCGCGGATCGCCCTTGGCGCGCATCAACGCCGCATCGATCGCCGCGATATCGGTCCCGTCGGCCACCACTTCGGTATGCCACCCGTAGGCCGCGAACCTGGCCACCTGATCGTCGCTACACGAACGCCCGACCGCACCGTCGATGGTGATCTCGTTGTCGTCCCACAGCACGATCAACCCGCCGAGCCCCAAATGCCCTGCGAAGGAAGCGACTTCGTGGCTGACGCCCTCCATCAGGCACCCGTCGCCGACGATCGCGTACGTGCGATGCCCGGTGATCTCGGGGTACCTGGCAGCGGTCATGCGCTCGGCCAGGGCCATACCGACCGCCATCGCCAGGCCCTGACCCAACGGCCCGGTGGTGCATTCGACCCCGGCGGTGTCCCCGTATTCGGGATGCCCCGGTGTCCGAGACCCCAACTGCCGGAACCGTTTCAACTCGGAGACGGGCAGGTCGTAGCCGAACAGGTGCAGTAGCCCGTACAGCAGCGCCGACCCGTGCCCGGCCGAGAGCACGAACCGGTCCCGATCGGCCCATTCGGGATCGGCCGGATCATGGCGCAGGTGCCGACTCCACAGCGTCCACGCCATCGGCGCCGCACCCATCGGCATGCCGGGGTGCCCGGACTGCGCGGCCTCCACCATGTCGGCCGCGAGGAACCGCAGGGTGTCGACGGCGAGCTGATCGGTCGCCACCGAGGGGACGAAAGTCGCGATATCGGTCATCGGAGGGCCCCGATCGTGGCGGCTTCGCGCAAGCGTTTGACCGCCGCCGCTTTGCCTTCGGGATAGCCGTACATCCACGACCCCGAGATGAAAACACCGGCGCCCGCGACAGCCGCACCGCCGATCGTGTCGGCGTTGATCCCGCCGTCCACCTCGAGCTCGATCGACCGCCCCGACTCGTCGATCATCCGTCGCAACTGCGCGATCTTCGGCTCGACCGCCGGAATGTAGGCCTGCCCGCCGAACCCCGGATTCACGGTCATCGCCAGCACCAGATCGGTCTCGGCCAGCACATGCGCGACGGTCTCGGCGGGGGTGTGCGGGTTCAGCGCGACACCGCTGCGCGCACCGAGATCGCGGATCCGCGCGAGGGTGCGATGCAGGTGCGTACACGCTTCGGCGTGCACGATGATCAGCTCGCAACCAGCATCGATGTACTCGGTGAGCAGCTCATCGGGATTCACCACCATGAGATGCGCCTCGAACCCCACCGTGCTGTGCGAACGCGCCGACGCGATCACGTCGGGCCCGAAAGTGAGGTTCGGGACGAACACGCCGTCCATCACATCCCACTGGATCCGGTCGACGCCCGCCGCGCACAGATCGCGCACCTCCTCACCCAGTCGAGCGAAATCGGCGGGCAACACCGACGGCACTATGAGTGGCCGACGAACTGTGGACTCCGGCATGGCGCGGCCTTTCTGATCGGGTCCGTTCATCGGACCGCACCGGCTCACCCGCCGCACTCCCCCTCGGGGGTGGCGGCCGGGGTGAGATCTCGTCAATGCCGGTATGCGCGGTGCCGTCGGCCGTAGGGTGGGGGGATGCCGGAGTTGCCTCCGACCCCGTTGAAGCTGGTGCTCGTCGACGATCACGAGATGGTGCTGCACGGGCTCGACGCCATGCTCGGCCACTTTCCCGACGAGGTCGTGATAGTCGGCCAGTCCACCACCGACACCGCCGCGCTGCGGATGGTCGCCGAGCAGCGGCCCGATATCGTCCTGTGCGATGTGCGCATCGGCAAGGCCAGCGGGCTCGACCTCTGCCGCCAGATCACGCTGCAGCATCCCGCCACCAAGGTCGTGCTGCTCACGGTGTACGACGACGAGCACTACCTGTATCAGGCGCTGCGCGTCGGTGCGTCGGGTTACATCCTCAAGCGGGTCGACGGTCGCGAACTCGTCGCGCAGTTGCGCCGCGTCCAGGACGGCGAGACCGTGGTCGACGCGTCACTGGCAGGCCGGGTGGCCCTGGCCGCGGCCCGGCTCAACGCGGGCCAGTTCTGGTCCGGCGCGCACCTCGGACTGACCCAGCGTGAGTCGGAAGTGTTGGGGCTCTTGGTTTCCGGACATTCGAACCGGGCGGTTGCGAGCAAGCTGGTGGTCAGCGAGGACACGGTGAAGACTCACATTCGCGGGCTGTATCGCAAGCTGGGGGTGTCCGATCGCAGCGGTGCGATCGCGGTTGCCTTGCGGGAGGGGCTGTTTCGGTGAGTCACCTCGGCGTGGTTCCTACGGCGGCGGAACTCGCCCCACTGCTCGGGGGCGACGGGGTGCTGCTCTACGCCATCGACGGCCAGGATCTGAGCATCGTCGACATGTGGCCCGCGCATCCCTCCGCGAGTTCCCTGCGGTTGCAGGTCGGATTCGGGGTGACGGGACTGGTGGCCCGCACCCGCAAGCCGGTGCTGCTCGACAACGACTCGCCACGTAATGCCCTGCACCGCAGGCTCTTACGACTGGAACCGCATCAGACTGTCGCCCGAATGTGCCTGCCGCTGCCGGGCCTCGACGGTGACGTGGTCGGCGTGCTGGCGGTCCACCGCGGCCCACGCGACCCCTTCGGACAACTCGACCTCGACGGCGCGCAACCACACGCCGCTGTGCTCGGGCTGTGGTTGCACGCGCAACGTCTGTTCCGTGCTGTCAACGAGCACCGCACCGAACGGGACCGCCTCGTCGAACAGGCGATCACCGCCCAGGAGGCCGAACGCCGCCGCATCGCCTTCGACCTGCACGACGGCGTCACCACCGCGTTGGCCTCGATGTCGTTCCACCTGTCCGCCGCCGACCTCACCGTCTCCGAACTCGCCGCCCACGTCGCCGTCACCGACGAAGCCAGCCTGCGCGACCTGGCCCGGGCCCGCGCCGAACTCGTCAGCGCCCGCGAACTGGCCGACTTCGCCTACAACGAGACCAGGGCCGCCATCTCCGGCCTGCACAGCCTCGTCCTCGACGACCTCGGCCTGGTCGCCGCGATCGAATCGCTGGTGCGCACGGTGACCGGCGACGGCCCACCGGAGATCGAGTTCCTCGTCGACCCCTCCGCCGCCATCGACGACATCCCCGACCACGCCGCAGCCACCCTCTACCGGATCGCCCAGGAATCCCTCGCGAACGCGGTGAAACACGCGGGCGCACAACGCATTGTCGTCTCCTTGCGTCGGGTCGGTGACTCGGTGGTCCTCGGATGTTCCGACGACGGTGCCGGTTTCGACCCCGCCCAGCGCCGCGCGAACCGCGCCGCCGACACCGAACAACACTTCGGCCTGACCTCCATCGCAGAACGCTGCGCCATCATCGAAGCCTCGCTGCGGGTGGAGTCGATGCGGGGGCGCGGAACGACCGTCCTGGTCGAGTTGCCGATCCGCACCAGCTAGACCGCGAGCCGGGGGCATTTCCCCCAACGCCCCTAACTCCCGCCGTCGACGCCCCCAATTGCCGTTCTAGGTCGTGACCTGCGGAAAGAGTGGTCATAGTCTGGGATGACAGAACACCGACGGACTCTCGAGAGGGGTAGGCACATGACCGAACCGAGTACCCCGATGCAGCGCCAGGCCGCCCGGATGCAGCACGCTCTGCCCGAGGGATGGCAGGTCGACATCGTCGACGAGCCGATCCCCGGGGGCACGGGTACGCGCCCCGTCCTGCACCTACACCCGCCGAGCGCCTTCGTCTCCCGCCTGTTCGGCTACCCGACCGCGGCCTGAGCCGCCGTAGTGGCATCAGCCGATTCTCGCCAACCGAAGCGGTCGTGAAAGCGCCGCAACGGGCCGGGCGCCCACCAATTGGCGTGTCCGGCCAGGCGCATGAGAGCGGGAACCAGGATGCCTCGCACGAGGGTGGCGTCGATCGCGATGGTGATCGCCATGCCGATGCCGAGCTGCTGGAGGAAGGTGACACCGCTGGTGGCGTAGACCGCGAACGACGCCGCCAAGATCAGGCCCGCGGCAGTGATCAGTGGTGCCGAGCGCGCGATGCCGCGGGGCACCGAGCCGATCGGGTCGCCGGTACGGTCGTAGTCCTCTTTGATGCGTGAGAGCAGAAACACCTCGTAGTCCATGGACAGGCCATAAGCGATGCAGAACATGAGGATCGGGATGCTCGGCTCGATATTGCCGGTCGGGGTGAAACCGAGTACGTCGGCCAACGCGCCGTTCTGAAAACCCCACACCAGCACGCCGAACATGATCGACATCGAGAGCAGATTGAGCAGCGACGCCTTCAGCGGAGCGAGCACACTGCCCGTCATCAGGAACAGCACGGCGAAAGTGACCAGCAGGATCAGTGCCGCCACCACCGGCAGACGCGCGGTGACACCGTCGCGATAGTCGACCATCTCGGCGGGGAATCCACCTACCAGGACATCGAAAGGTGCGGGGACGGCACGGATATCGGCGACAAGGCCGGACGAGTCGGTGGCGAGCCGGGTAGCGGTCGGTACCACGCGCAACCAGGTCGCCGCACCCTCGGTGAAGCGCGCCGGATCGGCCGTTGACGCCGAATCCACCCGCAGCACACCAGGAATCGTGGCGAGCCGCTCTGTGTACCCCGCGATGTCACCGAGCGTGTCGGGCCCGGCCTTCGGTGCGATGACGTGTACGGCGTCGGCTTCCTCGGTCTCGAAGTCGGCACGGATCGTGTCGTACATGGCGCGCACCGGCTGTTCGGGGGTGAGTACCCGGTCGTCGGGGGGACCGAAGTTCATGCCGAGCGCGGGAGCGCCGAGCAGTATCAGGACCAGCAATGCCGAGCCGCCCGCCGCCACCGGCCTGCGCATCACCTTCTCCGCTGTTCGGTACCAAAAGCTCTGCTCCGCAACCCCGGTCGGCTTCGCGGGCAAGGCGCGACGGCCGAGCAGCATCAGGATGGCGGGCAAGATCACCACCGCCGCGAGCACCGCGGTCGTCGCCACCGCGATCCCCGCGTAGGCGAACGATCGCAGGAACGGGAACGGGAAGGCGAACAGCACAGCCAAGCTGATCCCCACGGTCGAGGCGCTGAACGTGATGGTTCGTCCCGCGCTCGCTACCGCCCGGCGCACCGCTGCCGCCACGTCGTGCCCCGCGGTCAGCTCCTCCCGGAACCGATAGATCATGAACAGCCCGTAATCGACGCCGAGCCCGATCCCCATCACCAGCGCGATGTTCGCGGCGAACGTCGACACGTCGGTGAACACGCTCACCAACCGCAGCGCCGTCAACGTGGCGACCACACAGAACAGGCCGACCGCGACGGTGACCAGCGCCAGGGTGACTCGTCGCAGCACCAGGGCCAGCAGGGCGAAAACCAGTGGGAGCACGATGAGTTCGGCACGCAGGAAGTCCGCCGATGCCTGCTCGGCGAGATCACGGAACACCTCGTCCGCGCCGCCGAGGGTGAGCGCGACAGCGGGATCGGTGACCGTTTCGACGATCTGGGTTTCGATACCGGGCAGGAGTTCGCCGCGCACCCGGTCGGCGTCGCCGGGCGCCCAGGCGAGCACGAGCGCACTGCGGTGATCGGTCGCGGCCAGGGTGTCGGGCGCTCCCGGCGACCAGAACGACCAGGCGTCGCCGACTCCCGGATACGCGCCGAGTTCCGCCGTGAGCCGAGCGCCGATCGCGGCGGCTCCGGGATCGCGCACATCGCCGCCGGTCGCGGTGACCAGGATCGCGATATTCGGGGCGCCGGTGCCGAATCGGTCGGCCAATTCGCGTGCGGCGGTGCCGGATTCGGAGCTCGGATGCTCGAATCTGTTCAGCGAGAGCGAGTCCATCGCGCCACCGGCGGCGACGAGGAGTGCGACGAACAACGCCAGGGCGGCGGCGAGTAGAGCGCGGGGTCGATGGGTGACGAACCGTCCGAGCATGGGCGTTCCTCTGCTAGCCTGCGAAGATACGAGCAATCACTCGTAAGATCGAAGATACGAGTAATTACTCGCATATTCAAGGAGGAATATGGCCGAGGTACGTCGTCAGGAACGCGGCCGTCGTCGGATGGAGGAGATCCTGCACGCGGCGGCGCAGGTGTTCGGCGAACGTGGGTACGAGAACGCGACGACCAATGCGATCGCCACCGCCGCGGGCATCTCGCCGGGCTCGCTGTATCAGTACTTCCGCAACAAGGAGGAATTGGCGACGGCGCTGGCCGAGCTGTACCGGGAGCGCCTTGCCGCTTTCGGTAGCACGTTCGGCACCGCCGTCGGCCCGGGCGATCTCGACGTGCTGCTCGACCATGTGATCGGGCCGCTGGTCGAGTTCAACATCGCCAACCCCGGGTTCAAGGCGCTGTTCGCGCGCGCCGACATGCCCACCGCGCTCCGCGACGCTGTCGACCCCGCGCATCGAGCCGTCCACCTTCGGGCGGAAGGTCTGCTCGGCGCTGTCTACCCCGATCTCGCCCCGGATGTGCGCGCACGCTGTACCGCCGTCGCGGTGCAGACGGTGCGGGCCATGATGCCGATGATCGTCGAGGCTCCCGAGGGCGAGCGCGCGGCGTTGACCGAGGAACTGCGCGTGGTCCTGCGGTCGTATCTGCTGGCTCGGGGGAGTGGGAGCTCGTAGCCGGAACCAACAAGCGCAGCAGCGATGCCCGAGGGGTGGCACCGCCGCTGCGTGTTGCCACCGCGTCAGGATGCCTCGCCGGAGCTCGGCTACTGCGCCTGATCGGTGGCGTGGGAGGCGGTGCGGCAGTTTTCGAGCAGAACATGTTGTGCGGCAGCGACTTCGGCGGGCGTGCCTCCCCAAGTATGCAGGGCGGAGCTCACCAGGGCACGTCCGAAGGAGAAGGTCACCGGCCATGGGCGGTCGGCGATGGCGGCCAGCGCGCTCAGGAACTCGCACACGCTGGTGGTGGGATGCCCGCCGGAGAGGAACGCGATTCCCGCGACTTCGGCGGGGACCTGATCGCGCAACACCGCGAAGGTGGCGGCGGCGACTTCGGTCGGCGCGATGGGGGTGGCGCCCAGGCCCGGCGTGACGAAGTTCGGCTTGAGCACGATCCCGGTCAGGTCCACCCCGGCATCGGTCAGAGCCTCGAACAGGGAACTCAGGGCGAGCGCGCTGGCTGTTGCCGATGCGGCGAGGTCGTGGTCGCCGGTGCACAGCACCTCGGGTTCGACGATCGGGACGATGCCGTGCTGCTGACACAGTGTCGCGTACCTGGCCAGGGCTTGGCCGTTGGCGCGGGCGGAGTCGGGGGTGATGGTGTGGACGTCGAACACCGCGCGCCACTTGGCGAACGCGGCGCCGCGGTCGGCATAGGAGGCCAGCCGCGCGCCGAGGCCGTCGAGGCCTTCGGTGATCAGTGCGCCGTTCTGGCCGGGCAGTGGTGTGGTGCCGGTGTCGACCTTGATGCCGGGCAGGATTCCTAGCTCGCGGGCCGCGATCGGGAAGGGACGGCCATCGGCGAGATCCTGGCCGAAAGTCTCGTCGCACAGGATGATTCCGCTGATCCACTCCGACAGGCCGTCGGCGGTGAGCAGCAGTTCGCGGTAGTCGCGCCGGGTGGTCGCGCTCGCGGGGACCCCTTCTTGTTCGAGGCGCGATGACATGGTTTTGATCGACTCGTCGGCGGCGAGGATGCCGCGGCCGCCGCTGGTCAGCTGCTGGGCGATGTCGGCGAGGGCGGTGGCGGGAAGTGTCGTCATGACGACCAGCGTGCGGGCGGCGTGGTGAGCCGTCCTCACCCCTTCGGGCGAGACCGGGTGTGAAATGCGGCGGCGCCGACCTGGTCCGGATCGCAGAGATGGGCGACGAACAGCCGGGCCGCCGAGGTCGGTTCGGCCGAGGTGCAGACGTGCCAGGGGCGATCGAGGGGGGTGCCCGGCACGCCGTAGGCGACCAGTTCTCCCGAGGCGAGTTGCTCGCGCACCGCTTCCTCGTGCACCAGCGTGACGCCGAGGCCTTCGCGGGCGGCGGCGACAGCGGCGCCCGAGGTGCCGAGGGTGAGCAGGGGAGGTGCGGCCTGCAGTCTGCTCAGCAACGACAGTGTGGTGTCGCGGGTGCCCGAGCCGATCCCGGTGAGTAGCCATGGCGTGGTCAGCGGGTCCTCGACCAGGCCGGGTCGCCCGACCAAGACGAGGCGGTTCGCCCGTCGTGCCGCCGTGATCAGCCCGGATCCGCGCGGTGGTCGGCCCGCCAGCGCGATGTCGAAGACGTGGTCGGCGGCGCGGGCGAACAACTCGCCGCGCGTCAGCACCGACAGCGAGAGTTCGACGTGCGGGTGGGCGCGAGCGAACGTGGCCATCAACAGCGGCAGCACATACTCACTCGCCGTCGCCACCGCCCCGATGCGCACCCGCCCTCGATCGGCATCGTGGACCGCCCCGGCCGCCTCGGCGAGCAACCCGAGCAGTCTGCGCACGTACCCGGCGAAGATCTCGCCCGAGTCCGTCGCCACGATCCCACGGCCGGATTTACCGAAAAGCCTTGTGCCCAAAGCTTCTTCCAAAGCGGTGATGGCAGCCGACACCGCAGGGGGTGTGACGTGCAGTGTTTCGGCCGCCGCCCGCACACTGCCCGTCTCGTACACCGCGAGAAAGGTACGCAGCCGACCCCAGGTGGCGGCGGCGGGAAGGTCCGGGCTGGCGAACATAGTTCAATTATGTCTTAACAGTGCACAGGAAAGATTCCATTGTCGTTGAACTGTCCGCGCCCACACACTGGGAGTGCTTCTCCAGGTGTGATGCGAAAGGACGACGGCGATGACGACGATCGAGAACGAGGGCCCGGCCATCAAAGAGCGGTGGGATCCGGGTGTTCAGAGTTATGCCGGAATGGGTTACTGGAACCCCGATTACGTCCCCAAGGACACCGACGTGCTCGCCGTCTTCCGCGTCACGCCCCAGGACGGTGTCGACCCGATCGAGGCCGCGGCCGCCGTCGCGGGCGAATCCTCCACGGCCACTTGGACTGTGGTGTGGACCGACCGGCTCACCGCCAACAGCCACTACCAGGCCAAGGCGTACAAGGTCGACGACGTTCCAGGCAGGCCTGGCGAGTACTTCGCCTACATCGCCTACGACATCGACCTCTTCGAGGAGGGCTCCATCGCGAACCTGACCTCCTCGATCATCGGCAATGTTTTCGGCTTCAAGCCGCTCAAGGCCCTGCGCCTGGAAGACATGCGCATCCCCGTCGCCTACACCAAGACCTTCCAGGGCCCCGCCCACGGCATCGTCATGGAACGGGAGATGCTCAACAAGTACGGTCGCCCGCTGCTCGGTGCCACCATCAAGCCCAAGCTCGGCCTGTCGGCCCGCAACTACGGGCGCGTCGTCTACGAGGCCTGTCGTGGTGGCCTCGACTTCACCAAGGACGACGAGAACATCAACTCCCAGCCCTTCATGCGCTGGCGTGACCGCTTCCTCTACGCGATGGAGGGGGTGAACCGGGCAATGGCCGAAACCGGCGAGATCAAGGGCCACTACCTCAATGTCACCGCGGGCACTATGGAGGAGATGTACCGGCGGGCGAACTTCGCCAAGGAGCTCGGCAGTGTGGTGGTGATGATCGACCTCACGATCGGCTACACCGCCATCCAGTCCATGGCGCTCTGGGCGCGCGAGAACGGCGTGCTGCTGCACCTGCACCGGGCGGGCCACTCCACCTACACCCGTCAGAAGACCCACGGCGTGAGCTTCCGGGTGATCGCGAAGTGGTGCAGGCTGATGGGTGTCGATCACGTGCACGCGGGCACCGTCGTCGGCAAGCTCGAAGGCGACCCGGCCACCACACGCGGTTTCTATGACACGTTGCGCGACAACGATGTTCCGACGAACCTGGGCAACGGCATCTTCTTCGATCAGGACTGGATCTCGATGCCCGGCGTCATGCCGGTGGCTTCCGGTGGCATCCACGCCGGTCAAATGCACCAGCTCCTGGATCTTTTCGGCGATGACGTGATCCTGCAGTTCGGTGGCGGCACCATCGGCCACCCCTACGGCATCGCCGCCGGTGCCGAAGCCAACCGGGTCGCTCTGGAGGCAATGGTCAAGGCGCGCAACGAAGGTCGCGACCTGCTGCTCGAAGGCCCTGGCGTGTTGCGCAACGCCGCCAAGCACTGCGCACCACTGCAGGCCGCCCTCGACACCTGGGGCGACATCACCTTCGACTACACCAGCACCGACGCGCCCGATGTGGTGGCGACTCCGGTGCCCTCGATCTAAGGAGCACCCGATGAAACTTCGCTACGGCACCTTCTCCTACCTGCCCGACCTCACCGACGACGAGATCGCCGCCCAGGTGAAATACGCCCTCGATCACGGCTGGCCGGTCTCGCTGGAATACACCGACGACCCGCACCCGCGCAATGTGTACTGGGAGATGTGGGGGCTGCCGATGTTCGACCTGGCCGAACCCGACGGCGTGCTCGCCCAGCTCAACGACTGCCGGGCCACCTTCCCGCAGCACTACATCCGGCTGCTGGCCTACGACGCGAGCCTGGGTCGGCAGTCCACGGCGATGCAGTTCCTGGTCCAGCGACCGGCGCACGAACCCGGTTTCCTGCTCGAACGTGTCGAGGGCCCCGACCGCACCCAGCGGTACTCGGTGAAGTCCTACGCCACCGCCCGTCCGACCGGCGATCGGTACGTGGGCGAGTGAACTGATGGACACACCAAAGGGATTCGGGTTCCACCGGCCGGGCGTCCACGGTTCGGGGCAGACGGCTGTCGACGAGGAACCGCACGAGCCCGCGATTCTCGGCGACGACGAGGTGCTCGATCTCTCGGCCGACGAGGCCGCGGCCAGGGTGACCGACACCCTGGCCGCCCTCGACGCCGAGCTGGTCGGCCTGGCCGCGGTGAAGCGCCGGGTCCGTGAGGTCGCCTCGCTGCTGCAGGTCGACCGGGCGCGGCGCCGGTTCGGGCTCACCACCACGCGCCCGACGTTGCACATGAGCTTCACGGGCGGTCCCGGTACCGGCAAGACCACGGTCGCCCTGCGGATGGCGGCGATCCTGCACGCGCTCGAATACATCCGGGCACCGCGCGTGCACACCGTCACCCGCGACGACCTGGTCGGCCAGTTCATCGGCCACACCGCGCCAAAGACCAAGGAGGCGATCGCCCGCGCGGCCGGTGGGGTGCTGTTCATCGACGAGGCCTACTACCTGTTCCGTCCGGAGAACGAGCGCGACTACGGGCAGGAGGTGATCGAGATCCTGCTCACCGAGATGGAGAACGAGCGCGGCGATCTGGTGGTGATCTTCGCCGGCTATCCCGACCGGATGGCGACGTTCTTCGCCGCCAACCCGGGCCTGAGTTCCCGTGTGCCGCACCATCTCACGTTCGAGGACTATGACCACGCCGAGCTGACCCAGATCGCGGGTCTGATGGTGGAGTCGGAAGGTTTCGCTTTCGACGACGAAGCCCACAAGGCTTTCGCCGAATACCTGACGTTGCGCATGCAGCAGCCCAGGTTCTCGAACGCGCGCAGCGTGCGTAATGCCATCGAACGGTGTCGACTGCGGCAGGCACGCCGACTGGTGGCGTTGGACCGCCCACTGGGCAAGTCGGATCTGATCACGCTCACGGCCGAGGATGTCTACGGAAGTAGCGTGTTCGAGCCGTAGCGCGACTGCGTCACCGCAGGCGGGAAGCCCGATAACCGAGATCTATCAGGTGATCGGGCTTTCCGCTTTGACAAGCGCGACCATTGTGAGAAGCCTGAGGTCACATATGTCGTCGCGCGGTGTCGCAGAACTGAAAATGAGCTGATACATGACCTCGATCGAGGACCCTGAAGATCATCTGACCGTCACGCCGCCCAAGACCTGGGCGGTCGGCGTTCCCGCGGTAGTCCACGCGATCGAGTATTCGCTCTCGCAGAACTCTCCGGCCCGCACGGCGCTCACCCTGCTGAACATCAATCAGACCAAGGGTTTCGACTGCCCCGGCTGCGCGTGGCCGGAGCCGAAGCATCGACACCTGAACGAGTACTGCGAAAACGGTGCCAAGCACATCAACGACGAGGCGACCACCCGCCGTGTCACCAGGCAGTTCTTCGCCGAACACCCCGTGGCCGAGCTCGACACCATGTCGGACTACTGGCTCAACCAGCAGGGCAGGCTCACCGAGCCGATGGTGAAGCGTCCCGGTGCCACCCACTATGAACCGATCGGCTGGGACGACGCCCTCGACCTGCTGGCCCGTGAACTGCGCGGCCTCGCTACCCCCGACGAAGCCCTGTTCTACACCTCGGGCCGGCTCAACAATGAGGCCGCGTTCCTGCTGCAACTGTTCGCGCGGGCGTACGGCACCAACAACCTGCCCGACTGTTCGAACATGTGCCACGAGTCGAGCGGTTCGGCGCTGCAGCAGACCATCGGTGTCGGCAAAGGCACTGTGTCGCTTGATGATATCTACGAAGCGGACCTGATTTTCGTCGTCGGTCAGAACCCCGGCACCAATCATCCGCGGATGCTGTCGGCGCTGGAACAGACCAAACGCAACGGTGGCAAGATCGTGGCGGTGAATCCGCTGCCCGAGGCGGGGCTGATCCGGTTCAAGAACCCGCAGAAGGTGCGCGGGGTGATCGGGCGCGGCACCGAGATCGCGGATATCTTCCTCAAGATCCGTCCTGGTGGCGACCTCGCGCTGTTCCAGATGCTGAACAAGCTGCTCCTGGACGCCGAGGACGCGGCGCCGGGCACTGTTCTCGACCACGAGTTCATCGCTTCGCAGACAACAGGTTTCGACGCTTTCGCCGAGCACGCGAAGAAGGTGAGCTGGGACAACACGCTCCTCGCGACCGGGTTGGCGCGCGAGGAGATCGAGGCCGTCCACCAGCAGGTGTTGGGCAGCAAGAAGATCATCGTGTGCTGGGCGATGGGTTTGACCCAGCAGAAACACGGTGTGCCGACCATCCGTGAAGTGGTCGACTTCCTGCTGCTGCGTGGCAATCTCGGGCGCCCCGGTGCCGGTGTGTGTCCCGTGCGTGGGCACAGCAATGTGCAGGGCGACCGCACCATGGGGATCTGGGAACGGATGCCGCAATCGTTCCTGGACGCCCTCGGCAAGGAATTCGACTTCACCCCGCCCGCCGAACACGGTCTCGACGCGGTCGACTCCATTCGTGCCATGCGCGACGGCGAGGCGAAGGTATTCGTCGGTGTCGCAGGCAATTTCGCGCGTGCCACGCCAGACAGTGATGTGACCGAGGCGGCGTTGCGGCGGTGCTCGCTGACCGTGCAGATCTCCACCAAACTCAACCGCTCCCACACAGTGTGCGGTGACACGGCGCTGATCCTGCCGACGCTGGGTCGCAGCGACCGCGATATCCAGGCCACCGGTGAGCAGTTCTATACGGTCGAGGACTCGATGAGCCAGGTCCGCACCTCGCGAGGGCGACTGGATCCCGCCTCGCCCGATCTGCTGAGCGAGGTGGCGATCATCTCGCGGCTGGCGCGCGCCACGCTTGGGGAGGAGTCCACGATTCCGTGGGAGGAGTTCATCGCCGACTACGGAACCGTGCGCGACCGGATTTCCCGGGTCGTGCCGGGGTTCGAGGACTTCAATGCCCGTGTCGGTCAGCCTGGTGGGATGTTGCTGGTCAACCCGGTCAACGAGGGCATTTACCACACTGCCAGCGGCAAGGCCGAGTTCACCTGCAACGACTTCGACATGCTCGACGCACCACCGGGATACCTTGTGCTGCAGTCGCTTCGGTCCCATGACCAGTGGAACACCATCCCGTATGCGGCCAATGACCGCTACCGTGGCATTCACAATGCGCGCCGGGTGGTGATGGTCAATCCCGAGGACCTCGCCGAGCGGGGGATCGCGGATGGGGACGTGGTCGATATCGTGAGCATTTGGCACGACGGGACCGAACGGCGGGCGGAGAAGTTCGTGGCGGTCGGGTATCCGGCCAGTCGCGGTTCGGCGGCCGCGTACTACCCGGAGACCAATGTGCTGGTCCCGCTCGACAGTGTGGCCGACATCAGCAACACACCGACGTCGAAGGGCATCATCGTCCGGTTGGAGCCGGTCGGCTGAGTACGGCGTAATTCGGCCCGGTCGCCATTGACCGGGCCGAATTCCCGCCTACATGACCGCGTGCTGTGACAACCGCATCGCGCCCGAGTAGACGTTCATCGACGAGCCGCGCAGGAAACCGACCAGCGTCAACCCGTTGTCAGCGGCCAGGTCCACGGCCAGTGAGGACGGAGCAGAGACGGCGGCCAGCATCGGGATGCCTGCCATCAGCGCCTTCTGCACCAGTTCGAACGAGGCTCGCCCGCTCACCATCAGAATGGTTCCGCGCAGCGGCAGCATGTCCGACTGCAATGCGTACCCGATCACCTTGTCCACGGCATTGTGTCTGCCGACATCCTCACGCAGACAGAGCAATTCGCCGTACCCGGTGAACAGTCCGGCCGCGTGCAGACCGCCGGTGGTGTCGAACACCCGCTGACCACCGCGCAGCTGTTCGGGCACGGTCGAGATCACGCCGGGTGTGCTCTGCAGTGGATCGTCGGCGACCGACCAGTGCGTGTGGGTGCGCACCGCGTCGAGGCTGGCCTTTCCGCACAGCCCGCACGAGGACGTGGTGTAGAAATTGCGTTCCAGCGAAGCGTCGGGCGGTGCCACGCCGGGCGCGAGCTCCACATCGACGATGTTGTAGGTGTTGGAGCCGTCGGCGGTGGCGCCCGCGCAGTAGCGGATGCTCACGATCTCCTCCGCCGTGCGCACCACGCCCTCGCTCACCAGGAATCCGGCCGCCAGGTCGAAGTCGGCGCCGGGTGTGCGCATCGTGATCGTCATAGCCTTACCGCCGACCCGGATTTCGAGAGGTTCCTCGGCGACCAGGGTGTCGGGTCGTTCCGAGTACTGTCCGTCGCTGATGCGCAGCACCCGTCGACGCGCGGTCACTCGCCCCACTGTGTACTCCATTCCCGGTCGGTGCCGACCCGTCAGCGGACAGGTAGTTCGAGCAGTTCGGCGGTCGCCCGCACGTGTCCATCGCAGGTGGCGCCCGCGCGAGTCACCTGGTCGCGCAACTGTTCTCGCATGCGCGGGTCCCAGTATTTGCGGATGTGGGTCGCCATGACCGAGGCCGCGTCGTGTTCGGGCAGGTCGCGGAACTGGGCGGCGATCTCGGTGGCCAGGCGCATCGCCTCGGGGAGGTGTTCGCGGTGGGAGGCGTCGCGCAGCGGTGAACCCAGGGCCACCTGCACGGCGGTCACCTTGTATTCGGGGCAGTTGGTGGCCCAGTCGGAGTTGTCGGTGGTCACCACGTTCGCCCCGGTGGTGGGGTAGTGGAACGTTGTGTACACGACGCCGGGCGGCATCCGATCGGAGAGCACCGCGTGCAGGCGGGTTTCGCCGGACCGGCTCGCCAAGGTCACTTCGGCGCCGTCCGTGATGCCGCGGACCTCAGCGTCGTGCGGGTGGATCTCGAGGATGTCCTCGGCGTGCCAGACCACATTGGCGGTGCGCCGGGTCTGCGCGCCGACGTTGTACTGGCTCAGGATGCGGCCGGTGGTGAGGATGAGCGGGAAGCGGCGGGTGGCGCGTTCGGTGGTCGGGACGAAGGTGGTGGTGACGAATCTGCCCTTGCCACGGACGAATTCGTCGACGTGCATGATCGGTGTGCCGTCGGGGGCGGCATCGGTGACCGGCCACTGCATGCTGCCGAGGCGATCCAGCTTCGCGAACGAGACGCCCGCGAAAGTCGGTGTGAGCGTGGCGATCTCGTCCATGATCCGGCTCGGATCGTCGTAGTCCATCGGGTAGCCCATGGCGGTGGCGATCTCGCACGGAATCTGCCATTCGTGCTTGCCGGTGGCGGGCGCCATCACCGGGCGCACCCGGTTGATCCGGCGTTCGGCATTGGTGAAGGTGCCGTCCTTCTCCAAAAACGAAGTGCCGGGTAGGAATACGTGCGCGAACTTCGCGGTCTCGTTGAGGAACAGGTCCTGCACGACCAGCAGGTCCAGTGCCGCCAGTGCCGCGAAGACGTGCTTGGTGTTCGGGTCGGACTGGGCGATGTCTTCACCCTGTACGTACAGCCCACGGAACGTGCCGTCGATGGCCGAGTCGAACATGTTCGGAATTCGCAGGCCCGGTTCGGCGGAAATCGGTCGCTGCCACAGGGTTTCGAAGACCTCGCGCACGGCGTCGTCGGAGACGTGCCGGTAGCCGGGCAGTTCGTGCGGGAACGACCCCATATCGCAGGAGCCCTGCACATTGTTCTGGCCACGCAGCGGGTTCACGCCAACGCCGTCGCGGCCGATATTGCCGGTGGCCATGGCCAGGTTCGCCATGCCCATCACCATGGTGGAGCCCTGGCTGTGCTCGGTGACGCCGAGACCGTAGTAGATCGCGGCATTGCCGCCGGTGGCGTAGAGGCGGGCGACCGCGCGCAGGTCTTCGGCGGGGATGCCGGTGAGATCCGCGACGGCTTCGGGGCTGTGTTCGGGGCGGGCGATGAACTCCGCCCACTCATCGAAGTCTTCACAGCGGCTGTGCACGAATTCGGTGTCGACCAGGCCCTCGGTCACCACCACGTGGGCGAGGGCGTTCACCACGGCCACGTTGGTGCCCGGCCGCAAGGGCAGGTGGTAGGCGGCCTCGATGTGCGGTGAGCGCACCAGGTCGATGCGGCGCGGATCGATCACGACCAGTTTCGCGCCCTCGCGCAGCCGTCGCTTCATCCGCGAGGCGAACACCGGATGCCCGTCGGTGGGGTTCGCGCCGATGACCACGATCACATCCGCCGCAGCGACCGACCGGAAATCCTGGGTGCCCGCGGACTCACCGAAGGTCTGCTTGAGACCGTATCCGGTGGGGGAGTGACACACTCGCGCGCACGTGTCGATGTTGTTGTTGCCGAACGCCGCACGCACCATTTTCTGCACGACGTAGACGTCCTCGTTGGTGCAGCGCGAGGAGCTGATCCCGCCGATCGCGCCCGCACCGTGGCGTTCCTGGATGGCACGCATCCGCTCGGCCACGTAGCCGATCGCGGTGTCCCAGTCCACCACTCGCCACTCGTCGGTGATCTTTTCGCGGATCATCGGTTCGAGGACGCGGTCGGGGTGGGTGGCGTAACCGAAGGCGAAGCGGCCCTTCACGCACGCGTGGCCCTCGTTGGCGCCGCCGTTCTTGTCGGGGACCATCCGCACCAGTTCCGTGCCGCGCAGCTCGGCCTTGAACGAGCAGCCGACACCGCAGTACGCGCACGTGGTGGACACTGAGCGTGTCGGAATGCCCAGTTGCACAACGGACTTCTCCTGCAGCGTCGACGTCGGACAGGCCTGCACGCACGCACCGCACGACACGCACTCGGAGTCGACGAACGACTCACCCGCTCCCGCAGAAACTTTCGACTCGAAACCGCGACCCTCGATGGTGAGCGCGAAGGTGCCCTGGATCTCACCGCACGCACGCACACAGCGCGAACACGCGATGCACTTGGTCGGATCGAAGTCGAAATACGGGTTGCTGGTGTCCTTTTCGAGGTCGAGATGGTTCTCGCCCTCGTAGCCGTAGCGGACCTGACGTAACCCGACCACCCCCGCCATGTCCTGCAGTTCGCAATCGCCGTTCGCGGGGCAGGTCAGACAATCCAGGGGGTGGTCGGAGATGTAGAGCTCCATGACACCCTGGCGCAGCTTCTCCAGTTGCGGTGTCTGGGTGCGGACCCGCATGCCCTCTGTCACGGGGGTCGTGCACGAGGCGGGCGTGCCGCGCCTGCCGTCGACCTCGACCAGGCACAGTCGACAGGAGCCGAACGCGTCGAGACTGTCGGTGGCGCACAGCTTCGGAATGTCGATACCGGCCAGGGCGGCGGCCCGCATCACCGAGGTGCCCTCGCCGACTGTTACTGGTAGACCGTCGATTTCGACGGTGACGGGTGGGGCGTCGGCCGGGGGAGCGGGTGTGCCGAGGTCCCTTTCGGGGAGCAGCGTCATCAGGTCTCCTCGGGTGGTGCGTGGGTGAAGTCCTCCGGGAAATGCAGCAGCGCGCTGCGCACCGGGTTGGGCGTGAGTCCGCCCATCGCGCACAGGGAACCGCTCACCATGAGCTCGCACAGGTCGTTGAGCAGGGCGAGATTGCCGTCGGGGTCGACGCCGCCGACGATCCGGTCGATCACCTCGACCCCGCGCACCGCCCCGACCCGGCACGGTGTGCACTTGCCGCACGACTCCTCGGCACAGAACTGCATGGCGAACCGGGCCATCCCGGCCATGTCGACGGTGTCGTCGAAGACCACGATGCCGCCGTGTCCGAGCATCGCGTCGGCCGCGCCGAACGCCTCGTAATCGGTGGGCAGGTCCAGCTTGTCGGCCGGAATGTAGGCGCCGAGCGGGCCACCGACCTGCACCGCGCGCACGGGGCGACCGGAGCGGGTGCCGTCGCCGTACTTGTAGACCAGATCGTGCAGCGAGATGCCGAACGCGGACTCGAAAACCCCGCCGCGCGCGATGTTTCCGGCGAGCTGGAACACCTGGGTGCCGCGCGAGCGGTCGACGCCGAGCGCCGCGTAGGCCTTGCCGCCGTCGGCGAGGATCGCGGGCACACTCACCAGGGTGAGCACATTGTTGACCGCGCTCGGTTTGCCGAACAGTCCGGTGATCGCGGGAATCGGCGGTTTGGGACGGACCATGCCGCGCTTGCCCTCGAGGCTTTCCAGCATCGCGGTCTCCTCGCCGCAGATGTAGGCGCCGCCGCCGATCCGCAGGTGGATATCGAAATCCAGACCGGAGCCGAGGATGTCGCGGCCGAGCCAACCCTGCGCCCTGGCCACCTCGATCGCCTGCTCGAGCACCGATGCGGCGTCCGGGTATTCCGACCGCAGGTAGATGTAGCCCTCGCTCGCGCCGACCGCGTACGCGGCAATGGTCATTCCCTCGAGGAGGCTGAACGGGTCGCCTTCCATGACGACACGGTCGGCGAAGGTGCCGCTGTCGCCCTCATCGGCGTTGCAGCACACGAACTTCAGCGGACCGGGCGCGTCGGCGACGGTCTGCCACTTGATGCCCGCCGGGAATCCGGCGCCGCCGCGACCTCGCAGGCCGGACTCGGTGACTTCGGCGATCACCTCGGCCGGGGTGAGCTCGAAGGCGCGGCGCAACCCGGCCAGCCCGCCGTGGGCCACGTAGTCGGTAGGGGAGAGCGGGTCGGTGACGCCGACCCTGGCCAGGCACAAGCGCTGCTGTTCACGCATCCACGGAAGATCCTCGACCACACCGTGATTCAGCTCGTGCGGCAGTCCGTCGAGCATGCCGAGCTCGACCAGGTCGTCGATGTCCTCGACGCGCACCGGGCCGTAACCCATACGCCCACGCGGGGTTTCGATCTCGACGAGCGGTTCCAGCCACAGCATGCCACGAGTGCCGGTGCGCACGACCGTGATCTCCTGGCCGATACGCGAAGCCGCCGAGTACAGCGCGATCACGACCTCATCGGCCCCGACCGAGGTCGCCGCGGAATCGCGCGGCACGTAGACCTTGGTGACTTTGCGCATTATTCGTCCTCCGCCAACACGATCTCGGCGACGCGGTCTCGATCGAGCCGCCCGTACACCTGCCCGTTGATCAGCGCCGACGGGCCAAGCGCGCAATTGCCCACGCAGAACACCTGATCGAGGGTGACGCGCCCGTCCGGTGTCGTCTGCCCGGTCTTGGTGCCGAGCCACTGCTCGAGCTCGCCCGCGAGGGTTTCCGAGCCGACCGACCGGCAGGCCTCGGCCCGGCACACCTGCACACACACCCGACCGACCGGCTCGGCCCGGAAGTCCTTGTAGAAGCTGACCACCCCGTGCACATCGGCGCGCGAGAGATTCAATTCGGCGGCAACCAGACCCACGATCTCGGGCGCGATGTAGCCGAGTAGGTGCTGGATGTCGTGCAGGATCGGTAGCAGGGGCCCGCGTTCGTCGCGGTGCTTGTCGGCTACGGTGCTGACCAGTTCGGCCAGCTGTCCGGTCGTGTCTCCCATCGCTTCCCTCTATCCGCTGAAGAGTTTGAGTGCTGCTTTGACGGCGTTGAAAAGTCCGTAGGCCAGCGGCAATCCGACAACGGTCCAGGAGATCACGAGCTGGGCCCGGTAGCTGTGCGGATGTTCGGCTTCGGTCATGAGGTGGGCTCCTTACGTGTTTCAGGTTCGGACGGCGGCGGGTGTGGCCGCGCCGTCGGCGGCGTCGGTGACCGGCTGCTTCTCGTGCCAGCGCGCCGAGACCGGGCGGACGAGGAGGTTCGCGACGAAGCCGATGGCCAGCACGCCGACCATGATGAACAGCGCGGGCCGGTAGTCGCGGGCCATGAGATGGCCGGGCTCGCCCTGGGCGTCGAGCACCCCGTTGACGATCAGCGGACCGAGCACACCGGCCGTCGACCAGGCGGTGAGCAGGCGCCCGTGGATCGCGCCGACCTGGAAGGTGCCGAACAGGTCGCGCAGATACGCGGGCACCGTGGCGAAACCGCCGCCGTAGAAGGAAATGATGATCACGCACAGGATCACGAACAGCGCGGTCGCGTTCGACCCGACCAGCGCCAGCGCGAGATAGGCGACCATGCCGACACCCAGATACATCATGTACGTGGGTTTGCGGCCCAGATAGTCCGAGGTGGTCGACCAGACGAACCGGCCGCTCATATTCGCCACCGACAGCAGACCCACGAATCCGGCCGCCACCGCGGTGGTCACCGTGGACACCCCGTCGGCATTGCGGAAGAAGTCCTGGATCATGTCCGCGGCCTGCTCGAGAATACCGATGCCAGCGGTCACGTTGCACAGCAACACAATCCACAGCAGCCAGAACTGCGGGGTCTTGATCGCATTGGCGGCCGAGACGTTCGCGGTGGTGACCATCGGCTTGGCGGCGACTGTGCTCGGATCGAAGTTCGCGGGCTTCCAGCCGGGCGCCGGCACCCGCACGGTGAACACGCCCAGCATCATCACGATGAAATAGGCGATGCCCAAGGTGATGAACAGCTTCATCACCGCGTCACCACCGGCCTCGGCACCGCCGAAGCGGGCGAGGAGTTCACGCGAGAGCGGGGCGGCCACCATGGCGCCACCGCCGAAACCCATGATCGCCATGCCCGTCGCCAGGCCCGGGCGATCCGGGAACCACTTGATCAGCGTCGACACCGGGGAGATGTAGCCGAGGCCGAGCCCGATACCGCCGATGAAGCCGTACCCGAGATAGACCAGCCACAGCTGCTCGGTCGCGATACCCGCCGCCGCCACCAGGAATCCCGACGACCAACAACAGGCCGCGGTGAACATCGTCTTGCGCGGGCCGACGCGGTCCACCCAGGTGCCGAAGATCGCGGCCGAGAGCCCGAGCATCACGATCGCGATCGAGAAGATCAGCCCGATCGCGGTGAGACTCGAATCGAAGTGCTTGACCAGCGCGTCCTTGTAGACACTGGTGGCGTACGCCTGACCGATGCATAGGTGGATGGCCAGCGCGGCGGGTGGGATCAGCCACCGGCTGTAGCCGGGGGGAGCGATGGTGTGCTCCCGGTCCAGGAAAGACAGCGCAGGCACTGCGCACCTCCTCGAGGTGTGGCTTCTACGGGTGGGTAGCCGGGGTGGTGCCTGCACCGAGACCGCGCGAAACACCGACGGCTTTGCGGCCATCGGTGTTTCGACGTCGAACCCTGCTCATGATCACCTGCCGGTCAGCGGGTCACGCTGCGCCGCTGATCGCGCTACGTCGTCCCGTGTCCTGAAAAGTAAGGCCGACGTGTGATCAACGTCAAAGTCCTAACTTCGATGAATTGATAAGCAGGATTTATCAGAAATCGGGTTTCAGGCGACGGGCGAGGCCCCGGTCCAGCTCACCGGCGATATCGAGTTCACCGACCGTGTCGACCAGCGTGCGCGCCAGAATCGACTTCGGGTCCTTACCGGCCAGTACCAGTCCCACGTGGAAGGATCGGCGCGGTTGCGGCATTGTCAGCAACCGGGCACCGGGTGGGATGTCGAAGCTGTGCAACCACGCGTGTGGAATGACACTGGACAGTCTCATCGACTCTAGATGAGAGTAGATCGCGGAAACAGTGTCAGTTTCGACCACCGGTTCGACCTGGGCCCCGGCCTCGGCGAAGTGCCCGTCCAGGATCCGGCGGTTCTGCATCACCGGCGTGAGCAGACACAGCGGCGCGGTGGCCGCATCGGCCCAGCTGATCGACTCCCTGGCGCCGAACTCGCCGTCGGCCGGGGTCAGGAACAGGTAGCGCTCGCGGTACAGCGGAACCACCCGCACCCGGCCCAGCGGATCACCGTCGACGTAGGTCATTCCGATATCGATGTCGAAGTCGTTGAGCCGCGTCGCGATCTCGCGCGAGGACATCGACTCCAGGGAGAACCGGACCAGCGGGTGTCGCAGGTGCAGGGGAGTGGTCACCAGCGACGCGGCCGTCAGCGCCGTCGGAATGGCACCGATGCGCAACACTCCGGTGAGCCCGCCGCGCATGCTCGACAACGTCGAATGCAGCTGTTCCTGCTCGGCGATCATCCGCTGCGCCCATTCCAGGACCTCCGTGCCCTCGGCGGTGAACCCGGCGAATCGCTGCCCACGCTGGACGATCTGCACCCGCAGCTCGCTCTCCAGCTTGCGGATGCCCGCCGACAGCGCGGGCTGGGTCACGTGACAGGCCAGGGCCGCGCGACCGAAGTGTTGTTCGTGCGCCAACGCGACCAAGTACTCCATCTGACGCAGCAGCATGAGCCCATAGATACACTGCCTCTATGTCCGTGCGCACCCGTCAGCCACTAGTTCCCGGCACCCAGTCGCCGATCCGGGAAGTTCCCCGCTCCATCGAGCGTCCCGAGTACGTCTGGAAGAAGACCGCGAACGAGGGCAACGAGCCCTGGGTGCAGACCGCCGAGACCATCGAGAAGATGCGGATCGCGGGCAAGATCGCGGCCCAGGCCCTCGAAGTGGCGGGCAAGGCGGTGGCGCCCGGCGTCACCACCGACGAACTCGACCGCATCGCCCACGAGTACATGTGCGACCATGGCGCCTACCCCTCCACGCTGGGCTACAAGGGTTTTCCCAAGTCCTGCTGCACCTCGCTCAACGAGGTCATCTGCCACGGCATCCCCGACTCGACCGTGATCGAGGACGGTGACATCGTCAATATCGACGTCACCGCCTTCATCCACGGCGTGCACGGCGACACCAACAAAACCTTCCTCGCCGGCGATGTCGACGAGGAGGTGCGCCTGCTCGTCGAGCGCACCGAGGAGGCCACCAACCGGGCGATCAAGGCTGTCAAGCCGGGTCGCGCCCTGAACGTGGTCGGCCGCGTCATCGAGGCCTACGCCAACCGCTTCGGCTACGGCGTGGTCCGCGACTTCACCGGCCACGGTGTGGGCCCGACCTTCCACAGCGGTCTGGTGGTGCTGCACTACGACCAGCCCAACATCGAGTCGGTCATCGAACCCGGCATGACGTTCACGATCGAGCCGATGATCAACCTCGGCGGGATCGACTACGACATCTGGGACGACGGTTGGACCGTGGTCACCCAGGACCGCAAGTGGACGGCGCAGTTCGAGCACACGTTGGTCGTCACCGAAACGGGCGCTGAGATCCTCACCCTGCCGTGAGTGTGCCCTTGCGCGGGGCGCTGCTGATCGCGGGTACCACCTCCGACGCGGGTAAAAGCGTTGTGGTGGCTGGTATCTGCCGGATGCTGGCGCGGCGCGGGGTGCGGGTGGCGCCGTTCAAGGCGCAGAACATGTCCAACAACTCGGTTGTCACGCTCGATGGTGGGGAGATCGGGCGGGCACAGGCTCTGCAGGCTCGGGCCTGCGGGTTGGAGCCGAGTGTGCGGTTCAACCCGGTGCTGTTGAAGCCCGGTAGTGATCGCCGGTCGCAGTTGGTGGTTCGGGGTCAGGCCGTCGGAACTGTCGGTGCGCGTGACTATTTCACGCGTCGGCAGGAACTGCGCTCGGTGGTCGCGGGCGAACTCGCTTCTCTGCGTGCTGAATTCGATGTGGTGATCTGTGAGGGTGCGGGTTCGCCAGCCGAGATCAATTTGCGTGCCACCGATTTGGCGAACATGGGTTTGGCGCGTTCGGCTGACATTCCGGTTCTGGTGGTCGGCGATATCGACCGGGGCGGTGTGCTCGCGCATCTGTTCGGCACCGTCGCGGTGCTGGAACCCGAAGACCAGCAACTCATCTCGGGTTTCATCGTCAACAAATTCCGCGGTGATGTGTCGTTGTTGCAGCCCGGGCTGGACCAGCTTTTTGCCATGACCGGTCGCCCGACCCTCGGCGTCCTCCCGTTCGCCGAAGACCTGTGGCTCGACGCCGAAGATTCCCTCGGCACCATTTCCGGTGCCCCCGTCGGTCGGCCGGGCCCACCCCACGGCACCGAGTGGCTGACCGTCGCCGCCATCCGGCTGCCTCGGATTTCCAACTCGACCGATATCGAAGCTCTCGCCTGCGAACCGGGCGTTGCTGTGCGCTGGGCCGACAGCCCGCACCAGATCGCCACCGCTGACCTGGTAGTGATCCCCGGCAGCAAGGCCACCGTCTCTGATCTGGAGTGGTTGCGCGCCAACGGTCTATCCGACGCCATCCAGGCTCGCGCGGCGGCGGGACGTCCCATCCTCGGCATCTGCGGCGGCTACCAAATGCTGGGCCACCGCATCACCGACGGGATCGAGCACCCCCCACCGCCGGTCGCCGCGGATTCGCCAGACGCCGGGGAGCTTCGCTGCGAGACCTCGCCGAGCCTCTCCGTGGTGGCCGGCCTCGGCCTACTCGACCTCGACATCGAATTCGCGAACCCGAAGATCGCCCGCCAGGTGAGCGGCAACGCGGGTCCGATTCCCGTGCACGGCTACGAGATCCACCACGGCAGAGTCATCCGCACCGGCGACCTATCCTGGCTGACCATCGACGGATACCCCGAAGGCAGTGCACGAGAAGCGATCTGGGGCACCCACGTCCACGGCCTCCTCGAATCCGACGAGTTCCGGCGCACCTGGCTCACCGAAGTCGCCACCCGAGCGGGCCGCCCCGGCTTCACCGTCGCCCGCGACACCTCGGTCGCGGCCATCCGATCCGCCCAACTCGACCTACTCGCCGACCTCGCAGAACAACACCTCGACCTCGCCGCACTGGACCAGCTCATCCGTGACGGTGCCCCAGCCGACCTCCCCGTCATCGACACCGGGATCAGCACGGCCGCACCGTGACGGCCTGGCAGGCGGAGCCGGTGCGACCGTGACAGCCTGGCTGGCGGATACGGCGTGACCGTAACCGCCTGCCAGGCCAGGCAGTGAGGTGGTGTGTCGGGCTGATCAGCGGGTGGTGTAGCCGCCGTTGGCGAAGATGGTCTGCCCGGTGACCCAACCGCCTTCGGCGACAAGGAATTCCACCAGCGGCGCGATGTCCTCGATTCGGGTCAACCGGTCGTTCATCGCCTGCGACTTGTGGAATTCGACGCGCTCCGGCGTCTCCTGCGGGTAGAAGAACGGCGTGTCCATCGGGCCCGGCGCCACGCTGTTGACCGAGATGCTGCGCGGTGCGAACTCCTTCGCCGCAGCCCTGGTGAAGTGCTCCACCGGGCTCTTCGCGCCCGCGTAGGTGGAGTAGCCGTCGGTGAACGCGGCGAGCAGCGAGGTCACGATCGTGACGATGCGGCCACCGTCATTGAGCCGCTTGCCCGCCTCCTGCAGGAAGAAGTACGCGGCCTTGGCGTTGACGTCGAACATCGCGTCGTATTCGGCTTCGGTGGTGTCCAGGATCGGCTTGCGCAGGACCTTGCCGACGGTGTTCACGGCGATGTCGACTCCACCGAACGCCTCGACCGCAGTGTCGAACATGCGGACGATATTGGCGGGCACGGTGAGATCGCCCTGGAACGAAACCGCTTCGACACCTGCGGCTTTCGCGGCGGCCACGGTGTCGTCGGCATCGGCTTTGCTGGCGTCGCTGTTGTAGTGGACCAGCACATTCGCGCCGTCGTCGGCGAGCGTGGTGCTGATGAGTCGCCCGAGATTCTTGGCCCCCGCGGCTACTACCGCGGAGTTTCCGGTCAAAACGCCCGTCATCGATACGTCCTCTCGTCGGTGTCGCTCGGTTCGTACGACTCGCGGTCCGCCACTGCGAAACCCGGGATGTCGAGGGTCGCGCGCCCGATCGGCGTATTCGCCCAGCCACGGCCCCGCGCGGTCATCTCCCACACGCCGGTGCCGTGAATCTGCCTATACGCGAGCAAGCCTCGGAATATCATGCGAGCGGTGGCGTGCTCGGCTCGTCGCTCGGAGAGTTCGGCTCTGCGCGCGAGGTCGGCGAGGTCGAGCGACTCGCCCGGCGCGAGTACCGCCAGGACGCGTGCGTCGTCCAGGGTGATCGGGTCCGGATGAGCCACAGTCGCTCCCAAGGTGGTGTCGGAGTCGTACAACTTCGACGGTAGGGGCGGGTTGAACAAATGGGAAACAGTAGTTTCTGGCTTCTCCACAAATGATCTTTGTAGGTCGAGGTAAGGTCGATCGCATGGCCGATCGGACGACCCGCGACGGCAGGCCGCTGGACCTGCATCGCCTGCACCAGTTCCTCGCCGTGGCCGAGCACGCCGGATTCACCAGCGCCGCAACCGAATTGCACATCACCCAACAGGCGCTCAGTGCTGCCATCGGCCAGCTGGAACGCCAGCTCGGCGTCGCACTGTTCGACCGGTCCGGGCGCAGGCTGAGCCTCACCCCCGCCGGAGAGGTGTTGCGCGACGGCACCCGCGCCCTGCTCGCGGCCGCCGCGACCCTGGCCGAGCAAACCCACGAGGCAGGCGCCGCCGCACCACGCCCCTTCGTCATCGGTCACACGCCGGCGATCACGGCCGAAGAGGCGTACCTGCTGATGGCCCCCGTGCGCGACCGGTTGCCCGACGTCTCACTCACCGCTCGGCAGATGTTCCCCGACGTCCTCGTCCCCGCCCTCTACGACGGCGAGATCGACCTCGCCCTGCGCCGCGGCGTGGCGATGCCCGCCGACCTCGCCTCCGCGATCATCGCCTACGACCCGGTCCGCATCGCCGTCAGCGGCAACCACCGTCTGGCCACCCGCGAATCCCTGCACATCGACGACCTACGCGACGAATCGGTCATCGTCTGGGCACCCCCCGGCCACTCCTTCTACACCGACTTCCTCCTCAGCACCTACCGCCGAGCAGGCATCGAACCCACCTTCGTCGTCAACCGAATCCAGGGCACACCCCCGATCACCGCGGTAGTCGACAACAACCACATCGCCTTCGTCACTGCCCCCGCAGGCCCCACCCTCGCCGGTCGAGTCACCGTAATCCCCCTGACCGACCCACCCCTGGCCCCCACCCAAGCCCTCTGGCTACCCCACACGGTCTCCCCGATCCGCGACCTCCTAACCGCCCAACGGCTCGGGCACGACCACGTAGCGCGGCCCTGACCCGATCAGTTCCGCGATGCCGCCGGATCGTGTTCGTCCGATGGCGACGAGTCGTCCTCCGGTGGCTTGCGGCCGATGACGAAGGCCACGAGGCCGAAGACGAGGGCGGGTACGCCCATCGCGAGGACGCCGAACAACCAGAGGAAATCGGCAGTGGCCGCAGACGCCGAGCGGTACGCGTGCAGGCCCTTGCCCAGGTCGATGAGAACCATTCGCGCACTGACCGTTTCGTCACTTCGCACATCGAAGAGCTGCACCTCCCGCCCGTCCGCGACAACCCTTCCGAGACCGGGCTCACTGTCCCGCCCGAACGACCCCACCGAGCCCCGCTCGACGTGCACAGTCACCTCCTCCCCGAACCCGAGAAGGTAGCCGGCCGCGTTGACCGGCTGAGCAGCACCGAAGAGCGCCCCGGCCCCGAAGAACAGCGCCCCCACAGCGCACAACACCCGCACAGCAATTGATTTCACGGTTCCCCCAGCGTTCCGATGGATCAGTTCGGCCGTCATCGTACGACGCGACGGTTGGCGATCTGGCCGATCTGTCGGCAGGTGTAGTTCCGGTTTCGGGCGATCGCGGACCGATGTACCGCCGGGCCGCGGCGTCCTCGCGTGTGGTCCGTCGCTCCCGGTGTGCGATGTGCGACCCGTCTCGGCTCACAGCAAGGAGCGTGGGGTTGTGACAGGTCTGGCAATTCCGGGGGTGGGGGTGGTGAAAGCCCTGTTCACGGGGATGGGGTAGGCGGGCGGGTGCTGCGGAACACTGCTCGTTGTTCAGCGTGGCCGTGTACCGTAACCCGGCATGAAATCTCGGCAGATCACGGTCGGTGACCAGGCCTGGACGGTGCGCGTCGACGGGCCTTCCTCGCGGCACAATGTGCTGCTGCTACCCGACGCCGACGACCCTGCCGACGTGTTCGACAAGGTGTGTGCGCGGCTGCACGAATCCGAGTTGCAGACCGTCGTGGTGGAGTCGGCCGGGGGACTCGACCCGAAGGGTGTGCTCGCGATTCTCGACGAGCTCGAGATGCCGTATGTGAACGTCGCGGGGCGAGGCACGGGCGCGGCGCTGGCGTGGCGGGTGTGCTCTGGGCGGTTCGGGCGGTTCATGAGCCTGGTCGTCGCCGATCACGGGCACCCGGCCGTGCCCGCCGCCGACGGGAACGTGCCCGATCCGGCGTGTCCGCCGCTGGAGCTCCCGGTCACCATGCTGGTGACCAAGAGCCTCCCGCGCGCCACCGCCGACGCCTCCGGCCGCTACGTCTACGGCGAATTCCGTGTCGTCCCACTGGAAGTCGACAACATCGCCACCGAAGCGGGCCACGAACTCGCCACCGAGATCGTCCTGCGCACCAGCCTCTGGTAGATCAAGATCACCACGCTCTCACCTTGGTTTTTAACCGGGTGGGCGGGCCATTCAGAACCCCACTTGATCACGAAAGAAGCCCTTGATCGATGATTCTTCTTGCGACAGAACGAATCT
>NZ_JBHXRR010000010.1:0-220000 GCF_042716665.1 Nocardia sp. NPDC058658
GAAGCCAGGTGACTGGTGTAGGTGACTGGTACTAATAGGCCGAGGGCTTACTTATGAAGGTGTTACGCGTCCACTGTGCGGTTTCTGAAACAACACACAGATCATGGAGACAACAGGTCTCGACTGGTCCCTTTTGGGGTTTGGTTGGGGTTTGTGGCTCTCTGTGTGACAGTTTCATAGAGTTACGGTAGTTATAGCGGTGGGGAAACGCCCGGTCCCATTCCGAACCCGGAAGCTAAGGCCACCTGCGCCGATGGTACTGCACTCGACAGGGTGTGGGAGAGTAGGACACTGCCGGAACATCATTGCGAAAGGCCCCCAGCATTGCTGGGGGCCTTTTTGCGTTCCCTGTACTGTGAATCCATGGCGACGACCAAGATCGGTACGCATATCAACGCGCCTCGTTCGACCGTCTATCGGCTCTTGCTGGACGGCGACGCGGTGGCCGTTTGGATGCCACCACCCGGGATCACGGCCGAAGTGCACCGGTTCGAGCCGAAAGAGGGTGGATCGTTTTCGATCACCCTCGCTTATGACGAGCCGACGGAGGCGGGGGAGACGCAGCCGATACAGCGCAGCGCCTGCTTTGGAACGTTCCGCACACTGGTGCCGGACGAACAGATCGTCGAGGTGCTGGAATGGGTCACTGTGCAGCCGGAGATGACCGGTGCGCAAACCCTCACGTACACGCTGACCGACGCCGACGGCGGCACCCAGCTCGATATTCTGCACGAGAATCTCCCGCAGGCACTGACCCTGGCCGACAACGAGAGAACCTGGTACCAGTCGCTGGCGAATCTGGCGGCACTGGCCGAGCGAGAATCCGCCAGCTGACTATCGCCCCCGCTGATCGGTGTACCCAGGTCAGCGCACGGCGTCGTCCGCGCGGGGCGTGATTTCCGATGCGGGCACAAGGGCCCACGTTTCGAGCTGCTTGCGGATCTGTTCCGCAGCGTCGATATTGAGCGGCCCGCTCGTCCACAGTGCGTAGGGCAGGTTGAAGAATCGGCTGTCGCGGACTGCGCGCAGACCGTTGATGCCGGGCTTGGAACGCAGCAGCTCGACCTTCTGGGTGTAGCTTTGGCCGGGGTAGTCGACAAACATGATTGCGTCCGGGTCCGCGGCCGCGAGACGTTCCCACGAGACCTTGGTCCAGGTGTCGTCGACATCATCGAGGATGTTGCGGGCGCCGGCGGCTTCGAGGATCGCCTGGGGCGCACCGAATTTCCCGCTGGAGAAGATGGTGTCGGTGCCGCTGTCGAACAGGAACACGGTCGGGGTTTTCGCCGGCTTGGGTGCGGCGGTCAGGGCAGCGAGCCTGCGGTCGAGGTCGGCGGTGACCTCGGCGGCGCGGTCGGAGTGGCCGGTGATCGTGCCGAGGTCGGTGAGGTCGGTGCGCAGCGCGGTCCACGGTTCGACGGTGCCGCGGGCGGCCTCGCCGTCGAGTTGGCGGCAACTCTCGGTGAGGACGTAGGCGGCGATGCCGTCCTTCTGCAGTGACGCGGGAGTGAGGTTGGCGGCTTCGTCGTAGCCGTAGCTCCAGCCGGCGACCATGACATCCGGGCGGTTGGCGAGCACTGTCTCGCGCGAGGGGTACTCGGGGGCAACGGATTTCAGGCCGTCGACGATGTCGGTGCCGTAGTGTGCGCGCAGGGTGGCGGCGTCGCGCTGGATGCTCGAGACCGCGACGACCTGGTCCTGCGCGCCGAGGGCGAGGGCCATCGAGATGAGATTGCCGTCGTTGACGAACAGGCGTTGCGCGGGGGCGGGGAACTGGGATTCCTTGCCGCAGTTGCGGATCGGGATCGTTGCCGCCGATGGTGTGGTGGTTCCGGTGCAGGCCGTCAGGACGACGGTGAGAGCGGCGGTGGTGGCCAGGATTCGGCCGGGGTTGTTCATTATCGTGCCTCTCGCGGGGTGATCAACAGGTGGTCTTCGCCGGTGACGGGATGTCGGATGCGGGTCGCGTCGACACCGAATACCTCGGCGATGACCTCGGGTGCCAAGGTCTCTGCGGGCGGCCGCGTGGAACCGTTGTGCAGCACAATGATTCGGTCGCAGTAGCGGTCGGCCAGCGCGAGATCGTGCAGGGCGGCGACGACGGTGCGGTTCAGGGTCCGCATCAGGGTGAGCAGTTCGAGTTGATGGGTGACGTCGAGATGGTTCGTCGGCTCGTCGAGCAGCAGGACCGGGGTGTCCTGGAGCAGCGCCCGAGCCAGCAGCACCCGCTGCCGCTCGCCGCCGGACAGTTGATGCACCTGCCTGCCCGCGAAACCGGCCAGATCGACGGCGTCCAGAGCCTGCGCCACCTGCTGTTGTTCACGCGGGGCGCCGAGACCCCATGGCGGTAGATAGGGCGTCAGACCGAGGGCGACCACTTCGCCGACCAGCATGTCGGCGGGCGGACTCTCGTCCTGCGCCACGAGCGCCACCGCTGCGGCCCGGCGACGGGGCCGGAGCGCGTGCAGTACCTGCCCGTCCACGAGGACCTGGCCGTGTTTCGGCTTGTCGACCCCGGCCAGCACCCGTAGCAGCGTCGACTTGCCGCTGCCGTTGGGCCCGACGACGCCGACGATCTCGCCGGGTCTGATCGAGAAGTCCGCTTCGGTAACGATATTCCGGCGCCCGATCGCGCAGGTCAGGGCCACGGCCCGCAGTTCGCCTTGCGGCCTCACGCTGTGCGAGGAACCAGGTTCGTGCGGCTGGCCGAATGCCCGAATCATGACGCGCCGAAGTGGTAGCGGCGTCTGCCCATCAGCAAGAGGAAGATCGGCGCGCCGATGAGGCCGGTGAGGACGCCGACGGGGATTTCGGTGGGGCGGACCAGGATTCGGGTTGCGGCGTCGGCGATCACCAGGAACAGGGCGCCGCCCAGCGCACAGGTGGGCAGCAGGTTGCGATGGCGGGGGCCGACGATCATGCGCGCGGCGTGCGGGACGACGAGGCCGACGAAACCGATGCCGCCCGACACTGCGACGAGTACTCCGACGAGCACGGCGAGCAGCACGAACAGGCCGATACGTAGGTGTCGCACCGGAACGCCGACCGATGACGCGGTGTCCGCGCCGAGGGTGAGCGCATCCAACCAGCCCGCAATCGCAAAGAGAATCGCGCCGCATGCCACGACGACCGTGCAGGGTAGGGCGAGGGTCGTCCAGTCGGCACCGGCGAGACTTCCGAGCAGCCAGAACAGCACCGACTCGGCGGCGGCGGGATCGGTGCTGCGGAAGACGAGGAAGCTGCTGAACCCGGCGAAGGCCGACCCGAGGACGGTGCCGGTGAGCACCAGCCGCAAGGGGGTGAGACCGCCCTGCGCCAGCGCGATCAGGAAGACCAGCGTCGCGGCACCGAGCGCGCCGAGCAGCGCACCGCCGGACAGCGCCCAGATGCCCGCACCGGCGAACAGCCCGGAGGTGATGACCGCGGCCGCGCCGACACCGGCACCGGACGAGACGCCGAGCAGGAACGGATCAGCTAGGGGGTTGCGCACCAGCGTCTGCATTGCCGCGCCCGCCAGTGCCAGGCCGGCGCCGACCACCGCGGCCAGCAGGGTGCGTGGCACTCGGAGTTGCCAGACGATGGTGTCGATGCCGAGGTCGGCGGGCGTCGCGCCGGTGAGCCGGGCGAGGAGGGTGTCGAGCACCGCGGATACGGGCACGATCTCCGCGCCGAATCCGGTTGCCCCGATCATGGCCGCCAGCAACAGCGCCCCGAGCAGGGGTAATGCGAGCGAGACCCGCGCACGGGTCATCGCGAAATCTCCACAGGCAAGACGCGGCCCTTTCAGAGGGTGTCCCGGCGAGGGAGGTCTGACTTTCGCCGCGAGGCGATCACAGTGGCGCGACCGTTCCGGAGTTGCACCGGATTCCCGCACCCGCCGGGGATGACACCGTGACTGTACAAGGCACGCGGTGCCAGGCCCGCCGCGAGCCCTTCGAATCACGGCAACGCTAAAGGTATTCGGGGCGGTGTGCGGTTGATTCAATCCCTGTATGTACCGACCGAACACCTTTCGACCCGGCCTGCGTGGCCGCGCCACCGCCGCACTTCTCGCGATGGCAACCGTTGCGACGCTCGGCCTGACCGGCTGTGCGCAGGGCAACGACGCACCGGTCGGCACCCCCGATACGCCGCTGCCGACCGAGGTGCCGCCGGGGACCACACTCGTCGTCGCCGATCAGCAGGAACGTCTGCAATCGGCACTGCGGCTGTCGGGTGAGCTCGACAAGTTGCCGTTCAAGATCGAGTTCGCGAACTTCGTCGGTGGCCCGGCCATCTTGGAGGCTTTCCGTGCCGGTGCGGCTGATGTCGGTCAGGTCGGAGATGTGCCGCCGATCCACGCGTTGGCGGCGGGGCAGGACGTGCCGATCGTCGGCTCCTATCAGACCAGGCCGCAGGCGATGAAACTCGCTGTCGCACCGGGGCGTTCGATCACCGAGCTCGTGGAGCTGAAGGGCAAGAAGATCGCGTACGCCGAGGGCACCGCCCAGCAGGCGGCGGTGTTGAAGGCGCTCACCAAGGCCGGTCTGAAGCCCATCGATGTGGAGCTGGTCCGGCTGCAGCTTGCCGAATTCCCCGACGCGGTGCGGACCGGTCAGGTCGATGTCGCGCCACTCATCGAACCCAATGTGACCCGGTTCCTGCGCACCCAGGGCGCCTCGCTGATCCCCGATTCGGAAACCACCGGCATCTACAGCGGTCTCGCCTACTTGTACGCGCGTCGCGCGGTGGTGCAGGATCCGGCGAAGGCCGCCGCGACCCGAGCCCTGGTCGGCGCGTTCGTGCGGGCATGGCAGTGGACCAACACCCATCGCGAGGAGTGGGCGACCAAGTACTACGTGGGAAGTCAGAAGGTCAGTGCCGAGGATGCGGCGCGGATCGTCGAATCGCTGGGCACCTACACGTTCCCGCACCTGGACCAGCAGCTGATCGCCAGGCAGCAGACCACCATCGACGCGATCGACGCCGTGGGCGAGCTGCCAAAGAAGATCAAGGCCGCCGACGGATTCGATCTGCGGTTCGACGCGGCGGTCACCGAGGCCGTCACGGCCAGTGGGGCGGCGTTCGCGCCGGCGACGAGCTGATGGCGACCCTCGATGCCGGTGTGCTGCGCCGGATCAGGACGAGCACGGCCCCCGTCGAGGTGCTCGCGCCGCGTGGGCGGGGCAGGCGCAAGCTGGGACCCGGCAAGCCGATTCCGTTCGGTTTCGCCCTCGGTCCGGTGCTGTTGATCGGCACCTGGGTGGTCGGCTCGGCGATCGGTGCCATCGACCCGGAGACACTGCCCGCGCCGTGGACGGTCGCGCAGACCGCCGGTGAACTGATCGCCGACGGACGGTTGCAGTCCAATCTGCTGACCTCGTTGCAGCGCGCGGTGATCGGGCTCGTCCTCGGAGTGGTGATCGGTGTGGTGCTCGCGCTGGTCGCGGGGCTGAGCCGGATCGGGGAGGCGGTGGTCGACGGTCCGGTGCAGATCAAACGGGCGATCCCCACGCTGGCGCTGATTCCGCTGTTCATCGTCTGGTTCGGGATCGGCGAGCAGATGAAGCTGATCGTCATCACGACAAGTGTGCTCATTCCGATCTACATCAATACCCACGCCTACCTGCGCAGTGTCGATTCGCGGTATGTGGAACTCGCCGAGACGGTCGGGTTGTCGCGGTGGGGATTCCTGCGGCGGATCGCGCTGCCGGGAGCGCTGCCCGGCTTCTTCCTGGGGTTGCGGCTGGCGGTGACGATCTCCTGGCTGGCGCTGGTGGTGGTCGAACAGGTCAACGCGACCAGCGGCATCGGCTACCTGATGACCCAGGCGCGCACGTACGGCCAGATCGACGTGATCGTCGTCGGCCTGGTGATCTACGGGCTGCTCGGACTGTTCGGCGATCTCGCCGTGCGGGCAACGGAACGAAAGGCGCTGGCATGGCGACAGACTCTGGGCGACTGAGCTCCGACGAGCGGGTCGTCGTGCGCACCCGCGCGCTCACTCGCGGCTTCGGCAGGCGAATCGTGTTGAACGGCATCGACATCGAGATCCGGCGTGGGGAGTTCGTGGCGTTGCTCGGGCGCAGCGGTTCGGGCAAGAGCACGCTGCTGCGGGCGCTGGCCGAACTCGATTCCGAAGTACCCGGTTCGGGCGAGCTGACGGTGCCGACCCAGCGCGCGGTGGTGTTCCAGGACTCGCGGCTGCTGCCGTGGGCGCGGGTGCTCGACAATGTGGTGCTCGGGTTGACCGGGCGCGATGCCGCGCAGCGGGGGCGATCGGCGCTGGCCGAGGTGGGCCTCGCCGGTCGCGAGAAGGCTTGGCCGCGTGAGCTTTCCGGTGGTGAACAGCAGCGGGTGGCGCTGGCGAGATCGCTGGTGCGTGAGCCGGAGTTGCTGCTGGCCGACGAACCGTTCGGCGCGCTCGACGCACTGACCAGGATCCGGATGCACGCCCTGCTGCAGGCGCTGTGTGAGCGGCACCGGCCCGCCGTGTTGCTGGTGACCCACGATGTCGACGAGGCCGTGCTGCTCGCCGATCGGGTGCTGGTGCTCGACGAGGGGCAGATCACGATCGATCAGCGCATCGAGACACCGCGTCCGCGCAGGCACGCGCACCCGGAGTTCGTTCGGTTGCGCGAGACGCTGCTAGCCGGACTCGGCGTCGACACAACAGAATTCGAGAAAGTGAAGCAGGCGTCATGAGTGCACCGCGTCAACTGAGTCTCAACGCGTTCATCTACCCGTCCGGGCATCACGAGGCCGCCTGGCGGCATCCCGACAGCAGGCCCGACCGCATCTATGACGTCTCGTATTACCAGGAGATCGGACGCACTGCCGAGGCGGCGAAGCTCGATGCGGTGTTCTTCGCCGACGGTCCCGCCCTGCGCACCGACGTGCGGCACAACGCCGCGCCCGGCCTCGAGCCGATCACCCTGCTCACCGCGATCGCCGCGGCGACAACACATCTGGGCCTGATTGCCACCGCATCGACCACCTACTACGAACCCTACAACCTGGCGCGACTGCTCTCCTCGCTCGACCACATCTCCGGTGGGCGCGCGGGCTGGAACATCGTCACCACCGGAACCGACCTGGCCGCGGCCAACTTCGGGCTCGATCGACACCCCGACCACGCCGAACGGTACGCCCGCGCACGGGAATTCGTCGACGCGGTGGTCAGGCTGTGGGACAGCTGGGAAGACGATGCGATCGTGCTCGACCGGGCCGCCGGTGTGTATGCCGATCCGGACAAGATCCACCCGATCGACTTCGTCGGCGAACACCTCAGTGTGCGTGGACCGTTCAACTCGGCGCGCACACCCCAGGGGCGTCCGGTGCTGGTGCAGGCGGGGGCGTCGAACGAGGGGCGCGCCTTCGCGGGCAAGTACGCGGAAGCCATCTTCACCGCGCACCAACGGCTTTCGGACGCGCAGTCGTTCTACGCCGACATCAAGTCCAAGGCGGCCGATTTCGGGCGCACCGCCGACGAGGTGAAGATTCTACCGGGCATCAGCCCGTTCATCGCCGACACCGAGGCTGCCGCACTGCGTTTGGAGCGGGAGTTCAACGAGCTCACCGTGCCCGAATACGGGATCAAGCAGCTGGAATCGATTACCGGAACTTCTTTGCGCACTCTCACTTTGGATGCGCCGGTGCCGGTGGAAGTGTTCGCGGGGGCGGGCGATGTCACCGACAACGCGCGCAGCAGGTTGCAGGTGGTGGCGGGGATCGTCGAGCGGGAACGGCCGACTCTGCGCGGGTTGTTGCACCGGCTGGCCGGTGCGCGAGGTCACCGGGTGTTCGCGGGGACACCCGAGCAGGTGGCTGACACGATCGAGGAGTGGTTCACCCAGGGCGCGGCCGACGGATTCAACGTGATGCCGCCGTACTACCCCGGTGGGCTCGAGGTTTTCGCCGAGACCGTGGTGCCGATCCTGCAGCAGCGCGGGCTCTTCCGCACCGAATACAGCGGGACGACGCTGCGCGATCACTTCGGGCTCGCTCGTCCGCAGAGCCAGTTCGCACAGACGCCCGTCGCTGTCGGATGAGCACTGAGTGCGACGGAAGTTGTTGTCCTGGTAGAGGTAACCGCGGCGGGCGGCGGTGAGTGCGGTCACGGTCGACACCGAACCGCTGCGGCTGCGTTCGCTGGTGTGGCCGGTGTTCGTGCCGATGACGTTGTACGGCACCGGCGCCGGGGCCGCGGCACCCATGTATGCCTGGCGCGCACTGGATCTCGGGGCATCGGCGGGCACGGCGGGGCTGATCGTGGCACTCGGCGGGCTCGGGATGGTGCTCGCTGATCTGCCCGCGGGCCGGATCGTCGCCAGGATCGGGGAGCGGGCGGCGATCGGGGTCGGCAGTGTGCTCGGCACGGTCGGGGTGCTCGCGGCGATCTTCGCGCCGAATCTCGGTGTGCTGGCAGTGGGTTTGCTGCTCAACGGTGCGGCGGGCGCGGTGTGGGGGCTGGCGCGGCAGACGTATCTGGTGTCGGTGGTGGCGCCCGAGCAGCGTGGGCGAGCGATGTCGGCGCTGGCGGGTTCGCACCGGCTCGGGTTCTTCTGCGGGCCGTTCCTCGGCGCGGCGCTGGTGCACGGGATGGGGCCGGTCGGTGCGCTGTGGTTGCAGTTGGTCACCACGCTGGCGGCCGCGGCGGCGATGGTGGCGATCCGCTCCAACGAGATCGGCGATCCGTCGTTGTTGCGTCCGGTGCACACGGTGCTGTCCGAAAACCGCAGGGTGCTGGGCACTCTCGGACTCGCCTCCGTCGCGGTCGGCGCCGCACGCGCCTCCCGCACGGCCCTGCTGCCGCTGTGGGCCGCCCACCTCGGCATCGCCCCCGCGACCACCAGTGTGCTGTTCGGACTGGCCGGCGCGGTCGACGTCCTCATGTCCTACCCGGCCGGGGTGTGGCTGGACCGCGTGGGCAGCCGCGTCACCGGCACCGCGTGCGGAATCTGCTTCGCGCTCGGCTACGCGGTATTGCCGTTCACCGACTCGGTGCTCACCATGGGCGCGGCCACCATGCTGCTGGGGTTGGCCAACGGCCTGAGCAACGGGTTGATCATGACCGTCGGCGCCTACGCCGCACCTCCTGACCGCCGCGCGGAATTCCTCGGTGCTTGGCGGCTGACCCACGATGTCGGCGCGTTCGCGGGGCCGGTCGCGGTCGGCCTCGTCGGCGCACTGGCCGGCCTCGCCGCCGCCGGTGGCCTGATGGCATTCGGCGTCGGCCTCGGTGCCCTCGCGATGTACCGCTGGTTCCCCGGGCGTTCAGTGGGGCCGCATGTTGTGCCCAAGAGGGATCGCGTCGCGTGAGCCAGCGGACGCGGTCGAGCAGCGGTGCGTCCGCGTCAACAGGAACTTCTGATCCGCGCGCGGCGAGGTCGATGAGCAGGCGGCCGCTCATTCGCCCGTGCTGTCGAGGTCGGTTATGCCGACCAGGCGCACCTTGGTCGCGACTTTCGGACGATCTTCTGTGAACCGCCGACCCGGTACGCGCAGCGCTACAAGCTGGACTGACGCCCCTAACGGTCGCGGGCGGGCGTTGGTGGTGAGCGGCGGGGGCTGATCGGCGCCCCTATGGTGGAGTTATGTCGTCATTCGATCGGCATCCGTCCACCGTCGCGGACTTCGACGATGCGCGTCGGCGGGAACGGTTGCGCGAAACCCGGTTGGGCCACGCGTGGGGCAGCCTGCGCCGAACGAGGCTGGCGGTGTTGCGCATTGTCGGGGTGCTGCTGGTCGGGATGATCGTGTTCGGGCAGTACTGGGTGCACGATGTGGCCCCCGAACGTGATCGGCTGGCGCACACCACGCCGGAGTTGCTGCCCGCGAATCTGCCTGCGGATTCCCGGAATTGGGACACCGCGGTCGTCGACCTGGTGGGGCTCGGGGGAGTGAACGCGGTGCCGACCGCCAAGGCACTGCCCGCGCTGAATCAGCTGGGGGTGGTGTGGGCGGTGCGCTATGACAACGCGGGTATCGACACCAAGGTCATCGCCGAGATGATCGTGCGGGCCGCCAGATACGGCAATGTGCGCAATATCGTGCTGGTCGGGCACAGCATGGGCGGGATCGTCGCGCTCGAAGTGGCGAGACACATCCACCTCGGCAGCGATCGCCGACTGGTGGCCGTTGTGCTGGACTGCACACCGATGGACCTCGACGCGGTGCGCCCCGAAAGTCGCAGTCGCGGTGCCGATCTGGTGCGCTGGGTGGGCTGGTTGCCGGGAGCGAGGGAGAGCAGGCTGCTGCGCTTCGCGGTCGAGATGTCGGTGCGCCGTGAACGTTTCGCGCAGTCGGACGGGCTGTTCTTCGATATCGACTTTTCCGCCATGGGTCAGGCGGCCTCGGAAGTGTTGCGCGACAAGATCTTCTCCCGCGACGCCGCCAGCAACGGGTTGATCGAGGCACAGTTCCTGGCGATCGTCGCCGGCGGCGGTACCAGGGATCTGCGGGCACTCGGCAGGCCGCATCCGGACAAGCGAAACCCGGCCATCGTGTTCATCCGCCCCCGCGACGCCTCCCGCGACACTGTGGTGGACGTGGCGTATTCGCACGAGGTGCTGATCGAACACGCCGGTGGGGTGGACGGCACGCTGTCGGTGGCGCGGACAAGCCAGACCGAACACGCGAATCCGATTCAGCGACCCCGCGAATACAACGAGATCATCGAGTCGCAGGTGCTGCCGTTCGTGCGCCGCTTCCAGGAAGCCAATCGCAACGATCCGCCCTGATCAGCGCACGCGGGAACCGAGAATGGTGCGCACACCCGCGATGAACAGCTGCAGACCGAAGTCGAATCGGGCTGTGGGGTCAGGGGTTTCGAGCAGCGGTGTGTTGTCCTCGGGGAGCGCGCCGATCGAGTCCATCTGCATGCGCGACTGCTCGTCGACGGTCTGGCCGAGTACGTAGTAGAGCAGGGTGTAGGCCGTGAGATCGGCTTCCTCCCTGGTCATGCCCGCGCGAATGACGATGCCCGCCAACCGTTCCCGCGCTTTGCTCGTGGTCAGGCGCGAGGCGTAGGTGGCCGACACCAGTTCGGCGCCGTCGCGGTAGGCGAGCAGACAATCGCGCAGCCGATGCGCCAACTCGGTGAGCTGGGACGGCCATTCGGTGGCGGTGACCGGCTGGTCCATCGGGGCGAGAATCCGGTCGGCCACCGCGCCGAGCAGCGACTGCTTGTCCTTCACGTGCCAGTACAGCGCGCCCGGCTGGACCTGCAGCGAACCCGCCAGGCGGCGCATCGTCAGATCGGCGAGCCCGTACTGATCCAGGATCGCGACGGCGGCGTCGACCACATCCGTCTTCCGCAGTTGCACGCGTGTCCTTCCGTGGTGATTTTCCGACCCGAGTGTCGTGACTCACTTATAGCCGCTACCCTATCCTGAACACCGTTCAAGTTGCACGGCCACGCCGGGTGGATCACACCCACGGCTCGTGCGCACACCCCGTCGAAGGGACATCACGTCGTGACACAGGCACCCGTCCAGACCGATATTCTGGCCATCGCCCGTGAGCAGGTGCTCGAGCGCGGCGAAGGCCTCACCGAGCAGCAGGCCGTCGAGGTCCTTCGTCTGGGCGACGACCGCCTGGAAGCGCTGCTCGAACTCGCCCACGACGTGCGGATGAAGTGGTGCGGTCCCGAGGTCGAGGTCGAGGGCATCATCAGCCTCAAGACCGGCGGCTGCCCCGAGGACTGCCACTTCTGCTCGCAGTCGGGCCTGTTCCAGTCGCCCGTGCGCGCGGCCTGGCTCGACATCCCCAGCCTGGTCGAGGCGGCCAAGCAGACCGCCAAGACCGGCGCCACCGAGTTCTGCATCGTCGCCGCCGTGCGCGGGCCCGACGAGCGCCTGATGGCGCAGGTCGCCGCCGGTGTGGAGGCCATTCGCAACGAGGTCGACATCCAGGTCGCCTGCTCGCTGGGCATGCTCAACCAGGAACAGGTCGACCAGCTCGCCGCGATGGGCGTGCACCGCTACAACCACAACCTCGAGACCGCCAAGTCGCACTTCCCGAAGGTCGTCACCACCCACTCCTACGAGGAGCGTTTCGAGACGCTGCGGATGGTGCGCGAAGCCGGTATGGAGGTGTGCTGCGGTGGCATCCTCGGCATGGGCGAGACCATCGAGCAGCGTGCCGAGTTCGCCACGCAGCTGGCCGCGCTGAGCCCGGACGAGGTTCCGCTGAACTTCCTCAACCCGCGCCCCGGCACCCCCTTCGGTGACCTCGAGGTGCTGCCCGCCGCCGACGCGCTGCGCGCGATCGCCACCTTCCGGCTCGCGATGCCGCGCACCATCCTGCGCTTCGCCGGTGGCCGCGAGATCACCCTCGGCGACCTGGGTGCCAAGCAGGGCATGCTCGGTGGCATCAATGCCGTCATCGTCGGCAACTACCTGACTACTCTCGGCCGTCCCGCCGAGTCCGATCTGGACCTGCTCGGCGAGCTGAGCATGCCGATCAAGGCGTTCAACGACACCCTGTAAATCGCTGTGTACGATCGAGAATCGACCCAGGTCGGCAGTGGTGACACGACCGCCGAGCACACTTCACGACAGGCGGAGAACGCAGTGGATGAGCGCTACAACCCGTTCACGGGGAAGCGGATCGTGCCGGGGATCGACGACGCGATGCCCGCCTCGGCCGCACTCGGCCTCGAACCGCCGAGGTTCTGTGAACAGTGCGGTCGCCGGATGATCGTGCAGATCAGCCCGGACGGCTGGTGGGCCAAGTGCTCTCGCCACGGTGTCATCGAATCGGCCCAGCTGGAACGTCGGTAGTGCTCGGCCGCGAGGAGCGCCCTGAAGTGTTGCGGCGCGAGCTCATCGGTGTCGGCGTGGTCATGGCGGCGGTGCTGGTGGCGAGCGCGGCTGCCGGGGTGGTGTGGGGTCTGCTCGCGCCGACCGAGCGGTTGCGGGTGACCCAGCCCGGTCGCGCGGCAGTGCTCACCGGCGAGAGTCTGCACCTGTTCGACGCGGTCGGGATGTTCCTGTGTATCGGTGCGGCGGTCGCGGTGGTGAGCGCGGTCGGTGCCTGGCGGGTGCGGATCGCGCGGGGGCCCGCGCTGGTGCTCGGGGTGCTGCTCGCCTCCGGGCTCGGCGCGGCGGTGATGATGTGGATCGGCGAAGGGGTTGCGGGCCTACGTCATCCGCGACCCGACGATCCGGCGGTCGGTCAGATCGTCGCGCTGCCCGCCGAGGTCGGCACCGACCTCGCGCTGCTGGTGCAACCGTTCCTCGCCGCCCTCGTGCTGTTGTTCCTCGCCGCGCTGCACCCGGCCGCCGATCTCAATTCCGGCGCCGCCGGACTGCTCGGTGATCTGCGCCCGGCCGACTTCGACGACGGCGATTACCGGCTGCCCTACGGTGCCGAAGAGTATCGGCCCAGTGGCGATTTCGATCCGAGTTCGCAACCCCGCGGCTGAGCGACGTTCGCGCGATACCCTTTTCGTATAACAGCAGGTAGAGGCTGGCTGTGTGGCGAGAGGAACGATCGTGGCATTCATCGGTGGCGGTCCGGTCGTCGAGGAACTCGACGCGAAATTCTGGCGGCTCACCGAACCGCTCACCTATCAGGGCGCGATCGAAACCTTCACGGTGCCTACCGGATTCCGCACCGATTTCGCCTCGGTGCCACGCTCGCTCGTCTGGCTGATCCCGCGCTACGGCGCCTACACCAGGGCCGCGATCCTGCACGACTATCTGTGCCGCACAGGCGAAGTCGGGCCCGCCGACGCCGACGGGATATTCCGGCGCAGCCTGCACGAGGCCGGGGTATCGGTGCCGCGACGCTGGATGATGTGGGCGGCGGTGCGGCTCGGCAGTCGGTGGCGTGGGGCGCGGGCGGTGGATGTGCTCGGGTGGTTGCTGATCGCGGTGCCGTCGGTGGTGTTCCTCGCGGTGCCCGTCGCGGTGGTGACCGCTGCGCTGCTGGTGTTCTGGGTGGTGGAGTTGGGGTTCTGGGCGGCGGGCCGGATCACCCGCCGCACCGCGGCGCCGCCACCGAAACCGCAGATGAAGACGGCCTGAGCGTCGATCTCACCCGGAACGGGGGAGGTGGTGGGGTGTTCGCGTGGCTACCGTTCGGCGCATGTCCGAGCCGAGTACCGAAACCGCAGCTCCGGCCCCCGCCGAATGGTCGATTCCGCGCGGGCTGATCGTGCTGTTGTCGCTGGCGGCGGCCGTGGTCACCATCGCCGGCCTGAAAGCCTTCTCCAGCGTGGTCGGGCCGGTCTTTCTCGCCCTCATGCTGACCATCGCGGTGCAGCCGATCCAGAGCTGGGCGCGGCGCAAGGGCTGGCCCACCTGGCTGGGTATGGCCCTGGCGCTGGTGTCGGTCGTCGCGATCTTGTTCGGCATCGGCGGCGCGCTGGCGCTGTCGGCGGTGCAATTGGCCTCGTTGCTGCCCCAATATGCCGACCAACTCAACGATCTGCTCGATCACGGGCGTGGCTGGCTGTCGGATCTCGGGGTGAGTTCCGATCAGATCCACAAGGCGCTCAGCGGGATCGATGTGGGTAAGGCCGCGGGTGTCATCGAACAGATACTCGGCGGCGTGCTCGGCGTCTTCTCCAATCTGTTCTTCGTCCTGGCACTGCTGCTGTTCATGGCCGTCGACGGGATGACGATGGACCGCCGGATGGCGATCGTGGCCCGCGAACGGCCCGCGATCGCGCAGGCGCTGGGCAATTTCGTCATCGGGACCCGCCAATACCTGGTCGTGTCCACGGTGTTCGGCGCCATCGTCGCGGTGATCGATGGTGGGGCGCTGTGGGCGATGGGGGTGCCGCTGCCGATCCTGTGGGGGTTGCTGTCGTTCATCACCAACTACATCCCGAACATCGGGTTCGTCATCGGTGTCATCCCGCCGGCGCTGCTCGCGCTGCTCGACAGCGGGCCGGTACTGATGATCTGGGTGATCGTGGTCTATTCGGTGATCAACTTCGTGATCCAGTCGATCATTCAACCCAAGTTCGTCGGTGACGCCGTCGGCCTCGGGGTGACCATCACGTTCCTGTCGCTGGTGTTCTGGGCGTGGGTGATCGGTGCGCTCGGCGCGCTGCTGGCGATTCCGTTGACGCTGCTGGTGAAGGCGTTGCTGTTCGACATCGACCCCACGACGCGCTGGGCCGACGTGCTGATCGGTGCGCCGATGGAGAAAAAGACTGCGCCGCACAAGAAATCGGGCAAGACCGTTGCGGTCGAGACGGCGGTGGACAAGGAATAGCGGACAGCCCGCAGAGGTTCACCCGGAAAATCAGTGGAATGTAATCGTACTCGCTCCTTATCTTGGACACATCGCATTCCGGGGGAGGACCTGACCATGAAGACCGCGAACAAGCCGGTCGCCGAGCAGCCCGCCGAGCGACCCGACCTGGTCGCCTGGCGCCGCCGCCATGCGCTGCGCAGCTCGTCGGCCGCCACCGCGGTACCCAGCGGGCGCACCTACCGCCGTTCGGCCAAGCACCGCGACCGCCGCCACGAATCCTGAACGGGGACGGACTATTCCGGTTCCGCCCGTATCAACACCACCAGCGGCAACGGCTTGTCGACCTTGGCCTGGTATTCGGCCAGCAGGGAATTCTCCGCGAGCGCCCACGCCGCGAACTCGTCGTACCGCTCGCCGGTGAGCACATCGGCCGTCGCCGCGAACTTCTCGCCGCCCAACTCGATCGTGACCCGGGGATCGGCCTTGGCGTTGTGATACCAGGCCGGATACCTGTCCTCGATGAACGAGCTCACATACCCCCGCGTAATCACCCCCGACTTTCCCGCCGTTCTCCCTGAACTCCGTGATCACCCCGTCGTTCCAGCCCGCCATCTCCTCCTCGGAGAACTCCTTGTTCCATGGCGCATCAGGGTCGTCGTAGGAGATGGTGTCTTTCGCGTCCGCTGCGTTGTCGTCCATGCCAGCAGTGTGACACCGGCCACCGACAACTTTCGGCTCTCAGAACTCGGGGGTCTGCACGGTGATGCGGTAGCTGAGGGTCATTCCTTTGGGGTTGAACACGGCGCCGCCGAGGTGTAGCCATCGTGCCGGGCCGCCGCGGGGATCGGGTAGGTATGCGGCGCGTACGTGGTCGACGCCGGAGGGATACCCGCTGGCGGGGGCGGACATGGTGCACATGACGTGGGCTTCCGCCCATATTCGCGGTTCGGCCGCAGTGTCGAGCAAGGGGGCGACGTCGGGTACGAAGACGCCGAACTCGTCGGCCGGTGCTCGCAGGGACTGGAAGAATTTACCTGTGGTGGTGAGCCGTACCGTCCCGGTGTGGATGGTGCAGGACGGCGTCAGTTGCAACGGTGGGGTGGGCTGGACGTCGCACTGCAGGGCCATGTGCTGACTGTACGGATCGAGCTGATCGTCTGCCGTGTGTGCTGTGGGAGGGTTCGGGATTCAGCTCGGCAGGTGGTGTTGGAACCAGGTGGTCAGGGCGGAGTCGACCTTGGCGGCTGAGGGGAGTTGGGGTGCGGGTTCGATGCCTGGTTCTTCGGCGAGTGGGTGCGCCAGATCGGGGATCGTCTGTAGTTCTGCTCGGTCGCCCCATGCGTCGACGAGGTCGCGGGCGTCTGCGCGCAGACCGGGGTGATCCAGTTCGCCACTGAGTACCAGCAGGGGAGGGCGGGCGCGGAGACCGTCTACCTTGGCTACGAAATCCAGTGCGTCGACTGCCTTTTCGGAGTCCGCGTCGTACGGGTACTCGCCCGGGAGCATGTCGACGACGGAACGCATTCGGACAGCGGCGTTGACGAGGGCGCCCGCGAAGATCGGGACCGCGGCATCGGTGAGGACCTGCAGCGCGACGGCACCGCCCAACGAGCCGCCGAGGACCCCGATCGGCTCGTCACCGACCGGCAATTGTTCGCGGATCGCTGCCAGTGCCGCCGGGAATTCCTCGGTCGCCTGACGCACGAACGGGCGCAGGTACAGCATCAGCGGGTCTTTGTTGAACAACTCGACGATGGCATCGGTACTGCCGTCGACCATACGTTCACCGCACATCGGCATCCCGAGATGCACCCGCCACGCCGGCAGCCCGTTCATCGGCAACGCGGCGGCGAAAGCGGCATTCGACCGCGGCGCGTCCAGCATGTGCCAGGTGACGATCAACGGCGCGGCACCACCTCCTGCTGGTGGAAGAGCGGTGAAAGGTACCCCTGCGGCCGTTCCCGTGATCGGTGAGGACATCCGCCCACGATAGGCCCGCGCCGGCATCGCCGGAATCGGTTGCTGCTGTGAGCGAAAGTCCGCAGCGCATCGGCAAGACTGCTCGCTGTCAAACCACCTTGACGAGACAGTTGATGCCCGGCGCGGCAGCGAGCCTGGCGTCGGTTGTGAGCAGCGCGGTGGCGCCGAGCGCTTCGGCCAGAGCTACATACGTTGCGTCGTAGGCGCTGAGATTGCCACGGAGTTCCCACATTCGGCGCCGAAGTGGCTCTGCGGGAAATCGACTCAGCACCAGCTGGGAGAATCCATCGAAGGCCAGGTCGGCCTGCTTCTCGGTCAGTGCGCGGCGTCGGGCGAGCAGTCGCAGGGCGTTGGTGACCTCACTGTCGATCAGATGTGGGACTGCCAATTCTTCGTCGCTCAGACAGGCCGGATCGACCACTCCGATAACCAGATCGACGACCACCCCGGCATCGATGACGATCACTCGCCACGACCCTCGCGCAGCACCGACAGCACTGTTTCGCGATCGAGGGACGCGCCGACTTCGTCTCGAGTCCGGTGAATGATCTCGCTGTTGTGTTGCACGATTTGGGTGCGCCGGGCCACCTGATTCAGCTCGCGCAGCAGGTAGCGGGTCAGGGAAAGGCCCTCCGCTGCGGCTGCGGCAACCAGCGCGTCATGAACGTCATCGGGAACCTCGCGAATCTGAATCACTTTTGGCATAACCCCAGCGTAGCACCATGGGTGCAGTCTGCACCCATCAATTCGGGGGGCGGAGGGCGGCGAATTCGTCGGTGACGCGGAGGCCGGAGTCGGTGAAGCGGTAGAGGGCGGCGGGGCGGCCGCCTGCTCGGCCGGGGGGTGCGGTGGCGCCGGTGGGGGTGATCACCTTGCGGCGGGTGAGGACTCGTTGGAGGTTGGTGGTGTCGACGTCGTAGCCGAGTGCGGCGCAATAGATTTCGCGCAGGGTCGACATGGTGAAGGTGTCGGGGGCCAGCGCGTAGGCGATGTTGGTGTAGGAGAGTTTGGCGGCCAGGCGGGTGCGGGCGTGGTCGACGACGGTGCGGTGGTCGAAGGACATGTCGGGCAGGTTCGAGACCGGGTGCCAGGTGGTGTCGGAGGGGAGTTCGGGCTCGGTGGTGAGGGGGACCAGGCCGAGGTAGGCCGAGGCGATGCGGCGCGGGGCGGGGACGCGGTCGGGGTTGGAGAACACCGACAGCTGTTCGAGGTGGTGTAGGTCGCGCACGTCGACCTTCTCGGCGAGCTGACGGCGGGCGGAGGTGTCGAGGTCCTCGTCGTCGCGAAGGCGGCCACCGGGCAGTGACCACGTACCGATCTGCGGATCGAGCGCGCGTTCCCACAGCAGCACCGCCAGTTCTGGGTGCTTGGTGCTCCTACCTGCGGAAACGTCGACGGGAAAGCGGCGAACCTGGAACACCGCGGTGAGCGATTCGTGGATGGTGTTACTATGGGGCACGTTTTCGATTATAAGTCGAAAACCTGGTTTGGTGCGAATTACGGCGATGGCGCCGCTCGCACGAGGAAGGGAGCCACCATGGCGACGACGACTGCACAGCAGACGCTGATGGGTTCGGTCTTCGATGGACCCGGCGGGTACGCGGGTGTCGAAGCGACGCCGGAGTGGGCGCAGGAGGTGCGCCGCCTGGCGCGCGAACGCAATGCGACCATCCTCGCGCACAACTACCAGCTGCCCGAGATCCAGGACGTGGCCGACCACGTCGGCGACTCCCTGGCCCTCTCGCGCATCGCCGCGGAGGCCGAAGAGGACACCATCGTGTTCTGCGGCGTGCACTTCATGGCCGAGACCGCCAAGATCCTCAGCCCGGCCAAGACCGTACTCATCCCGGACCAGCGCGCCGGTTGCTCGCTGGCCGATTCGATCTCCGCCGACGAGCTGCGCGCCTGGAAGGCCGAGCACCCCGACGCGATGGTGGTGTCGTATGTGAACACCACCGCCGAGGTGAAGGCGCTCACCGACATCTGCTGCACCTCCTCCAACGCCGTGGACGTGGTCGACTCGATCGACCCCGACCGTGAGGTGCTGTTCCTGCCCGACCAGTTCCTCGGCGCGCACGTGAAGCGCGAGACCGGCCGCGAGAACATGCACATCTGGGCGGGCGAATGCCACGTGCACGCCGGCATCAACGGCGACGAACTCACCGAGCAGGCCCGCACCCACCCCGACGCCGAGCTGTTCGTGCACCCGGAGTGCGGTTGCGCCACCTCGGCGCTGTACCTGGCCGGCGAGGGCGCCTTCCCGGCCGAGCGGGTGCACATCCTGTCGACCGGCGGGATGATCGACGCGGCGAAGGCGTCGACCTCGAACCAGGTGCTGGTGGCGACCGAGGTCGGCATGCTGCACCAGCTGCGCAAGGCCGCGCCCGGGATCGACTTCCAGGCCGTCAACGATCGCGCGTCGTGCAAGTACATGAAGATGATCACCCCGGCCGCGCTGCTGCGGTGCCTGGTCGAGGGCGCCGACGAGGTGCACGTCGACCTGGCGATGGCCGAGGCCGGGCGGGCGTCGGTGCAGCGGATGATCGCGATCGGCAACTCCGGCGGTGGAGAGTGACCGGCGCCGTTCGGTCGAGTCGGTAGGCGAGGCGTGATGGTTTCCTGGGAGGCCGAGGTCGACCTGGTGGTCATCGGCGGTGGCGTCGCGGGACTCACCGCGGCGCGCACGGCCTCGTTGCGTGGGCTGCGGGTGCTCATCCTGAGCAAGGGCGGTCCCACCGATACGTCCACGCAGTACGCGCAGGGTGGTATCGCAGTTGTTGCGCCCCAGCGTGATTCGGTCGACTCGCACGTGCGTGACACGGTCGAGGCCGGTGCCGGGCTGTGTGAGGTCGACGCGGTGCGCTCGATCGTCGAGGGTGGGCAGGCGGCGGTTGCCGCGCTGACCGACCTCGGTGCGGTGTTCGATCTCGGTCGTGACGGGCAGATCTCGCGGACTCGCGAGGGCGGGCACAGTACGCGGCGCATCATTCACGCCGGTGGGGATGCTACCGGCGCCGAGGTGCAGCGCGCGCTGAACGCGGCAGGGCTGCCAGTGATGTTCGGTGCGGCCGCGCTGCGTGTGGTGACCGGAGTCGATGGTGTACAGGGTGTTATCGCGGTGTCGGACAACGGTTTCGGTGTCGTCCATACGCCCTCGGTACTGCTGGCCACCGGTGGGCTCGGGCAGCTCTACGCGCTGAGTACGAATCCACCCGGAGCGACCGCGGATGGTGTGGCGCTGGCCCTGTGGGCCGGGGCCGCGGTGGCCGATCTCGAATTCGTGCAGTTCCATCCTACCGTGCTGTACACGCCCGGCGGCGTGGGTCGGCGGCCGTTGATCAGCGAGGCGGTGCGCGGTGAAGGGGCCGTTCTCGTTGACTCCCAAGGGAACTCGGTCACGGCCGGCGTCCATGCTCGCGGTGACCTCGCGCCGCGTGATGTGGTGTCGCGGGCGATCGCGGAGCGGATGCGGGCGCTCGGTGACGACCACGTCTTCCTCGACGCTCGTGCCGTCGAGGGGTTCGCGCAGCGGTTCCCGACGATCACCGCCTCGTGCCTGGCGGCGGGCATCGACCCTGCGGCGCAACTGATTCCGGTCGCGCCCGCCGCGCATTACCAGTGCGGTGGCGTGCTCACCGATACCCACGGACGGACCGGTGTGCCGGGGCTGTACGCGGCGGGCGAGGTCGCCAGGACCGGTCTGCACGGCGCCAACCGGTTGGCCTCCAACAGCCTGCTCGAAGGGCTCGTGGTGGGGGAGCGGGCCGGCGCGGCGGCGGTCGAGCGGGTCGGTGTTGCCGCACGGGTCGACGAGATCTCCTCGTGGACACTGGAATTCGCGGATCGTGCGGTGGTGCAACAGGCGATGACCGAGCACGCCTCTGTCGTGCGCGACGGCGTCGGGCTCGCCGAGGCGTTGCGGCGCATCGAGGCCGGGATGTCTTCGGAGGCGGCACTGCTCGACCCGGGCGCGGGTTCGGTTGCGCCAGAAGTCGATCGGGGCGTCGCAGACGCGGCGCCGCCGGTCGATGGTGCGGAACAGCTCGCGGCGGGGCCGGAAGCTGTGGACGCGGTCCAGCACCTGCGGCGCATCGAAGACGCGGCGCTCACAGTAACCGCGCGGGCGCTGTTGCGGGCGGCGGCCTGCCGGACCGAGAGCCGGGGTTGTCACACGCGGTCGGAGTATCCGGAGGTCGTCGCCGCGCAGCGACACAGCACCGTGATCCGTCTCGATACGCACGGTGGTCTCGAACTGTCCGCCGTGGCCGTCGACTCCGAGCCGTTGTCGACGGGGGCCTGGTGAGCATCGTCGAACCGGCGTCGGCGGCTTTTGTCCGGCGGTCGACGCGCACGACTCGGTTGTCCCCGCGCGCAGGCAACGGTGAGCGCACTGAAATATGTTGTTGTTCAAGCAATTCCGGCGCAGCGAAAGTCTGCCGCCCGATCGGTGCGGCGCACAGCTGCCCGAGAACAGGAGTGCAGTGATGGCTCTGGATGCCACCCTCGACCGTGATGAGCTGCTGACGCTGATCCGCACCGCCCTCGACGAGGACCTGCGCTACGGACCCGATGTCACCACGGTCGCTACCGTCGCCGAGGACGCGGTGAGCAAGGCCTCGGTGGTCTCGCGTCAGCACGGCACCGTCGCGGGCCTGGACGTCGGGCTGCTCGTGCTCGACGAAGTGCTCGGCGCGGGCACCTACGAGATCGCCGCGCGCGTCGCCGACGGCACCCGCGTGGAGCCCGGCACCTCGGTACTGAGCATCGTCGCCCCCACCCGCGGCCTGCTCACCGCCGAACGGACCATGCTCAACCTCGTCTGCCACCTGTCCGGGATCGCCACCGCTACCGCCGCGTGGGTCGACGCGGTCGAGGGCACCGACTGCAAGATCCGGGACAGCCGCAAAACCCTGCCGGGCCTGCGCGCCCTGCAGAAGTACGCGGTCCGGGTCGGCGGTGGCGTGAACCACCGGATGGGGCTCGGTGATGCCGCGCTGATCAAGGACAACCATGTCGTGGCGGCGGGTTCGGTCGTCAACGCCTTGCGCGCGGTCCGCGAACTGGCACCCGATATCGCCTGTGAGGTCGAGGTCGACAGCCTCGAACAACTCGATGCGGTGCTCGCCGAGAACGTCGAACTCGTGCTGCTGGACAACTTCCCGCTCTGGCAGACCCAAGCCGCCGTTCAGCGCCGCAATACCAACGCGCCCGACACGAAACTCGAGTCCTCCGGCGGACTTTCGCTCGATCAGGCCGCTGAGTACGCGGGCACCGGCGTCGACTACCTGGCCATCGGCGCGCTGACCCACTCGGTCCGTGTGCTCGATCTCGGCTTGGACATGTGAGCCGCTGACCTGCGGTGATCGGTGGTGGACATGCGGATCGGCTTCCGTGATCGGCCGACCGCCTGCCGGTAACCTCGCTGGATGAACCGCTGGAATCAGTACGGGCTACCGCTCCTTCTGGCGTTGTGTTCGACATTGCTGGTCACGGTGATGGGTCTGGTGGCCGAGGATCTGCTGCCCGCCACACTGGCGCAGATCATCGTGTTCTTCGCTTTGCTGGCGTTGTTCCTGCTGGTGGCGTTGCTCCAGTTGCGGTATCTGTGGCGCAGGAACACTTCCGGGACGCTGTACTACCTGCGCGCCGACAGCAGTCGGGTGCCGTCACTGCACGGGGCCGCCATCTCGGCCGCAGCGGAGCAGACCCAGGATCTGTGCGCGGTCCGGCGCACCTTTTCGACCGCCACGTCCGATGGAGCGGTGGATCTGCGCGGCATCGTCGGCGAGGTTCGAGCGATCTTCGACGCCGCGCTCAACGCCGACAGCAGCGACTCCGGCTACTCGGTGGTGCCCGACTTCGCCTGGCCGGTGGCGGTCTCGATCGGCTACGACTGGCTGCCCCGGCCCGGCACCTGGCTGGTGGCCGTCGACGAAGGCGGCCCACCGGCAGCCTTCTCCTACCCGGCGACCGGCACGCATTCGGCGGCACCGTTCGCGCCGTTACCGCAACTGCGCCACGCCGCGATGGTGCACGGCGCCCCGGTCCTGTTGCCCGATGGGCCAACCGAAGATGCTGCCGCACAAAGGATCCGACTACTGATCGCAGTCTCCGAAGGTGACATGGCCGAGGTGGTCGCCGCGACATCATCGGCAGGACGTCGGCTGACCGCCACCGAACTGGCCGACACCGGCGGCCGCGCCCCCGTCTTCGCCGTCGGCTACGGCGCCACCGCCGACGAACCGACCCTCGACCTACGCGGTGACGGCAACGGCGGCCACGACCTGCGCGCCGCCGCCGACCAACTCACCCAAGCCATCCGGCTGTACCTCGACCGCTTCCCCAACGCCCACATCGAACTGGTCCTCGACGCCCCCGACATCCTGTCCCTCGCCATCGGCTGGCGCCTGGCCAACCCCGACGACGCGGGGATGCGCTCTCGAATCTGGGAATTCTGGGACCGAGTGGTTCCGCTCTACGGCGACATCGGCCCCGACAGAGAGCCGCGCGTGGTCGCACTGTGGGTCCACCCGGCCCAAGCCGAACCATCTTTGCGCTGAATCCCCGCAGCTCAGAGCTATGTGCGCTCAGCGGCAGCATGCCACCAAGCGGGTGGCGACGGGTGCATCGGCTGCGATTCCGGTTGGTCGGGGTGCAGGCCCAGCGGGTACAGGGCCTCGCCGCGGACCGCTACACCGACGACACAGCCGATGCGGCCGTCGGCATGCTGGGCACGCATGAGATCGAAGCGGATGTCTTCGGCGGAAAACGGCATCCAGTCGACTCCGCGGTCACGCAGTCAACCGCGCAGGGCACTGATCGGTCGCGGTGCGCCCTTGACGGCGTCATAGGCCAGCAGTCGAATCCACTCGGGCTGTTCGGTATTCATGTGAACACTATGACGGATGTGTCTGCGGATCGGGACTCCAACCGATATCGAGCCGGGGGTGCTACGAGTCGAGCGCCTGCTCCAACTCGCCGCGGCGCAAGCGCAGCTCACGGCGAGTTCTGTTCAAGGGTGACCCGTTAAAGGGCAGCCGGTCGAGATCGACCGTCGCGGCCGCGCGGAGCGCAAGGCGTTGCGCGGATGTCGCGGCTTTGGACGGCAGGCCGATTTCCGCGGCGAAAGCGGACCAGTGCTTCGGCCGTAAACCCTTGGTGCGTCCGGCGATCGGCAGCGCCATCGAATCGTCGTCGTATATCAAGGTGCAGGGGATGTCGTAGATGGGTGCGGCATCCCAGCGCCCCTCGCTGTCCTGGAGGACGCCGACGTTCTTCCCGTGTAGGTCACCGTTGCCGGTCAACCACGCGAAGAGGAACTGCAAGTAGAGATTTCGTGCTGCGAGGACAGGGGCGCGAACCATCCCGGTGATCGCTGCGACAACATCGATCGTGTCGACGTTGTACTTCGCCGATGGCGGCAATCCGAGCAGTTGGGTTGCATCTTCGAACGCGAGACGACGCCACGCATCACCTTCGTGGACACGGTCGAAGCGGCGGACAAGCAAGCCTGGCTGCCCGGATTTGTCATGCACGAGATCCGAACCAGCGGCCTCCAACTTCAATGCTCGCGCCGCGGCCAGGTGTGCGGCTTCGTTCTCGATCAGATGCGGGTATTCCGGCTGTGACAGCTTCAGGATGAATCGACCGAAGCCGGCTGCGATCGGCGTACTGATCATCGACGCGCTCGCCTTGTTCTGGATGCCTGGAATGGCCTGCCGGTCGACGTCGTCTATGAGCCGGTCGAATTCGAGCTCGTCCGCTGACATGCAGTCGACGAGCGCGGGAACGTCGACAGGGTCCGCACCGGCGGGAAAAACCTGAACATCACCGGGGGCATCGGCACCGACGGCGAGGAGCAGACTGAGTTCGTCGTCGGCGCTGGTTTTTACCGCACGACGAAGCACCGTCAAGCGGTGTCCCTCTGGCAGAAGTCCCGCGAAGAACGGCGGGACCGACCCTGATCCGCCGGTAACCGGTTCAGTGTCGAGGGGCAATGTCGATGCGATCGGATCGCCGGAATACTCAGGTATGTACCGGAATTCGGTACCACCATCGTCGGTTCTGCGGATGGAGGCAGCAAGATGGCCTGCCTTGTAGACATCAGCGCTGCTGACCCTGCGTAGCGCTTCGAAGTCCGTCACGGCGACACCGTCAGCGTCAGTCCCAGTGCGCCGGCCACCGCGGTGACCGTGCCGATGCTGGTCGAACCTCGACCCTGTTCGATATCGCGAACCGTGCGCGTGGAGGTATCCGCCACTTCGGCAAGCTGCTCTTGGGTCAGGTGGTGGCGGCGGCGCTCCGCCCGGATCTTCGCCCCGATGTCTTTCAGTACATCCACGGTCCACCTCCGATCAGCAGAATACTGCCGAATTGATAGCTCTGCTTGTGGAGAGTACTCGAAATTGGACGCAATCGGTAGTATTCTGCCGATCTATTGTCTGGCGGGGTGTTTTCGTGGCCAGCAGCGACAAACCGGCAGAATGCTGCCGGAAGTCTGGCGACCGTTGTGCGGCGTCGGTTGCTCTTGTTCAACCCGAGTTTCACCACTGCGCGAGGCTACTGACTGTCGCTCGGTCGGGGCGGGCGTGTGCTTCTCGAAACATCAGCGCGGCCGGCCGGCCGTCACCTGATGACGCAGATCATCCAGCAAACGAACTGTGCTGGCGGAGCGGTGTTTTGGTGGCACCTGCCCGACTTCAAAGGATTATGGGACGAACAAGAGCACGGCGAGGTGCCCCTATCGCGCCAGAAAACTGTCTCGAGCTCGATGTAGGCAGTCCCGGACCACTGACCGCGATGTCTGTGATGAACGGCAGCAATGTGGCGTAGACATTTTGGAGAAGGGCGATTGTCGAGGGGAGTCGATCGTCGTCATGCCCGGGAAACAAGAGTCGAGGCTCGTGAAGTTTTTCCCGAAAGCGGTCAGCGGATAGCTCTCAAGCGGTGAGTTCGCGTTGGAGGGGGGTGCGGAAGCGGGGGATGGCTCGGGTTTCCCCGAACCAGGTTGTGGTGCGGTCTATTTCGGCTTCGATGAGTTTTCGGGTATCGGTGCCCACATCTTCGAGGAGGCGGGTTACTACTTCGCCGTCGGGGCGTTGGGCCCAGCCGCCGACTATGCGACCGTCGGCCCAGATGGAGGGGCCGATGTTGCCGTTGGTGTCGAAGAGGGCGGGGGCGTGGGGGCCGAGGAACCAGTCTCGGGATTGCCAGCCCATGGGGGTGGGGTCGAGGGCGGGGAGCAGGGCTGCCCAGGGTTCGGGGGTGGGGACGGGAGTGCGGTCGTCGGCGAGGATTATGCCGGGGGTGCCGTCGAGGTCTACTTCTACTGTGTCCAGTTCCGCCAAGGCTTTTCGGACTTCGCCGAGGGTCCAGCCGGTCCACCATTTCAGATCGGTGATCGGGGCCGGGCCGAAGGTGTACAGCCACTGACGGACCAGTTCGACGCGGGCCTCGGCGGCAGGCAAAGGTGAAAAGCCGTCTGGCAGCCAGGTTTCCACGGGTGCCCAGGTGTACTGGCTGCTGGTCCAGCTGCCGTTCGGGCGACCGCGCACGATCCGGCCCTCGGCCCCGAGCACCACGAGCACCCAGGTGGTGATGCTGGTCGGCTTGGAATAGGACTTGCCGGGAGCGGTGTCGATCTGGGTGCGCAGGCGCGGCACGTCTTTGCTCAGCTGAGCACCGGTCGCCGCGCCGCGGGTCAGCAACGCCGCGTGGGTCTCCGCTTCGACCTCGGCCAGCCACGTCGCGATATCGCCGTCGATCACGCCGGCCTGTTCGACGTAGCGGCCGTAGGTACGGCGCTGCTTGCGGGCCAGCGCATCACAGGTGGATGCCTGCAGCACCGGCAGCAACTCGGTCGGCGCGACGAACATCGTGCGACGCATGGCGAGCATCCGAATCAGCGCACGGTCGTCGTACAGCGCCTTTTCCACATCGGCCGGTGTCAGATCCACGCCACGAGCGCCGACCGAAAGGAACACTGTCGCAGGGTCGGTGGCGTGCAGGACCACCATCGAACGCGCGATGTCGACAGGGTCGGTCGAGCGGGCCGACGGCGCGAGACGATGCCTGACCGCCAGGCGGGCGCGACGCTGCGCGATATCGATCGAGAGCATGACCGGGATAGTAGGCGCGGGCACCGACAACCGGGCGCACCTCGAGGATCGATTACTCCGAAGGGGAGAGCCCGCCGAGGAACGCGGCGGCCGCACGGTGCGAACCCAGCCGCACGAACGTGAGGTGCTGATACGCCGGATCCGATTGTGCGGCAAGGTAACCGGCCCGATTCTTCGCGTGGGTCGTCCACGCCCACATGATCACCGATCGTTGGGGATCGAGGGAGAGCATGTTCGCCAAACGCTCGCGGTTGCCGTTCCAGAGCTCACGCCCGGTCAGGAACCGACTGACGGTCCGATGGACTATCTGGCGCATGACGAGTGACCGCGGCAGATCGAACCACGCCACCGTATCGGCGCGCTGCCACACGAGATCGCCGAGTTTGCCCCGATAGTTGCCGTCGACCACCCAGGCGTCCCCGGCGATCCGCTCGGCAACGGCTGCCTGGAAATCGGGCGCGGACATCGGAGTCCAGTTCGGTTGGTGATGGATCGCATCCAGTTCGATGTGTGGGATGTCGAGCTGGCGTGAGATCTGGCGTGCCAGCGTGGTCTTGCCGGAACCCGAAGTTCCCATCACAACAATTCGTCGTATCGCAGCCACGACAACATTATCCGCCCTTTCGTAGTGTCCATTTTGTGCAGGGAGTGTGGTTGTCGGTTTCGCTCCCCGGGGGCGAATCTCGTTGCTATCGTCCGCTCATGAACGCAGCGCCACCGGTTGTTACTGCGGCTGAGCTGGGGGTGGATGACGAGGAACGGCCTGCTCGGGTGCTCTCGGGGTTTACCGGGCGGCTGGTGGGGGTTGTTGCGCTCGGCCTGGCGTTTTTGTCGGTGTGGCAGGTGTTTCGGCCGTTGGCGCAGGGGAGTCAGTACTACCTGGTTGTCTTTCTGGCTGTCGCGTTGCCGTTGGTGTATCTGAGCTATCGGTCGTGGTGGGGGCCGCTGGACCGGGCTGATGGGCCTTCGGTGCTCGACTGGGTGTTGGCCGGGGTCACCCTGGTGGTGTGTTTGTATCCGGTGCTGCCGATTCGGATCGGGGATGCGGGTGGGGGATACGACGCGTTTCTCGATCGGCAGGGGATGCTGGCGCCGCTCGATGTGGTGATGGGTGGGTTGCTGCTGGTGCTCGTGCTCGAGGCGTGCAGGCGGACGACCGGGGTGATCTTGCCGATCGTGTGTCTGGTGTTTCTGGGGTACGGGTATTACGGCGGGCTGTTGCCGCAGGATTGGTCGATCGCGCACGCGGGGCTCGATGTCGATCAGATCGTCGACGCGCTGTACAACTCCGGCAGTGGGTTCTACGGCACTCCGTTGGATGTGGCAGCCAGTTACATCGTGCTGTTCACGCTGTACGGTGCGGTGCTCGAATTCTCCGGTGCCGCACGGTTCTTCGTCGAACTGTCCGTCTCGCTGTTCCGTCGCTCGCACAGTGCGGCGGGCCGTACGGCGGTGGCGTCGGGGTTTCTGCTCGGGACCGTTTCGGGGTCGGGGACCGCGACCGCGGTGAGTACCGGTGCGGTGACCTGGCCGATTCTGCGCAAGGCGGGGTACCGGCCCGAGCAGGCCGGCGGGATGCTGGCAGCGGCCGGTGTCGGTGCGATTCTGTCGCCGCCGACGTTGGGTGTCGCGGCGTTCATCGTCGCCGAATATCTCGATGTGTCGTATGTGACGGTGCTCGGGTGGGCGCTGATCCCGACGCTGCTGTACTACCTCGGGATTCTGCTGTCGGTCGAGATCGACGCGCGCCGCATCCACGCGGACGGGCGGGCACCCGCGGATCTGGCGGACGGGCCGCTGCCGACGCCGTGGTGGAAACTGCTGGGGCGCTTCGGGTATCACTTCTCGTCGCTGGTCGTGATCGTGGTGCTGCTGTTGGTCGGGGTGAGTGCGACGCGAGCTGTCGTCTATGCCACCGTGCTGGCGCTGCTGCTGGCCATCCCGGATCGGATGCTGCGCAAGTCTGCTACTGAGGTCGGGCATCGCTGGACGCGAAAAACCGTGACGCAGTTCGTGATCGAGGCGCTGCGCGCACTCTCACACGGCATGCGTTCGGCACTGCCCGTGGTCGCGGTGTGTGCGGCAGCGGGCGTGATCACCGCGATGACCACCAAGACCGGACTCGGTGCGCAACTGGCCGCGCTGCTGGTCAAAGCCGGCTCCGCACTGTCGGATGATCCCGCGATCGTCCTGGCGACCACCGCTGTGCTGGCGGCGATCGCCTTGTCGCTGCTCGGTCTGGCGGTCCCGGTGACGGCGTCGTTCGTGATCGGCTGGGTGATCATCGGGCCCGCGCTGCTCGACCTGCACGTCGCCGCACCGGCCGCCGCCATGTTCGTCTTCTACTTCTCGGTGCTGTCGGAAGTGACGCCGCCGACCGCGCTGGCCGCCGTCGGCGCGGCGGCGGTGACCGGCGCGAAGGCGATGCCGACGATGTGGCACGCCCTGCGCTACGCCCTGCCTGCCTTCCTGGTGCCACTGATGTTCGTGCTCACCGACTCCGGGCAGCACCTGCTCGGGCGCGGCCCGTGGCTCGACGTGCTGTGGGTGAGCGCGGCCGCCTGCGCGGGTGTCGCGGCGCTGGCGGCGGCGACCGGCGGGTGGTTGTTCGGGGTCGGCGCCATCGGACCGATTCCGCGCGGACTGGCGGCCGCGGCGGGCCTGACACTGCTGTATCCGAATCCGATCGCCACCGGGATCGGACTCGGGTTGCTGGTCGTCGCCGCGGTGGCGGGGCTCGTCGACCGCACGCGGCGAACATCCACGGACACACCGTAATTCACATCGAACCGGCGGCATCGCCGTCGACGAGAGGGGACCTGATGGTCAGAAGTATTGTCGCCGTGGTCGCGGCCGCGGCATTGCTCACCGGCTGTGGAGGCCGGCAGGACACCCCGACGGCCGACGCGGGCGGTGAGGTGACCTGTGAAGTGAAGCAGGACACCAGGATCGGTATCGCCACCGGCAACGCCACCGGTGTGTACTTCGCGCTCGGCAACGCTTACGCCGAACAGATCTCGACCGCCACCAACGGCACCGTCAAGGCCACCGCGGCCGAAACCGGCGCCTCGGTGCAGAACATCCAGCAGGTCGTCGGCGGCACCTACCAGGTCGGCTTCTCCCTCGCCGACTCCGCGGCCGACGCGGTCGCGGGCAAGGCCAGCTTCACCTCCGCGCAGCCGATCCGCGCACTGGCCCGGCTCTACGACAACTACACCCAGGTCATCGTGCGCACCGACGCGGGCATCAACTCGCTGGCCGACCTGCGCGGCAAGCGGGTTTCCACCGGCTCGCCCAAATCGGGCACCGAGGTCATCGCCCAGCGCGTGCTGCAGGCCGCCGGGCTCAACCCGGACAGTGACGTGTCCGCCCAGCGCCTCGACCTGACCAAGACCGTCGACGGGCTCAAGGACGGTTCTATCGACGCCATGTTCTGGTCCGGTGGCCTGCCGACACCCGGCATCACCGACCTGTTCACCACCGCGAAGGACAAGGTCCGCTTCCTCGATATCACCGGAGTGCTGCCGAAACTGAAGGAGATCAACCCGGTCTACGAGACGGGCTCGATCCCCGCCGCCACCTACGGCCTGGCCGCCGACACACCGACCATCGTGGTGCCCAACCTGCTCGTCGTCCGCGACGACCTCGACGCGAACCTGGCGTGTGTGCTCACCAAGACGCTGCTGGATCGCAAACCCCAACTGGAACAGGCGAACCCGGCCGCCAAGGGGATCAACGCCGACACCGCGAGCAAGACGGCGCCGGTGCAGTTGCACCGCGGGTCCGAGGCCGCACTGCGCTGACGAACCGGCGTAATCGTACAAAACGCGGCTCGACAATCAGATATCTGACTGAACGGCCGCGAATTGTGCGATTACGCCGGGTCCGACCCCGGAGGAACAAACGCTCACCGGGCCGTGGTTGTGCGAAAGACAACCAACGGAACGAGGATGCGATGAGCGACGATCACGGCTGGCAGGGTGCCGAACTGGACCTGGATGCCTACCTGGCCCGAATCGGCTACGACGGACCGCGCACCGCCTCGGTCGAGACCCTGCGCGCCCTGGTACGCGCCCACACCACCACCATCCCGTTCGAGAATCTCGAGATCATCCTCGGACGCGGCATCCCCCTTGACCTCGCTTCGCTGCAGGACAAGATGATCCGGCAGCGGCGCGGTGGGTACTGCTTCGAGAACGCCGCGCTCTTCGCCGCCGCGCTGGAGCGGCTCGGGTTCGGTGTCTCGGGACTCAGCGGCCGGGTCACCTACGGGGTGGCCGACACCGGAGCGCTGCGACCCGCCACCCACGCCCTGCTGCGCGTGACCACTCCCGACGACGACCGCGTGTGGATCTGCGATGTCGGGTTCGGCTTCGGACCTCTCGAACCGTACGAATTGGTCGACAGCGCAGGCGAATTCGCCCTCGGTGAGTGGCGCTACCGGCTCGAACGTCGGGCCGACCAGTGGGTGATGTTCCAGTTCGGCCGCGACGGCTGGATCGACCGCTACACCTTCACCGAGAACCCGCAGTTCCGCATCGACTACGCGGTCGGCAACCACTTCGTGTCGACCTCACCGCGCTCGCCGTTCACCACCCGGCCCTTCCTCCAGCGCTTCCTGCCCGAGGTCCACTACGTGCTCGACGACCTGACACTCATCACGGAATACCCGGACGGCACCGGCACTTCGCGTGATCTCGACCCCACCGAGCTCACCAAGATTCTGGGCGAAACCTTCGACATCGACCTCACCGAAACCGACGCCACCACCCTCGCGACCACCCCCTGGCGACGCGGATAGCGCCTCGCCCGCGCGGCACGGCGGTTTGCTTCCTGGATGGCGCTACGGCAAATTGATGGTTACTTGCCGGGAAACAATTCCTTTGTGGGGGCCGATTCTGTGGGTTCGATGGTGCCGAATGTCCGTAGTGCGTCGCGGGTCGATGGCGGTATGGCGGTCGGCGGCACCGTCGCACGACGACAGGATCTGGACGGGCTACGCGGGGTAGCGATCGCGCTCGTGGTGGCGTTCCACGTGTGGGCCGGGCGCGTATCCGGCGGTGTCGATGTATTTCTGGTGCTGTCGGGGTTCTTCTTCACCGGCGCGGTGGTGCGCGCAGTGGAACGGGCCGGTGGCGTCGAGGTGGGGGAGACCGCGCGCCGGACCGCGCGCCGACTGATGCCGTCGCTGGTGGTGGTGTTAGCGGCGGTTCTGCTCGCCACCGTGTTCTTGCGGCCGTACACCCAGCTCGGCGAGGCCACCGTGCAGACCTTGGCCTCGATGTTCTACAGCCAGAACTGGTACCTGGCGACCGCCGAACTCGACTATCTCTCGCCCGATCCCTCGGTGAGCCCGCTGCAGCACCTGTGGTCGATGTCGGTGCAGGGGCAGTTCTACCTGGCGATCTTCGCGCTCCTCGCGGGATGGGCCTGGTTGCGCCGACGCGGTGCGGCCGGGCGGGTGGCCCTGGTGATCGTGCTGGTCGGGCTCGGGTCGCTGTCGTTCTGGTACGCGGCGTCGGGGACCACGCAGCACCAGGCGTGGACCTATTACGACAGTTTCGCGCGCGGCTGGGAACTCCTCGCCGGTGCGATTCTGGCGGTGGCGGCACCCTGGTTGCGGATGCCGAACCGGCTGCGTGGGCTCGCGGCGGCGATCGGGCTCGCCATGGTGGTCTCGTGCGGGCCGCTGTTCGACGGCGCGCATCAGTTCCCCGGTGTCGCGGCGCTGTGGCCGGTGCTCGCAGCCTGCCTGGTGATCGCGTCCGGGTTCGGCGCGACCGCGCAGGCGTGGCCGAACCGGATGCTGGCCGGACGGTTGTGCACCGAACTCGGCGCGATCGCCTACCCGCTGTATCTGTGGCACTGGCCGATCCTCATCTTCTATCTCGGTGAGACCGGGCGGGCCGATGCCGGGGTCGTCGACGGGTTGGTGGTGATCGGGGCCTCGCTGGTGCTGGCCTATGCGACGACCCGGTTGATCGAGACGCCGCTGCGGATGCCCCCGCGTGGTCAGCGAGCCGACAACCGCAAGCCGACCGGCGGCCTGGTCACCGCGATGACCGTCGCGGTGTTGATCGCCTCGGTGGGGTGGCAGGTGGTGCTGGTGGCGAACCCGGCCGTGCCGCCGCAGGCACTGGACGCCCAGCGCTACCCGGGCGCCCAGGCGTTGCTCACCGGTGCCGAATACTCGCCGGAACCCATGCGCCCCACCGTCTTCGAAGGACAGGCCGACACGCCGTCGCCGACCACCGACGGGTGCATCACCCCCGACCGGGAGGTGCGCGTCTGCACCTACGGCGACCCCACCGCCGACCGTTCGATCGCGTTGGTCGGCGGCTCGCACTCCGAGCACTGGTTGCCCGCGCTGGAGGTGCTCGGCGTGGAACACGGGTTCCGGGTGATCTCCTACCTCAAGGAGGGGTGCCCGGTCGTGCTCTCCGATGAGCCGTCCTACGCGGAGTGGCCGTTCCCCGAATGTCACGAGTGGTCCGTCGAGGTGCTCGACCGGCTGTCCGCCGAACCACCGAACTGGGTGCTGACCCTGTCCACCCGCTACCGCATGGACGGCCTCGGCGACGAGGTGCCCGCCGAATACCTCGAGGTGTGGACGGCCATGCAGGATCGCGGATTCAATGTGCTCGCGCTGCGTGACACTCCACGATTGCGCCGCGACGGCGTGCTCTACCGGGCCACCGACTGCCTGGCCTACCGTGGTGACCCCGACAGTTGCGGGCTCGACCGCGCCGAAGTCCTCGACCCCCTCGACCCCGCCCAGGAACCGGCGGCCGGGTATCCGAACGTCCACCCGCTCGATCTGTCCGACGCGGTGTGCCGACCGCAGCGTTGCCGGGTGGTCGAGGGCAATGTGCTCATCTATCGCGACGAACACCACCTGACCGCCAGTTACGCCCGCTCGCTCGCCCCCGAACTCGGGCGGCAGATCGGGGCGATCACGGGCTGGTGGTAGCCCGGCGGATTCCTCACTGCCGCAACAACAACCCCACCGGCACCACAGATCGGGCTACTCTCGGACCCGTGCGCATCCCACGGAAGGCATCGGTCCTGCTCGTCGCGCTCGCCGCGTTTCCCGTCGCGTGCTCGTCGGGACCGGACCAACCCGAGACCGTCGTCGAGTCCTTCGCCGCCGCGCTGACCAGCGGAGACGCTGCCGCCGCCGCGGCATTGACCGACGCGCCCGAACAAGCGGGCCCGGTACTGACCGCGCTGTTCGACAACCTCGGCCCCAACGACACCGTCCGGTTGACATCGACCGACGGCAAGTCCTTCACGCTGGAATCCACCTGGAAATTCGGCCCCGGCGGTCGTAACGCGTGGACCTATTCGACTGCCGGCACCACCACCGGCGAGGACGACTGGAAGATCGCCTGGCAGCCGACCACGGTCGCCCCCGGGCTCGACCTCGGCCCGCTCAGCTACAGCCCGGTCGAACCGAAACCGGCCCGCGTACTCGACGCCTCGGGCGGAGACCTGATGACCCAGCAGGTGGTGACGCTGGTGAACGTCGCACCCGATGCGGACCTGGCCGCCGTCGCGGCGCTGCTCGCGCCACAGGGCGTCACGGAGGCCGGTTTGCGGGCGGATCTCGATGCGGCACAGGGCAAACCGATCGCCGCCGTCGCGCTGCGCGAGGCCGACATCGCGCCGGTGCAGCAGGGGTTGACCGGGGTGCGCGGAGTGACACTCGCGCCACAGACCCGGCTGCTCACCGTCGACAAGGCACTGTCCGGGCCCACGATCGGCGGCCTGGCCGAGATCTGGCAGGAGCAGGCCGACACCGCCGCGGGCTGGGCGATCCGCGCGCAGACCCCGACCGGCACCCAGCGCATCGCCGGCCCCGACGCGAAACCCACCGCCGACATCGCCAGCACCCTCGACATCGACCTACAGCACGCCGCCGAGGACGCGCTCACCCCGATCGCCACTCCGGCCGCCATCGTCGCGTTGCGGCCCTCGACCGGCGAGGTCCTCGCGGTGGCACAGAACGCGCCCGCCGACGCCCAGGGCCCGATCGCGTTGACCGGGCTCTACCCGCCGGGTTCCACGTTCAAGACCGTCACGGTCTCGGCCGCACTGCAAGCGGGCGGGCTCACCCCCGACACCGTGCTGCCGTGCCCCGGCCGCGCCACCATCGAGGGACGAACGATTCCCAACGACAACGGCTTCGACCTGGGTATGGTGCCTCTGCACACCGCGTTCGCACGCTCGTGCAACACCACGATGGCCGAGTTGGGAGTGAAATTGCCCGCCGACGGACTCACCGCGGCCGCCCAACAACTCGGTCTCGGCGTCGACTACGTGACACCCGGCTTGACGACTGTCACCGGGAAAGTTCCACCCGCCGACAATCCGGCGCAACGGGTCGAATCGAGCATCGGACAGGGCACGGTGACCGCCTCGCCGTTCGGTATGGCGCTCGTCGCGGCCTCCCTCGCGCACGGTTCCGCGCCCCCGCCGAGCATCATTCGCGGGCGTCCCGGCGCTCCGGATCGGACCTCGTCGCCGGTGCCCCCAGCGGTGACGTCGCAGATAGAGGCCATGATGGGGGAGACGGTGAGCGCCGGTACCGCAACGGCGCTGCGTGACATCCCAGGTCTGCTCGGCAAGACCGGCACCGCCGAATACCTCGACGACACCCACGCACACGGTTGGTTCGTCGGAATCAAGGATGATCTGGCGTTCGCGGTGTTCGTTTCCGACGCCGGGAGCTCCGGACCGGCGGTCGAGGCAGCGGGACGGATGCTGCGTGTGACACCATGAGTCATCTTTCCCTCCGCAGGCGAGCAATCCCCCCGCTGCCGCACGCGGTCATCACCCAGCCAGCTACACTCGTCGGCGGACCATACCCATGGTCAATACGCGGGATGTCACAATTTCGAGAAGGTTCGGAGTAGGCGCCATCGATACCGGTCAGAAGATCGCGGAGCATTACCGCCTGGTCGAGCGTATTGGTAGCGGCGGCACAGGCGTTGTATGGCGTGCTGTCGACGAACGCCTCCAACGCTCCGTGGCAGTGAAGCAGATCCACATCAAACCCAGCTTGCCCGAGGGCGAGCGGGATGTGTTGCGCCAGCGCGCGATTCGGGAAGCCCGCAACGCGGCACGCTTCCAGCATCCCAACGCCATCGTGGTCTTCGACATCACCGAGCACAACGGTGATCCGTGCCTGGTGATGGAGTACCTCAAGTCGGTCAGCCTCGCGGGAGAGCTGGGTCAGAAGGGCCCGCTGCCGCTGCTCGAGGTGGCCCGCATCGGTGAGAAGGTCGCCTCCTCGCTGATCGCCGCCCACCAGGCCGGCTTGGTGCACCGCGACGTGAAACCGGGCAATATCCTGCTCGGTGACCACGGTGAGGTGAAAATCACCGACTTCGGCATCTCCCGCGCGGCCGGTGACGTCACACTCACCGAAACCGGGCTGATCTGCGGCACCGCCGCCTACCTGGCACCCGAGGTGGCGCGCGGCTCCGACCCGACCCCCGCCGCTGACGTATTCGCCCTCGGCGCAACGCTTTTCCACGCCCTCGAAGGCGAGCCGCCCTACGGTGCCAACGCCAACCCCCTCGCCGTGCTCTACGCCGCCGCCAACGGGCAGGTCCGCGAGCCGCACAACGCGGGACCGGCCACCGATTTCCTGCTCGACCTGCTCAGCCCCGACCCCCTCGATCGTCCGACGATGACCGAGGCCCGCGACGCGCTGGCGCACTTCGCCGAGGACGACAACGCGGTGCCCGCCGGATTCGTCCCCGCCAGTGAGGCTTTCGGCCGTCGCAATTCTGCGGCGACCACCCAGGTGATCCGGCAGTCGGGGCGTCGCGCCTCGCATGCGGGAGCGTCCACGGCGACGACCCGCCAGATCCGGTCGAACCCGCGTCCGCAGCCCCGCCACGACACCGCAGCGCACCCGCGCACCCAGGCCCAGCCCGCGCCCGTGCATCGCAAGCAGGCAGGTAAGGGGCGCGCGGTACTGATCGGGTCCGGTGTGGGTGCGGTTGTCGCGGCGGTCGCCGTCGCGATCAGCGCGTTCAGCGGTTCGGACTCGGATTCACCGCAGGTGCAGGCGGGTCCGCCGACCTCGATTCAGGCTTCGGCGACCCCCAAGCCCAGTGCGGCGCTTCCCCCGCTCGGACAGGCCAGCAATGTCGGCACCGTCGATATCGGTTCGGCCGGTCTGCTCGTCGAGAACTTCTACAGCAATCCGGCGGGCTCCTGGTCGCTGCTCACCCCGGCCGCGCAGAAGGTCTACGGCAGTGAGGCCGATTTCCGCGCGTACTGGAACGACCGCACTGTCCAGAGCTTCGCCAGCATCATGGCCGTGAGCGGCAACAATGCCGACGGATCCACGGACATGCGCCTGGCCAGCATCACGGTCGACGGCACGACCAAGGCGCTGGTCATGCGCGTGGTGAACTCCGGCGGTTCCCTGCGCATCGACGACGACACCCGCGTCCAGTAGCAGCACGGGCGAGCCGATCAGTGGCTCGCCCGTGCTGTCTCGGTAGACCGTTCGGTTTGCTCGCGTGGGACGTGCTGGAAAAGCGATGGCGGGCGGGCATTAGGCTGGTAGCTGACCTTCAGGCCCAGCACAGAACAGGACCGTAACCCGATATGACTTCCCGCATCGAGCTCGCCCGCGTCGATCTGCGCGGTCGTACTCCTTCCGCTGCCGAGCTGCGCACCGCGCTGCCGCGTGGAGGGGTCGACGTGGACTCGGTGCTGCATCATGTGCGGCCGGTCGTCGAGGATATTCGCGATCGGGGTGCTGAGGCCGCGCTGGAATACAGCGAGAAGTTCGACGGGGTGCGGCCCGCTGTGGTGCGGGTGCCTGCCGCCGAGCTGGCCAAAGCTCTCTCCGAACTGGATCCGGCTGTTCGGGCTGCCCTGGAAGTCGCGATCGAGCGGACCCGGAAGGTGCACGCCGATCAGCGGCGCACCGACACGGTGACCGAGGTCGTGCCCGGTGGGACTGTGACCGAGAAGTGGCTGCCGGTGGAGCGGGTCGGGCTGTATGTGCCCGGCGGCAACGCTGTGTACCCGTCTTCTGTGGTGATGAACGTGGTGCCCGCGCAGGCCGCGGGTGTGGAGTCGCTGGTGGTGGCCTCGCCGCCGCAGGCGCAGTTCGGTGGGCTGCCGCACCCGACGATCATGGCGGCGGCCGCGCTGCTCGGTGTCGATGAGGTGTGGGCTGTCGGCGGGGCGCAGGCGGTGGCTTTGCTGTCCTACGGCGGTGTGGATACCGATGGTGGGGCGCTCGAACCTGTCGATCTCATCACCGGGCCCGGCAATATCTACGTCACGGCGGCCAAGCGGCTGTGCCGTGGGCTGGTCGGGATCGACGCCGAGGCCGGTCCTACCGAGATCGCGGTGCTCGCCGATGAGACTGCCGATCCGGTGCACGTTGCCGCCGATCTGATCAGTCAGGCCGAGCACGATGTGCTCGCGGCCAGTGTGTTGGTCACCGACTCCGTGGCGCTGGCCGATGCGGTCGATGCCGCGGTGAATGCGCAACTGGCCGTGGTGAAGCACAACGATCGGGTGCGGGAAGCGTTGTCGGGCAAGCAGTCCGGGATCGTGCTCGTCGACGACATCGCGCAGGGTCTGCTCGTTGTCAACGCCTACGCCGCCGAGCACCTCGAGATTCAGACTGTCGACGCGGCTGCGGTGGCGGGTCGGGTGCGCAGTGCCGGCGCGATCTTCGTCGGGCCGTGGGCTCCGGTCAGTCTCGGCGACTACTGCGCGGGCTCCAATCACGTGCTGCCGACCGCTGGTTGTGCGCGGCACTCCTCGGGGCTGAGCGTGCAGACGTTCCTGCGTGGCATCCACATCGTGGAGTACACCGAAGCGGCGTTGAAGGATGTCGCCGGACATGTTGTGGCCCTTGCCAATGCGGAGGATCTGCCCGCGCACGGTCAGGCTGTGCAGGCCCGATTCGAGGCACTGTCGTGAGCGAGCGTAGCGAGCGAATCATGTGCCAGCGCGCGGTGCGCATGCCGCAGCTGAGCGCCAGCGAGGCGGAGGCATGAGCACTCCGACCGTGCCCGGTGCTTCGGCGACGCTGGATCAGCTGCCGCTGCGCGATAACCTGCGGGGCAAATCTCCTTATGGCGCACCGCAATTGACGGTGCCGGTGCAGCTCAACACCAACGAGAACCCGCACCCGCCGAGCAAGGCGCTGATCAACGATGTCGCGGAATCTGTGCGGGCGGCAGCGGCTGATCTGCACCGGTACCCGGATCGGGATGCGGTCGCGTTGCGTCACGACCTGGCCGAGTACCTGACGCGTCAGACCGGTGTCGCCGTCGACACCGTGAATGTGTGGGCGGCCAACGGGTCCAACGAGATTCTGCAGCAGTTGTTGCAGGCGTTCGGTGGTCCCGGCCGTAGCGCATTGGGTTTCGTGCCGTCGTACTCGATGCACCCGATCATCTCCGAGGGCATCGACACCGAGTGGGTCGAGGCCAAGCGCAGCGGTGATTTCTCGCTCGATATCGACTATGCGGTAGCACAGATTATCGAACGTCGGCCTGACGTGGTGTTCGTGACGAGCCCCAATAACCCGACGGGCCACAGCATTCCGATCGACGAGCTCGAGCGGATTCTCGATGTTGCGCCCGGCATCGTCGTCGTGGATGAGGCCTACGGCGAGTTCTCGGCGGCACCCAGCGCGATCACGCTGATCGACAGGTTCCCGACCAAGCTCGTCGTCACCCGCACCATGAGCAAGGCATTCGCCTTCGCGGGTGGGCGCCTGGGTTATCTGGCGGCCTCGCCCGCGGTGATCGACGCGATTCTGCTGGTGCGGTTGCCGTATCACCTGTCGGTGGTCACCCAGGCCGCCGCGCGCGCGGCCTTGCGGCACGCTGACGAAACCCTCGGCAGCGTCGCGGAATTGGCGGCCCAACGCGACCGGGTCGCCGCTTCTTTGGTCTCGCTCGGCTTCGACGTGATTCCCAGCGACGCGAACTTCGTGCTGTTCGGCCGGTTCACCGACGCCGGGCAGGCGTGGCAGCACTACCTCGGCGCGGGCGTGCTGATCCGCGACGTCGGCATCCCCGGCTACCTGCGCGCCACCATCGGCCTGGCTGCCGAGAACGACGAATTCCTGCGCGTGAGCGGCGATATCGCGGGCACCGACCTTACTCACTGAATCCACCTGTGGAGGGACACATCATGAGCAGAACAGCGCGGGTGGAACGCGTCACCAAGGAATCCTCGATCCTGGTGGAGCTGAACCTCGACGGCACCGGGAAGACCGAGATCTCCACCGGTGTGCCGTTCTACGACCACATGCTGACCGCGCTCGGCGCGCACGCCGGGTTCGACCTGGTGGTGCGGGCCGAGGGTGACATCGAGATCGAAGCGCACCACACGGTCGAGGACACCGCGATCGTGCTCGGTCAGGCGCTCGGCCAGGCGCTGGGCGACAAGAAGGGCATCCGCCGCTTCGGTGACGCCTTCATCCCGATGGACGAGACCCTCGCGCACGCCGCCGTCGACGTGTCCGGTCGGCCGTACTGCGTGTTCACCGGCGAGCCGGAACACCTGGTGCACACCATCATTCCGAGTGCGGGCCCCGGTGCTTCGTACTCGACGGTGCTCAACAAGCACGTGTTCGAGTCGATCGCGCAGAACGCCCGTATCGCGTTGCATGTGCGGGTGCTCTACGGGCGCGACCAGCACCACATCACCGAGGCCGAATTCAAGGCTGTAGCAAGGGCTTTGCGCGCTGCCGTCGAAATCGACCCTCGCGTGAGCGGTGTGCCGTCCACGAAGGGTGTGCTGTGAAAACCGTTGTGCTGCTGGACTATGGCTCCGGCAACCTGCATTCGGCCGAACGCGCGCTGGTGCGGGCGGGTGCGCAGGTGGAGGTCACCGCCGACCCCACCGCCGCGCTGGCCGCCGACGGACTCGTCGTCCCCGGTGTCGGCGCGTACGCGGCGTGCATGGCCGGGCTGCTCGAGGTGCGCGGTGACCGGATCATCGGCCAGCGCCTCGCCGGTGGGCGTCCTGTGCTGGGCATCTGCGTCGGGATGCAGATCATGTTCGACCGTGGGGTCGAGTTCGGTGTGGAGACCGAAGGGTGCGGTGAATGGCCGGGCGTCGTCGCCGGGCTCGACGCGCCCGTCCTCCCGCACATGGGCTGGAACACGGTGAAGGCTCCCGCCGACAGCACCCTGTTCGCCGGCATGGCCGCCGACACCCGCTTCTACTTCGTCCACTCCTACGCCGCCCAGCAGTGGGAACTCCCCGAGAACGAGCACATAGCGCCGCCGAAACTCACCTGGGCCGAGCACGGTGTGCCGTTCCTGGCCGCCGTCGAGAACGGGCCGTTGTCGGCTACCCAGTTCCACCCGGAGAAGTCCGGGGATGCGGGTGCGCAGCTGCTGCGGAACTGGATCGGGTCGCTGTAGGCGCGGTTCCCGGGAATTTGTACGGTAAATATCCGTACAGTGGCTACACTAGGCCTATGGGAGCCAAGACCGAACGCGCGGAGTTCCGCGTCGACGACGCGCTGCGGGCGAAGCTGCAGCGCGCCGCGGAGCTGGTGCACGAGCAGCAGTCGGAGTTCATCCGTCGCGCGGTGTTCGAACGTGCCGAGCGAATTCTGGCGCAGGAACTGATCACCGTCATGTCGGCGGAACAGTTCGACGCACTGCTGGACTCGCTCGATGAAGCCGATGCCGCTCCAGAGCTGGCCGAGTTGGCCCGCCGCCCGCGCGCCTTCAAGCGACGGTGATCGGTGACCGCACAGTTCGTTTCGACGCGATTGGCGGAAGACCACGACCTGTCGACCTTCGACAGCGGGCAGGCGACGTTGGATGACTGGTTACGTTCGATGGCGCAGCGGGCATGCGTATCGGGTACTGCCCGGGTGTACGTGTGGACTCCTGAGGGTGAGCAGAAGGTCGTCGCGTATTTCGCGCTGACGCCCACGCTGGTCAATCGCGACGAAGACGGGGTGCCGAGCGGGGCTGCGGGCGGGGTGTCGAGGATCCCGGGATACCTGATCCGGAGATTGGCACTGGATCGTTCGTTCCAAGGGCAGGGATTCGGTGCGGAACTTCTCTACGACGCCGTTTCCAAGGCCGTCGCGGCCGCGGAGGTAGGTGGTGGCCGACTGATCGTCGTAGATGCGATCGACGACGCGGCCGCGCAGTTCTACCGTAAATACGCTTTCACGCCGGTGCGCAATACACCGCGCAGGTTGGTCATGAAGATCGCGACTGCTCGTAACGCGCTCGGCATCGGCTGAGATGGCGTTGGCCGGCCGCTGCCGAAAGGGCGCGGTTGTTGGGTCGCTGTAGTTCAGGCGGTGTGCGGGTCGTCGGCCGTCGACTCGACGGTCTCGCCCGGGGTGTAGAACATCTCCACGACATTGTCGATGTCGAGGTGACGATGCCAGTGGCCCTTGGGCACGATGGCGAATTGTCCTGCGGTGAGCGGGATTCGGTGACGGTCGGTATCGGTGAGGATCTCGACCGTCACGCTGCCTTTCAGGACCATCAGCAGCTCGTCGGTGTCGGGGTGCAGTTCCCAGTCCGAGGACTCGAGTTCGTCGCCGAAGTACATGCAGAACGCGCCGTCGTTGAATGTGGCGAGTTCGCGGAAGTCGAACGGATCGAGATTCGCCGCGAGGGCGATGGGGTCGTGGTTACGCATGGTTGGTTCCTTCTTCGGTCATGGCGCGGGCCGGGTCGCCGGCGAGGAAGTCACGGACCAGCGCTGCGCAACGGGACGCATCGTCGAACCAAGGGGCGTGGCCGCCCGCAACGGTGACCAGGTGCGCGCCGGGGATCTTCGCTATGGAAGGTCGTGCCTGGTCGGGTGCGCACATGACGTCGTCTTCGCCCCAGACGAACAGCGGCGCGGTGGTGATCCGGGCGAGTTCGTTGTCGGTGAGGATGTTCTCGGGGCGTGCGGTCGCGCCGTCGATCAGGCGGCGCAGCAGGGCACGGTAGGACGCGGCTTGCCCTGGTAGACGCAGGGGTAGGCGGTGCAGGTCGAGCATGTCGGCCGACATCGCGCGTGCCGCGTTCGCGCCGATGGCCTCGGTGAGGGCGAAACGAGCGATGAACGGTGGGGACGGTAGTTGCATCAGGCTCTGTTCGAGTCGGCCCCGGATCGGGGAGGTCAGGGATTCGAACTCGGCGATGACGCGGGTGCCGGGCAAGGCGGTGGCGGGTGTTGCGACGATCGCCGCTCGCGAGACGCGGTCGGGTGCGTCGAGCATTGTCCAGAGGGTGAACAGGCCGCCCAGGGAGCTGCCGACGAAGGCGGCCTGTTCGATGCCGAGTGCGTCGAGAGTGCCGGTGACAACGTCGACTGCCAGTTCGCGGACCGGTCGGCCCTGCCAGGTGTAGGGCGGTGCGAGGCTGTGGCCGGGGAGGTCGATGAGGATGTGGCGGAAGCCGGGTAGGCCGGCGATCAGGGGTGCCATGCCCATGGCGGGTGCCGAGATGCCGTTCATGTGGATCAGCGGTTCACCCTCGCCGGTGGTCAGGACACGAACCGCGGGGTTGCTTTGTGCCAGTGGGTGTTCGGTGATCGTCAGTCCGTAGGTGGCGGCGACGCGCTGTTCGGCGGCGCGGATCCGTTGCTCGAGTCTCATGCGACTACTGTCCGGTTCGCGGCGGGCGGCGTCTTGGACGAATGTTCGCCGATCAGTTCGTCGCTAGTGCGCCGGGGGTGATTCCGGCGAAGGCGGACATGTCGCGGTGGAGGTGGGATTGATCCGAATAACCGCATGCCGCAGCGACTTCGGCGGGGGATCGGCCAACCGACAGCAGGTCGAACGCACGGCGGAACCGGACCACCATCGCCGCTCGCTTGGGCGTCACACCGATCTGCGCAGTGAACCTCGACCACACGCGTTGCCGACTCCACCCGGTCAGCTCGGCCAGCTCCCTGACCTGCACGGCACCCTTGTCCGCGACGATCCGCTCCCAGCACGCGACGACTTCGGAATCAGCTGTCCTCGTTGTTTCCGTGGCGGCGAGAAACTTCGTGGTCACCGCGAATCGTTCTGCCCACGTTGCTGTTTCGGACAACTGCTCACGCAACAGTGCTGCCCCCGAACCCCAGATATCCGCTAGCCCGGCCACCGTGCCGTCCAGGTCGGCCGGACCGACACCGAGCAGGCGGTAGGCGGCGATCGGCGACATCCGCAACTCGACGCACTCGACGCGCTCGGCACGGACATGACGAATACCGGGGACGAGACCAGCGACCAACCCATCGAATACAGGCTGGTCAGGGCCTTCCACGGTCAACGGACTGTTCCCGAACTGGATCGCCACAGTGACCTCCGGCCGCGCGAAAATCCGCATATCGCACCCCACGGACCCCCGATCACGAAACCCGTCCATCGAGACGCCAGCCATCGCCATCGCTGTCGACTTCGCCAGGTCCCAGCCGCCATCCAGCTCCTGTTCGGACATGATCGGCCGCACATACCGAGCGTACGAGCGAAGTTGCGGGCCTGGCAACGAGCCCCAGCCGCCGAACTTCGTATACTCCTACCGTATGGTGATACGGTAGGAGGATGACGATAGCTGCAGAGGGATCGCGTCGCCGTCGTGCTGGTGGTGAAAGGCGGAAGCGCGTGCTGGACACCGTGGTCGACATTGTCGTTGCACGCGGGTTCGCGAATACCAGGTTCAGCGATGTCTCCGAGGCGAGCGGCGTCGCCGTGAGCACCCTGCAGGGTTACTTCGGTTCTCGTGAGGACATGCTGGTCGAGGCACTGCGTCGATCGACAGCCCTGGAAGTAGCGGAGATGGAATCGATGACCGCGGGCCTGGACGACGATCCATGGGCACGGTTGGTGGCGTTGACCGAGCGTGGGCTCGGCACTCCGGTGCCGGTCTGGCGGATGCTGATGGAGTTCTGGACGGCGGCGGCGCACGACGACGAGCTGCGCGAGCATGCCGCCGGGCTGGCCGCGCTCTATCGACGGCCATTCGACGAAGCGGTCGCCGACGGCATCGCCGGTGGCATGTTCCACTGCCGCAGAAGCGCCACAGCGATAGTCGACGTTGCGGTCGGTGCGATGGACGGACTGTTGTACCCGCGTGTGCTCGGGCACATGCGTACGGAGCCGCAGGAGTACACGGAAGTGGTGTTGGACCAGCTCGCGGCTTGTCTTGGGGTGACCCGTTGACGATCTTGGTCACCGGCGCCACGGGCAAGGTCGGCCGCCACGTCCTCGCCCAACTGGCCGAGTCGGGATACCCGACGCGGGCAGCATCGCGGCGGGCGCCTATCGGGTTCGACTGGACCGAACCCGACACGTGGGGGCGAGCGCTCGCCGGTGTCGAAAAGATCTTCACGGTCGTACCCGGCGGGGACGACGGACATCGATCCGTGCGCGGGCTCGGTGCACGCACCTGCGCTTTCCTGGATATGGCACAGGACGCCGGTGTCACCACCGTGGTGCTGATGACAGCGATGGGAATGCAGTACGCGCCGACATCCGTCGAACAGCGCGCCGTGGAACTCCACCTGCAGAACACCGATATGCGGTGGACGATCCTGCGACCCAACTGGTTCTTCCAGAACCTCACCGAGGGCCCGCTCCGCGACTTGGCGACTGCGGGAGACGGTGTGCTGCGGCTGCCCACCGGCGGCGCGAGGGTGAGTTTCATCGACGCCGAAGATATTGCGGCATGCGCTGTTACAGCCCTCGTCGGTGACCACAGTGCGCGCGAGTTCGACCTGACCGGCGCCGAAGCGTTGACGTTCTCCGAAGTCGCCGCGCTCACTGCCCGATCGCGAATCCCCCTCTTCGGATACGAGGATTCGACTGTCCAGCAGTTTCACGCTCTCGCCTCGCGATTGGGCTGGCACCACGAATACATCACCACCCTCGCCGGGCTGTTCGACGCCATCGCCTCCGGCGCCAACGCACCTGTTGTCCCGGACGCTTCCGACCTCCTGGGCCGACCGACCCGGCGACTGTCGCAGTTCGTCGCAGAAGCCACGCCATGATCCGCGCGCGGCAAATCGTTGAGCAAGTCGCGTGAGGTCAGTCGACCCAGTCGAGGAGTGGGGTGGTGTCGACTGTGATGCTGATCGGGTCCGGGAGGGGGACGGCGCGCCCGAAGGCGTATCGGCGAGTCTCCTGGTATCGCCCGCCGTCCGGCTCGCTGTACAGGACGATTTCGGCGGTGTCTCGGTCGACGAGGAGGTAGAGCGGAATGCCGGCCTCGGCGTATGCCGTCGGCTTTTCCACCCGGTCTCGTTTGTTGGTGTCCGAATCGTGGGAGGTGACCTCGACGGCCATCACGGTGTCACGCGAGGGCGCCCACTCGCCGTGTCCGACGAACGCGTCCAGCGGCGCGACCACTTCGTCCGGGCGGGCACGGCTGTCACGGTATTCGTTGATCTTCAGTCCCTGTCCTTGGTGTAGAAACAAGCCAGGAGCCAACGGCATGAGAAGCAGCAAAAGCCAGTTGATGATGCGGTTGTGATCACCGTCCGGCGCGGTCTTGAACCCCAGCTTTCCGTCGATGTACTCGAGCTGCAGCGCATCTGTGGTTCGTTCGACCGCTGCGGCGATCGCTTCGAAATCCGTAGTGGTGACGGGATCGTGGTGTACCGCCGTCATAATCCACCTCCTGATTCGCAATACTACCTGCGCCGATGCTCCCGCGACCCTGGATAAAGGCTGGCGTAAAGAAGTCTGCAAGCCGTCGCTGCGATCGTTCACGCGTCCTCTTCTCGGAGGCGCGTCGATGGTAGGAGAGATTGTGGGCGAGACGGTTGGTGGTCGGCGGGCGGGCGGGAGTGATCCGTTCTGGGCGGGGCCGCGGTTCCTCAATGTGGTGACGGCGGTGACCTTTGTTGTCCTGGCGATCCTGCAGTACGTGTGGTGGCGCGACCACGGTCGCCCGTTCTCGTGGGTCTTGCTGCTCGCGACACCGGCGTTGGCGTTCCTGCCTGCGGGGATCGTCGTGAAGGCTTTTCGCAAGCGCTGGACCGCGCGGTGGGCCGACGAGCACGGATTCGTGTATCACCGCGCGACCGGATGGGCGGTGCCCGAGTGGGACTTTCCGCCGTTCACTATCGGTCGGGCACGGCGCTTTCGGGTCCGTGACGGGATGCAGGGCATGATCGGCAACTATCCCGCCCGCCTGTTCCATCTGACGTGGCTCAACAACAACAAGATCAACGTCAGCACCCACTACCGCAATGTGTTCATCCTCGATCTTCCCGTGGCGCTGCCCCGGCTGACGATGGGGCCGACGTTGGACACGTCCACCGGTGATCAGGTGGAGTTCGAATCCGCGGACTTCAACAAGCACTTCTCGGTGCATTCGTCGAATCCGGCGTTCGCACATGCGGTTTTCACCCCGCGCACGATCGAGCAACTGGTGAACCTCGGGACGTACCTGCCGACGGCGGCACTGACCAAGTTCGAAATCGTCGGCAACCAGCTGGTGGGGGTCAGCATCCTCGGCAATCGAACCCGCGAGATCGACACAGTGTTCGAGGCGATGCGGATTGTCACCGAGGGCATCCCCAGATTCGTCTGGACCGACTACGCAACCCCGGCCTATCTGGCGGAGCACGTCAGAGAACGGAATTTCGCATGAGTACCGGTGTCATCATCGCTGTTGTCGTCGTGGGGCTGATCGTGGTCCTGTGGTATTTCGCCGCCTACAACGACTTCGTGCGGCTGCGGAATCTGGTCGCCGAATCGTGGAAACAGATCGACGTCGAGCTGCAGCGTCGCCACGACCTGGTACCGAATCTGGTCGCCACCGTGGAGCGGTCCGCGGCCTTCGAGCGCGGTACCTTGGCGGCGGTGATCGAGGCGCGAAACCGGGCGCGGGCGCTCACCGGGACCGCGGGGGATGTTGCCTCGGTCGCCGACGCCGAGAACGCCCTGACCACGGCGCTGGGGCGCGTGCAGATGCTCGCCGAGCAGTACCCCGAGCTGGGAACCGTGCGCAACTACGCGGCACTACAGCGCGAACTGGCCGACCTCGAAGACCGGATCGCGGCGTCCCGGCGCCTGTACAACGCGAATGTCCGTGCCCTCAACACCAAGGTCGAATCCGCGCCCGCCATGCTGGTCGCTTCGCTGCATCACGTGTCCGCGGTCGAGTACTTCGAACTCAGCGAGGCGCAGGCGCGAGCTGTCATCGACGTCGACCAGCTGTTCAGCGATCGGACGGACGCTGGTCAACGTTTGTCGAAACAGGCTTGATCGGCGGCTTCGGTGCCTGCGGTCCAGCCTTCGGCGCTGCGGATGGTGATGCCTCGGGAGCGGACGGTGGGGAAGTAGGTGTCGAAGGCTTGGTCTACTCGTTGTTGGTGGGAGGCGAGGACCGGGAGTAGCTGGGTGGGGGCGTTGGCGATGGTCGCTTCGGCGGCTTTGGTGAGGAGTTCGCCGATTCTGGTGGCGTAGGCGGTGAGGAAGGCTTTGCGATAGTGGCGGGAGCGGGATTCGTCGGTGGTGGCGTTGTCGATCATCGCGCGGGTGGCTTGGACCAGAAGTGAGGTGGACAGGATTTCTACCGCGTCGAGGTCGGTGTCGTCGCCGACAACGGTGACGAAACCCCACTCGGCTACGAAGATCGCGCGGGCACGGTTGGCTCGGGTGACCATGTCGATCAGGAGGGCCTTGGCGTCGGTGTAGGGGGTTTCGAGCCAGATTCGGCGGGCCGCGGGGAGATCGGGGGCGGTCTGCTGGGAGTGGAGCAGGGCGCGGTCGATGGCGTATTTGGTCATGAGTTCCTGTGCCTTCGCGGAGAGGGTTTCCGCTTCTTCGGCGAAGGAGGTGGACTCGGCTTTGGCCAGCAGACCGCGGACTCGGCCGAGGGTTTTCTCGTCGACGTGATGGTGGGTGGTGTGACGACGGGTGCCGGGCAGTGGGGCGATCTGCTCGAGTTTCGGGAGCTGGATCAGCAGGGCGAAGGCGCTCAGGGCTGCGGTGAGGGCCTCTTCGGGGGTGAGCAGGGCGCGGTCGGCCCACTGGTCGAGGTGGGGGTGCGTGGGTGTCCACCACACGGCGGCGGCCAGTTCGGTCAGTTGCGACTGCCAGATCTCGTCGACGGATTCGGCGGGGAAATCGGCGCGGTGCTCGGCCATCAGGTCGGTCAGGTACGCGGTGGCGAACTCGTCGACCCGCCTGCGCGCGGCCTCGTGGATGTCGGCGGGGAGCCAGCCGAAGTCGAAGGCGCGGGCGATGATTCGTTGTCCGGCGAGCTGAACGCCGGCAGCCAACTCCGCGCCCGTCACCTGGTCGATGAATCGATCGATCGCGTTCTTGTCGCCCTGGGCAGCGAGGAAGGCGACGGTCGCGATGGCGTCGGCGACCTGTGCTGGGTCACCGGAAAGCGCTTGTTCGACCGGAAGTCCGGGAGCTGCTGCCGGTTTACGACCGGTGCGACGTCGACGATTCTGCTTGGCCAAGGGGTGCGGGGTCCTGTTCGTGGGTGCTACCCGCGATGGGTGGCGGCGCGACGTTCGCGGCGTCCATTGTCGCGCATCGGCCTCGGTGGAGTCGCACGTCATGCACGCGATGTCGTCGCACCGGTGCGGGTCAGTCGATCGCGCCGGATCGCCACGCTGTCATCGCTTCTGGGGCAAGGAAATCCGACTGTAGGCGGATTCGGTGCGTGGCCGTGGTACCTAGAGTTGCGGTATGAGCTATCGGGGGATGTTGGCCGCGGAACGGGCCGAAATGATCGAACTGTTGCGCGGGCTGACCGACGAGGAATGGGAAACGCCGTCGCTGTGTGGCGGTTGGCGAGTGCGCGATGTCGTCGGGCACCTGCTGACCGACACGGTCGGACCGGTGCGGTACCTGGCCGCCGCGGTGAAGAACCGCGGATCGGTCGATCGCCTCAACAACGCGATCGCCGCCTCGTTCGCCGACCTGCCGACCACCCGGCTGGTGGACGAATTCGAGCACAACGCGGGCCGCCTGTCGAAATTCTCGCCGCGTCTGGCCCTGTCGGACCTGATGGTGCATCAGCAGGACATCCGCCGCCCACTCGGCCGCCCCCGAACGATCCCCGCCGATCGCCTCACCGCGGTGCTGTCCTACCCCGACCCCTTCGCCTTCCCCGGCAAATACACCAAGGGGCTGCGCTTCACGGCTACCGACGTCACATGGACCTCGGGGGTCGGCCCGGAAGTCCGCGGCCCGGGCGAGGCCATCGCCCTGGCCGTCGTCGGTCGCACCGCCGCCCTCGACGACCTCACCGGCGACGGGCTTCCCGAACTTCGCCGTCGAATCAGCTGAGACCGCTGGGCTTGTCGAAGATGAGGGTGTAGCGCCAGAACAGTCGACGGCGGATCCGGGAACCTGGGAGTTCCGCGGCTGCGGCGGCCCGGATTTCGGCCAAGGTTTCCGTCGGATCTGTGGTGGGTGCAGTCATGTGGAGAGGTGTCGATGTCGCGCGGGTCGGGTGCTTGATCATGCCCATGACGGGGTTGGCGACAACGGCGGGGAGTGTGGCGAGGAAGTCGGCGGGGCTCGCTGCGCGGTAGCAGCCGACGATGACAAGGCGTCCTCCCGGTGTGAGGCTGTCACGCAGTTCGCGCAGCGTCGATAGCAGTGGCATGTGGTGCAGTACGGCGACCAGGGTGATGGCGTCCCAGCGCTGGTGCGGGTCGCGTCCACTGAAATCCGTGCGGCAGATAGTGACAGCGAGGTCATCGGCGAAGCGGTCGGCCGCCACGGCGCAGGTGGTCGGATCGGGCTCGAATCCCGTCACCGTGACGGCGTTGTCACGAAGTCTGGCGATGAGATTGCCTGTGCCGCAACCGACATCGAGGGCGTTACGAGCTCCGGCGGCCGCAACGCGGTCGGCAACCCACCGGCCGTAATGATCGTTGTGACTCCACGGATGCCGCTGGTTCAACTTCCGCAATGGGGAAAGGGGCATACCTCCATCGTGCTGGACGCTGCCACCCGAATACAGGCAGTCGATAGCAGTCGCGATACTCGTCACATGCCAGGGGAGAGCAGTGAATTCGACATCGTTCCATTCGCTGAGGCCGCGCTGGCCGGTCAGGAATCGACTCGGCTCACGCAGGAGGAGCGGGATTCGATCGAGGCGTACGCACTGGGTGGGTACGAGTTGATCAATGGTGCGCTACACGGCGTGGTCCCGATGTCGGCTGCTCTGGCACGGCGATCGGTTCGATTCGCTCTGGGCTGCGCCGATATCCACTCCCGATTGCCGTTCGGGTCAGCAGGGAAGTTGATGCCGCGATCTACGGGATTCACGATGCGGAATCCGCGAGGGCGGTGGTCGACGGCGAGTTCATCGAGCTGGGGTTCTGGTCGACCTCTGGGTCTTCGATACCGCCGCATTCCTCGCGACTCACCGATCCGGTGATTTTGGAACTTGTTGTTCCGGCCGGTACACCTGCCCTACGTCTGGGAGATCTCGCTGAGTTTCCCGCAGAGCGTGAGGTGCTGGTCATCGACGCACGAAGCTACTTCGTTGTCGACGTAGGTTTCGACTACAGGCGTAAGATGTGGCGCATTCGAGCAACTGTCAGGGAGGTCGACTCGTGAGCGCGCTGACCGGGGATGAGATGCGACCTGTTCGCGTTCCGCTGACTCCGCAGCAGGTGGAACAGCGTCGAAGGGAAGCCAAGAAGATCTTGGCGGCGGCACGGTCTGAACAGCTGCCGGTCGACCTGCATAAAGGCAGCTAGCTGTCTGGGTAGATCAGCTCGCAGATGCGGGAGGAGTGACACGGGCCTCACCCGTCGCGGACCGTTGCGGGGACGGGGACGCAGACCTACTAGTCTGAATGGGTGAGTCTTGTGTTGTTGCCCGCTGTCGATGTCGCCAATGGTGAGGCCGTGCGCCTTGTGCAAGGGGAGGCCGGTAGCGAAACGAGCTATGGGTCGCCTCGGGACGCGGCGTTGGCGTGGCAGCAGGCGGGGGCCGAATGGGTGCATCTGGTTGACCTCGATGCGGCGTTCGGTAAGGGGAGTAATCGGGACCTGATCGCGCAGGTCGTCGGTGAGCTCGATGTGAAGGTCGAACTGTCCGGCGGTATTCGCGACGACGATTCGCTGAAGGCCGCGCTGGCCACCGGGTGTGCTCGGGTGAACATCGGGACCGCGGCGATCGAGGATCCGCAGTGGTGTGCGCGGGTGCTCGGTGAGTACGGGGACCGGATCGCGGTCGGGCTCGACGTCAAGCAGATCGACGGGCAGTGGCGGTTGCGTGGTCGCGGGTGGGTGACCGACGGCGGTGACCTGTGGGAGGTGCTCGAACGGCTCGAGCGCGACGGTTGTTCGCGCTATGTCGTCACCGACGTCTCCAAGGACGGCACGCTGACCGGGCCCAACCTCGAGCTGCTCAGTGATGTCGCCAATGCCGCCGAGGCGCCCGTGATCGCCTCCGGCGGGATCTCGGTGCTCGACGATCTCGTCGCCATCGCGGGTCTGACCGGCGAGGGTGTGGAGGGCGCGATCATCGGCAAGGCGTTGTACGCGGGCCGGTTCACGCTGCCCGAAGCCCTGGCCGCGGTGCGCTGACGCCGCCGATGACCACTGCGCCGAGCACCGCCGAACTGACCGACCTGCTGGCCGTCGCCACCCAGATCCTGGACGGGGTGGTGCCGCGGTTCGTCGAAGGACTCGGCGCGCCGAGCGCAGTCACCAAGGGCCGCAACGACTTCGCCACCGAACTCGACCTCGAGCTCGAACGCACCATCTCGGCCGAGCTGCAGCAGCGCACCGGGATCGCGGTGCACGGCGAGGAATTCGGCGGGCCCGCACTGACTTCGGGCACGGCCTGGGTGCTCGACCCGATCGACGGCACCTTCAATTACTCCTCGGGCCATCCCATGTCGGGCACCCTGCTGGCACTGGTGCACGAGGGTGAGCCGGTGATCGGACTGACCTGGCTGCCCATGCTCGGGCGTCGCTATGCCGCGGTGTCCGGCGGGCCGGTGTATCTCGACGGGATGGCGCTGCCGCCGCTCGAACCGGCCAAGCTGTCGGACTCGATGATCGGGTTCGGGGCCTTCAACCTCGACTCGGCGGGCCGCATCCCCGGCCAGTTCCGCTTCGACCTGCTCGGTGCGCTGAGCAGGCTGTCCTCGCGGGTGCGCATGCACGGCGCGACCGGTATCGACCTGGCGTTCACCGCGTCCGGTGCGCTCGGTGGCGCGGTCGTGTTCGGGCATCATCCGTGGGACAACGCGGCCGGGGTCGCGCTGGTGCGCGCCGCGGGTGGCGTGGTCACCGACCTGGCCGGCGCGCCGTGGACGATCACCTCGGGGTCGGTGCTGGCCGCCGCACCGGGCGTACACCAGGAACTGCTCGAAATGATCTGCACCGTCAGCGAAGAAGAACGAGGGACATCATCATGAGCATCACCGCGCCGAGCACCTTGGCGGTCCGCGTGATCCCGTGCCTGGACGTCGACGCGGGCCGCGTGGTCAAGGGCGTGAACTTCCAGAACCTGCGCGACGCGGGCGACCCGGTGGAACTGGCCGCGACCTACGACGCCCAGGGCGCCGACGAGCTGACCTTCCTCGACGTCACCGCCTCCACCGGCGACCGCGCCACCATGCTCGACGTGGTGACCCGCACCGCCGAACAGATTTTCATCCCGCTCACCGTCGGCGGCGGCGTGCGCACGGTCGAAGACGTCGACCGGTTGCTGCGCGCGGGCGCTGACAAGGTATCGGTGAACACCGCCGCCATCGCCCGCCCCGAAGTGCTCTTCGAGATGTCGCAGCGCTTCGGCGCCCAGTGCATCGTGCTCTCGGTCGACGCGCGCACCGTGCCCGACGGCCAGCCCGACACCCCCTCCGGCTGGGAGGTCACCACCCACGGCGGCAAGCGCGGCACCGGCATTGACGCCGTCGAATGGGCCATCCGCGGCGCCGAACTGGGCGTGGGCGAGATCCTGCTGAACTCGATGGACGCCGACGGCACCAAAGCTGGTTTCGACCTGCCGATGATCACCGCGGTCCGCGCCGCGGTGCGGGTCCCGGTGATCGCCAGCGGCGGCGCGGGCGCGGTCGAGCACTTCCCGCCCGCCGTCCAGGCCGGTGCCGACGCGGTGCTGGCCGCCAGCGTCTTCCACTTCGGCGACCTCACCATCGGTCAGGTGAAGGACGCGATGCGAGCGGACGGCATCACCGTCCGCTGACATCAACTCAGGCCCGACCGCCCCGCAGCCGGGTGAGTGCGGCGTCGGGCACCACCTCGCAGGGCAGCATGAAGCCCTGAGTTCCGTTGGGCTGCAGGAACACTACGTCGCCGAGGACCTTGACCCGTTTGATGTCGGCATAGCGGTTGGCGACTGCTCCGCTGGTCTGCTGCAGATGCATCGTGTCGTGGGTGTAGCGCGCGGTGATCCGGTGTCCGGGTCCGGCCACGGCGGTGAATTTCGGGCTGACTCTGACCAGCTGCCAACCCGTGATCAGGATGACGCACACGAGCTCGAAGCCGAGCACGATGAAGAACGCGCCCATCATCTCGCCGAATTCGGCATCGCCGCCATTGCTCACCAGCGAGATGGTTCCGCGCGCGAGCAGGAACGCGGGAATCGCGAACAGTATCCCCAACTTGGCGGGGAGCAGCCAGTTGACCCAGGCGGCGCCACGGCTCAGGCGGCGAGCGGTCTTGTCGTCACAGACATAGGTGACCTCGATGGACCCATCGGCCTGCTGACCTGACCCGAACTGCTGCGGGTGACCCGACCGATTCCCCTGTTCCGGATAGCCCGGCTGTTGCGGGTGAACCGGCTGCGCGCCAGGCAGATTCGCCTGCGGCGGGTAACCGGGCTGTTGTGGGTGAGCGGGTTGCGCACCAGGGTGATTCGCCTGCGGCGGATAGCCGGGCTGATACGCCTGTTGCGGGTAGCCGGGTTGGTAAGCCTGTTGCGGGTAGCCGGGCTGGTAGGCCGGTTGCGGGTGGCCCGGCTGGTATGGCTGTTGCGGATGCATGAAAATCCCCCTCCGTCAGAACTTCGATCGCCGCGATAGTAGGCAGCGCCCGGGTGGACTGTCGAATCGTTACCCGATCTCACAACCCCATGTCGGCGGCGATGATCGTGCGCAGGACCTCGCTGGTGCCGCCCATGATGCGGTCGATTCGGTGGTCGGCGTAAAGGCGAGCGATGGGGGAGTCCGCGAGATAGCCTATGCCGCCGTGTAATTGGAGGCAGCGGTCGATGACTCGGCCTGCTGATTCGGTGCAGAAGAGTTTGGCCGATGCGGCGTCGGCGGGGGTGAGGTCGCCGTAGTCGTGGGCGGTGAGGGCTCGGTCGACTACTGCTTCGATGGCGTCGACTTCGGTTCGGCAGGCGGCCAATTCGAACTTCGTGTTCTGGAAGCTTGCCACCGTCGATGCCGTGCGTTCGGTGGTGAAGCGGTGAGCGAAGCGGACCGCGGCTCTGGCCTGGGCGTGGGCGCCGACGGCGATGGACAGGCGTTCGCGGGGCAGTTGTGCGGCGAGATGGGTGTCGGCGCGATGCGCGTCGCCGAGACGGTCGGTGACCGGCACTCGGACGTCGGTGAAGGTGAGTTCGGCTGTGCCGGAAAGCTTTCGACCGAGGGTGTCGAGGGCGCGGCCGACCCGGTAGCCGGGCGCGGTGGCGTCGACGACCAGCAGGGACAGGCCGTAGGTCGGGTCTTCGGTGTTCGGGGCAGCGGTGCGCGCGCACACGATCACGCGGTCGGCGTGCACGCCGCCGGTGACGAAGGTCTTCGAACCGTTGAGCAGGTATTCGGTGCCGTCGAGCGACAGTGGCGCGGTGGTCCGCATGTCCGACGGTTCGGCGCCGGTGCCCGGTTCGGCGACCGCGAGCGCGAACATCGTTTCGCCGGTGACGGATCCGGGCAGCCAGCGCCGCCGCTGTTCGGTGGTCGCCAGGTCGTCGATCAGCGGCAGGCAGCGGGACACATGGGTGCTCGCACTGCCGAAAGAGACTGCGGCGCGGGCGATCTCCTCGGCGACCACCGCCTGATGCCGGAACGAATCGAGACCGCGACCGCCGTGTTCGACGGGCACTTCCAAGCCGAGGATGCCGAGTTCGCCGAGCCGGTAATAGAATTCGCGCGGCACCAGTCCGTCGTCGTTCCACCTGCTGAAGCTCGGCACGACTTCGGCGTCGATGAACGCGCGCATCGTCGCCCGGAACGTGCGGTGTTCGCCGTCGAAAACGGTTCTGCGCATGGGAGATTCCTTACCGGCCGGAAACGGCCACGAGCCGGCCCGCCCGAAGAAGGTGATCGGGCGGGCCGGCGGAGACGGCGGTGGAGACTACTTCGGCGGAGTGGGAACCGCCGGGTCCTTGCAGTAGGCGCCGAGCTCGGCCGGGCACGGGGCCGTGATGGTGGAGAAGTACTGGTAGGCCGAGAACAAGGCGAGAGGGCCGCCGACGGTGACCAGACCGATCATCGTGCCCACCGCACCGAGGGTGGCCGCGCCGAGCACGCAACCGGCCACGGTCGCACCCACCCATGGCACCAGCAGCACGATCACCGGGCTGGCGATCGCCGCACCAGCGGCACCGCCGACCAGACAGCCGATACCGCCACCGACCACCGCGCCCACGATCGCGGCCACGGCGCCACCGATGCCGAGCCGCTGGCTGAGCACACCTAGCGCGGTCTGGTCACGCGGCGTGAACGACTCCGCGATCTGCTGGGCGGCCGCGTCCTGGGTGATCACGTCGGTCGCCGGAGCGACCGGTGCGCCACCCTCCTTGGACGGGGTCAGGGTCGCCTTGCCGCCGTCGATGCTGGCGGCGATCGGGAACACCTTGTCGTCCATGCGGTAGGTCAGCGGCAGTGCCGCCACCGGGGTGTCGGCGCCGGTGGTGAGCACGAGCTGGCCGTCGACGACGGTCAGCTTGCCGTCGGTGGTCAGCACCGCCGAGTCACCCTGCCTGCTGACCTCGTAACGGACCTCGGTCTGCGCGGGCGCCGGATCGGCGGTGCTGGTGCCGGTGCTCGCGCACAGTGCCAGCGCCGTCAACGCGGCAGTGGTGAGCGTGGTGGTCATTCTCATCTGTGATCCTCATCGATCGGGGGTACTACATCTGGGGGCGTGGGCTACTTGCCCGGAGTGGAAATGACCTCGTCGCTGACCGACCAGTGCTCACCGGCGAAGGTCATCATGGCGACCGCTTCGAGCGGGAAACCGTCGGTGGCATCGGTTTTCATCGAGATGCCGGGCAGCATCAGGTCGACGGCCACGTTGTCGAGCGAGCGCATCGCGTCGCGCAGACCTTCGCGGGTCGGGCACTTCGCCGCGTCCATGGTCTCGGCGAAGCTCTCGGCCATCGCCCAACCGGTCATGAGATGGTTGTTGCCGGTGTCGGCACCCGGCGCGTACTGGGTGACCTTGCTCTTGTAGGTCTGCATGCCGGCGTCGGCGGTCCAGCGGCTGTCGCCCGGATCCTTCAGGAAGGACGCGCTCACCACGCCCTGCACGTTCGGGAAGCCGATCGGCTTCATGTTGGTCGTGGTGTTGGACACCTGGGCCAGCACGTGCTTGGGGTTCCAGTCGATGTTGCGCACGTCGGCGGCCAGCGCCTGCAGGGCGAACTTCGGGGTCGAGAAGTTCAGGAACACATCGGCTTTGGAGTTGGCCAGGTTGCGGACCTGCGCGTCGACGGTGGGGTCGGTGACCTCGTAGCTCTGCTCGGCGATCACCTTCACGCCGCTGCCTGCGATGCCCGCGGTGAACGCGGTGAGCAGGTCCTTGCCGAAGTCGTCGTTCTGGTAGAGCACCGACACGGTCGCGTCGGACTTGAACTTCTTCACATACTGCGCGTACGCGGTGGCCTCGGTGTGGTAGCTGGGCTGCCAGCCGATGGTCCACGGGTTCTTCTCGGGGTCGGCGCCGAACTTGTTGGCGCCGGTGGCGACGAAGATCTGCGGGACCTTGCGCTGGCCGAGGTAGTCCCACACCGCCGATGACGTTGCCGTGCCGAGGGTTTGGAAGACGGCGAACACCTGATCCTGTTCGACGAGTCGGCGCGTCTCCTCGATGGTCTTGGGCGGCTGGTAGCCGTCGTCGCGCACCAGGTACTCGACCTTGCGGCCGTCGATGCCACCCTTCTCGGCATTGAGGTAGTCGAAGTAGGCCTTGGCCCCCTTGGGGATCTCCGCGTACGCCGAGGCCGGACCCGAGAGTGGGTAGGCCCCACCGAGTTTGATGGAGGTGTCGGTGATGCCGGTGGTCTGCTGACCCTTGCAGTCACCCTGACCGACGGAGCCTGCTTCCTCGCCACGACCACCACAGGCGGTGAGCGTCGCGAGCATTGCCGCCGTCATCCCGATGGTGCGAATTGCCTTACTGCGCATGAGATTTCCCTTTCCGGACACGTTGTCCGAGCCACTGCGTCCACTGGGTGGCCAGGCCGGCCAGTCCCTTGGGCGCGAGGTACATGACCGCGATGATCAGCAGTCCGAAAATGACGCCGGGGGCGGCCTGGTTGACGTCCTGGGCGAAGCTCGGCACGAACATCACGAACAGTCCGCCGATCACCGGCCCCCAGGTGGTCCCGAGTCCGCCGACGACCAGGGCGGCCAGCAGCGTGATCGACAGCGCCACCGCGAAGGAATCCGGCGAGACGTAGGCGATCACCCAGGTGTAGACGCAGCCCGCGATCCCGGCCAGCAGCGCGCCCCAGGCGAAAGCGAGGGTCTTGTAGTGGGCCAGGTTCACCCCGAGCACTTCCGCGGCGGTCTCGTTGTCGCGCACCGCGTGCAGGGCGCGCCCGACCCGGGAGCGCAGCATCCCTACCACGAGTACGAAGCTGAGCACGGCGGTGACCAGGGCGAGGAAGTACAGCCACTGGTCTTCGGCAAGGCCGGTCCACGCGGGCGGTTGCGGCTTGTCGACCGTGAGGCCCATCGAACCGCCGGTGAGGCCGTCGAAGTGCTTGAGCAGGGGGACCAGGAAGATCGCGATGGACAGGGTGACCAGCGCCAGGTACAGCCCGCGCAAGCGCAGAGCGGGTACACCGAGGGCATAGCCCAGCACGAAGGTGACGGCCGCGGCGATCGGGATCGTCGCGAAATACGGCAGGTCCCACTGTTCTATCGCGATCGCGGCGGTGTAGGCGCCGATCGCGAAGAAGGCGCCGTGGCCCAGTGAGATCTGGCCGGTGTGGCCGACGAGGAGGTTCAAACCCAGCAGCGCGACCGCGTAGATCATGGCCATCGCCAGCTGGAAGGTATGGAAGGGCACCAGCTGGAACGGGGCGACGCAGGCCACCAGCAGCAGCACGCTCGTCGCGATCACCGGCCAGCGCAGGGTGCGTAGTCGATCGGCGGTCGATTTCGCCTGGGGGACAGCGGAAGTCGCTACCGGTGTCGCAATGTTCAACTCGCTCATACTCGTTCCACCGCCGCGTGTCCGAAGAGACCTTGCGGGCGCAGCAACAGCACGCCCAGGATGATCACCAGCGGCACACCGATCTTGAGTTCGGTGCCGATCGCGTCGACGTAGGCGCCGGTGAGGGTTTCGGCGACGCCGACGATCAGCCCGCCCGCCACCGCGCCGCCGGGGGAGTCGAATCCGCCGAGGGTCGCCGCGGCGAAGGCGTAGATCATGACCCCGCCCATCATGTTGGGTTCGAGGAACAGCAGCGGCGCCGACAGCACGCCCGAGACGGCTCCGACCAGCGAGGCCAGGCCCCACCCGAGTGCGAGCACGGTGCCGACCCGGATGCCGACGAGCTTGGCCGACTGTGGATTACACGCCACCGCGCGCATCGCCAAACCGATCCTGGTGAACCGGAACAGCAGATACAGCAGCGCCATCACCAGGGCCACCACCAGCAGGATGCCGAGGCTGCCGTAGCCGACGCTCAGACCGCCGCCGCGTAGTGCGCCCTCGGGGAAGGGATTCGGGAACGACTTGGTCTGGTAGGACCAGATCCAGCCCGCGATGGCGTTGATGGTGAAGAACAGGCCGATGGTGACGATCACCAGGGTGATCTCGGGTGCGCCCTCGACCGGGCGGATGACCACCCGTTCGATCAACATGCCGCCGACGAAGGAGATGACCAGCGTCAGCGGCAGTGCCGCCCAGAACGGCATGAACTGGCTCAGCTGCCAGGCCAGGAACGCCGAGAACATGGCCAGCTCGCCCTGGGCGAAGTTGACGATCCCGGTGAACCGGTAGATCAGGACGAGGGCCAGCGCGAGGCCGGCGTAGATGGCGCCCGCCGAAAGGCCTTCGACGAGTTGCTGCAGGAATTCGATCACGGCTTCACCTGAATTCCCAGGTAGGAGCGGGTGACCTGCTCATCGGCGCGGATCTGCTCGGCGGTGCCCGACAAGACGATGCGCCCGGTTTCCAGGACATGCGCCTGCTGGGCCACACTCAGGGCCAGGTGGGCGTTCTGTTCGACGACGATCACCGTGGTGCGTTCCTCTTCGTTGATGGTGCGAACGATCCCGAACAGCTCCTGGGTGACCAGCGGCGACAAACCCAGCGAGGGCTCGTCGAGCAGCAACAGGCGGGGGCGCAGCATCAGCGCCCGGCCGATGGCCACCATCTGCTGCTGACCGCCGGACAGGCCGCCTGCGGCGTCGCGCTGTTTGTCACGCAGGATCGGGAAGTAGTCGTAGACGCGATTCAGGTCGGATTCGACAGCTGCGCGGTCACGTCGGGTGTAGGCGCCGAGGCGCAGGTTCTCTTCGACGGTGAGCGGGGCGAAGGTGCCGCGTCCCTCGGGGACGTGGGCAATTCCCAAGCGCGCCATGGATTCCGGTGCGCGACCGGAAACTTCGTCGCCGTCCAGCGTGAGGCTGCCGCGGACTTTGATCATTCCGCACAGGGCGCGCAGCAGGGTGGTCTTGCCCGCGCCGTTGGGGCCGAGGATCGCGCACACCGTGCCCTGCTCGACCGAAAAGTTCACGCCGTGCAGGACTTTCGCCGCACCGTAACCCGCGTGCAGGTCGGTGATCTTCAAGAACTCGCTCATACCGAAGCTCCTAGATACGCACGGATGACGGCCGGATTCTGCTGCACCGCTTCAGGTTTGCCCTCGGCGATGACCTGACCGAACTCGAGGCAGATCACCCGATCGCAGGTGCCCATCACGAAACCCATGTGGTGTTCGACCACGATCACGGTCAGTTGCAGGTCGGCCTGCAAGGCGCGCAGCCGCTGCGCGAACTCGTCGACCTCACCGTGGCTCAAGCCGTTGACCGGCTCGTCGAGCAGCAGCAGTTTCGGCCGCACCGCCAGCGCCCGCGCCAGTTCGATGCGCTTGAGGGTGCCGAACGGCAGGCCCGCGGCGGGGTGGTCGGCGACCGCGGTCAGGTCGAGACGTTCGAGCAGTTCGTCGGCTTCGGCGCGCAGCAGCTTTTCCTCCCGGCGGACCTTCGGCAGCCGCAGTCCCGCGGACACGAATCCCGCGCAGGCCCGGTGGTGGGCGCCGATGAGGACGTTGTCGCGCACCGACAGCCGCTGGAACAGGCCCAGGTTCTGGAATGTGCGCGCGATGCCGAGGCCGGCGAGGGCGTCGGGGCGCACGCTGCCCAGGTCGGTATCGAGGTAGCGCATGGTGCCCGAGGTCGGGCGATTGCGCCGGGTCATGCAGTTGAACAGCGTGGTCTTTCCCGCGCCGTTGGGTCCGATCAGGCCGACCATCTCGCCGGGAGCGACCGTGAACCCGACGTCCTGCAACGCGGTGATGCCGCCGAAGCGCACCGTCAGGTTGGTTATCTCGAGCATGGCGTCAATATTGAATTGGCTGGTCAGAAGTCACATCGGACGCTGTGGACCAAGTTTTTCGACCGAGATCGTCCGCTGCGGACAGTGTGAGCTGGTTGACACTGTGAGCACACCCATGCACACTCCCGGGCTATGTCAGCTGGATCACGTTTATCCGTTTCGACCGAGTCTGAGCAGGTGCAGGCCGAGCGTCGGCGGATAGCGGGCTGCGCCTACGAGCACGCGGACGCGATCGCCGACGACGTGATGGCCAAGATCCGCGACCAGCTGCCCGGATACGCCACTGCGGGCCCCGGCGTGCTCGACGATGTGCACGATCAGCTCGCCCGGCTCAGTCGCACGGGGCTCGGCGCGCTGCTCGAGCGCAAGCGCGTCTGTCCGGCCGACGTCGCCTATGCCCGGCAGGCGGCGGCGCGACGGGCCCGCACCGGGCTGCCGCTGGTCGACTACATCGCCGCCTTCCGTCTCGGCCAGCGCGCCATCTGGAAGACGCTGCTCGCGCACGCGGGCGATTCGGAGGCCGGACAGGCGGCGGTGCTGTCGCTGGCGGCGCCGTTGGCCCGCTACACCGACCTGATCAGCGCCCAGGCGACCGACGCGTACCTGGAATTCCAGCAGTACGTGGCCGCCGAATCCGGGCGCGATTCGCAAGCGTTGATGGACTCGCTGCTCGACGGCGCGCTGCCCGCGAGCGGTCCGCATCTGTCGGTGGCCACCGCGCACGGGATCGGGGCCGAACGTGCCACGCCGGTGGTGGTGGTCACCGCGGTGGTCCTCGATCGCAGCGAGGAGTCGTCCGAAAGGCTCGGTGAGGCACGGCAATTGGTGTCGGCGGCCCTGGCGCGATGCACGGTGAACGGCCTGCGGACACTGTCGGTGGTGCGGGGATCGCAGATCGTCGCCGTGCCCGCGCTGCGCACCGGTGGCACGGCCGACGGACTCTGTGAGCGGCTACGCGTGCTGCAGGACGAATTGGGCGCCGAGGGCATCACTCTCGCCGTCGGCGTGAGCACCGCGGTCACCGAGGTCGCCCAGATTCCGCGCGCCTACCGACAGGCGCAGGCCGCACTCGAGCTCCTGCCCGAAGGGGGAGGGGTGCTCGCGTTGCCGCAGCTCACGCCGTTCAAATACCTGCTCCTGCGCGCCGACGACACCACCCGTCAGCTGGTCGACCCGCGCATCGGCAGCGCACTGGCCGAAGACCGTGTTCGCGGCGGGACCCTGGCCGAGACGATCCGCGCGTTCGCCGCCGCCGACATGAACCTGCGCGAAGCCGCCGACACTCTGCACATCCACCTCAATACCGCCAAGTACCGGCTCGGCCGGATCCAGGAGCTCACCGGCCGCAATGTGCGCAGCGTGAACGACCTGGTCGAACTGCTGGTGGCCATCGAACTGGCTGCTGTTATAAACGAGGCATGAGCCTCGACCCCGCCATCGCCGCCCGCCTCAAGCGCACCGAGGACGGACTGATCGCCGCGATCGCGCAGGAGAAGGCGACCGGTGACGTGCTGATGATGGCGTGGATGGACGACGAGGCGCTGGCCCGCACACTGGAAACCCGCAAGGCGACCTACTATTCGCGGTCGCGTCAGCAGTACTGGGTCAAGGGCGAGACGTCCGGACACACCCAGTACGTGCACGAGGTGCGCCTGGACTGCGACGGCGACACGCTGCTGCTGATCGTCGATCAGGAAGGCGCGGCGTGCCACACCGGCACCCACACCTGCTTCGACACCGACATCCTGCTCGCCGCCGATTAATCGCTGTCGTCGGTGAGGATGCGGTTCAGCCGCTCCGACAGCGCTTCCCCGAGCACCGCCAGTTGCGCGGTCTGTCGATCGGTGAGACCGTCGAGGACCAGGCCGCGCACGGCCTCCACGTAGCCGGGGGACGCCTCGATCACCTTCTCGAATCCCGCGTCGGTGAGCACGGCGTAGACCCCGCGCTTGCCCGCGGTGGTGTCGCGTCGCACCCAGCCGAGGCGTTCGAGCTTGGACACCACATGCGACAGCCGCGATAGCGAAGCGTTTGCCTTGTGGGCGAGATCACTCAGTTGAAGCCGATGGCCCGCTTCTTCCGAGAGCAGGCTGAGCACCCGGAACTCGAAATGGGTGAGCCCCGACTCGCGCTGTAGGCGGGTGTCCAACGCGCCGGGGATCCGGGTCATGAGCGCGACGATCGCCTGCCATGCCCGCTGTTCGACAGGGTCGAGCCACTGGGTCATCGCCGGAACTGCCTCGCGGCCGGACGGCGGACATGGTGGAGGGGGACGCGCACGAGAAAGAGTTTGCCACGACGTCGCTGTGGCGTCCGCGAGTTGGCGGCGGGCGTGAGGTCACTCACATCACCGCGAAGGGTCGGGCGAGTACTACCGATCGCCGGTCATCGGCGGTGCGGTGGGCTCGGCCGGACGTTCCGCGGCCTTGGCGGCCTTGTGACGGTTGAGTCCGCGCTTGCCCATCAGCGCGAGCGCCAGCACGAACAGCACCGCCGCGATGATGGCGCCGACCAGGCAGGCACCGCGGAACGCGGGCGCGTCGACGTCGAGAATGCGTTCACCGGCGTGTGCGGCATTGTTGCCACCGAGCACGATCGTCAACGTCATCAGGTTGGGCAGCGCGCAGACCAGGGCGACGATCGCCGCCGCGCCCGCGAGGAACTTGCCGCCCTTGCGCTTCCACACCCGCACCGCGAATATCACCAGCAGCAGCGGGACCAGGGTGAACACGATGCCGTACACCAGACCCCACCAGATGCCGGAGCTGAAACTGCCGTGCACGGTGTTGGCCAGCCGCTGCGCCCACCAGCGTGGGATGAACGAGGCCAGGATGAAATAGGCGATCACGAGTACCGCCACCGTGGCGACCACCATGATCGCCCGGTTACGCCAGATGACGGCCTTGGACTTCTGACCGCTCGACTGCACCTCGCCGGTTGTCATCTGTCCAGCGTAAAGGCGTTCGGGCCGCCGGGCGGCGATCCACCGCCCGGCGATTCGCCGATCGGGGCTATTCGGGCGTGGTGCTGCGCTTGCGCAGGAACGCCAGTGCTTCGTCGGCGTGTACAGCCGCGCGCAGTTCGCCGGTGACGATCTTCAAGATCGTGCGGTCGGTATCGATGACGAAGGTGTGCCGCTTGACCGGGGCGAGTTTGCCGAGCAGGCCACGCTTCACGCCGAAGGCGGCGGCCACCGCGCCGTCGCGATCCGACAGCACCGGGTAGTCGAGGCGCTGCTTGGTGGCGAAACCGGCCTGCACCTCGGTGCTGTCGGTGCTGATGCCGACGCAGGTAGCGCCCAGTGCGGCGAATTCGCCGCTCAGATCGCGGAAGTGGCAGGCCTCGGCGGTGCATACAGGGGTATTGGCGGCGGGAAAGAAGAACAGCACCAGCGGGCCGTCGGCGAGCAAGCCGTCGAGCGAGCGGAGCTGGGCGGACTGATCGGGGAGCTCGAACTGCGGAGCGGGCTTGCCTGGCTGCATGCCCAGACAGTAACGACCCGGCGGCTGGTGCGGAAGATCCCCGCTCGCGGGTGCGAACGGGGATCTTCACGGCTTACTGACCGAGCAGCGCCGCGACGTCGGGATTGCGGATCTGCATCACGTCGAGGATGCCGTGCGCGCGCAGCAACGGCTCCAGCTCGCGGATGCGGTCGCTGTGACCGGCGTACTCGTCGGGGAAGGTCTTCTTGTCGAGGTCCTGGATGGCCTTGGCGTAGGTGACGAACGAATTGAGCGCGCTGGTCGCGGAGAGCTGACCGGGACCGTAGTGCTGCTGCGACGGAACGGCCAGCCGGCCGTCCTGTGCGCCCTGGTGCGAGGGGTACAACATTGCTCCTCTCGGAAAAGGGATTACCGCATGCGACATGGAACGCGCGCGAGTGTAGTGATGCCGGTCACCGCCCGATTCGGCGCGGGGTCGGGTCCGCGCGCGTCGGCGGCGGCACGCCTGGGATGATGGGCCCATGCAGGGCGCGTCTACACCGACCACCACGACCCGCGAACAGTTCCGGCTGCTCGCCGCCGAGCACCGGGTCGTCCCGGTGACCCGAAAGGTGCTGGCGGACTCCGAAACTCCGCTTTCGGCCTATTCCAAGCTGGCGGGCGACCGGCCGGGCACCTTCCTGTTCGAATCCGCGGAGAACGGGCGATCGTGGTCACGCTGGTCGTTCATCGGCGCGGGCAGCCCGTCGGCGCTGACCGTCGTCGACGGTGAGGCCGCCTGGCTCGGCACCGTGCCCGCCGACGCACCCACCGGCGGCGACCCGCTGCGCGTGCTGCACGACACCCTCGAACTGCTGCGCACCGAACGGCTGCCCGGCCTGCCGCCGCTCACCGGCGGCATGGTCGGCTACCTCGGCTACGACGCGGTGCGCCGGATCGAACGACTGCCCGAACTGGCCACCGACGATCTGCGCCTGCCCGAGCTGGTGCTGATGCTGGCCACCGATCTGGCCGCGTTCGACCACCACGAAGGCGCGATCACTCTCATCGCCAACGCGGTGAACTGGGACGGCACCGACGCCGGGGTCGACGAGGCCTACGACGACGCCGTCGCCCGGCTCGACAAGATGACCGCCGCGCTGGCCACCCCCGCGCCCTCGACGGTCTCGGTCTTCGACCAGCCCGAACCGCAGTTCCTGCGCAGGCGAACCACCGAGGAATTCGGTGCGGGCGTGCGCCGCCTGATCAAGGAGATCGAGGCGGGCGAGGCGTTCCAGGTGGTGCTGTCGCAGCGCTTCGAAATGGATTACAGCGGGTCGCCGCTGGCGGTGTACCGGATGCTGCGGGCCTCGAACCCGAGTCCGTACATGTATCTGATGCACATCCCGGACGGCGAGGGTGGCACCGCGTTCTCCATCGTGGGCTCGAGTCCTGAATCGTTGGTGACCGTGAAAGATGGTGTGGCGACGACACATCCGATCGCGGGCACCCGGTGGCGGGGCGAGAGCGCCGAGGACGACATGCTGCTCGAGAAGGACCTCCTCGCCGACGAGAAGGAGAACGCCGAGCACCTGATGCTGGTCGACCTCGGCCGCAACGACCTGGGTCGGGTCTGCCGCCCCGGCACCGTGAAGGTCACCCAGTACCGCCACGTCGAGCGGTACAGCCACGTGATGCACCTGGTCTCGACGGTGTCCGGGCTGCTCGCCGAGGGCAAGGTCGCGCTCGACGCGGTGCGGGCCTGTTTCCCGGCGGGCACGCTGTCGGGTGCGCCGAAGGTGCGGGCGATGGAACTGATCGAGGAACTCGAACCGACCCGGCGCGGCATCTACGGCGGCGTGGTCGGCTACCTCGACTTCGCAGGCGACGCCGACACCGCCATCGCCATCCGCACCGCCCTGCTCAAGGACGGCACCGCCTACGTGCAAGCGGGCGCTGGCGTGGTCGCCGACTCCGACCCGATCGCCGAGGACACCGAGGCCCGTAACAAGGCCATGGCGGTGCTCAAGGCGATCGCGGCGGCGCAAACACTGCGCACCTACGACGGCGGGGACCTATGACGGCGACACCGGGCGAAGGCCACGCCGGCTCGTCGGGCGCCGACGTGCCGGATCACGTCCACTCCGAGGGTTCGAATCCGACTGTCGACTCGGCAGCGGCCACGAGCGGCGATGTCGCGACCGCATCGGGCACGGACTCCGTCGGGGCCACAGGTGTGACGCCTGCTCCGGCCGCAAAGCCCATCGTTCCGGTTGTCTTGCTCGCGCTGGCGGCAGCGGGGCTGTGGGCGGCCTCGCGGATGACGTGGGTGACCGTGTACTCGGCCGACGGGCTCACCGAACCGCGGACCGACGATCTCAATGGTGGCGTGTGGTTCGGGGCGCTCACGCCCCTGGCCCTGGTGCTGGTCGCCTCGATCGCGGCGGTGTTCGCGGTCAAGGGGGTGCTGCGGCAGCTGCTCGGGGTGGCGATCTCGGTGATCGCCGCGGTCGTCGCGGTGCCGGGCTTCGCGTTGGCCGTCGGGGCGGGGCGGACCGCCGAACGGGCGGGCACCCTGGCCGAACTGCCGGTGCGCGCGGTCGTCAGCGGCGCCGACACGCACCTGTTCCCGGCGATCCTGTCGATCGTCGCCGCCGGCCTGGCGCTGGCCGCGGGCATCCTGCTCACCAGGCGCACCGACGACACCGCCGAGGCCTCCGACAAGTACGACAACCCGGTGTTCCGTAAGGCCGACGCCAGTGCCGCCGTGAGCAAACAGAACACCGCCGCGCCCCTCTCGGACCGGGTGCTGTGGGACGCCCTCGACGCGGGCACCGACCCGACCGACACCACCGACACCCCCGGCGCCGGGCACGGTCCGGCCGAGGACAACAAGTGACCGGCAGCACCCCCGCCGCAGTGACACGCGCGGCGGCCATTTATTCTTTACCAGCATCGGTGAGACAGCGCCCGAGGGGACTCTCGGGCGAGAAGTGCGTCTCCCCAGAAAGGATTCGAGCCAGATGACGGTACTCGACTCGATTCTCGACGGGGTCCGGGCGGATGTTGCCGCTCGCGAAGCCCTCCTCGATTTTCAAGCGATCAAAGCTGCTGCCACCGCGGTCAAGGCGCCGCTGGACGCGCACGCCGCGCTGCACGAGGACGGAATCGGTGTCATCGCGGAGGTGAAGCGGGCCAGTCCCTCCAAGGGCGCGCTCGCTGACATCCCCGATCCCGCCGTGCTGGCCAAGGCCTACGAAGAGGGGGGCGCGCGCATCATCAGCGTGCTCACCGAGGGTCGCCGCTTCGGTGGCTCGCTCGACGACCTCGACGCCGTGCGCGCCGCCGTGAACATTCCGGTGCTGCGCAAGGACTTCGTCGTCGGTCCGTACCAGATCCACGAGGCCCGTGCCCACGGCGCCGACGTGATCCTGCTGATCGTGGCCGCCCTCGAACAGGACGTGCTCGCCTCGCTGATCGACCGCACCGAATCCCTCGGCATGACCGCCCTGGTGGAAGTGCACACCGAGGAAGAAGCCGACCGCGCCCTCGAAGCCGGCGCGACGGTGATCGGCATCAACGCACGCAACCTCAAGACCCTCGAGGTCGATCGCGATGTGTTCGCGCGGATCGCGCCCGGCCTGCCCTCTGAGGTCATCCGGGTGGCCGAGTCCGGCATCCGCGGCACCGCCGACCTGCTGGCCTACGCCGGTGCGGGCGCCGACGCCGTGCTCGTCGGTGAAGGCCTCGTGACCAGCGGTAACCCGCGTTCGGCGGTGTCCGAACTGGTGACCGCCGGCACGCACCCGTCCTGCCCGAAGCCGGCTCGCCGGAGCATTCGGTGACGGTGCTCCCACCGGCGAGCGCCGGCGTCGCGCAGCATTCCGACTACGAGCCCGACGCGGGCGGGCACTTCGGCGTCTACGGCGGACGCCACGTCCCCGAGGCGCTGATGGCCGTGATCGAAGAGGTCACCGCCGAGTACGACAAGATCCGCACCGACCGCGGCTTCCTCGACGAACTCGACCGGCTGCAGCGTGACTACAGCGGCCGTCCGTCGCCGGTGTTCGAATGCACCAAGCTGGCCGAACATGCCGGTGGCGCAAGGATTTTCCTCAAGCGCGAGGACCTCAACCACACCGGCTCGCACAAGATCAACAATGTGCTCGGCCAGGCGTTGCTCGCCAAGCGGATGGGCAAGACGCGCGTCATCGCCGAAACCGGTGCAGGTCAGCACGGCGTCGCCACCGCGACCGCCTGCGCGCTGCTCGGCCTGGACTGCGTGATCTACATGGGCGCGGTCGACACCGCCCGCCAGGCGCTCAACGTGGCCCGCATGCGGCTGCTCGGCGCCGAGGTCATCCCGGTGACCTCCGGTTCGCAGACCCTCAAGGACGCGATCAACGAGGCCCTGCGCGACTGGGTCAGCAACGCCGACGACACGTTCTACTGCTTCGGCACCGCCGCGGGCCCGCACCCGTTCCCGCTGCTGGTGCGTGATTTCCAGCGCGTGATCGGTCTCGAGGCGCGCGAGCAGATCCAGCTCCCGACTCAGGCGGGCAGGCTGCCCGACGCCGTCGTGGCCTGTGTGGGCGGTGGCTCCAACGCCATCGGCATCTTCCACGCCTTCATCCCGGACACGGGTGTGCGGCTGGTCGGTTTCGAAGCGGCCGGTGACGGCGTCGAAACCGGTAGGCACGCAGCCACTTTCACCGGTGGCACGCCCGGCGCGTTCCAGGGCGCCTACTCGTACCTGCTGCAGGACGAGGACGGCCAGACCATCGAATCGCATTCGATCTCGGCCGGTCTCGATTACCCGGGCGTCGGTCCCGAGCACGCCCACCTCAAGGACATCGGTCGCGCCGAGTACCGGCCGATCACCGACACCGAGGCGATGGACGCGCTGCTGCTGCTCTCGCGCTCGGAGGGCATCATCCCGGCGATCGAGTCCGCGCACGCGGTGGCGGGCGCGCTGAAGCTGGGTCAGGAACTGGGCGAAGGCGCTGTCATCCTGGTCAATCTGTCCGGTCGTGGTGACAAGGACATGGACACCGCCGGGCGCTGGTTCGGGTTGTTCGATGACGATGCTGAGGAGCACAAGCAGTGAGTCAGCAGTCGCGTCTCGCGAACACCTTCGCCGCCACTCGTAGCGAAGGCCGGGCGGCCCTGATCGGCTACCTGCCCGCCGGTTACCCGGATCTCGCCGGGTCCATCGCCGCCTGCCGTGCGCTCGTCGAATCCGGTTGCGACATCGTCGAAGTCGGCGTCGCCTACTCCGATCCCGTGATGGACGGCCCGGTCATCCAGGCCGCCGCCGAGCAGGCGCTGCGCAGTGGCGTGCGTGTGCGCGACGTGTTCTCCGTCGTCGAGGCGATCGCCGACGCGGGCGGTCAGGCCGTGGTGATGAGCTACTGGAACCCGGTGCTCAAGTACGGCGTCGACACCTTCGCCCGCGACCTGGCCGCGGCCGGTGGCGCAGGCATGATCACCCCGAACCTGATCCCCGACGAGGCCGACGACTGGTTCATCGCCTCGTCCACCCACAACCTGGACCGTATCTTCCTGGTCGCGCCGTCCTCGACCGAAGAGCGACTGGTCAAGACCCTCGAAGCCTCGAGCGGCTTCATCTACGCGGCCTCGACCATGGGCGTGACCGGTGCCCGCGACGCGGTCTCCTCGGCCGCCCCCGCTCTGTGCTCGCGCATCCGCGCCCACTCCGACATCCCGATCGGCGTCGGCCTCGGTGTGCGCTCGGGTGCTCAGGCCGCCGAGATCGCCGCCTACGCCGACGGCGTCATCGTCGGCTCGGCGCTGGTATCGGCCGCAGCCGAAGGCTTGGATGCGGTGCGTGCCCTCACCTCGGAGCTGGCCGAAGGCGTCCGCGCCACCACGGTGCGCTCGTAGCCCCCGGTTCGGGACACGGCCAGCTCGCCGGAGTCGGTCGGGCTAGGCGACGTGCGGGTTCGATCCCTCACTGTTCATGGAGTAGGCCATATGGATACACGATTTGGACATCATTTTGATGCGTTCAGGTGTCCACATGACGTAGCAGCAAGCAGTACGGTCGCGATGAACAGTATGTCGGTGGCTTGAGCATCGAGGCTTTCGGTCTGGCTCAATCCGAAAAAGACCGAAACCCATCGGCTTGAATCCGAGTTCCTCCCCGATGGATCTCCCCATGTGGGTAAGACGTGCGGTGCGAATGAGGACATACCACCCGTGTCGAGCCGAATTTCCCTCGCCTAGACCGATCAGGGCCCGACATTTTTCACCGATACAGCGTGGCCTCGGTGACTCCTCGATGACGGGTGACGTTGGCGTACCTGCGGCCTTCATCGACGTCCAAGACGCAAGTCGCGCTGGTTGCGACCCTCAGCGACGACAACTAGACTCAGTCCCGTTATATAGATCCAGGGGGGGCTCGTGTCAGGTGAATCTTCGGCAGCGGAAACAGATTTCGCAATGGTGCCAGCCGAAGTCACCGATGCTGGCGTATATATCGAACAAGTCGCCGCGTCTCTGCTCACGGGACTCGCGTCGCTCGACCGCGAAATATCGGGCGCCCTTGGTACATGGACCGGAGCGGCAGCGGACTCCTTCGGCGCCGGCTGGACCACAACGAAGGACGGTGCCGCCAACGTGTTGGCCGCCCTCAACGCCATGGGCGAACTGTTGGGCGTGGCCAGCAAAGCTGTAGCTAGTCAAGACACCTTGAATGCCGACAATCTAAGTTCGCTCGACCTACCGAAATTGGACCTCTGATGGCCGAGGACTCTCGCGAATTCAGCTTCGACCTGGATACGCTGGACCAGCTCGTCAGCCGGGCCAACGGATTTATCGGTTTCCTGACCGACAGCCTTGACGGTCTCACCCAACGTATCGCCACCATCCAACAGAGCTGGCATGGCGCGGCAGCAGACTCCCAGGAACAAGCTTTCCGCGAATGGTTAGCCGGCGCGACCACGGTGGTTGAGGGGATCAGAGAAATGCATACCGCTGCGGTCACGGCCCGCGACGCGTACAGGGCCGCAGAAGAAATGAATCTACGAATGAGCGGCGGCTAATAAGTTGGCATCAATCGCTCCGAAGAGCTACACGGATGCCGCAAAGGAATGCTACGCCCTTGCTAACGAATTCAAGACCGTCTACAACGTTTTACAATCGATACTGATACAGACCGGTGGAATGGCCGGTGCGTACGATGCGGTGAACGCGTGGTCGAAGTCGTATGACGGTCGCGGTGGAGCCATGACTGTAGTGGCCCCTTATTTCGTGCGATCCCTTCAGCATATGGGCGACATATTAACAGCCTCCGGATACAATTGGGCGCTTAGTGAATACAAAGCCAACCGTGACCCGAAAAAGGGCGACCCACCCGCGCGTCCAACTCTGCCTACGGAACGCGCGTACGGCAGCTTCGTCGTCCTTGGTATCGCCGCGTCGAAGGCCAACAGTAGCGGGCTCGAATGCGACATACCTGGGCTGTATGAAAGGGTTACCGCGAATGTCACCGGCGGACAAATCCCCGACGGTGACACAGATAAGTTGGCAACCGCCTCGTCTAAATGGAAGACATTCGCCGCATCGACCCCGGTCACCGACGCGAGCTTCCGGCTCAAGATGACTGCCGCAGGCCTTCAGCGCGCCTATGGCTCAACTGCGAGAGACATCCCGAATCATGTCGAGCATTTAGGCTCGCTCACCGTCTGTGCGCGAGAAATCGAGGCCGCTGCACGCGATATCGCTGCCGCTGTGGATGCCCATAGCATTGCCTTGGCAAAAATGCGGAAGGACATTGAAACAAACTTCGCGGGAGCGATGGTTGGGTACGCTATCTGGATCGCCGTAAATCGCGTAAAACTCGAGAAGAAGAGTGGGCCATTCGAAAAGCCCGAGAAATCGGACGGGAAATCTCCCAACTCCAATAGCGCTGACGAAGACGAGTTCCTCAAGCTCGCGACATTATACATAGCTCCTCCCATTAATATTTTCCTCACGGTCTTGAGTGGTATAACCTTTGCTGCTGCGGAATTGAATACCACTGGTATCTCCAAAATTGTCGATCTGCCGATCCTGCTCGATGACTTCGACTCTAGTAAGGATCGCGATACTGCCGTAGTTCAGGGAACAATCGACGAAAGCGCGAGTGCCTTTAATGCGGCCGAGCGGAGAATAGCGGAGCTCCTTGCGAGCGAGGGTAAGAACGTTACCGCGATACCGAGGGGCGCGGAGAGAACGCCCGATGCCCTGGTCAACGGCGTACCAACGGAGTTCAAGAGCTTGGAACCGGGGGCGTCGAACGTGACGGTTAAGAACGCACTGAAGTCGGCACGCGGGCAGGCGGACAATGCAATTATCGACGGCCGCGGTTCGGGCTTAACGCAGGATGAGGCGCAACGAGGACTCGCGCGATTCTTGGGCGCGTACCCTGATAAGATGACGAACATTCGAATAGTTGGCGATGGCTGGGAGATTCTATGGCCGTAGGAGGATGCTTGTGAGTGCATCTCATCAGATATTCATACGAGCGAACCGGTCACTGTCGGACATCGTCAGCGATATAAACAAGGCCACGGGGAGTTCCCTTACGAGTACTGGCAAGCCGGAATTCCCTTATGCTGCAACGCTGGACTCGGCGTTCATAGATATTGAGCCCACTCATGACTACGACAGTGAGCCCGGACTGCCGTTCGAGGAGTATTCGACCATCTTGACGGTGCGGGATATCGACAACAACCAGAAGAGGGAAGAAGCGCTGTCTCGCGGTATATTCGCCAAGCTTGCGACACTCCCGGGCTACCATGTGATGCTTGTATTCGATCTGCAAAGGAATCTTATGCAAAGCTGAATTCGGGGCAGCAGCTGCAACAAGTCTCACTGGCCGAGTTCAGGTGCGGGCCGATCCCGCCGTCACGTGGTAGCCGACGACCATGCAGCGGCGACCACGACCATCCCGGGTCACGGTCGCCGGTCTGTCGAACTCTCCACTAGCCTGGTGGCCGTGAACTCAGTCCTGGCCTATATTCCGAGTCCGCCCCAGGGGGTCTGGCAACTCGGACCCTTCCCGCTGCGGGCGTACGCGTTGTTCATCATTCTCGGCATCGTCGTCGCCATCTGGTGGGGTGAACGGCGGTGGCGCGAGCGCGGTGGGCAGCCGGGGGCGGTGCTCGATGTCGCGATGTTCGCGGTGCCGTTCGGTCTGGTGGGCGGGCGGATCTATCACGTCGCCACCGACTGGCAGAAGTACTTCGGGCCGGGCATGCATCCCGTCGAGGCCCTCTACATCTGGCAGGGCGGCCTCGGCATCTGGGGTGCGGTGTTCTTCGGTGCCATCGGTGCCTGGATCGGCTGCCGGATGTACAAGATCCCGCTGCCCGCGCTCGGTGACGCCGTCGCCCCGGCGGTGCTGCTGGCCCAGGCCATCGGCCGGCTCGGCAACTACTTCAATCAGGAGCTCTACGGGCGCGCCACCGACCTGCCGTGGGGTCTGGAGATCTACGAGCGGTTCGACACGGAGACCGGCGCGCGCGACATGATGAACGGGGTGTCGACCGGGCGAGTGCTCGAGGTCGTGCAGCCGACGTTCCTCTACGAGCTCGTCTGGAACGTCCTGATCGTGATCGCGCTGGTGCTGGTCGACAAGCGCTACAAGATCGGCCACGGGCGCCTGTTCGCCCTCTACGTCGCCGGCTACAGCTTCGGCCGGTTCTTCGTCGAACTGCTGCGCAGCGACGAAGCCACCCACATTCTCGGCATCAGGATCAACTCGTTCACCGCCGCGCTCGTCTTCCTCGGCGCCATGGCCTACTTCGCACTGGCGACCAAGGGCCGCGAGACACCGGCCCAGCTGCAACCCGACGGCGAACCGCGTCCGTGGCCGTGGCAGTTCGCGAAGCTGCGGGCCGCCGGTGCGGCCGACAACGCCGTCGACGTGACGAAGAAATCGGATTCTGTTGTCGCCGAGGGTGATTCGACGAACGTCGACGCCGATGTCAAGGACGCGAGCGATGCCACGACCGTGACCAGCGAGGACTCCACCGACGACGCCGACTCCACCGCGGAACCGACGAAATCGGGCGCGAAGAAGTCCTGATCCACGACGTTTTCGCACGAATCGGCGGGCGCTCGGCAACACCGCGGGCGCCCGTCGCGATATTCCTGACAGATGGCCGGTGGTACCCGACAGGACAGCGACGGGTGATACCGGCAACAATGGCGCGTGATCGTCGCGCGCGCACCGCCGTTCGGCCGATCACCACTGGCCGGGGGCCACGACGGGTACCCGCACGAATGATGGAGGACATTTAGTGACCGACCCCTATAACCCCAATCCCCAGTACGGGCCCGACCTGAGCAAGCCCCAGGACGGTGGCGCGCAGCCGCAGTACGGCCAGCCTGCCTACGGTCAGCCCTCCGACCCGTACGCCCAGCAGCCGCAGCCGGGTTACGGCCAGCCGCAGTACGGTGCGCCGCAGCCGCAGTACGGCCAGCCCGCCGACCCGTACGCCCAGCAGCCCCAGCCCGGTTACGGCGCCGCGCCGTACGGTGCCATGCCGCAGGGCTACAACCCGAACGACCCGGAAGCGCCCTACGGCCGGGACATGTACGGCGTGCCGTTCTCGGACAAGCAGAAGCTGATGGCCGGTCTGCTGCAGATCTTCCTCGGCAGCTTCGGCGTGGGCCGTTTCTACCTCGGCTACACCGGTCTCGGCATCGCCCAGATCGCGGTCACCTGGCTGACCTGTGGTCTCGGCGCCATCTGGCCGCTGATCGACGGCATCATGATGCTCACCGGCAAGGTGCCCGACGCGCAGGGTCGCCCGCTGCGCGACTGAGGTCCGCTACACCGCCGATGAACGGGTGCTCTGCTCACGCGGGGTGCCCGTTTCGCGTTTCCCCGGGGCAATTGCGATCACGGTGAGCGATACTCTGTGTCGGTCTGTCGCGGCGCCGTAGCGTCGCTGGGCCTGCGCGTGCCCTCTACGCGCAGCGGAGAAAGGGATGTTCGTGCGCAAATTCATTGCCGCCGCCGTACTCGCTGTTGTCGCCGCGACGGGTCTGTCGGCCTGCTCGTCGGCGTCGGACCCGAACGTGTTGAAGGTCGGCACCGAGGGCACCTACGCGCCGTTCAGCTACCAGGAGGGCGGCACGCTCACCGGCTACGACGTCGAGGTCGCGCAGGCGGTCGGCGAGAAGCTCGGCAAGCGGGTCGAATTCGTGCAGACCCCGTGGGACTCGATCTTCGCCGGTCTCGAGTCCAAGCGTTTCGACCTGGTCGCCAACCAGGTCACCGTGAACCCCGAGCGCACCGCCAAGTACGCGCTGTCGCAGCCGTACACGACGTCGGAGGGTGTGATCGTCACCAAGGCCGACAACACCACCATCACCTCGCTGGCGAGCCTGGCGGGCAAGACGACCGCCCAGTCGGCCACCAGCAACTGGAGCAAGGTCGCCGCGGGCGCGGGCGCGAAAGTCGAAGCGGTGGAAGGGTTCGTGCAGGCGGTGCAGCTGCTGAAGGCCGGTCGGGTCGACGCCACCGTCAACGACACCCTCGCGGTCGGCGAGTACACCAAGAAGACCGGTGACACCGGCATCAAGATCGCGGCGCAGACCGGCGAGACCAGCAAGCAGGCCTTCGCCGCGCGTTCCGGCGACACCGCGCTCATCACCGATGTCGACAAGGCACTTGCCGAGCTGCAGGCCGACGGCACCCTGGCCCGGCTGTCGGAGAAGTACTTCGGCACCGACGTCAGCAAATAGCGGATGGATCCGGCTACCTGGGAGCTGATCCGGCACAACCTGGTGCCGATGCTGAAGGCCACGGTGACGATGACGTTGCCGCTCACGGCAGTCAGCTTCGTCATCGGTCTCGCCATCGCGGTGGGTGTCGCGCTGGCCAGGATGTCGTCGCGGCGGGTGCTGTCGGTGCCCGCCCGCTTCTACATCTCGATCATCCGCGGCACCCCGCTGCTGGTGCAGCTGTTCATCGTGTTCTACGCGCTGCCGCAGTTCGGGATCGTCATCGATCCGTTTCCGGCGGCGGTGATCGCGTTCAGCCTCAATGTCGGTGGGTACGCCGCGGAGGTGGTGCGTTCGTCGATCCTGAGCGTGGCGCACGGGCAGTGGGAGGCCGCGGAATCGCTGGGCATGACCTACGTCCAGACGCTCTGGTACATCGTGTTCCCGCAGGCCGCGCGGATCGCGGTGCCGCCGCTGTCGAACACGCTGATCTCGCTGGTCAAGGACACTTCACTGGCCTCGACGATCCTGGTCACCGAGCTTCTGCGCACCGCCCAGCTCGCGGCCGCACCCACCTTCGACTTCTTCGCCCTCTACGGCGTCGCGGCGATCTATTACTGGGTGATCTGCCTGATCCTGGGCTTCGGCCAAACTCGTCTGGAAACGAGACTTTCCCGGCACGTAGCCGTTCGGTGACACCCGATTTCGTGAACGCCGGGGGAACTCGTCGGGAACGCTCGGCCCCGATCACCACGAAATCCGCGGGTCCGCCAGGTCGACGCCGCCTCGCCCGTCGACCGTAAAATTCGCGGCGCGGCGGACCAGTACTAGGCTGGGGGCGTGATGCGACGGACGAAGATTGTGTGCACCCTGGGGCCGGCCACTGCCACCCAGGATCGTATTCGGGAGCTCGTCGAAAGCGGCATGGATGTGGCCCGGCTGAACTTCAGCCACGGCGACCACGCCGACCACGCCGACAACTACAAGATGGTCCGCGCGGCCTCCGACGAGACCGGCCGCGCGGTCGGCATCCTCGCCGACCTGCAGGGCCCCAAGATCCGCCTCGGCCGCTTCGCCGACGGCAAGACCGTGTGGGCCAACGGCGAGCAGGTGCGGATCACTGTCGACGAGGTCGACGGCACCCACGACCGCGTCTCGACCACCTACAAAGAGCTCGCCAAGGACGCCAAGGCCGGTGACCGGCTGCTCGTCGACGACGGCAAGGTCGGCCTCACGGTCGAAGCCGTCGAAGGCAACGACGTGGTCTGCCGGGTCACCGAGGGCGGCCCCGTCAGCAACAACAAGGGCCTGTCGCTGCCCGGCATGAACGTGTCGGTGCCCGCGCTGTCCGAGAAGGACATCGCCGACCTGGAGTTCGCCCTGGAACTGGGTGTCGACTTCATCGCGCTGTCGTTCGTGCGTTCGCCGTCCGACATCGAACTCGTGCACGACATCATGGACCGTGTCGGCCGCCGCGTTCCGGTGATCGCCAAGCTCGAGAAGCCCGAGGCGATCGACAACCTCGAGGCGATCGTGCTCGCTTTCGACGCGGTGATGGTCGCGCGTGGTGACCTCGGCGTCGAGCTGCCCCTGGAACAGGTGCCGCTGGTGCAGAAGCGCGCGATCCAGATGGCGCGCGAGAACGCCAAGCCGGTCATCGTCGCCACCCAGATGCTCGAGTCGATGATCGAGAACTCCCGGCCCACCCGCGCCGAAGCCTCCGACGTCGCCAACGCGGTGCTCGACGGCGCCGACGCGGTGATGCTCTCGGGTGAGACCTCGGTCGGTGCCTGGCCGATCGACGCGGTGCGCACCATGGCCCGCATCGTCACCGCGGTCGAGACCGAAACGTCGCGGGTGCCACCCCTGACCCACGTGCCGCGCACCAAGCGTGGCGTGATCTCCTACGCCGCCCGCGACATCGGCGAGCGGCTCAACGCCAAGGCCCTCGTAGCGTTCACCCAGTCCGGTGACACCGTGCGCCGCCTCGCGCGTCTGCACACCCCGCTGCCGCTGCTGGCGTTCACCCCGATGCCGGAGGTGCGCAGCCAGCTCACGCTGAGCTGGGGCACCGAGACGTTCATCGTGCCGATGGTGGACACCACCGACGCGATGATCCACCAGGTGGATCAGGCGCTGCTCTCGCTCGAGCGTTATCGCAAGGGTGACCTGGTGGTCATCGTCGCCGGTTCCCCTCCGGGTACCGTCGGTTCCACCAACCTGATCCACGTGCACCGCATCGGCGAAGAGGACCACTAGCAGTGAACAGCTCGATCGAACTCGAAACCACCCAGGGCGAGCCGACACCCGATCTGCGGGTGTTGCTCGACCTGCTCGACCTCGAGTCGATCGGCGAGGACACCTTCCTCGGCAAGCACCCGGAGAAGGTGTGGAGCCGCACCTTCGGCGGGCAGCTGGTCTCACAGGCGATCGTCGCCGCCGGCCGCACGGCGGGGGAGCGGCCGCTGCACGCGGTCAACGCCCATTTCGTGCGCGGCGGCGATGTGAAGAAGCCGATCGAGTACCACGTGCAGCGCCACCGTGACGGTCGCTCGCTGGCCAACCGAACGGTGACGGCCAGCCAGGACGGCCAGGAACTGTTCGTCATGCTGGCCGCGTTCCAGGACTTCGGCAAGGGCCTCGAACACGCCCACGACGGCCCGGACGTGCCCGATCCCGAAACCCTGCCCCGGGTGGAGGAGAGCTTCGCCGGCTTCGAGGACAAGCTGGAGATGTTCATCAAGGCCCCGCACCCGATCGACATGCGCTACACCAACGATCCGTCCTGGATCCTCAAGGGCACCGGCGAGAAGCTCAACCACAACCGGGTCTGGATGCGCACCGACGGCGCGCTGTCCGACGATCCGCTGTTGCACACCGCCGCGCTGGGCTACTCCTCCGACACGACCGTGCTCGATTCGATCATCACCACGCACGGTTTGTCGTGGGGGCTGGACCGAATTCTCGCGGCGACGGTGAATCACTCGATCTGGTTCCATCGCCCGTTCCGGTTCGACGAGTGGGTGCTCTACGCCACCGAGTCACCGGTCGCGGCGGGCTCGCGGGGGCTGGCGACGGGCCGGTTCTATTCGCGCACAGGCGAATTGATCGCCACCACCGTGCAGGAAGGCGTCATCCGGCACTTCCCGTCCCGCTGAGCTCGCCGGTCAGCGTAATCCGCGGTTGAGTTCCGGTGCCACGACGTCGGTGCGCTGATGCGCGCGCAACGTGAACGGCACGCTGTGGGTCGGCTGCGGCCCGGCGGCGCCGTAGACGGCCAGTGCGAGACCGTGTTCGAGATCGGCGATGTCGGCGTCGGTGAGATCGGCGGGCTCACCGACCAGACTCAGCGCGATCTCGTAGGTGCTCTCGGTGTCCGGGTCGATGCCGGGATAGCTACTGCGCCACTGTGATTCGAGGTCGTGGTGGACCGGATCGCTCGCGTCCACCGGCAGGGTGAACCGCCAGGCGTAGACGTCGCGGTCGTGGACATGGTCGTCGAGGACCGTCCGGACACTGGCGACGATGCGGTCGAGGATCTCCGGTGTCACGTACACATGGAGCGAAACATCCGAAATGCGTTTCGGCAAGTCTGTAGTCCCGTCGTGTGTCGAACCTGTCAGGGGTAACACCCACGTCCGCGCCGAAGTGTAATCCCTACGCGCCGTGGCGAACAGCCCTTCGTTGACCTCTGTCGGCTCGGCGTCCGCGCGTCGTCGGCTCGGCGTCCGCGCCTCGTCGGCTCAGCGTCCGCGCTGGGCGGCGAGGAAGGCCGACAGGGGACGGGCACCGCCGCCGGGCGCGATCACCAGTCCGGGGCGATCACCGTCGCCGGAGCGTTTCGTCTGCTCGTGCGGTGCCAGCGCGCCCAGCACGGGAAACAGCAATTCGGCGATGCGGTCGCCGACCTCGAGAAATGCGGCGGGCGAAAGGCCGATCGGGTCGGCGATGTTCTCCCGGCCGACATAGGCCAGATTGTTGCGCGCGTGGTGCAGTGCGGCAATGGATTTCGCACCGGTGACCTTGGCGATGCGATGCGCCTCGGCGAGGGTGAAAGTGCGCGGGGCGGTGCCGAAGGCCATTTCGCCGACTTGGTCGCGTAAGGAATCGGTCATCGTCAGCACCAGGTCGGCGCGATCGATCATCTCGGGCTTGAGTTTTCGGGCCTTGAAACCGGTGGTGTCGCCGCCGAGGCCGTTGATCGTCTCCACGGCCAGTGGCTCGGGCGGAAAGCCGACGAGGGCCCTTGTACCCGCGCTCTCCGCGGTGAGGCCGGGTAAACCGTTCTCCGCAGCGAACGCCAGGGTGAGCCGTTCGGCGATCACCGAGCGGCAGACATTGGAGTTGCAGACGAAGAGCACGTGCATACCGACACCGTAATCGGGTCGATTGTCACGGAGTAGGTCGGAATTGTAACCATCACAAGCGCGGTACTACTTATTCACCTATCGGTTGAATGCTGTACATCAATCACGATGCTCAAATCTGTTGTGTGTGACCGTGATACCCGCGAGATAAGGGTTGGAAACCTCGTGGTGATATGTGTCGGTCATCACTCTTTCCGGGTGTGATAATTCAATTCGGTAATAACTGCTGGCGGCGGCATCGACCACGCGATGTCCTCGGGTCCCGTCGGGCCGGTCGGCGGGCGTGCGACACGCGCATGATCGCAGCCCGTCGCGACGCCATGTCGGGGTGCAACGAAGCAGGTGGGCACCCGGTTCGACCGGCAGTTCGCTTCCTGGCGCGCCGAGACGCTATAGTGACCGCGGTGCGCCGGGTTGGCGGAACTGGCAGACGCGACGGTCTCAAAAACCGTTGTCCGAAAGGACGTGTGGGTTCGAGTCCCACACTCGGCACCGCAACGGCGGAGCGCGGCACCGGCCGCGCTCCGCGGGGGAGTATCCGGCGCAGGGTGTGCGCGATCTCATCGCAGGCGCATTCTCGGCGCGGAGGCGAAAGGTACTCTTTACAACGCCGGTCGTGGTGTGATCGACAGGCATCTCCAATCCTGAGGGGTCGAACCTATGAGCACGAATGCAGCCGGCGCCACGCAGCCCGCGGCCAAGCGGGTCGTCGTCGCCGAGGACGAGGCCCTGATCCGCATGGACCTGGTCGAGATGCTCAAGGAAGAGGGCTACGACGTCGTCGGTGAAGCGGGCGACGGGCAGCAGGCCGTCGAGCTCGCCGAGGAGCTTCGCCCCGATCTGGTGATCATGGACGTGAAGATGCCGCGCCGCGACGGCATCGACGCCGCCGCCGAGATCGCGTCGAAACGTGTTGCGCCCGTGGTGATCCTGACCGCGTTCAGTCAGCGCGACCTCGTCGAGCGAGCGCGCGACGCGGGGGCGATGGCCTATCTGGTGAAGCCGTTCACCAAGTCCGATCTGGTGCCCGCGATCGAGCTCGCGGCGAGTCGTTTTCACGAAATCACCGCGCTGGAAACAGAAGTCGCGAATCTGTCGGATCGTTTGGAGACGCGCAAACTGGTCGAGCGGGCCAAGGGCGTGCTCATGGAGACCCAGGGACTCTCGGAACCGCAGGCGTTCAAATGGATTCAGCGCACCGCGATGGATCGCCGCACGACCATGAAGGCGGTCGCCGAGGTCGTGCTGGACAACCTCACCCCGCAGTGACGCGCTTCGGCTCTTACTGTCAGGTGGGCCGGAAGCAGAAAATATTTACGTAAGCGAAACAATAACGTTAACTATTGCTGGACAAGAAGCGTCCGACATGATCCGAATGTGATGCGGATCTAACAAAGCGGCGATATGTTCTCTGCGGGCTGAACGTGGTCGGCCCCCTCGGTGAACCCGGGGAGCACAGGACATAGAGGTGAGACGTGCTCAGTTCGACATGGCGCAGTCGGTCGACGCGAGGAGTTCTGGTAATCGGAGCTGCCGCGTCGTTGGTGTTGTCCGGATGCAGTGACAAGTCATCCGATGGTGGCGGTGGCGGCAGCACCGATCTCTCCATCCAGCCGGTGGTTCAGCTCGATACCCAGGGCAAGGCGGTCGCGACGACCGACGCCGGTGCGGCCGCGGACCCCGCAGGCGACGGTAAGGCCAAGTGCGCGCCGGTGACCCTCGGCATGGCGGGCCCGCTGACCGGCGGTAACGCCGCCCTCGGCATCAACATCATCATGGGCGTGAAGCTGGCGCTCGACAAGCACAACAAGGCCAACCCGGATTGTCAGGTGTCGGTCAAGCAGTTCGACACCGAGGGCAAGCCGCAGATCGCCAGCCAGGTGGTGCCCTCGATCGTCGCCGATCCCAACATCGTCGGCCTGATCGGCCCGACCTTCTCGGGTGAGACCAAGGCGACCGGCCAGATCCTCGCCGAGGCGGGCATGCCGACGCTCACCGCGTCGGCCACCAACCCGACGCTGACGACCAACGGCTGGAAGACCTTCTTCCGCGGGCTCGGCAACGACGACTCGCAGGGCCCGGCCATCGCCAACTACCTGACCGGCGAGAAGGGCTTCAAGAAGCTCTGCGTCGTGCAGGACAACACCGACTACGGTGCCGGCCTGGCGAAGGCCTTCACCACCGCCGCGGGTGCCGCGGCCGATCCCTCCTGCGCGACCAACGTCAAGGAAGGTGACAAGGACTTCTCGGCCGCCGTGTCGTCGCTGAACGCGGCCAAGCCCGACGCCATCTTCTACGCCGGTTACTACGCCGAGGCCGCACCGTTCGTGCAGCAGCTGCGTTCCGGTGGCGTGACCGCCACCTTCGTTTCCGCCGACGGCAGCAACGACCCCGAGTTCGTCCGCCAGGCAGGCTCGTCGTCCAAGGACGCGCTGCTGTCGTGCCCGTGCAGCCCGGCGCCGGAGAAGTTCGCCGCCGAGTACAAGGCGCTCAACGGTCAGGCGCCCGGCGTCTACTCCGTCGAGGGCTACGACCTGACCACCATCCTGCTGAAGGGAATCGACTCGGGTAAGGTCACCCGCGCCGATCTCGTCGACTACGTCCGCAACTACAGCGGAACCGGTGTCGCCCGCCAGTACAAGTGGGGCGAGACCGGCGAGTTGGCCAACATCCAGATCTGGATGTACCAGGTCAAGTAGTTCCGATGACGTGTGCGACGGTGCGCGTGGTGATCCCACGTGCACCGTCGCTCCTGACGCGAGAGTAACCATGACATCAGCGGCTTCGCTCGGTGTGACCCTGTTGGCCGAGGGGTCCATCGATTTCAACGTGTCCGGGGTGATCGACCAGTTCTGGCGATTGACCGTGGACGGTCTGACCTACGGCTCGATCTACGCCTTGGTGGCGGTCGGCTACACGCTCGTCTACGGCGTGCTGCGACTGATCAACTTCGCCCACTCCGAAATCTTCATGCTCGGCATGTTCGGCACCTATGTGGGTCTGGAACTGCTCGGCTTCGCGCCCAGCGGCAATGTGTATTCCCAGGGTGTCCTGCTGACCGTGCTCTATCTGGGCGTGGCGATGCTGTTCGGCATGCTGGTCTCCGGCATCGCCGCGGTGGGGCTGGAACGGATCGCCTATCGGCCGTTGCGCAGGCGCGGTGCGAAGCCGCTGGCCTTCCTGATCACCGCGATCGGTATGTCGTTCGTGATCCAGGAGTTCGTCCACTACATCCTGCCCAAGATCAAGCCCGGCCTCGGCGGCTCCAACGCCCAGACCGGCATCCGGCTCGTGGAGCCGAAGGTGCAGTTCACCTTCCTCGGCGCCTCGGTGACCAATGTGGCGCTGGTGATCTTCGCGTCGGCCGTCGTGCTCGCGGTGACCACCGAAATCGTCATCAACAGAACCAAATTCGGGCGTGCCATCCGCGCGGTGGCCCAGGACCCCGACACCGCCACCCTGATGGGTGTCTCGCGGGAGAAGGTCATCGTGCTGACCTTCCTCATCGGCGGTCTGCTCGCCGGTGCGGCCGCGATGCTGTACACGCTCTACATTCCCACCGGCATCATCTTCTCCGGCGGTTTCATCCTCGGCATCAAGGCGTTCAGCGCCGCGGTGCTCGGCGGTATCGGCAACCTGCGCGGCGCGCTGCTCGGCGGGTTGATCCTCGGTGTGGCCGAGCAGTACGGGTCGATCCTGTTCGGCACCGAATGGCGTGACGTGGTCGCGTTCGTGCTGCTGGTGACCGTGCTGATGTTCCGGCCGACCGGCATCCTCGGCGAGAGCCTGGGGAGGGCACGCGCATGACAGACATGACGAAAACTCCGAAAGCCCCGGTCGCGCCGAAGGATCGGCGTGGTGTGGGCGATGCGATCCGGGTCTGGTGGGACGGGCTCTCGCGTCCGGCCCAGTGGGCGGTCGGCGTGCCGATCATCGCCGTGCTGGCGCTGCTGCCGCTGTTCCCGCCGCCGCTGCTCGACACCCCCGGGGTGAGCTTCGGCGGTGTGATGGCGCAGTTCGCGATGTACGCGCTGATCGCCATCGGCCTCAATGTCGTGGTCGGCCAGGCCGGTCTGCTCGACCTCGGTTACGTCGGCTTCTACGCCGTCGGCGCCTACACGGTCGGCCTGCTGACCAGCCCGAACAGTCCGTGGAACCAGACCGACGCCGACGGGTGGCTCACCTCCGGCTGGGCCTGGCTGGCCTGCCTGCCGATCGCCGTCGCGCTCACGGCGCTGGCCGGTTTGATCCTCGGCGCGCCGACCCTGCGGCTGCGCGGTGACTACCTGGCGATCGTGACGCTGGGCTTCGGCGAGATCGTGCGCCTGATGGCCGACAACCTCGGCGATCTCACCAACGGCAGCCTTGGGCTGTCCAAGATCGCCTACCCCGAGGTCGGTGAGTCCGAGGCGCACCCCGGCGGGTACTTCTCCCCGGGCAACCTCGGCGACAACAGCAGCTGGAACCCCTTCGAGCGGGCGAGCAACGGCACCTGGTGGTTCTGGCTCGGCATGGTCTTCGTGATCGTGGTGCTGCTGATCATCGGCAACCTGGAGCGCAGCCGGGTCGGCCGCTCCTGGGTCGCCATCCGCGAAGACGAGGACGCCGCCGAGATCATGGGCGTGCCGACCTTCAAGTTCAAGCTGTGGGCGTTCGTGATCGGCGCCTCGGTGGGTGGTCTTTCGGGTGCGATGTACGCCGGTCAGGTCACCTATGTGAACCCCAAGCAGTTCGACATCATCTTGTCGATGCTGTTCCTGTGCGCGGTCGTGCTCGGTGGTTCGGGCAACAAGCTCGGCGTGATCGTTGGCGCGTTCCTCATCGCCTACCTGCCGATGCGGTTGCAGTCGGTGCAGTTGGTGTCGAGCGAGTCGACCGGCTATCTGCTGCTCGGGCTCGATATCGCGCTGCTGATCGGGCTGTGGCTGCTGTGGCGGTTCAAGAAGGACGTGTTGGGCGAGTGGGTCCGGCGGGCGGTGGTCGGGTTGGCGATCCTCGCGGTGATCTTCGGGCTGCTGCTGTTCGGCAGTGTGTTGCTGTTCCGTCCCGGCGGCGCGCAGAACCTCGGTGACCTGAAGTACCTCTACTTCGGCATCGCGCTCGTGGTGATGATGATTCTGCGGCCACAGGGTCTGTTCCCGGTGCGGCAGAAGCTGCTCGCCTACGGCAGACAGGTGTACCAGGCGGTCGTGCGCAAGCCGGCGGCCGAATCGATCGGAGCAGGGCGATGACGGGGCCGGGCGCGGGAGACGCGCTGTACGACAACGAAGACATGAAGGCCGGCTACCAGCCGCCGCCGGAGGTCGAGCCAACGGGCGAGGTCGACGTCACCGCGGTGATGCCCGAACTCGCCGATGCCGAGACGGTCGCCGAGGTGGTCGCGCCGCATCGCGCGATCGAGACCGCGGTGGGCGAACCACTGCTGCGCACCGACGGTCTGACGATGAAGTTCGGTGGTCTGACCGCGCTCGACGGGGTCAGTTTCGAGATCCGCCGCGGCGAGATCCTCGGTCTGATCGGCCCCAACGGCGCGGGCAAGACCACCTGCTTCAACGCCATCACCGGCGTGTACAAGCCCACCTCGGGCAGCGTGCACTTCGATGGCAAGCCCCTCGCCAAGACCAAGCGCAACGAGATCACCCGGATGGGAATCGCGCGCACGTTCCAGAACGTGCGGCTGTTCGGCGAGATGACGGCGCTCGAGAACGTGGTCGTGGGCACCGACGCTCGCCACACCACCTCGGTGCCCGGCGCGATCTTCCGCACGCCGAAGTTCAAGCGTGAGGAAAAGGACGCCATCGAACGCGGCATGGCGCTGCTCGAGTTCGTCGGCATCGCACCGCGCGCGGTGGAGAAGGCCCGCAACCTGTCCTACGGCGATCAGCGCAGGCTCGAGATCGCGCGTGCGCTGGCCACCGAGCCCAAGCTGCTGTGCCTCGATGAGCCGGCCGCTGGTTTCAATCCCAGCGAGAAGTCGGCGCTGATGGATCTGATCCGCAAGATCCGCGACGACGGCTACACCGTGCTGCTCATCGAGCACGACATGCGCCTGGTCATGGGCGTGACCGACCGGATCGTCGTGCTCGAGTTCGGGCGCAAGATCGCCGACGGCCTGCCCGCCGAGGTGCGCGAAGACCCGGCCGTGATCGCGGCCTACCTCGGTGTGCCCGACGCGGACACCATCGAAGAGGTCCGCGAGGAATCGGTGGCCGCTGCGGAAGAGGGGGCGACCCCGCCGCCGATTCCCGCCACCGTCGTGGTCGAGAAGCCGAAGGGTGAGGTGGTCGTCGAGAAGGCGGCGCCGCTGCTCGAGGTACAGGACATGGTCGTGAACTACGGCCGGATCGAAGCGCTGCACGGCATTTCGCTCTCGGTCGATCAGGGCGAACTGGTGACCCTGCTCGGTGCCAACGGCGCGGGCAAGACCACCACCATGCGGGCGCTGTCGGGCCTGCTGCCGCTCACCTCCGGCCGAATCCTGTTCCAGGGCAAAGACATCAGCTCGATGAAGGCGCACGACCGCGTGGTCGAGGGTCTGATCCAGGCGCCAGAAGGTCGCGGTGTCTTCCCCGGTATGACGGTCGCGGAGAATCTCGACATGGGTTGCTACGGCAGGCCTTTCGAGAAGAAGTCCGAGTACCAGCAGACCCTGGACTGGGTCTTCGAACTGTTCCCGCGACTGGCCGAACGTCGCAAGCAGGTCGGCGGCACGATGTCGGGTGGCGAACAGCAGATGCTCGCCATCGGCCGGGCCCTGATGGCCCGCCCGAAGCTGCTGCTGCTCGACGAACCCTCGATGGGCCTGGCGCCCATGGTGATCCAGCAGATCTTCCGGATCATCAGCGAGATCAACCGCCAGGGCACGACTGTGCTGCTCGTGGAGCAGAACGCCCAGCAGGCGCTGACCCGCAGCGATCGTGCCTACATCCTGGAAACCGGTGAGGTCACCAAGTCCGGTCCGGGTGCTTCGTTGTTGACCGATCCCGCGGTGATGGCCGCTTATCTCGGCGTCGACTGAAATGCCGACGGCGTGGGCCCCTCGACGATGCGGCTGGCAGTCGCTGGTGCGAGGGTGACCTGCGTTCGGTAGTCCCAGGCAGGTTTGACGCTGTGTTTATTGGAGCGCTGGCGCGCTCGAGTCGCGGCCCCAGGGGCCACCGCCGGTTAGCCACCGTTGCTGGCGGCTGCGCCGCATCGCAACGGCGGCTAACCGGCGACCCGGCCGCGACCGGCCACTTCGTGGCCGCCGCTCCCTATGGGTCGCGGGTGGGTGGCTGGGTTTTGGGAGTTGTGGAAGACGGGACAGGCTGGGGTGGAGTGCGGTGATGGCGGTGTTCGTCTCTGTCGGTGGGTGTCCCTACACTCATTCGGGTGAGTTCACCGACGACTGCGCAGGCATCGACAACGACCACTGCTCCCGACGGCGAGCGGCCTACGCTGCTGCTCCTGGACGGGCATTCGATCGCCTATCGCGCGTTCTTCGCGCTACCGGCGGAGAACTTCAAGACCGTCACGGGTCAGACCACCAACGCGGTGTACGGGTTCACCTCGATGCTGATCAACCTGCTGCGCGACGAGAAGCCCAGCCACGTGGCCGCGGCGTTCGACGTCTCGCGCAAGACCTTCCGCACCGAGGCCTACCCGGAGTACAAGGCCAACCGCAGCGCCACCCCCGACGAATTCCGTGGGCAGGTCGAACTCACCAAGGACGTGCTCGGCGCGATGGGCATCCCGGTGATGGCCATCGACAACTACGAGGCCGACGATGTGATCGCCACCCTCACCACCCAGGCGATGGCCCAGGGCTACCGGGTCCTCATCGTCACCGGCGACCGCGACGCGATCCAGCTGGTCAACGACGACGTCACCGTCCTCTACCCCAAAAAGGGCGTCTCGGATCTGACCCGCTTCACCCCCGCCGAGGTGGAGACCAAATACGGCCTCACCCCCGCGCAGTATCCCGACTACGCGGCCTTGCGCGGCGACCCGAGCGACAATCTCCCCGGCATCCCCGGCGTGGGGGAGAAGACCGCCGCGAAGTGGATCCGCGAATACGGTGACCTCGCCACCCTGGTCGACCGGGTCGATCAGGTGAAGGGCAAGGTCGGCGACTCGCTGCGGGCGAATCTGTCCAGCGTCGTACTGAATCGTCAGCTCACCGAGATGGTGCGCGAGGTGCCGCTGCCCTACACCCCCGATCAGCTGATCAAGGCGCCGTGGGATCGCGACAAGATCCACCAGATCTTCGACGACCTCGAGTTCCGGGTGCTGCGCGACCGTCTCTTCGACACTCTCGGCTCACCCGAACCGGAAGCCGAATCGGGTTTCGAGATCAGCGGTGCCGCCCTCGACCAGGGCGCGGTCGCCGACTGGCTGGCCGAGCACGCCAAAGCCGGTGAGCGCCACGGTCTTTCGATCGTCGGAACCGGCACCCCGGTGCACGGTGACGCGCGCGCCCTCGCCATCGCCGCCGCTGACGGTGAGGGCGGCTACATCGACCTGACCGCACTCACCCCCGAGGACGAGACAGCACTGGCCGCCTGGCTGGCCGATCCCGAAGTCCTCAAGGCCCTGCACGAGGCCAAGTCCGCCGCCCACGCACTGCGCGGGCGCGGCTTCACCCTCGGCGGCCTCACCACCGACACCGCCCTGTCGGCCTACCTGGTCCGCCCCGGCCAGCGCAGCTTCAACCTCGACGACCTGTCCCTGCGCTACCTCAAGCGCGAACTGCGCGTCGAAACCGGCGACACCGGCCAGCTCTCCCTGCTCGACGACGAGGACACTGTCGCCGCCGACATCGCCCGCGAGGAAATGCTGCGCGCCCGCGCGGTCGCCGACCTGGCCGTCGCCCTCGACACCGAACTCGAAGCCATCGAATCCACCCCACTGCTCACCGAGATGGAGCTGCCGCTGCTCGGCGTGCTCGGTCAGCTCGAAGAAGCAGGCATCGCGGTCGACGTCGCCCAGCTCGAAAACCTGCAGCAGCAGTTCGCCGACCGCGTCGCCGAGGCCGCGAACTCCGCCTACGAAGTCATCGGCAAGCAGATCAATCTCGGCTCGCCCAAGCAGCTGCAGGTGGTGCTGTTCGACGAGCTCGACATGCCGAAGACCAAGCGCACCAAGACCGGCTACACCACCGACGCCGACGCGCTGGAATCGCTGTTCGAGAAGACCGGCCACGCCTTCCTGGAACATCTCCTGGCCCACCGCGACGCGACCCGGCTCAAGGTGACCGTCGACGGCCTGCTCAAGTCGGTCTCCGACGACGGCCGCGTGCACACCACGTTCAACCAGACCATCGCCGCCACCGGCCGCCTGTCCTCGACCGAGCCGAACCTGCAGAACATTCCGATCCGCACCGACACCGGCCGCCAGATCCGCGACACCTTCGTCGTCGGCCCCGGCTTCGCCGAACTCATGACCGCCGACTACAGCCAGATCGAGATGCGCATCATGGCGCACCTGTCCGGCGACGCGGGCCTGATCGAGGCGTTCAACTCCGGCGAGGACCTGCACACCTTCGTCGCGTCCAAGGCCTTCGACATTCCGATCGCGGAAGTGAGCCCTGAGCTGCGCCGCCGCATCAAGGCCATGTCCTACGGCCTCGCCTACGGTCTGAGCTCCTACGGCCTGAGCGCGCAGCTCAAGATCAGCACCACCGAGGCCAAAGAGCAGATGGACGTGTACTTCGACCGCTTCGGCGGCATCCGCGACTACCTGTCCGATGTCGTCGACCAGGCCCGCAAGGTCGGCTACACCCAAACCCTGTTCGGCCGCCGCCGCTACCTGCCCGACCTGGATTCCAGCAACCGCCAGCGCCGCGAATCCGCTGAACGCATGGCACTCAACGCCCCCATCCAGGGCACCGCCGCCGACATCATCAAGGTCGCGATGATCAACGTGCAGAACGCGATTCGCGAAGCGGGCCTGAAATCTCGCATGCTCCTGCAGATCCACGACGAACTCGTCTTCGAAGTCGTCGACGGCGAACGCGAAGCCCTCGAAGCCCTAGCCCGAGAACAGATGTCAGCCGCCATCGAACTCTCGGTCCCACTCACCGTCTCCGTCGGCACCGGCCGCAGCTGGGACGCCGCCGCCCACTGAGCCTGGCAACAATCGAGCTCGATTAACTCCGGCCGACCCACACAGCACGATGGGCACCATCCCGAGAAGGGTTGGTGCCCATCGTGTGTCAGGTAACGCTGATTACGCGTTGACCGTCACTGCGACGGCATCGTCGGCGATCGAGTAGCTGATCGAGCCGTTCTCGAAGTGGCTGATCTTGCCGCCTTCGATGTCCTGCTCGTCGGAGGTGGGGTAGCCCAGACGGCCACCCGCGCCGCCCTCGGCTTCCCATGCCTGACGGATGGCGCCGTAGACGGTCCAGGTGCCGGTCGGGAGCGAGAAGTAGATGACGCCGCCGGTGAACTCCTGGAACTTGCCGCCGTTGGGGGCGTCCTGCTCCGGGGAGGTCGGCTCACCCAGCGGGCTGGACGCGCCACCGGCTTCGTTGTAGTGATCGCCGATGGTCCCCGTGACTTCAAATGCCATGTCGAACAATTCCTTTCACGCAGTAACAATTGGCCTAGCGGCCGCGACGCTACCGTGTCTTCGCCCGTTCTGGGCGGCGACTCGCGGGAGATTCACGATTTGGTCACACAATGTTAGCCAAGAGATAGCTCGTAGTCAAAAGTGGGACTACCGCACCACTCAGCTATCTACCAGCTGTATTCCCGTGCCGCTCAGGCATTTCGCACGCTCACGATCTCGCCAGCCAACGCCGCCACCGCACCGATGATCTCGCAGACCACCTCGTCCGGCACGCCGGCGGCCGTCAACGCCGCGACCAGATGCCCCGCCACCCGATCGAAGTCGTCCTGCGAAATCCCCAGCCCCGCATGCGCAGCCCGCATCGCCTTGCCCGTATACCCCGCAGGCCCCCCGAGTGCCTCAGCGAAGAACGCCACCTGCTGCTTGATGATTCGGTCGCTGTCCACCTCGGCGAAGTACCCCCGCAGCACCTCGTCGGCCATGATTCGTTCGTACAGATCGTCGACAACGGCCACCAGGGCCGCTTCGCCACCGATCTGCTCGTAGATACTGGTCATCGAAATCTCCTCCCGCAGGACCGATCCCACTCGGCCCCAGGCCATTCACGCTAGGGCGCAAGGGGACTCGTGTGCGGCTCGGAGACCGGAACGAGTCCGGGTGGTGATCCGAAAGACGCTGGTCCACGCACAGCGGTGCGCCGGGTCGAAGGGATTCGCCACGGACATCCGATCTGGTGGCTTCGCCCCTCGTCCGGATCGGCGGGGCCGCGGTCTGTGACCGGGACAGGGGTCGCGGGGATATCCCGGCCGATACGGCGAACTGTGGCAGCATCGGGCGAATGACCGAACCCGTCATCGCGACCCCGCTGCCCGACTGCCTCGATATCGAGCAGGCCTTCGCGAAGTCGTGGCCGGTGCGCCTCGGCGACACCGACGGCGACGATCGGTTGCGCCTGGACGCGGTGGCGCGGTATCTGCAGGACATCGGGTTCGATCATCTCGATGCCGTCGAAGACGGCGACAAGCATCAGGCGTGGATCGTGCGACGCACGGTGATCGATGTGTACGAGCCGATCATGTTCGGCGACCGGGTGCAGTTACGTCGCTGGGCCGACGCGCTCTCGAATCGCTGGTGCGACATGCGAATTCAGTTGCGCGGGGAGAATGGTGGCCATATCGAGGCGGCGACCTTCCTGATCCATATCGACCCGGTCGCGGGCCGCCCGGCGCGGATGAGTGACGCGTTCATGGCGCCGATGCTGGCCAGCACCACCGAACACCGGCTGCGCTGGAAGGCCGCGCTCACCGAACTCGACGACCCGGATGTGGAAGCGGTGCCGTTCCCGCTGCGCGTCACCGACGTCGACCGGCTCGGCCACGTCAACAACGCCGTGTACTGGGAGGCCGTCGAGGAAGCGCTCGCCGCGCACCCGGATCGCCACCGACTGCCGTACCGGGCGATCGTCGAACACGTCGGTCCGGTGATGATGCGCGACAAGGTGGTCCTGCGCACGAGTTCGCAACCCGACAGCCTGCGCGTCCAACTCGACGTCGACGGATCGGCTCGCGCCCTCGCCTCGGTCGTGCCGCTGCCGAGAGTATGACCCGTCACTAACGGATGCCCCATCGCCGTGGCCGCGCCCCGCGTTACCGATCCTGAGCTGCGGGGATGATACTCATGGGTAGACACTCCGCGCGGTGAACGAGGTTGCGGTTTCGCGACGATCGACCTATCCTCGATCACGTGCCGAATCCCGCCCGCTGTGCCGCGCTGCTCGTCGCTGACCGCGACCTCGCGGTCGCTGCTGCGCAGACCGCGCAGGTAGCTTCACGGCGAATTCTTCTCGTAGTAACCCGCCGTAGCGGGGTCTGATTCGGACCAGCCCCTACGCTGCGGGCTGCTTGATTCTTTTTTCTGCTGGTCCCACCCTGCCAACGAAGACCCTCTTCGGGAAGACCTCACCTGCAATGACGCTGACACTGGACCATGCCCTGTTCGCCGCTGCCCCCAAGGGCCTGCGTGCCGAGCTCACCGACCTCGACCCCGCCGCGTTCCTCGACCGGTACACCCGCGCCGACGGACCCATCACCCTGCGTGAATGGTCCTGTTCCGGAACGGATTTCACCGCCACCCTGGAATTCGCCGACCACCTGCGCACCGTCATCGCCACCGGCAGCCCGGTCGCCGCGATGACCTCGGCGCTCTACGACGAGGGCTACCCCCTCGAGATCCTGCACTTCCACCAGCGCCCGACCGCCGACGGCACCGCCACTTTTGTGCAGTGCGAGTTCAACGGCAGGCGCGGCTGGGCCGTGGCCACCGCCGCGGGCAGCGCGGAATCGACCGTGCGCGCCATGATCGCCGGCGTCAACCTGCTCGCGGGCTGACACCGCCAGAAACACAGTGGGCCCGTTCACCTCGAAAGGTGAACGGGCCCTTTTGCATTCACAGCTGTGAGAACTACTCGGCGGGCGTAGACGCCTGCTCGGCGATCTGCTTGCGCACCTCGTCCATGTCGAGATCCTTGATCTGGGTCACCAGATCCTCGAGCGCGGCAGGCGGCAGCGCGCCCGGCTGGGCGAACACGAGCACGCCCTCGCGGAAGGCCATGATGGTCGGGATCGACTGGATGTTGGCGGCAGCGGCGAGTCCCTGCTCGGCCTCGGTGTCGACCTTGCCGTAGACGATGTCGGGGTGCTTGTCCGACGAGGTCTCGTAGGTCGGTGCGAAACTCTTGCACGGTCCGCACCAGGAAGCCCAGAAATCGACGAGGACCACGTCGTTTCCGGTGATGACTTCGTCGAAGTTCTGCTGGGTCAGCGTCTGGGTGGCCATGACGTCCTCTCCTTGTCGGTGTCCTCGGCTGTAACGCCGCGGCATCCTCCTATCTTCCCCCGATCGCGGGAAACACAAACTGTCCGTATCCGCCCAGGCCGTGAATCCGCACTACAACCACGTGAAATTCGGCCTCTGCCGCGTGTCAGAACGGCCCGCTGGACCACCCTCGGCCGGGCAGGCGCGAAGATGGCGAGGTGAATGCGACGACGGCGGGTCTGCGGCTCGGAGTGATCGACGGCGACGGCATCGGCCCCGAGGTGGTGGCCGCGACCCGCGCGGTGGTCGACGAGGCGATCGGCGCGGCCGGGCTCGACCCGGTGGACTGGGTACCGCTGCTGATCGGCCACGACGCCATCGCCGCCTACGGCAACCCGTTGCCGGAACAGACCCTGGTCGCCCTCGAAGACCTCGACGCCTGGATCCTCGGCCCGCACGACAACGCCTCCTACCCGTCGGACATGCGGGTGGCTCCGGGTGGGGTCATCCGCAAACGCCTCGAGCTCTACGCCAACATCCGTCCCGCGGCCGCGTTCACCGGTGTGCGCGCGATGGCGCCCGATATCGACCTGGTGATCGTGCGGGAGAACAGCGAGGGGTTCTACGCCGACCGCAATATGTTCGCCGGTTCGGGGGAGTTCCGCCCGACCGAGGACGTGGCGATGGCGGTCGCGGTGATCACCCGCAAGGCCTGCGAGCGGATCGCGCACCAGGCGCTGCGGCTCGCGCAGGGTCGGCGCAAGCGGGTCACCGTCGTGCACAAGGCCAACGTTCTGCCCATGACGACCGGGCTGTTCCGTGATGTCTGTTACGAAGTGGCCGCGCAGTATCCGGACGTGACCGTCGACGACGAACACGTCGACGCGATGGCCGCCCACCTGGTCCGCGACGCGAGCGGCTTCGATGTGATCGTCACCGAGAATCTCTTCGGCGACATCCTCTCCGATCTGGCCGGTGAACTCAGCGGCTCCCTCGGCATGGCCGCCTCCCTCAACTGCTCCGACACGCGCGCGATGGCCCAAGCCGTACACGGCGCGGCGCCCACCCTGGCAGGCCACAATCGAGCCAATCCCGCCGCCCTGCAATTGTCATCAGCAATGTTGTTGCGCTGGTTGGCAGTTCGCGACAACGACCGTTCCCTCCACGACGCCGCCGACCGTATTACCCGTGCGGTGGCGGCCACGCTGGCGGCCGGAATCGCTACCGCCGATCTGGGTGGTCTGGCTTCGACCAGTGAATTCACCGAGCAGGTGCGGGCGCGCGTGCACCGTAGGTGAACAGACCCCTTTCACATCGGCTGATTAATCTTCGGTTACTGTCGCACCACGCTGTGTCCGGTTCGCATACATTGCCAAACAGGCGCTGACACGTGGCCGGCGTCGACGTGAAATGTGGAGGCTCCTTTGTCTGTTCGAACTGTGCTCGGTCGCAGTGCTGCGCTGTTTCTCTGTACCGTTGCCGGCGGTGCGATGGTACTGACCGGCTGTGCCGAGAACACCGAGGGTGGGTCCGCGTCCTCGGGCTCGTGCGATGTATCGCCGGGGAGCACCGACACGCGCCCCGCGACCGTCCCCGACAAGGTCAAGCAGGCGGGCAAGCTGGTCGTCGGCGTGAACGTGCCGTACCAGCCGAACGAGTACAAGGACCCCAGCGGCAAGATCGTCGGCTTCGATGTAGACCTGCTCGACGCTGTGGCGGCCAACCTCGGACTGAAGACCGAGTACGTCGAATCCTCGTTCGAGAAGATCATTCCCGCCATCGAGGCGGGCACCTACGACGTCGGTATGTCGTCGATCACCGATTCGTGCGAACGTGAACAGCAGGTCGATTTCACGACCTATTTCAGCGCGGGTATCCAGTGGGCCCAGCAAACCGGTAAACCCATCGATCCTAATGACGCGTGCGGCAAGAAGGTCGCCGTACAGGCCACTACGGTCGAGCACACCGAAGAGATTCCCGCCAAGAGCGCCAAATGTGTGGCCGACGGCAAGCCCGCCATCGATATGAAGGCCTTCGATGAGCAGAGCGCCGCGACCAATGCGCTGGTGCTCGGTCAGGTCGATGCCATGTCGGCGGATTCGCCGGTGACCGCGTACGCGATCAAGCAGAGCGAAGGCAAGATCGAATCGGCCGGTCCGCTGTTCGAATCGGCACCGTACGGCTGGGCCGTGCAGAAGGACTCGACGATGGCGGCGGCGCTGCGCGACTCCCTGCAGCAGCTGATCGGCAACGGTAAGTACACCGAGATCACCACCAAGTGGGGCGTGCAGGACGGCGAGATCAAGACATCGGTGATCAACGGCGCAGTGAGCTGACGTGACAGAGAACAAAGACACGGTGGAGGTGCCCGGACCGGGCATCGAACCCGAACCGATCAAAGCGGTCCCGCTGCGCAGGCCGGGCCGCTGGATCGCGGCGGCAATCATCCTGATCCTGGTGGGATTGTTCGTCTACGGCGCTGCCACTAATCCCGCCTACAAGTGGGACACCTACGGCAAGTACCTGTTCGACAAGCGCATCACCCAGGGCGCGATCGTCACCCTGGAACTCACCGTGCTCGCGATGGCGATCGCCGTGGGTCTCGGCACGGTGCTCGCCGTGATGCGCCTGTCGCCGAATCCGGTGTTGCGCACAGCCGCGTGGATCTACCTGTGGATCTTCCGCGGCACCCCGGTATATGTGCAGTTGGTCTTCTGGGGCCTGGTGCCATCGCTGTACAAGCAGATCGATCTCGGCGTGCCGTTCGGTCCGCAGTTCTTCCACTTCGATGTGCAGAACATGCAGGCCGCGTTCCTGTTCGCGGTGATCGGCCTGGGTCTCAACGAGGCCGCGTACATGGCCGAGATCGTGCGCGCGGGCATCAACTCCGTCGGTGAGGGTCAGCGTGAGGCGTCGGTGGCGCTGGGCATGTCGTGGACGCAAACCATGCGTCGCACCGTGTTGCCGCAGGCTATGCGGGTGATCATCCCGCCCACCGGCAACGAGCTGATCGGCATGCTGAAGACGACCTCGCTGGTCACCGCGATTCCGTTGAGCACCGACCTGTTCGGCCGGGCGCGCGACATCTACGGCGTGAACTTCCAGCCGATCCCGCTGCTGCTCGTCTGTGCCACCTGGTACCTGGCGATCACCAGCATCCTCATGGTCGGCCAGTACTACTTGGAACGCTATTACTCGCGCGGTGCCACCCGGCAGCTGACGGCCAAGCAGCTGCAGGAACTGGCCACGGCGCAGGCGGCGGTGAAGGCGAAATGACCGAACCAGAAGTCGCAGTTCCGCCGATGGTGCTGGCGGATCGGGTGTGCAAGAACTTCGGGGCGCTGCAGGTTCTCAAGGGCATCTCCCTGGAAGTGAACCGCGGCAAGGTGCTCACGCTGGTCGGGCCGTCGGGCTCGGGCAAGTCGACGTTCCTGCGCTGCATCAACCACCTCGAGCAGGTCAATGCCGGTCGGCTCTACGTCGACGGCGATCTCGTCGGCTACCGGGAGAAGAACGGCAAGCTCTACGAGATGCACGAACGCGACGCCGCGCTGCAGCGTCGCGATATCGGCATGGTGTTCCAGCACTTCAACCTGTTCCCGCACCGCACGGCGCTGGAGAACGTGATCGAGGCGCCGATCCAGGTGCGCGGGATCTCGAAGTCCGAGGCGATCGCGCGGGCAGAGGAACTCCTCGAGCGGGTCGGTCTGTCGGCCAAGCGCAATGCCTACCCGGCGCAACTGTCGGGTGGTCAGCAGCAGCGGGTGGCCATCGCGCGAGCACTGGCGATGGATCCCAAGCTGATGCTGTTCGACGAGCCGACCTCGGCACTGGACCCCGAGCTGGTCGGTGAAGTTCTCGCGGTCATGCGGGAGCTGGCCGATTCGGGCATGACGATGCTGGTGGTGACGCACGAGATGGGCTTCGCCCGCGAGGTCGCCGACGAGCTGGTGTTCATGGACGCCGGTGTGGTGGTGGAGTCGGGTCCGCCGCGTGAGCTGCTGGCGAACCCACAGCACGAGCGGACGCAGGCCTTCCTCTCGCGCCTGCTCTGAGATCTCGGCAACGACAAGACGGCCTCGCGAATCGCGGGGCCGTCTTCGCGTTCACGAGGTGGGTTTCAGCCGTTCCATCGAAACCTGCGCCTGGGCGATGCGGCGGATGATGGCCAGCGCGGTGTCGCCGAGGACCGTGAGCACGACGACCGCGTCGACGATATCGTCGCGGTCACCGGCCGACAGCGCGGCCGACACGTCGCTTTCCGCGACCACTCGCGCGCCGTCGAAATAGCTCGGCATCGCGGTGGTGGCCCAGTCCCCGTACCCCAGTTGTGCCAGCCGAGCGACCACACTGGCGAGATTGTCGACGGCCTCGAGGCTGTGGTGCTGGCTCCAGCCGCGCCGGTCCATCTCCGCGCGCACGGCCTGGAGCGCGCGATCCCATTCGGCGTCGTGCACGGCGGGCACGGGGGGCGACACGCTGTCCTGCGCCACTCCGAGCACGCGGAACAGCGGGGTCTCGGGGGAGTCGATCGCGTCGAGCACATCGGAGACGGTGGCAACCGGAATTCCGCCCACCTCGATCAACGCGCGGATCAGGCGCAATCGGCGCAGGTGGTCTTCGCCGTAGCTGGCCTGGTTGGGGCTGGTGCGAACGCCCGCGGGGAGCAGGCCCTCGCGCAGGTAGTACTTGATGGTCGCCACCGCGATGCCGCTGCGTTCGCTCAACTCCGAGATCCGCACTGTTACCTCCGATTTCGTTCGTACCCCTTGCCTACGCCTCCCATAGCGGATAGTCTAGCTATCCATAACGGATAGTATAACTATCTATCTCTGGGAGATTCTCATGTCAGTCCTGACCGCCCCCTCGCTGCCCCGCCCCAACGCCCCGCTCCATCGACCGCTGATGTATTTCGCCGCCGTCAACGCCGTGCTCGTGGTGGTCGGCGTGATCGGGATGCTGGTCGACGACCGGGTGATCGCCGGGTCGACCGCCTGGTTCAAGCCGACCAAGTTCGCGATCTCGTTCGTGCTCTACAGCGTGGCACTGGCCTGGTTGATGTCGTTGCGGCCCAAACTCTCTCGGCTCGCTTCGCGGATGGCCACGGTGATCGTGGTGACCGGGGTGATCGAGCAGGTGATCATCTTCGGGCAGGTGATCCGCGGGACGCGCAGTCACTACAACACGACCACCACCTTCGACGGGGTGCTCTGGGTGATCATGGGATCCAGCATCGTCATCCTGTTCCTGGCAACCCTGGTGATCGGCATCGGCCTGATGCGCGCACGTCTCGGCGACGCATCGATCACGTGGTCGATCCGTCTCGGCATCGCGATCACGCTGGTCGGCTTGGCACTGGGAAATCTGATGCCACAGCAGGAATCCGGCGTCGAGGGGATCGTCGGCGCCCACACTGTCGGAGCATCCGACGGCACGCCCGGTATGCCGCTGACCGGGTGGAGCACCACCGACGGTGACCTGCGGATTCCGCACTTCGTCGGCATGCACGCGCTGCAGTTGTTGCCGTTGCTCGCCGCTCTGCTGGTCTTGCTGGCACCGCGGATTCCGCTGCTGCGGTCGGTGCGGGTTCGGCTGGGGTTGATCATCACCGCGTCGGCGGGTTACGCGGCAGTCCTCGCGCTGGTCACCTGGCAGGCATTGCGAGGTCAACCGTTGATCCACCCCGATCAGGCGACGCTGACCGCCGCGGCGGTGATCGTCACCGGAGTTGTTGTCGGAGTGTTGATCTCGGTTGCGAGCGCGACCGGTGCCCGAAAGGTAGTGACCGCATGAGCACGCTGTTCGATCTGGTCTTCTTTGTCACGGTGCCGTTCTGGGCGTTGATGATCTTCGCGCCGACCTGGCGCTGGACCCGCACCATCATTTCGTCGCCGTGGATTGTGTTGGTGCCCTTGGTGATCTGGGCCATCGTGGCGATCCCGGTTCTCGGACCGATCTGGTCCCTGGTGACCTCGCCGTCGCTGGACGCGATCACCGATGCCGCCGCTGATCCCGCCGTGCTGACCGCGCTGTGGGCGCAGATCATCGCCTGGGATCTGTTCCTGGGGCGGTGGATCTATCTCGACAGCCGGGAGCGGGGTATTCATCCGTTGCTGATGGGGCCGGTGCTGGTCGGCACGATTCTGTTGTCGCCCATCGTCTTTCCGGTCTACCTGCTGGTCCGTGAATTCGCTCGGCGATCGACGGCGAGTGCTTCTGTGACACAAGGTGTTCCGGCCGATACCCGATGACGTGAGCCGGCACCCGGCCCACGTCTATCGGTGCCTCAGCTCTCGTCGAAAGTGGTGTCGCGCGAGACCTTTTCCCAGGTGAGTACGTCCTCGCGAACGGCGTCGAGGTGATCGAGAACGGCATCGACCGCGTCGGAGCCGAGCGGCAGGCGCAGCGGCGTCTTGTCCGCGGCGAGGGCGGCGCGAATCGCGGTGGCAGCCTTGGCCGGGTCACCGGGCTGGGTGCCGTCGCCGCCCTCGACCATGCGGCGGGTGGCGCCGGAGGTGTCGGCGTAGACATCGGATTCGGGGCTGAACGCGGCCGCGCCTGGCCCGAACAGGCCCGTGCGGAAGGCGCCGGGTTCGACGATCAGCACCTTGATCCCGAACGGCGCCACCTCGGCGGCCAGCGCCTCCGACAACCCTTCCAGCGCGAATTTCGTCGCGCTGTAGGCGGAGAATCCGGCGAAGGACAGTTGGCCGCCGACGCTGCTCATCTGCACGATCGCACCGCCGCGCTGCTCGCGCATGTGTGGCAGCACGGCGCGGGTGAGCGCGGCGGGGCCGAACAGGTGCAGGTCGAACAGTGCGCGCAGTTCGTCCTCGGTGGTCTCCTCGACAGCGCCGACATGGGTGCGGCCCGCGTTGTTGACCAGCACGTCGATGCGGCCGTGGCGGGCCACGACATCGGCGACGACCTCGTCGATGCGGGCGATGTCGGTGACATCGAGGGCGATCGCCTCGAGCTGATCGGGGTGCGCGGCGACCAGATCGTCGAGGGCGGCGGTGCGGCGGGCGACAGCGACGACGATGTCGCCCGCGTCGATCGCCGCCTGCGCGATGGCCCGGCCGAAGCCGCTGCTCGCACCGGTGACCAGCCAGATCTGCGGGACGCTCATCAGGTTCTCCTTGTGTCCGTTGATGTTTCGTCCTCGATCCTGCCGTCGCGTCCAGATGGAAGTCCAAGACCCGCTGTGATAACCAATGGTTATGGATGTGCACGGACGCGACCTGCGGTACTTCGTCGCGGTGGCCGACCACCTGAGCTTCACCGCCGCCGCCGATGCGCTGTACGTCTCGCAGCCCGCCCTCAGCAAACAGATCCGCAAACTCGAAACACAGCTCGGCGCGGAGCTTTTCGTTCGCGATTCCCGCTCCGTCGCGCTCACTCCGGTCGGTGCGGCCCTGCTGCCGCACGCGCTGCGCCTGCTCGCGACCTGGGAAATGGGCGAGGCGGCGGTGGAGTCGGCGAAGGCCACCCAGGGAGCCGCCCTGGCGATCGGGATCAGCACCAGCCCGGGCCGTGGCATCCTGCCCGCCGTGCGCTCCCGGTTCACCACCGCGTTTCCGCACGCGAAACCGGTGCTGCGGCTGGTCGGTTGGGACGACCCGACGGCGGGCCTGGCCGAGGGATCCACCGACGTCGCCTACGTGTGGCTGCCGTTGATCGACAGCGACCGCTACCACTGGCTGGTGGTCGCGAGCGAACCCCGGCTCGTCGCGCTGCCGCAGTCGCACAGCCTCGCCGCGCGCGAGAGCATCGACTTCGCCGACCTGCTCGCCGAACCCTTTCTCGCGCTGCCGAAGTCGGCGGGAGTGTTACGTGACTACTGGCTCGCGCTCGACGCGCGCGCCGGGCATCCACCGATCATCGGCGCCGAAGTGTCGAGCACCGAGGAAACCTACGAGGCGCTGGTCAACGGCGACGGCGTAGTCCTGCTCGCCACCGGCAACGCGCCGCTGGTAGCACGCGACAGTGTGGTGACCAGGCCGGTGACCGGCATCAGCCCCTGTGAACTCGCGCTGGCCTGGCGCCGCGACGACAAGCGCCCACTGGTCCGTGGTTACGCGCAAGCGTGCGCGCTTGTCGTCGGGGAGCGGCCTACAACGGCATGAGCCGGTGTTTGCGCGGGGCTTGCTCGACCTGTTTGCCGCCGAGCAGGCGCAGGGCTTTGCGGATTTCCAGGCGGGTGGTCGACGGCTCGATCACCGCGTCGATGTAGCCGCGTTCGGCGGCGATCCACGGGGTGGCCACGGCGGCGTTGTAGAAGTCGACCATCTGCTGCCGCACCACGGGCCGCTCGGCTTCGGGGACGGCGGCGAGCTGCTTGCGCTGGGTCAGGCCGATCGCGGCTTCGGCGCCCATCACGGCGATCCGCGCGGTGGGCCAGGCGAGGTTGATATCGCCGCCGAGCTGCTTGCACCCCATCACCGCGTACCCGCCGCCGTAGGCCTTGCGCACCACGACGGTGACGATCGGCACGGTCGCCTCGACCACCGCGTAGAAGAACCGCCCACCGCGCTTGATCACGCCGATCTTCTCCTCCTCGACCCCCGGCAGCACGCCCGGGGTGTCGACGACGAACACCAGCGGAATGTCGAACGCGTCGCAGAGCCGGATGAAATGGGCGGCCTTGTCCGACCCACGCGCGTCGATCGCACCGCTGGCCACCAGCGGCTGATTGGCGACCACCCCGACAGTGCGCCCGTCGACCCGCGCGAAACCGGTGATCAGATTGCGGGCGGCACCGTCGCCGATCTCGTGGAACTCGCCGTCGTCGAAGATCCGCATCAGGACTTCGTACATGTCGTAACCCATGCGGTCGGAATCCGGGATGAGCGAATCGAGTTCGCGATCGGAGTCGGTGAGCTCCGGTTCCAGACCGGGGTTGACCATCGGTGCCCGCTCGTAGCAGTTCGACGGCATGAAGCTCAAATACGTTCGCGCCCACTCGAACGCAGCCTTCTCGTCGGTCGCCACGTGGTGGATGTTGCCGTTGTGGGCCTGGTTGAACGCGCCGCCGAGCTCGTCGAGGGTCACTTCCTCACCGGTGGTCTCGCGGATGATCTCGGGACCGGTGACGAACATGTACGCCGACTCGGTCGCGATCAGCACATCGGTGTTGATCGGCGAATACACCGCGCCCGCAGCGCATTTGCCCAACATGATCGATACCTGCGGCACCACCCCGGACAGCCGGGTCTGGCGCCTGCTCATCTCCGCGTACCAGGCCAGCGAGGTGACCGCGTCCTGCACCCTGGCGCCGCCGGAGTCGTTGATCGCCACGAACGGGCACGCGATATCGGCCGCCAGATCCATCGCCATGGCGACCTTGCGCCCGAACATCTCACCCACCGACCCGCCGAACACGGTCTGGTCGTGGGCGATCACCACCACCGGGCGCCCGTCGATCCGGCCGTGCCCGGTGACCACGCCGTCACCGTAGAGTCCGTCGGCCGCGCCCGGTTGCTTCACCAGCGCGCCGATCTCGGTGAAACTGCCGTGGTCGAGAAGTATTTCGATGCGTTCGCGCGGGCTGGGAATTCCTTTCGCCGCCCGCTTGGCGATCCCCGCACCCCCCGCCGGTTCCCGCGCCGCCGCCAGGTTTGCCCGCAGCTCTTGCAGTTTCGCAGCAGTAGTCGACTCCACCACGCACGCCCTTCCTCGTCCTGGTCGAGCTCTCCTTCATCGGTTAACCGAAGCGTAGCGCTGACGCCTGCGTCGACGTCAGCGGCACGGCGACAAGACCGCTGACGAGTCACGGGTCATCCGTGCGCGCCACTACCGAAGGCGATGCGCAATTGGCCGAGCAGCACCTTCGCGGCCGGGCTGGGTGCGGGGTCGGTGCGCCAGGCGAGAGCAAGGCGGCCGTGGATGGTGGGGTCGACGATGTCGAGGGTTCGCACGGCGAAGGCGTCGGCTTCGGCGGGGGTGAGGGCGGGCACGATCGCGGTTCCCAGACCGCGTGCTGCCAGTTGGAGCAGCAGTGGGGGAGCGGCGGCTTCGAAGGCGATGTTCGGTGTGAAACCCGCTGCGGTGCAGGATCGTTCGAAGATTCCGCGCAGGCCGGTGCCTCGGGTGAGGCAGATGAGGCGGTGGTCGGCCAGTGCCGCCAAGGTGATCGTGCCCGCGGGGTCGATCGGGGCCTGGCGCGCGACAGCGGCGACGAGCCGCGTCTCCAGGATCACCTGTAGGTCGATGCCGGAACCCAGTGGCGCGCCGGTCAATCCGGTCAGTGCGATGTCGAGTTCGTCGTGTTCGAGTGCGGCGATCATGCGTTCGGCGGTGTCCTCGGTGAGGCTGATGCCGACATGCGGATGATCGTGGTGGAAATCGGCGAGAACCCCCGCGACATCGAAGATCTCGGACGCCGCCCCGGAGATCATGCCCAGTCGAACCTGTCCGCGCAGCAACCCCGTGAACTCCTGCACCGTCTGGCCGATCCGGTCGGTGGCGGCCAGTGCGGCACGCGCGTGGGTGAGTACGGCGGCGCCGATCTCCGTGAGTGTCACGCTCCGCGCTCCCCGGTCGAGGAGGGGTTGTCCGAGTTCGCGTTCGAGCTGTCGAATCTGGGTGCTGAGTCCCGGCTGGGTGAGGTGCAAGCGCTCGGCGGCGCGAGTGAAGCCGCCTTCGTCGACCACTGTCACGAAGTACCGCAGCTGCCGCAGTTCCATAACTACTGATTATAGGTACTAGAACAACTATCTGTTGTACTTATTTCAGGGCGCGGAGCACAGTCGAAGCATGACCGATACCGCAACCTTCACTGGTCCCGTGTTCCGCCCTGACGACGCTGGTTATGCCGAGGAGATCGCCGGCTTCCAGACCGCCTATTCGCACGCCCCCGCGCTGGTGGTCGGCGCTGTGCACGCCGAGGACGTGCGTGCTGCGGTGGAATACGCAGCGCGACAAGGCCTTCCGGTGGCCGTGCAGGCGACGGGCCACGGTCTGTCGGTGGCTTCTGACGGTGGGGTACTCATCACGACCAAGCGGATGGATGTCATCACCATCGACCCGCGGGCACGCACCGCCCGCAGCGGTGCCGGGGTTCGCGCCGGCGCGCTGGTCGAGGCGGCCGCTCGGTACGGGCTGGCACCGTTGAACGGGTCGTCGCCGTCGGTGGGGATGGTCGGGTACGTACTCGGCGGTGGGCTGGGGCTGTTGGCGCGTGAATTCGGTTATGCCGCAGATCATGTGCGGTCGCTGGACCTGGTGACCGCCGACGGCAGAATGCGCACCCTCACCCCCGCGGACGAACTGTTCGGGGCGGTACTGGGCTCCGGCGGCAACTTCGGGGTGGTGACCGGGCTCGAACTCGATCTCGTGCCGGTCGCCGAAATCTACGGTGGTCAGCTAGTTTTCGATGCGTCACTGGTCGACGCGGCACTCGAAACGTGGCGCGCCTGGACCGCGACCGTGCCGACCGAACTGACCTCCACGATCGCGATGGTGACCTACCCCGACGTCGATGCCATGCCGGAATCCTTGCGTGGCCGCCACGTCGCCTCGATCCGGATCGCCTTCGACGGGCCGCAGGAGGAAGGCGAGCGGTGGGCCGCGCCGCTGCGGCAGATCGGGCCCCGGCTGCGCGACGACCTGCGCATGATGCCCTACGTCGAATCGCACACCATCCACAGTGATCCGCCCTTCCCGCACGCCTATGCCGCGACGAACGCGCTACTTTCGGAGTTGACGCCGGAGGGTCTGTCCGCGCTGCGCGCGTTGACGGCGCCGGGCGGCCAGGTCGACGCCGTCGTCGATATCCGTCACCTCGGCGGCGCCCTCCGGCACGGTGGTCCGGCGTCGATCGACCATCGCGATGCCGACTACATCGTGCGGGTCATCACCGGCCCCGGCGAGGGGGACTCCGCGCCCGAGGGGCTGGCGGCGGTGCGAGAAGCCCTGTCCCCATGGATGATCGGGCACAGTCTCGCGTTCCTCTACGGCGCGGGCGGCGCGGCGGACTCGGCCCAGACCGCGGCCGGATACTCCGCGGACACCTACCGCTGGCTGGCGGCGGCGAAAGCGAAGTACGACCCGCACAACATGTTCCGGGCCAACCGCAACATCGCCTGACGCCCCTTGCTCGTCCTCCCGATATCTACTATCTTGGTGATATCACTCAGATATCGGGAGGATGTCATGGAGCTCCGGTCCGCATTCCGCGTCAACGGATTCGTCGTCTTGCTGGGGTGGCTGGTGGCCACCCTGCTGTTGGGGGCCGCTGCCGTCCTCGCATTCATTTCCGCCACCAAGAACGACGGGGGCGCACTGGCCTGGATCGGCGCGGTCACTGCCTTCGTGGCGGTCATGGTCGTCTTCTTGCTCGCCACCGGGTTGACCATCGTCAACCCCAACGAGGCCAAGGTCGTCACCTTCTTCGGCCGCTACATCGGCTCGGTCAGCGACCCCGGATTCTTCTCGGTGGTCCCCCTGGCCGATCGCAAGTCCATCTCCCTGCGGGTGCGCAACTTCGAAACCCAGAAGCTCAAGGTCAACGACGCCGACGGCAACCCCGTCGAGATCGCGGCCGTCGTCGTCTACAAGGTCGTCGACAGCTTCAAAGCCGCCTTCGCCGTCGACGACTACGAGGAATACGTCGCCACCCAGTCCGAGGCCGCCGTCCGCCACCTCGCCACCACCCACCCCTACGACGCCCACGACGACTCGCGCACCAGCCTGCGCGACGGCGCCGAAGTAGCCGAGGAACTCACCGTCGAGCTGCGCGAACGCACCCTCACCGCCGGTATCGAGGTCGTCGAAGCCCGCATCACCCACCTCGCCTACGCCCCCGAGATCGCCCAGGCCATGCTCGTACGCCAGCAGGCCGCCCAGGTCGTCGCCGCCCGCACCCAGATCGTCGAAGGCGCCGTCGGCATGGTCGCGCTGGCGCTCGACCGCCTCGCCGAACAGGGCACCGTCGAACTCGACGAGGAACGCAAGGCCAACATGGTCTCCAACCTCCTCGTCGTCCTCTGCGGCGACCGCGCCACCCAACCGGTCGTCAACACCGGATCCCTCTACTCCTGAGCCCCCATGACCCAGCCGAAGAAGGACCCCAAAAAGATCCTGCTGCGGCTCGACCCGGCCGTCCACGAGGCAATCGCCAAGTGGGCGGCCGACGACCTGCGCAGCGTCAACTCCCAAATCGAATACGCCTTACGCCTTGCTCTGGAACAGGCGGGCCGAAAACCCAAGCGGGACTAGCCGACCCCGAGGACGCGTGACAGCAGGCGCTGGCGGGTTCGGGTGCCGGACTTGGCGAGGATGGCTTTGACGTGGTCGTTGATCGTGTGTTCGGAGAGGAAGAGTTCGGCTGCCAGTTCGTGGGAGTCGAGGCCGGTCGCCAGCAGGGTCAGGACCTGGGATTCTCGGGTGGACAGGGCGTGGGCTCGGGCGAACAGATCGAGGCGTTCGATGGCGGTGCTCGGCTCGAGGGCTACGGCGATGTCAGGGCCGAGGCGGTCGGCTTTCACGGTGAGCCAGCGGTTGCCGCCCAGGTGGATGCGGGAGGTGGCGGGGCCGAGCGGGGTACCTGCCTCGGCGGCGAGGAGGGTCGCGGCCACGTTGTAGACCGAGGCGGGGACGGGGGGAATCGGTTCCTCCGGGGGGAGGAGACGCAGTAGGGAGTCCGCGGCGGCCGCGGTCTGGGACCGCACACGCAAGGTGTTGTCGAGCAGGACGACTGCGGGGCCCAATGCGGGGAGTTGCGCGTCGGATTCGACGAAGGTGGCGCCGACGGCACGGCGCAGGCCCGCGGTGACGGTGGTCGTCAGCGTGCCGAGCGCATCGAGTTCTCCTGTGGTGAAAGGGGACTCGGTATAGCGGAGCAGTTCGAGAAATCCCCAGGACCCGTAGCGGTCGGCGAAGGTGACGATGGCGGAGTCGGTGATGCCGAGATCGCGCTGCGCGGTGCGCCACAGCAGGGATCGGTCCGGTGTGCCCTCGGTGGCGACCAGCAAGGAGTGGGCGCCGGTGCCGCGCACCGTGTCCCAGCGATTCAGTGGGGTGAGGTAGCGGGCGCGGATCAGGTCCGGCAGGAGGCCGAAATCGAGGCCGGGCACATCGGCGAGCGGGGCCGTCGCGACCGCGGTGACGGGGTCGGTGAGCGCGAAGACGTGACCGGTGAACGGGATCGTCGCCCGGATCTCGGCCAGGACGAGTTCGCGCAGTCGTTTGGCGGAGTGCGCGGTCTGGCACACACGGCCGATCCGGTCGGCCACAGTACTCGGCACGCCTCCAGCCTACGGCGGAAAACCCCCAGGATCAGGGATGTCGGTGATGCCCGTGACCGGCCGATGATCGAGGTACCCAATCGCACGACGTCGGAGGCCACCATGACCACAACCCTGCACATCGACAACACCGTTCGCGACTACGACGAATGGAAGTCCGCCTTCGACCAGTACGAGCGGTTCCGCGCCGACAACGGCGTGCGCACCTACCGTGTCGGTCGCGTCGACGGCGCACCGGAACGAGTCCTCGTCGACCTCGATTTCGACGACCGCCCCACCGCTGAGGCGTTCCGCGCCGCCTTGGCCACCGTGCTGGCGACCCCGCGCAGCCGCGCAATGGTGACGAGTCACCAATCGTGGATCGTCGACCTGGTCGAGGAGCGCGTATCCGCCTGACCGACGCGCCGGACCACCCAGCGGGACAACCGAACTCGACACCGCCGGTAAATTGATCCGGTGCCCATCTCGTTCGACATTCCTGGAATGCAACAGTTGGACGACACGACCTGGGGGAATCCGGCCACTCGTGACGTCGTCGCGCTGAACTATGTCAGCGGCAGGCCCGACCTGCCCGCGCGGCTGGACGACCTGAAACGGCTGCGCAGGCGGCTGGCCGAGCACCATGCGCGAACCGGGTGCCTGATCGAGGCATTCGTGGTGTGGGTCGACCAGTTGCCCGCGTTGCTGCGGGTGGAGAAGACGCAACTGCCGGGGCCGCGGGGCGAACTCGTTTTCGCGGCGTCGATCGTGGTGCCCAAGGACCGGTGTTCGGCGGTGTTCCAGATCATCTGCCCGGAAACCGGGGTGCCCGGCGCGCGGGAGACCACGATCGGTCGGCGGTTCCGTCGCGACGAGATGTGCCCGCCGCATCCCTATGCTCCCGGACTGCGCGGCCGATTGCCCTTTCTCCTGTCCGACGACGTCCGCTTCGACGACGCGTTTCCGCACCACGCCCTGACCAGAGCGCGCCGCTGGGTCGCCGACACGGTGCCGAACGTGCGCGTCGACCCGTCCTTCGCGGCGCTGCCCGACTTCTGAGGCGCCGGACTTCTACGGCTTCTCGGCGATGAAGATGGCGGTGCCGGGGAAGATCCGCCCGCGCAGCGGCGACCACTGACCCCATTCGCGGTCGAGCCATTCGGGCCAATCCGGTTCGACGATGTCGACCAGGTGCAGGCCTGCGCCGACGATCTCGCGGACCCGGTCACCGATCGTGCGATGGTGCTCGGCGTAGGTCGGCACACCGTCGGCGTCGACCTCTACATAAGGAGTGCGGTCGAAATAGGGGATCGTGGCGGTCAGGCCCGCCTCGCCCGGATCGTCGGGGAAGATCCAGCGCATCGGATGGTTCACCGAGAACACCCAGCGCCCACCGGGCCGCAGAACTCGCGCCACCTCGCGCATCACCAACGCCGAGTCGGCGACGAACGGCACCCCACCGAACGCCGAGCAGGCCAGGTCGAACGACGCGTCCGCGAACGGCAACGCCTCGGCCCCCGCCTGAACCAAGGGGACCCGCGGTCCACCCTGATCCATCGCGGCCACCCCACGCTCGAGCATCCCCATCGACACATCGAGCCCCACCGGGAACGCGCCGTGTCCGGCCAGCCACCGCGAACACGGCGCCGAACCGCACCCGATTTCCAGAATGCTCTTGCCGACGATGTTGCCGAGGAAGCCCATGTCACCCTCGTGCAGCCCCTCCGGGCACCACACGAACTCGCCACCGGGGGAGTCCACACCCAGGAAGTCCGCATGGGTCTGGTGGTACTGCTCGGCGTCGGCGTCCCACCAGCGCCGATTCGCCCGCTCGCTGTCGCGCGAGTCGATCTTGGTTCGGGTGGTCGCTGAGGTACCCAGCAGCGCGTTGGCCTGCGCGTGGCGTTCGTCGTCGGACACGGCCAACAGGGTATCGGCGTGGGGTGGGGGGTGGTTTGCCCGGCTCCGCGCCGGTCGCGTACGCTGATGCACGCTGTAGAGGGACGCTGAATTCGATCAGCGGCAAGTGCGACGGTCCGTGCGATACTTTACCGGTATCCCTTCGTCGCGTCGTCGCGGTGATTCGCAGCGTACCGAAAGATCCAATGTCCGCAACCGACCACAATCCGTCCGGAGCAAACCCACATATGCCCACCACCGTCACCTCGCCGCAGGTAGCCATTAACGATATTGGCTCCGCCGAGGACTTCCTGGCCGCCATCGACGCAACGATCAAGTACTTCAACGATGGCGACATCGTCGAAGGCACCATCGTCAAGGTCGATCGTGACGAGGTCCTGCTGGACATCGGTTACAAGACCGAAGGCGTCATCCCCTCCCGCGAGCTCTCCATCAAGCACGACGTCGACCCCAACGAGGTCGTTTCCGTGGGCGACGCGGTCGAGGCTCTTGTCCTCACCAAGGAGGACAAAGAAGGCCGCCTGATCCTGTCCAAGAAGCGGGCGCAGTACGAGCGCGCGTGGGGCACGATCGAGGAGCTCAAGGAGAAGGACGAGGCCGTCAAGGGCACCGTCATCGAGGTCGTCAAGGGCGGCCTGATCCTCGACATCGGCCTCCGTGGCTTCCTGCCCGCCTCGCTCGTCGAGATGCGTCGTGTCCGCGACCTCCAGCCGTACGTCGGCAAGGAGATCGAGGCCAAGATCATCGAGCTCGACAAGAACCGCAACAACGTGGTCCTGTCGCGTCGCGCCTGGCTCGAGCAGACCCAGTCCGAGGTCCGCAGCGAATTCCTGCACCAGCTCCAGAAGGGCCAGGTCCGCAAGGGCGTCGTGTCCTCCATCGTCAACTTCGGTGCCTTCGTGGACCTGGGCGGCGTCGACGGCCTGGTGCACGTCTCCGAGCTGTCCTGGAAGCACATCGACCACCCGTCCGAGGTTGTCGAGGTCGGCAACGAGGTCACCGTCGAGGTTCTCGACGTCGATCTGGACCGCGAGCGCGTCTCCCTGTCGCTCAAGGCGACCCAGGAAGACCCGTGGCGTCAGTTCGCCCGGACTCACGCCATCGGCCAGATCGTGCCCGGCAAGGTCACCAAGCTGGTTCCCTTCGGTGCCTTCGTGCGCGTCGAAGAGGGCATCGAGGGCCTGGTCCACATCTCCGAGCTGGCCGAGCGCCACGTCGAGGTCCCGGACCAGGTTGTGGCCGTCGGCGACGACGCCATGGTCAAGGTCATCGACATCGACCTCGAGCGTCGTCGTATCTCGCTGTCGCTGAAGCAGGCGAACGAGGACTACAACGCCGAGTTCGACCCGTCGAAGTACGGCATGGCCGACAGCTACGACGATGCGGGCAACTACATCTTCCCCGAAGGCTTCGACCCCGACACCAACGAGTGGCTCGACGGGTTCGACAAGCAGCGTGAAGAGTGGGAAGGCCGTTACGCCGAGGCCGAGCGTCGCCACAAGATGCACACTGCTCAGATGGAGAAGATGGCAGCCGACGCTGCCGCCGAGGCCGCCGCTGGTGGTCCCGTCGCGGGCAACTACTCCTCCGAGACCGGTGGCGCCGCTCCTGCGTCCACCTCCGGTCCGGCCGAGACCACGGGCGGCTCGCTGGCCAGCGATGCCCAGCTCGCGGCTCTGCGGGAGAAGCTCTCCGGCAACGCCTGATTCAGCGCTGACGCCTGAATCGACAACTGCAGTACCGAAGGCCCTGGTCCACACGGACCGGGGCCTTCGGCCTTTTCGGGCCGTCGACCTTTTCGCGGACACGACCGCCCTTCGTCGGCTTTCGGACAAAGGGTGGGTTCGACGACGGGTGAATGTCGATAGCGGTGGCTACGTCGGGCGCCAGCGATGGGCCCGCCGCGTTGAGTCACGTCGACGTAGCGAACCTCAGGGCGACGCCGGGCGCTGACCAGTTCATGACCTGGACTCGGCGCGCCGAACGTCCGGTCGAGAGTGAGTGCGCAATGAGCTCGCGACGGTGCCGGGCGAACCGATCAGTTCGCGGCAGCGGCGGTGGGCGACCAGTAAGCGGCGGCCATGCTCGGCCGTTTGCGCATCGCGGCGAAGCTGTGTCTGGCGGGGGAGAGCAGGGTGGCGAACCAGGAGCGCTGGTATTCGGCCAAAGTCGCTGCTACAGCGGGGAATTCGATGCAGTGCACACCGCCGGGCATGCCGAGGCGGTGGCGAGCCGCGCGGTGGTTCCTGGTACCCATGATCATCCTCCGGTGGTCGTGCGGTCTCTCTCGCCTCGGCGAAGATTAGTCCACGCGACGCGCCCGGTTCGGGACCTTCCGCCCTTGCCTGCGTGGGCGTGTCGCGGTAGGTGCCCCGACCCGGCGGCCGGGATGCGAGACTGGGCCCATGTTGCGGATCGGCCTCACCGGAGGCATGGGAGCGGGTAAGTCCACAGTGGCGCGGACACTGGTCGAGCTCGGAGCGGTACTCGTCGACTCCGACGCGATCGCCCGCGAGGTCGTCGCGCCGGGTACGCCGGGGCTGGCCGCGTTGGTCGAGGAGTTCGGCGAGGCAATCCTGAGCCCCGACGGGAGCCTGGACCGGCCCGCGCTGGCCGCGATCGCCTTCGCCGACGATGTCTCGCGGGGCAAGCTCAACGCGATCACCCACCCGCTGGTCGGTGCCCGCACCGCGGAGTTGATCGGGGATGCCGCCGCGGATGCCGTTGTGGTGCAGGATGTTCCGTTGCTGGTGGAGAACGGGCTGGCGCCGCTGATGCAGCTCGTAGTGGTGGTCGGCGCCGAAGAGGAGACCCGGCTGCGCAGGCTCGTCGAACACCGAGGGGTGGCCGAGGCCGATGCACGGGTGCGGATCGCCGCGCAGGCCACCGACGAGCAGCGTCGCGCGGTCGCCGATGTGTGGCTGGACAACAACGGTGCGCCAGAAAAGGTGCAGGAGCAGGTTCGTCGGCTGTGGGAGCAGCGGCTGGTGCCGTTCGAACGCAATCAGCGCGAGGGCATTCGCGCGCGCGCCGAGTACCGCCTCGTCACCGATCCGGAGTGGGATGTGCAGGCGCGCAGGATCATCGCGCGACTGCATCTCGCCTGCGGTGCGTCGGCGGTGCGCATCGACCACGTCGGGTCGACCGCGGTGCATGGCCTGCCCGCCAAGGACATCATCGATATCCAGGTGACGGTCGCCGACCTGACGACCGCCGAATCGCTGGCCGACGCGCTGACGGCGGCCGGATTCCCCCTGGCTGAGCAAGTGACGCACGACAATCCGAAGCCGACCCCGGGCGACCCCGACGGCACCGACCTCGCGCTGTGGGGAAAACGCCTGCACGGCAACGCCGATCCCGGCCGACCGGCCAATATCCATCTGCGCGTGCAGGATTCGCCGGGACAGCGGTTCGCGCTCGACCTGCGGGACTGGTTGCGAGCCACCGACAGCGCCCGGGCGGAGTACCTGGCCGTCAAGCGTGGGGCCGAGATCGCCGCGGCGGATCTGGCCGTCGACGCGGCCGGTGAGGCCTACTACGGGGTGAAGGAACCGTGGTTCGACGCGGTCTATCCCGTGGTCACCGAGTGGGCCCGCGCCCGCGCGTGAACCGGATACCAATCTGTTAAACATTGATGTTTCGGAAACTGTCCGCGCGCCGTGCTGCCCTGTGTAAGTTGTGCGAAGTCACTACACGGTGACTCGATTCACAGGGAAGTTGTAGCGCGTATGACAACACATCACCGTCAGTTCGGCCGTGCGGGCTTCGGCATCACCGCACTCGGCGCCGTCGCCGCCACCATCGTGCTCGCCGCTCCGCAGGCCTCGGCCTGGGTCGGCAATCTCGGCGTGGCCGGAACCGACCACAAGGTCGGTTGTAGCTACAAGCTGACCGCGAGCGTCGAGGTCGACCGACTGACCTCGGTGAAGTTCACCGACAACGGCCAGGACATCCCGGGCAGCCCGGTGTCGCCGTCGCTGCTGTCGGGCACGGTGAGCATCACGTGGAAGCCGACCACAGCGGGCCAGCACAAGCTCGAGGCGCGTCAGCTGCTGATCAGCGACTCGATCACGGTCACCGTCGGCGAGGCGGGCAACACCGGCAGCGCGTCGTGCGGCGGCGGGCTCGCGGATCTGTTCCCGAGCCTGTCGGCCGGCTGATCCGAGCTGTTCGAACCGCCCGTACCCGCGTGGGTGCGGGCGGTTCGTCGTTTCAGCGCCAGGTCAGCGTCATGCCGAGGGTGGCCAGCCAGTCCTCGAAGTTGTAGCCGTTGGCGGCGATGCCGTCGACCGCGACGGTCGCGTTCTCGATCGCGGTCTGACAGTGCGCGGAATCGAGCAGGCCCGCCGAGTGGGCGGCCATCAGTTCGTCGACGTCCACGAGGCGGACATCGCGTCCGGTGCGCACGAGCAGGTCCAGGTAGTGGTCGACCCCTTTGATCAGCGTCGGCGACTCCCAGGTGAACGCGCCGACGTCGACATAGACGTCCTGCCACTTCTCGATGCCGGGGTTGTAGTGCAGTTTCGAGGCCCGCAAGGACAGCTCGGGCAGAATCCACGACTCCAGGTAGTGGAAGCTCACGTGATCGGAGTGGCGCCCCATGTACACCCCCCACGGCTGTTCGCGGTAGATCTCCACCGGCCGCACGAAACCCTTGGGGTCGGTGTTCGTCTGAGCCGCGACGTCGAAGTACTCGACCTTGGGTGGATGCACGTGCACGGTGGATGCCTGCGTCATGAGGGCAGAATCTACCGGCTGTGGGCCGGGTCCGCGCCCGAGGACTTTCGCCGGACCCGAATGTGTCAGTGGTCGCGCCTAAGCTGGATCCATGGCATTTGCGACCGAGATCCCGACGGAAGGGTACGAAGACCGGGGGCACCCGCTCGCCCATTCCGAACACCGGCCCGTCGGCACGATCGAGCGTACGGGCGCCCGATTCGAGGTGGTCAGCGAGTATTCGCCCGCAGGCGACCAGCCCGCGGCCATCGCCGAGCTCGAACGCCGGGTGAACGCGGGGGAGAAGGACGTCGTCCTGCTCGGCGCCACCGGTACCGGTAAGTCCGCGACCACCGCGTGGCTGATCGAGAAGCTGCAGCGGCCCACGCTGGTGATGGCCCCGAACAAGACCCTCGCCGCGCAGTTGGCCAACGAACTGCGCGAGATGTTGCCCAACAACGCGGTCGAGTACTTCGTCTCGTACTACGACTACTACCAACCCGAGGCCTACATCGCTCAGACCGATACCTACATCGAGAAGGACAGCTCGATCAACGACGACGTCGAGCGGTTGCGGCACTCGGCGACCTCGAGTCTGCTCTCGCGTCGCGATGTCGTGGTGGTCGCGTCGGTGTCGTGCATCTACGGTCTCGGCACTCCGCAGTCGTACCTGGATCGGTCGGTGCAGCTCGAGGTCGGCGGCGAGATCGACCGCGACGCGTTGCTGCGGCTGCTCGTCGACGTGCAGTACACCCGCAACGACATGGCGTTCACCCGTGGCTCGTTCCGGGTGCGCGGCGACACCGTAGAGATCATCCCGTCCTACGAGGAGCTGGCGATCCGCATCGAGTTCTTCGGTGACGAGATCGAGGCGCTGTACTACCTGCACCCACTCACCGGTGATGTTGTGCGACAGGTCGATTCGGCCCGCATCTTCCCGGCCACCCACTATGTGGCGGGGCCGGAGCGGATGGAGCGGGCGGTCGCCGATATCGAAGCCGAGCTGGCCGCGCGGCTGGAGGAATTCGAGCGCCAGGGCAAGCTGCTGGAAGCGCAGCGGTTGCGCATGCGCACCGAATACGACCTGGAGATGATCCGTCAGGTCGGGTTCTGCTCGGGCATCGAGAACTATTCGCGTCACATCGACGGGCGTCCGGCCGGTTCGGCGCCTGCCACGCTGCTCGACTACTTCCCCGACGATTTCCTGCTGGTGATCGACGAATCGCACGTCACGGTGCCGCAGATCGGCGGCATGTTCGAAGGTGACATGTCGCGCAAGCGCAACCTTGTCGATTTCGGCTTCCGGCTGCCCTCTGCCGTCGACAACCGCCCACTGACCTGGGAAGAGTTCGCCGGGCGGATCGGTCAGGCGGTGTATCTGTCGGCGACGCCCGGCAACTACGAGCTGGGTCAGGTCGGCGGTGAGGTGGTCGAGCAGGTCATTCGCCCGACCGGCCTGGTCGATCCGAAAGTCGTGGTCAAGCCCACCAAGGGCCAGATCGACGACCTCGTGCACGAGATTCGGGAGCGCTCCGAGCGCAACGAGCGGGTCTTGGTCACCACGCTCACCAAGAAGATGTCCGAGGACCTCACCGACTACCTGCTCGGCCTCGGCGTGAAGGTCCGGTACCTGCACTCCGAGATCGACACGCTGCGCCGCGTCGAACTGCTCCGGCAGTTGCGCCTGGGCGAATACGACGTGCTGGTCGGCATCAACCTGCTGCGCGAGGGCCTCGACCTGCCCGAGGTCTCCCTGGTCGCGATTCTCGACGCCGACAAGGAAGGTTTCCTGCGATCGAGCACCAGCCTCATCCAGACCATCGGCCGCGCCGCGCGCAACGTGTCCGGTGAAGTGCACATGTACGCGGACAAGATCACCGACTCGATGAAGCACGCGATCGAGGAGACCGACCGTCGCCGGGCCAAGCAGATCGCCTACAACACCGAACACGGCCTCGACCCGCAGCCACTGCGCAAGAAGATCGCCGACATCCTCGATCAGGTGTACACGGAGGCCGAGGACGAGGTGGCCGTCGGCGGTTCGGGCCGCAATGCCAGCCGTGGCAGACGCGCCCAAGGTGAGCCGGGGCGGGCCAGCGCGGGCATCTACGCCGAACGTGACGTGAAGTCGATGCCACGGGCCGAATTGGCGGCCCTGGTCACCGAACTCACCGCGCAGATGATGAACGCGGCCCGCGAACTGCAGTTCGAGCTGGCGGGCCGATTACGCGACGAGATCGCCGACCTGAAGAAGGAGCTGCGCGGCATGGACGCCGCGGGGCTGTCCTGACCATGCCCTCGTCATGGGAGTTGAGCCGCCTCGCACCCGAGCTACCTGCCGGATCACGGACATGCTGCTCGGATGCGAGGGTCGCGCGGTCGGTGAGCGAATCTCGTGCGTGGCTAAGCCTGCTCGGCCATCCAGACGGCGACGCGGCGGTCGGCTTCCTCTCTGGAGACGTCCTCGACGCGGGTGATCACCGCCCAGCGGTGGCCGAACGGGTCGATCACCACGCCGAAGCGGTCGCCGGTGACGAAGGTCTGCGGCTCCTCGGCGCTGCGGGCACCGAGTTCGAGCGCGCGGGCGATCACCGCGTCCACATCGGGGCAGTAGTGCACCACCGAGGTGTGCACCCAGTCCTGCGGTGCGCGAACGTTGTTTTCGGGGATGGGCATTCCGAGCTGCAGGGTGGAATCGCCGATGAGCAGTTCGGCGTGCGCGGTCTGACCGTCGGGCAGGTCGGCTCGGCTGAGCAGCTTCGCGTCGAAGACCGCGGTGTAGAAGTCGATGGCCGCGTTGGCGTCCGGCACGGCCAGGAAACAGGTGATGGAGTGGTAGCCCTCCGGAACGGGCGCAACGGTATTGGTCATGACTACGATCCTGCGCGGTCGTGGACGGTCGGTCTTGTAAGAACGCGACAGATCGGCCGGCGATGACGGCGGCGCCGGAACTCGATGATGTGAAAGGCATTCTGCACCCGGGCGAGCAGGCCAGGCACCGGTCGCTGACCAGGCTCGGGGTCGGGCCCGCGCTGGCCGAGTTCGCGGACCGGTACTGGGTGGTGCGGTGGGATCTGCGCGGTCGGCCCAGCTATTCGGCGCAGGTGCTGTCGTTTCCGTGCGTGAATGTCACCTTCGAACGCAGCACCACCCGCACCGGCGGGTTCGTCAACGGTGTGTGCACGACGAAATATGTGCGCGAGCTCGCCCAAGAGGGCGAGACCTTCGGAATCCGGTTCACTCCAGGCGGTTTCGGTGCCTTCACCGGTATGGATGTCGGTGCGCTGCGCGATGACTCGGCCCCGCTGACGGCGGTGCTGCCCGAGGCGCAGGGACTGGCCGAACGGGTGCTGGCCGAACCTTCCGACGAGCGAAGGCGCGACGTCGTCGAAGAGTTCTTCGCAGGCCGGGGTCGCGCCGACGACCCGCAGTACGCACTGGTGACGCGCATCGTCACCGCGATGGCCGACGATCCGGAGCTGACCAGGGTGGACCAGGTGACCGATCGTTTCGCGATCCCGATCCGCACCTTGCAACGCCTGTTCCGCCGCTACGTCGGTGCAGGCCCGAAATGGGTGCTGTGCCGGTTCCGGCTGCAGGACGCGGCCGACCTGCTCGCCCACGGTCGCCCCGATCTCGCGGTACTGGCCGCCGATCTCGGTTATTTCGACCAGGCGCATTTCAGCCGCGAATTCACCGCCGAGATCGGGATGTCACCGACGGAATATGCCCGCACCGCGCAGGCGGTCCCCACCGCACGGTGATCGCGCGGACGGATTCTGCGGGCGGGGTGAATTCTGCGGCGGATGTGACCAAAGTCCCAGTCGCACTGCATTGTTGATTGTGTTGTGATAGGCCACAGTTTCCTTGACCTGCGATCTTGTCGCCGCAGGTAGATGTTCTCGATTGTCGCGAAGACCACCGTGATAGCGAGTGCGGGCGCCAACACTCCCGGTGTGATCTATTGCGATTTTTCGATAAATCGGCCGGATTTGGCGTTAAGGTCGAGCCAATTGCCGCGCTGACGCTCGATTCCCGAGTGGTTCGGTGCTGGCACCGACCAAGTTGGAGGAGAGATGACCGCCTACCGGACCATTGTCGTCGGTACTGATGGCTCGGATTCGTCGTACGTGGCAGTGGAAAAGGCCGCGGCGCTCGCCGGGGCCGCGGAGGCAACCCTCGTGCTTGCCTGCGCCTACTTCCCGACCGACGACCGCGATGTCGCCGCCGCCGCCGATGTACTCAAGGACGAGGCCTACCAGGTCCGTGGCTCGGCCCCGACCAACGAAATCCTGCTCGTCGCCCGGGAGAAGGCCATCGCCGCCGGCGCGAAGAACATCGTCGACCGCGCGATCGTCGGCGAGCCGGTCGATTCGCTGCTCGACCTCGTCAAGGAAGTGGACGCCGACCTGCTCGTCGTCGGTAACCGAGGCCTCAACACCCTCACCGGCCGCCTGCTCGGCTCCGTCCCCTCGGACGTGGCCCGCAAGTCCCGTTCCGATGTCCTGATCGTGCACACGGTGCGCTAGTTCGAGATCGACGAAGGCCCCTGATCACCACCGATCAGGGGCCTTCTTCGCGTCTCAGGACAGCGAGGACAGCACCTCGGGGAGCTCCTCGGTGTGCACCACCGACAGGCGCTGGGTCGCGCGGGTCAGGGCGACGTAGAGGTCGTTGAGGCCGCGGGGGGACTCGTCCAGGATCGCCTGCGGTTCCACCAGGTACACGCGGTCGAACTCGAGGCCCTTGGCGTCGTGGACGGTGAGCACCTGCACGGATTCGCCTGCCAGCGAGGACAATTCGGGTACCAGGGCCGCGGGCGCGAGAACCGCTGAGGTGCCGGGACCGTTCTCGGCTTCGAGCAACCGCGCGACCTCGCCGAGAACGGCGGCGGGCGACACGCGGTAGGCGCGTGGGGGATTGCCGGTCTCGCGCACCGAACGCGGCACCGACGTCTCGGGATCGATCGCGGCGAGTACGTCGGCCGCGACCGCCATGATCTCGGCGGGGGTGCGGTAGTTCACCGTGAGCTCGGTGAGCTTCCAGCGTTTGGCCACGTAGGGTTCCAGCACCCGCTGCCACGACGACGCGCCCGCCGGATCACCGGTCTGGGCCACATCGCCGACGACGGTGATCCAGCGATTAGGGATGCGCCGCATCACCATTCGCCAGGCCATCTCCGAAAGTTCCTGTGCCTCATCGACGATCACGTGCCCGTAGGTCCAGGTGCGGTCGCCCGCGGCGCGTTCGGCGGTGGTCTGGCGGTTGGTGAACTGCTGACGCTGGGCCAGCTGGGAGGCGTCGATCAGGTCGTAGGCCATCAGGATCTCGGGGTCGAGTTCGTCCTCGATGTCCTGCGGCGCGGAACCGGTGAGGATGTCGAGGGCGTCCTGGGCCTCCTCGATCTGGGCCCGCCAGCGGCGGCGTGAGCGTTCGCGTTCCTCGCTGTCGTCGACACCGAGCAGTTCGGCCAGCTCGTCGAGCAGCGGGGCGTCGGCCGCGCCGAAGGTGCCGTCATCGGAACGCACCAGTTCGGCCCGGTCCTCGGGGCTCAGGGTCTTGCCGGCGCGGTCGAGGCGGGCGGGGTCGGCGAGCAGGTCGGCGAGCACGTCCTGGGGCGAGAGCACCGGCCACAGCGCGCTGATCGCCGCCTGCACCTGCGGGTCGGCGCGCATCTCGTCGCCGATCTCGGTGAGGTCGGCGGAGCTGAGCAGGCTCGTGCCGCCGGACAGGTCCGAGCCCATGGTCGCGGCGAGCTGATCGGTCAGCGCGTCGATCACCGACGACGCGAAGATCGGCCTTGCCAGGTTGTGCGGGCGTCGCGAGGAGCGGGCCCGGCCGCGCGCCCGGGTGGCGATCTTGCGGTCCAGGGTCACCGGATAGCCGTCGAAAGCCAGCCGAACCGGCTCGGACGGCACAACCTGGCGGTCGCGCACCGCCTGCTTGAGCACCTCGAGCATGTCCAGGGAGCCCTTGATCTCGCCGGCGCGCAGCGAGTCCTCGCGCACCGCCTTCACGCCCGGGTACAGGTCGCCGATGGTCGACAGCAGCACGCCGGTCTCACCGAGCGAGGGCAGCACCTGACCGATGTAGTCGAGGAAGGTGGCGTTCGGTCCGATGATCAGCACACCGGCCTTGGCCAGCTGCTGACGGTAGGTGTAGAGCAGGAACGCCGCGCGGTGCAGCGCGACCGCGGTCTTGCCGGTGCCCGGCCCGCCCTGCACCACGAGCACGCTCTTGTGCTCGGAGCGGATGATCGCGTCCTGCTCGCTCTGGATCGTCTCGACGATGTCGTTCATGTGCCCGGTGCGGGCGGCATTGAGCGCCGCCAGCAGCGCGCTCTCGCCGCCGACGCCGTCGTCGGTGCCGACCGCACCGTCGCGGCGGGCGGTGTCGAGGTCGAGGTACTCGTCGTTGATCGCGGTCACCGCGCGGTTGCGCGAGCGGATGTGCCTGCGGCGGGTGACGTCCTCGGGGTTGGCGGTGGTGGCCAGGTAGAAGGGCCGGGCCATCGGTGCGCGCCAGTCGAGCAGCAGCGGCTCGTAGTCGTTGTCCTCGTCGAGGATGCCGAGCCTGCCGATGTAGCGCGGCTGTTCGTCGGTGCCGTCGAGGTCGATCCGGCCGAAGCACAGGCCGTGCTCAGCGGCGTCGTATTTGGACAGGTCCTCGCTGTAGAGCTGGGTGAACGACTCGCGCTCACTGCGCGCCTGCGGTGTGCCGTCGGCTTCGAGCAGCACGGTCTTGAGCCGGTTCTGCGCGTAGTCGCGCATACCGTCGAGCCGGTCGTAGAGCACCGAGAGGTACTTCTGTTCCTGTTCGATCTCGCGGTTGTGCGCGGCCGGGGAGGCGTCGGCAGGGCGGTCGGGCAAAACAGGACTCCTTTGTCACCGCGTTGAGAACAAGGTTGTCGAGTCTACGTGGCCGCGGGCCGGGTCGCCGCGAGCGGGAAGACTTCGTCGCCGAGAACCGGGGTGAAGTGTTCGACCACCGGGAAAGGCTCATAGAAGTGGTGTAACAGCGCACGCCAGCGCTGATATTCCGGCGACTCGCGGAATCCCACCGTGTGGTCGGCCAACTGCTCCCAGCGCACCAGCAGCAGATACTCATCGGGCCGCTCGACGCACCGCGACAACGACAACCCGCCGAAGCCGGGCATTCCCGCGATGATCGGATACGCCTGCGCGAAGGCTGCTTCGAAAGCTGTTGCGGCACCGGGGCGTACGGGCAACAGCGCGTGCTCGACTATCACGCCGACCAGTCTGTCAGGAGGCGTGGGTGTTGTTCGAGCGTCGATTCTGACCGAGACCGAGGTCACGATGCTTCGACGGCTTGTCGCGGTACATCGCCAGGTCGGCGTCGTGCAGCACGGCCTCGGGCGTGCGATGTTCGTGCGGGCCGAGTTCGGTGATGCCCACCGAGGCGCTCACTTCCAGGCGGTGACCGCTGGCGATGATCGGTTCCGACATCGTGACCCGCAGCCGCTCCACCAGCGCGGGCAAGTCCGCGCGCTGCGGATGCCCGGCCAGCAGCACCAGGAACTCGTCGCCACCGAGTCGCCCCACCAGGTCTTCGCTGCGCAGCGCCTGCTGCAAACGCTGGGCGACGATCTGCAGCACGGTGTCGCCGATGGCGTGTCCGAGGGTGTCGTTGATCGCCTTGAACCCGTCGAGGTCGATGAACAGCACCGTGGTGACCAGGGTGCCGCCCTCGTCGGCCAGCGCTGCGGACAGTTGCGACAGGATCAGCGAGCGATTCGCCAGCCCGGTCAGCGCGTCGTGGGTGGCCTGGTATTCGAGCTGGCGCTTGCTGGCCCGGAACGCGGTGATATCGGCGAAGGACGACACTCCGGCCGAATCCGGGCTGCCGGGGTTGAGCAGCCGGCAATTGCAGGACAGCCACACCTGCTGCCCGTCGGCGCGGTCGACACCGAACACGAACTGGGTGATCGCTTTGCCGGTCGCGAGCGTGTGCGCCATCGGATGCTCGCCGGGTGGCAGCGGCTGCCCGTCGCGGTCGACCATCGCCATCGGCAGATCGTCGATGAGACGCCCGAGCACCTGCTCGGTGTCGTCGAGGCCGAGGATCCGTTTGCCCGCCGGGTTGATCGATTCCAGGCGACCACGCCGATCGACGACGAGCACCCCCTCTTCCAGCTGTGACACCACGGTCGTGAAATACGCCTCGGCCTGGCGCGCGGACGCCTCGGCGGCGCGCTGGGCGGTGAGATCGTGCACCACCACCTGGAACGCGAGTTTCTCCTGCCACACCGTCAGCACCGAGACGGTCTGCACCGGCACCGTGCGCCCGTCGACCCGGACCAGATCCATCTCGGTGGGCGGCGAGGCCGAGCCCTCCTCGATGAGCTGGTCGATCCGTTCGAGCATCGGCGCCACGGAGTCGGGGTGCACGAAGGTGGTGATCGACAAGCCCAGCAGTTCCTCGGCCGAACGCGCGCCGAGCAGGCGCACCATGGCCGGATTGACGTAGACGATGGTCCCGGACTCGTGCACGCAGATGGCATCGGGAGTGTGTTCGACCAGCGACCGGTAGCGCTGCGCGAGCTGCTCGGCGCTCGCCGCGTCGGTCTGTCCTTCTCCCACTGCGAAAACCCCCGATCTGGGCCTGGTCTGCGATCGGCATACCGGACTAGTCTGGTGATCCTTCATGAATATCCGCAAGGAGCGATGTGACATCGGATGTGCTCACGGGCGGCATGGCCCACCCCCTCGATTCTATGTCGATCGCCGGGATAGGTGTCGTCTCCGGTTACGGGTGGGGCCGCGAATCTTTGTGGCAGGGACTGATGGGGGGCAAACCGGCGGCCCGTTTGTACCCCGGTTACGGGCCGGGACGCGATGAACACGCCTGGGTCGGGCGGATCCCGGACGGCGGTGACCCGGCGTACGGAACCGGTCTGTTCGGGCGTGCCGTGCATGCCGCGGCCACCGAGGCGATCGCCGACGCGCAGGCACGGGGGTGGCGGCGAGCGGGTCGCACCGTCGGGCTCGTCCACGCGTTCACCTTGGGGGATGTGGCCGATTGGCGAGATTTCTACGTTCGCGACGACGGCCATCGGCGCTCGCGCGACTATCTGCGGATGCTGCCGTCGACGCCCATCTCGGTGGTGATGCAGGAGTTCGATTTCCACGGGCCCGCGATGAACGTGTCGGCGGCCTGCAGTTCGGGCAATGTCGGCCTGCTGACCGCGAAAATGTGGCGTGACGCGGGTCTGGTCGATGATGTGTTGTGCGTCACGACCGACCTCTCGGCCACCCCGGAGATGCTCGAACACTTCGTCGGCCTCGGTGCCGCGGTCGCCGACGCCGACCCGTTCACCGCCTGTCGGCCCTTCCAGGCGGACACGCTCGGCTTCACCATGGCCGAGGCGTCGGTCGCGATGCTGCTGACCGATGCCGCCGAACTGCCGTACGCGCGGGTCCTCGGCGGCGCGATGACCAACGACGCTTTCCATGTCGTCTCGATGGATCCCACCCACGCCCAGATCATCGCCTGCGTGGAGCGGGCGCTGACCAATGCCGGGTTCGAAGCAGGCGACGTGGCGTATTTCAACGCGCACGGGACCGGCACTCGACAGTGTGACGCCGCCGAACGTGATGTGATCAGCACCGTCTTCGACGACCGCCCCGCTGTCACCGCGCTCAAACCGCTCACCGGTCACTGTCAAGGTGCCTGTGCCGCAGTCGAAGTCGCCGCGATCGCGCTGTCATACGAGCACGGCATCGCAGCCTCGGCGCCGATCGTGGCCCCCGCGCATCCGCGCCTGCTCGACGGTCCTACCCCGATGCTCGACGGCCCGACCCTGAAGTTGTCCATGGGCATGGGAGGCAACAACGCCGCGCTGATCCTGGCCAAGGCCTGACCCTGTTTCTTGCATGGGAGGCAATAACGCCGCGCTGATCCTGGCCAAGGCCTGACAGCCGGGACGGCCTGAGGTCAGTCCTCGCCGGATTCGGGTCCGCCTGCGAGGGCGAACCCACCGGTCGTCGGCGCGTCCTGGGGGAGCGGCACCGCCCAGCGCAGCTGCGTGCCCGACATCTCGGGATGGTTGCCGTCGGCATCGGGACGCTTGGCCGGACCGATCTCGAAGCGTCCACCCGCCTCCTGCGCGCGCTGTTCGAGATTGCGCAGCCCGCTGCGGATGACGTGGTTCGGGATGCCCCACCCGTTGTCGGACACCGTGATCACCAGATCGTCGGCCACCTCGATCACGATCGCGACGGTGTCGGCCCCGGAGTGGCGCACCGCGTTGCTCACCGCTTCGCGCACCACCGCCTCGGCGTGGTCGGCCAGTTGCGGATCGAGCACCGACAGCGGGCCCGACACCTGGATCGTCGCGCGCAGGGCGATGTCGGCGGTCTGGCGCCGGATCGCCACCTCGAGGCGCTGCTGCAGCCCTTCGCTGTGCCCGGAGCCGCTGGCGTGCAGATCGAAGATGGAGGTGCGGATCTCCTGCACCACTTCCTGTAGGTCCATGATCACCGTCGAAAGCCGTTGCCGCACTTCGGGAACCACCGCTTTGGGCATGGTCGCCTGCACGGTGAGGCCGATCGCGAACAGGCGCTGGATCACGTGATCGTGCAGGTCGCGGGCGATCCGGTCGCGGTCGGCGACGAGGTCGAGTTCGCGCATGCGCCGCTGCGCGTCGGCCAAGCGCACCGCCAGCGCGGCCTGGTCGCAGAACGCCGCTGTCAGTTCCAGCATTTCGTCGGTGTACGGGGCGAATCCCGGTGGACGCACGGTCACCAGCACGCCCAGCGTCGCGTCCGAAGTACACAGCGGCAGCACCAGAACCGGTCCGGCGCCGGGTAATTCGGCGCCGGGGAAGTCCACGCCGAGGGTGATCTTCGCGGCGTCGTCGTAGCGCAGCGGCGTCCGTCTGGTGAACGCCTCGCCCATCGCGGTGCCCGCGATCGGCACCGTCTGCCAATCCTGCCCGGCGTCGGGTCCGGTCCACTGCGTGATCACCAGTTCGGCGATCTCGCCGGGTAATTCGTCGGGAACGGGCACCGACGCCAGGAACGCTTGATGCGAACCGGTCAACTTGCGCGCGTGATCGACCACATGGGCGAGGACCCGATCGGATTCGGTGCCCGCCAGGAACTCCGTCGCGATATCGCGGGTCGCCTCGATCCAGGCCTGCCTGGTGCGCGCCTGTTCGTAGAGTTGGGCGTTGTCGACCGCGATGCCCGCCGCGGCCGCCAGCGCCAGCACCAGCACCTCGTCCTCTTCGGTGAAGGGCTGGCCGTTGGATTTCTCGGTGAGATAGAGACTGCCGAAGACCTTGTCCCGAATGCGTACCGGCACACCGAGAAACGTGCGCATCAGCGGATGGCCCTTGGGGAATCCGACCGCGGCGGGATGGGCGGTGACGTCGTCCAGGCGCAGCGGCGCGTTCTCCGCGTAGACCGGGTCGAGCACGCCGAGGCCGATCGGTACTTCCTTGATCCGTTCCCGCAGGTGTTCGGGAATGCCCTCGTCGATGAACTGCGCGACCTGCTGATCGTGGCCGCGCACGGCGAGGCCGCCGTAGCGCGCGTCGACCAGATTCATCGCGGTGCGCACGATCGCGTGCAGGGTCTCGTCGAGATCGAGGCCCGCGGTCACCGTGAGCATGGCCTCGACGAGGCCGTCCATCCGATCGTGCGAGCCGATCATGACCTCGACCCGATCCGCCACTTCGCCCAGCAGTGTCCGTAGCCGCTGCTCCGAGACCGTCCGACCCGCCGAATTGCGGTCGGTCCGACCGTCATTCGCCATCGCAGTATCCCGTCGTCGCAGCTCCCTGTGTGAGTCGAAACCGAGTCTAGTCCGCAATGAGGGGACTTTCGGCCCTTCACTCGCACCGACGGTAGTGGTGGCATAGGGCACCGGGAAATGGGATCGAGAAGTGGGGCACATGATGAATTCGTTGTCGAGCACCCAGCACTGGACGACCGCAGCGGACCCCGAGCTCGCCGTGACCACGTGCGGCGAAGTGCCGGCTCAGGACGTCACCCGCGCTGTTCGCGCTATCACCCGCGTCATGCGCAGGCATCACCTCGACAGTCCGGCCAGGGTGCGCGTCACCGCGCCGCAGGGTTACGACGAACCGACCCTGGTGCAGGCCAACATTCGTACCAACGACACCCTCACCCGAGTACAGGTCACCGGCCCCGGCGGTTTCGCGGTGACATTCGCCGCCGAGCGGCTCGACCGTCAGCTCGCCCGTCGCGCAGGCAAGGAAGCGCGCGGCGCGTGGCCGGATCCGGCCCGTCGTCCGCTGGCCCAGATCACCGAGACGCGTCCGATCATCCGCCGCAAGGACTGTGCCCTGATGACCGGCACCCCGCTGGAAGCCAGCACCGTCCTTGACGCGATGGACTACGACGCCTACCTGTTCACCGACGCCGACAGCGGCGAGGACGCCATCGTCACCTGGGCCGACCCGCACGGTGTCGCCCTGGCCAGGCAGCGGCTCACCACCGCGCCGGGTGCGTCGGCCGAGCTGCCGCTGACCGCGAGCGCGATGCCGGTGCGGGTGGTGCAGGACGCGGCTCCCGTCTTCGCCGAGGACGAGGCCTCCGATGCGTTGTGCACCGCCGGGCTGCCCTACCTGTTCTTCACCGACAGCCACACCGGCCGAGGGAACCTGCTCTACCGCCGCTATGACGGGGACCTCACCATCGTCGTTCCCTCCTGAGCCCTCACGGCTCCCGCAGTTTCGTCGCCAGGACGGCGGCCTGGGTGCGACGCTCGACACCCAGTTTCGCCAGCAGGCGCGACACATAGTTCTTGACCGTCTTTTCCGCGAGGAACATGCGCGCGGCGATCTGCCGGTTGGTCAGGCCCTCGCCGAGCAGTTCGAGCAGCCGACGTTCCTGGTCGGTGAGCCCGGCCAGCGGCCCGGAGGGTTCGGCGCTGCGGCGCAGCCGGGCGCGCAGGGCGTCGGCGGCGCGGGTGTCGAGCAGCGAATGGCCCGCGCCGACCTGTTTGATCGCGTCGGCCAGTTTCATTCCGTCGATGTTCTTCACGACATATCCGCTGGCACCGGCCAGGATGGCGTCGAGCATGGCGTGCTCGTCGGAGAACGAGGTCAGGATCAGGCAGTGCAGGTCGTCGAACTCGGCCAGGAGGTTGCGGCACAGTTCGATGCCGTTGCCGTCGGGTAACCGCACGTCCAGGACCGCGACGTCCGGGCGGGCCTCGCGAATGCGCACCATCGCCTCGGCGACACCGCCTGCCTGACCGATCACAGTGAGTTCTGGATCACCTTCCAGGAGGTCGATCAGCCCGCGCCGGACGATTTCGTGGTCATCGACCAGGAACACCTCGAGCACGTCGGCTCCTTCATCATGTCGAACGATTCCCACCTGCCGTCAAACATAATCCGCATACGTGAAATCGCGGGCGTAGAACGAAAACTCGACTACAACGACCCGACCTCGAGGAGGGTCCGCCGCGCAGCGGCGGTTCGCGGCCGTCCCGCTGTTGCGGCGCCGTTGCGAGGCGACGAAGGAGCAAGCAACGGTGCCGCAACAGCGGGACACAAGGGGCCGCGAACTCGAGCGCGCCAGCGCTCCAAGATTTCTGTCGGACCCCACGCCTAGCATTGTCAGCGGGGGAATATGTCCGGTCGGCGGATGACGATGGAGAAGGGATTCACCAGGTGGCGGAACGCCTCACTGTGCGCGGAGCTCGGGAACACAACCTGAAAGGTGTAGACCTGGATTTGCCGCGCGACAGCCTGATCGTGTTCACCGGTCTGTCCGGTTCCGGGAAGTCGAGCTTGGCGTTCGACACGATCTTCGCCGAGGGGCAGCGCCGCTACGTCGAATCGCTGTCGGCCTACGCGCGACAGTTCCTCGGACAGATGGACAAGCCCGATGTCGACTTCATCGAGGGCCTTTCGCCCGCGGTGTCGATCGACCAGAAGTCGACCAACCGCAACCCGCGGTCCACGGTCGGCACCATCACCGAGGTCTACGACTACCTGCGCCTGCTCTACGCCCGCGCGGGTACGCCGCACTGCCCGGTGTGTCACGAGCTGATCGAGAAGCAGAGCCCGCAGCAGATCGTCGACCAGGTGCTCGCCATGGACGACGGTCTCAAGTTCCAGGTGCTCGCGCCGGTGGTGCGCACCCGCAAGGGCGAGTTCGTCGACCTGTTCGACCAGCTCAAGACCCAGGGTTACTCGCGCGTGCGGGTCGACGGCGTGGTGTATCCGCTCACCGATCCGCCGAAGCTGAAGAAGCAGGAGAAGCACGACGTCGAGGTGGTCGTAGACCGGCTCTCGGTCAAGGCTGCCTCCAAACAGCGCCTCACCGACTCGATCGAAACGGCGCTGCGCCTGGCCGACGGCATCGTCGTGCTCGATTTCGTCGACCGCGACGAACACGCCCACGACCGCGAGCGCCGCTTCTCCGAGCGCCTGGCCTGCCCCAACGGCCACCCCCTGGACATCGAGGACCTCGAGCCCCGCTCGTTCTCCTTCAACTCGCCCTACGGCGCCTGCCCCGACTGCACGGGCCTCGGCATCCGCAAGGAAGTCGACCCGGAACTGGTGGTACCCGACCCGGACCTGAGCCTGGCCGACGGCGCCATCGCCCCGTGGTCGCGCGGGCAGACCGCGGAATACTTCAACCGGTTGCTGTCCGGCTTGGCCGCGGCGGTCGGCTTCTCCATGGACACCCCGTGGCGCGAGCTGCCCGCGAAGGCCCGCAAGGCGGTGCTGGAAGGCAGCTCCGACCAGGTCCACGTGTCCTACACCAACCGCTACGGCCGCAAGCGCTCCTATTACGCCGATTTCGAAGGCGTGATGCCGTTCCTGCAGCGGCGCATGGACAACACCGAGTCCGAGCAGATGAAAGAGCACTACGACGGGTACATGCGCGATGTGGCGTGCCCGGTCTGCAACGGCTCCCGCCTGCGCCCGGAAATCCTGGCCGTCACCCTGGCCTCGGACGGCACCGACAAGTCGATCGCCGAGGTCAGCGAGCTGTCCATCGGCGACTGCGCGCACTTCCTGAACTCGCTCACGCTGGGGGAGCGCGAGACCGCGATCGCCGGGCAGGTACTCAAGGAGATCCAGGCACGCCTCGGCTTCCTGCTCGACGTCGGCCTGGAATACCTGACGCTCTCGCGCGCTGCCGCGACCCTGTCCGGTGGTGAGGCCCAGCGCATCCGGCTGGCCACCCAGATCGGTTCGGGTCTGGTCGGTGTCCTCTATGTTCTCGACGAGCCGTCGATCGGCCTGCACCAGCGCGACAACCGCAGGCTCATCGAGACGCTGCTGCGCTTGAAGAAGCTGGGCAACACCCTGATCGTCGTCGAACACGACGAGGACACCATCCGCGCCTCGGACTGGGTGGTCGACATCGGCCCCCTCGCCGGCGAGCACGGTGGTCGCGTTGTGCACAGCGGTACCTACGCCGACCTGCTGAAAGAACCCGAATCCCTCACCGGCGCTTACCTTTCCGGCCGCGAGCAGATCGAACTGCCGCTGGTGCGCCGCGCGATCGACAAGAAGCGCAAGCTCACCGTCGTCGGTGCCACCGAACACAATCTGCAGAACGTCGACGTGGCGTTCCCGCTGGGTGTGCTCACCGCGGTCACCGGTGTCTCGGGTTCGGGCAAGTCGACCCTGGTCAACGACATCCTGGCCACCGTCCTGGCGAACAAGCTCAACGGCGCCCGCCAGGTGCCCGGTCGGCACACCAGGATCAACGGCCTCGACAACCTCGACAAGCTGGTCCAGGTCGACCAGTCGCCGATCGGTCGCACCCCGCGCTCGAACCCGGCCACCTACACCGGCGTCTTCGACAAGATCCGCACCCTGTTCGCCTCGACCACCGAGGCCAAGGTGCGTGGCTATCAGCCGGGCCGGTTCTCGTTCAACGTCAAGGGCGGCCGCTGCGAGGCCTGCTCGGGTGACGGCACGCTCAAGATCGAGATGAACTTCCTCCCTGACGTCTACGTCCCCTGCGAGGTCTGCCACGGCGCCCGCTACAACCGGGAAACCCTCGAGGTGCACTACAAGGGCAAGACCATCGCCGAAGTCCTCGACATGCCGATCGACGAGGCCGCCGATTTCTTCGAGCCGGTCACCTCGATCCACCGCTACCTCAAGACCCTCGTCGAGGTCGGTCTCGGCTATGTGCGGCTCGGGCAGAGCGCCCCGACGCTGTCCGGCGGTGAGGCCCAGCGTGTGAAACTGGCCGCCGAGCTGCAGAAACGCTCCATGGGCCGTACGGTCTACATCCTCGACGAGCCGACCACGGGCCTGCATTTCGAGGACATTCGCAAGCTGCTCAAGGTGATCAACGGCCTGGTCGACAAGGGCAACACGGTGATCGTCATCGAGCACAACCTCGATGTCATCAAGACCGCCGACTGGGTCATCGACATGGGCCCCGAGGGCGGCTCCGGCGGCGGCACCGTGGTCGCCACCGGTACCCCCGAGGACATCGCCGCGGTGTCGGACAGCTACACCGGCCAGTTCCTCAAAGAAGTCCTGGCCGCGCCCGCGCCGAAGAAGCCCGCCGCGAAGAAAGCAGCCAAGAAAGCCGCCCCCGCGACGAAGAAGGCACCGGCCGACACCGCGGCGGCCAAGCGGTTGTCCCGAAAGGCGGCCGCGCTGCGCTGAATCCGGCTACCTTTCGTTCCAGATATCGCGGTAGGGACTTCCCGAATCCTCCACGAAGTGAAACAGCCGTAGGTAACATTCGCCTCACCGTCCCCGGACCACCGGGTAGTAGCGGTTTGTCGACGGCTCGATCGTCGTGTAGTTCGAAAGGAACGTCCTCATGGATGAAGCCACCACGGCGCTCATCGCCCAGATTCTCGGTTTCCTCGCAGGTGGGTCGTCGTTGGCTTACGAGCCGACCAAGCCGACCGTCTGACTCGGAAACTTCGAAAGGAACGCCTGTAATGGATACCGGAAGCGCGGCTCTGTTCACCGCACTCGCCAACATGATCTCCTCCGGCTCGGCCGTCTCGGTCACCCCCGGCGGACCGACTCCGACCCCGTAGTCGGTAGTCGCGACGTTCATTCGCAGCACACAAAAAGATCCGCCGACGCACACGCGCCGGCGGATCTTTTCGCTGAACGGGGTCAGTGCACGGGGCCGGTGTACTTCTCGCCCGGACCCATGCCCGGCGCATCGGGGGTCGAGGACGCCTCGCGGAACGCGCGCTGCAGCGCCTGCAGTCCCTCGCGAATCGGTCCGGCGTGCGGCCCGAGGTACTCCACCGATGCGGTGACCAGTCCGGCCAGCGCGGTGATCACCCGGCGCGCCTCGTCGAGATCGACGCCCGCACCCGAATTCGGGGTCTCCTCGGCCAGGCCCAGCTTCTCCGCGGCCGAACTCATCAGCATCACCGCGGCCCGGCTGATCACCTCGACAGCGGGGATGTCGGCCAGGTCGCGCACAGGAGGATCGAGCTCGTCAGTCATGCTGATCAGGCTATAGCGAGCCGGATTCCGGATGCTCGCACCCGGCCGATTCGGTGATAGCCCAACGCCATGCTAGACTTTTCGCTGACGACCGCCCCTGGATGTGTCATGCATCCGTGGGGCAGATAAGTGGAGCCCGACTCCCACCGTTACCGGCGAGCAATCGTTCGGATAAACGGTCCCGGTCACCCGTTCATTGTGATGGGTTTCCCGTGCGCCTCGGCATGCGGGGGTCGACAACCGTGCTCGTGAGGGCATCGGTTGTAGGCGATCGGTCGACATCGGGCCCCGTAGTGGAGAAATCCGCGGCGGGGCTTTCGTGTTGAAACAGGGGTTGCAGTTATTGCGTGCGGTCGTTAAGACGACACCGCTTGACCTAGGAGGCCCCATCAGCACTGAGACCCGCATCAACGATCGCATCCGTGTTCCCGAGGTTCGACTCATCGGACCCGGCGGCGAACAGGTTGGGATCGTGCGTGTTGAAGATGCACTACGCGTCGCGCTCGAAGCCGACCTCGACCTCGTCGAGGTAGCACCCGATGCCCGTCCGCCGGTCTGCAAGATCATGGACTACGGCAAGTTCAAGTACGAGACCGCGCAGAAGGCGCGCGAGTCCCGCAAGAACCAGGTCCAGACCGTGATCAAGGAGCAGAAGCTCCGTCCGAAGATCGACGACCACGACTACGAGACCAAGAAGCGCAACGTTGTTCGCTTCCTCGAAGCCGGGTCCAAGGTCAAGGTCACGATCATGTTCCGCGGTCGTGAGCAGTCGCGTCCCGAACTCGGCTTCCGGTTGCTCCAGCGTCTGGGCTCCGACGTGGCCGAACTCGGCTTCGTCGAGACCTCGGCCAAGCAGGACGGCCGCAACATGACCATGGTCCTCGCTCCCCACAAGGGTGCGAAGACGCGGGTGAAGGCCCAGCAGGACTCCTCGGCTCCCGCGGCGACACGTGCGCCGCTGCCGACCGGTCCCGCGAGTGCCGAACCGGCCGCGCTGGTCGAGACGGCAGCACCGGTCGAGCAGGCCGCGCCTGCCGAGCAGGCTGCGCCGGCCGACCCGCAGTAAAACGATTTCAACGACTAGATAGAGGAATCCATGCCGAAGAACAAGACCCACAGCGGCGCCAAGAAGCGATTCAAGGTGACCGGCCGGGGCAAGCTGCTTCGCGAGCAGGCGAACCGTCGCCACCTCCTGGAGCACAAGTCCTCTCGCCGGACTCGTCGTCTGGAAGGCACGGAGTCCGTCGCTTCCGTCGACGTCCCCCGCGTGAAGCGGCTGCTCGGTCTCGCCTGATCTCAGGCATGTAGACCGTCGCAACCCGACGACTACGCGGCCGGGATAACCGGACGCCGACAACTACCGAATTCGGGCGCCGCCGCGCCCCCAGATGATCAAGGACTACCAAAGTGGCACGCGTCAAAAGAGCCGTCAACGCTCAGAAGAAGCGCCGTTCCATCCTCGAGGCCTCCAAGGGCTACCGGGGCCAGCGTTCGCGCCTGTACCGCAAGGCCAAGGAACAGCAGCTCCACTCGCTGACCTACGCCTACCGTGACCGCAAGGCGCGCAAGGGTGACTTCCGCAAGCTGTGGATTGCTCGTATCAACGCCGCCGCGCGTCTGAACGACATCACCTACAACCGCTTCATCCAGGGCCTCAAGGCCGCTGGTGTCGAGGTGGACCGCAAGATCCTCGCCGAGCTCGCAGTCTCCGACGCCGAGGCCTTCGCCGGCCTGGTGGCTGTCGCCAAGGCCGCGCTGCCTGCCGACGTCAACGCCCCGGCCACCGCTGCCTGAGCTTGACAACACACAGCGATCTGTCGGAACGACCCGTGGACGCGCTCTCCGAGCGCAATCCGCGGGTCGTTTCCGCTGTCAAGCTCCAGCGCGCGGCCCAGCGCCGCAAGTCCGGCCTTTTCCTCGCCGAGGGCGCCAACGCCGTGTCCGCCGCGCTGGAGACCGGCCGCGTGCGCGAGATCTTCTATTCGCTCGCCGCCGCGGGCCGGGATAACGCGCTGATCGCCGGCGCGACCGCCGACGGCATCCGCACCACCCTGGTCACCGATCGCGCCGCCGAACACCTCGGCGAAACCGTGACGGCACCGGGTCTGGTCGCCGTGTGCGAGACCCTCGACGTCCCCCTCGGCGAAATCCTCGACCGCGGTCCGCGCATGCTCGCCGTCCCCGTCGAAATCGCCGAACCGGGCAACGCGGGCACACTGATCCGGGTGGCCGACGCGGTCGGCGCCGACGGCGTGGTCCTTGCCGGCGACACCGTCGACCCGCACAACGGCAAATGCGTGCGCGCCAGTGCGGGCTCGCTGTTCCACGTCCCGGTCGCGCGCAGTCGAGACATCTCCGCGACCCTCGACGCGATCTCCGCCGCCGGTGTGACGATCCTCGCGACCGCCGCCACCGGCGAAGTCGACCTCGACGAGGCCGACGACATCCTGCGCGGTCCCGTCGCCTGGCTCTTCGGCAACGAGGCTCACGGCCTCGACCCCGCCGTCGCCGCCCGCGCCGATCACCGCATCCGCATCCCCATCCACGGCCGCGCCGAAAGCTTGAATCTCGCTGCTGCAGCGGCGATCTGCCTCTACGCGAGCGCCCGCGTCCAGCACGCGAAGTAGGTCAGCGGGCTCAGCACGCACCTGTGGTGGCGCTGCGCAGATCGGTGAGGATTTCGGTGGCCCAGGGGAGTTCGATCGCATCGCTGCCCGCGACCTGCATCGCGGTCATGATGGTGAGCAGCATGCCGGTGGCGACGAAGCGGCGTGATTCGAGGGTGTCGGCGCCGGTGAGCTCGCCGATCAGACGGTACATCCGCCCGAACCGCTCCCGCATGTGGTCGCCGATGACCGGATCCGCGCTGGCGGCGGCACCGTGCAACAGGACGAGGGGGAGTTCACGCTCGGCCAGGAAGACGTCGTAGCCCCGGCCGAGAGCGCGTAATGCTTCCGCGGGGTCGGCGCCGGGGGCGATCTCCGCGTCTCGGAACACCTGCTCGATGCGCGCGCACACCTCGAGCAGGCAGGCAAGGAACAGTTGCTGTTTGGTGCCGAACAGCCGGATCACATAGGGCTGCGAAACCCCCGCACGCCTGGCGATTTCGTCGGTTTTCGTTGCGGCATAACCGGTTTCGGCGAATGCGCTGATCGCGGCTTCGAGTACCTGTGCGCTGCGCTCTGACGCGGTCATCCGGGTTCTCGTCATGGGCGTCGCTGCCTTTCGCTCCGTTTTCCTCTTGACATGTTATCAGTCGATGCATAACGATGGGCGGTGTAGTTATCAGTCAATAACAACTTAGGGCTGGGCATGACGCAAACACTCGAATCCGCCGAAACACCGCCGATCCACGGCGTGAAGAGCAAGCCGCTGGGTGCTGTGATCGCCGCCGTCGGCATTCCGATGTTCATGGTGACGCTGGACAATCTCGTGGTCACCAACGCGCTGCCGGTGATCAAAGCTGAACTGGGAGCGTCACTTTCGGACCTGCAATGGTTCATCAACGCTTACACGCTGTCCTTCGCCGCGCTGCTGCTGTCGGCATCAGCGCTGGGTGACCGGATCGGGCGTCGCCGCGTGTTCCTGGCCGGGATCGGCCTGTTCGTCATCGCCTCCGCGGCCTGCGCGCTGGCTACCGAACCGTGGCAGCTGATCGCGGCCCGTGCTGTGCAGGGCGCCGGTGGTGCGGCGGTGATGCCGCTGTCGCTCACCCTGCTCGCCGCCGCGGTTCCCGCGAAGATGCGCAGCGCCGCGATCGGCATCTGGGGTGGCATCGCCGGCCTGGGTGTCGCGCTCGGTCCGGTGGTGGGCGGCGCGGTCGTCGACGGTCTGAACTGGCAGTGGATCTTCTGGCTCAATGTCCCCATCGGCCTGCTTGCGCTGCCCTTCGCCGCCCGCATGCTGACCGAATCACGCGGCGTCGCAAGGAAACTCGACTACCTCGGGGTGCTGCTCTCGGCCGGCGGGGTGCTCGCCTTGGTGTGGGGTGTCATTCACGGCGCCGAAGACGGATGGACCGCCCCGCAGGTGCTCACTGCGCTGATCGGTGGCGCGGCGCTGCTCGTCGCGTTCGTCGCCTGGGAAAACCGCGTCGTCGACCCGATGCTCCCGCTGCGCCTGTTCCGCTCTCGCGGGCTGAGCCTGAGCTTCATCGTGTCCTTCGGCTTCTCGTCCGGCGTCTTCGGCTCGATCTTCCTGCTCGCCCAGTTCTTCCAGGTCGTCCAGGGATACACGCCGCTGGAATCCGGCATCCGCACCTTGCCGTGGACACTGGTCCCGATGATCGCCGCCCCTCTGGCCGGTCTGATCGTCGACCGCGTCGGCGCCCGAACCCTGATCGCCCTCGGCCAGCTCTGCCTGGCGATCTCCCTGGCTTGGATGGCGATGATCACCACCGCCGACGTTCCCTACCTCGCGTTCGTCGCCCCGTTCATCCTCGGCGGCATCGGCATGGGCCTCACCTTCGCTCCGTCATCCACGATCGTCATGGCCAGCGCTTCCCCCGCCGACCAGGGCATGGCCTCGGGCATCAGCAGCACCGTCCGCGAGGTGGGCGTCGCCATGGGCATCGCCGTCCTGGCCTCGGTCTTCGCCTCGCACGGTTCCTACACCGATCCCCAGGCTTACGTGGACGGACTGGTTCCCGCAGTGTGGGTGGGCGCCGCGTTGGTCGCCTGCGCCGCAGTGGTGGCAGCATTCCTTCCCCGGCACACCCGGCCCGCGGAATAGTCACTGCCCGGTTCTCGGAGCAGGTGGTTGTCGCTGAACGGCACGACAACCACCTGCTCGGCATCGTCATAAATGATTTCCCCCGGCGCCGCCGATTCCAACCGCTCCCACGCGACCCCGTGCGCATCGAGAATCGCGAGATATCCCGCAACCCGCTCGATCATCGTCACGGCGCTTTCCTTGAACCACGACGCGGCGTACGGATGTAGATCGCGGTCGTACACCCGCGGATCCACATCGCTCGGATTCGTCAAATGCTCACTGAACCAATCATTTCCGATCCGCCGAAACCGCACCTCCTCGGCACTCAAACACCCCGCCGCCCACAACCCGTTCACCAATCCGAACACACCGGGAAATCGACCGTTCCGATTGGGCAGCCCCGCCTGGAACCGAACAAACATCCGGTCGGTACCGCCGACCCCCGTCATCCGACACTGTCCGGATGCTGCCCCGGCTCGGGAGTCGCCTGCTGCTCAGGCCGCTGCGCGCACAACCCCACCGCCCGCCCGAACGGCCGTCGACCCACCGGCCGAATCCCGAACCCACACAACGCAAGTCCGCTCCCCGCAGCGGTAACCCGACCACGCCGCCCCTGCGGCGACGCCGGATCGCAAGTCTGTTCAGCCATCGAGTCATCCTGTTCCCGAGTCGAACACGCCGGTGTATTTGCTCATTTGGACGCGCACCGACCCCATTCGGTTCCCTCGATTCCAAAAACTTTTCCGATTCCCCTGAGAACCAGGCGATTTCGGACACAACACCCGGCCGGGAGCGTCGCGGTAGGGTGCAGTCCGTGGGGCCGATGGGGGAGTTCGTTGTCGGAGTGACGTCGCGGCGCCAGGTCGATGGGCTGAGTCAGTCGATCTCTGGCTCGGCCAGGTCGCGGTATCGTTGACCACGGCAGTCCGCACGAATGGAGCGACCGCATGACCCTTCCCGCGATGCATCCTCGACCCGGCAACCTCCGTGAGGTCGCCGAGGAGATCGAGCGCGCGACCGGTCTGCGGGTCGAGATTCTGGGAGGGGCGCTCGTGATGTCACCGACCCCGCGTGGGAAGCACGCGGGTTCCATTCGTCGACTGCGTCAGCAGTTGGAGGCGTCGATGCCCGACGGGCTGGCCGCGTACGAGGTCACCTCGATCGCGATGCCCGATGATCCCGATGACTACTGCACCCCCGACCTGGTCATCCTCCCGGACACTTGGGACACCGACGACGATTGGCTCGCCGACCCGCGCGACGTCGAGCTCGCCGTCGAAGTGATCTCGAAGTCTGAGCGGGCGGCCCAGATCAATGGCAAGAACGGCTGGTACGCCGCAGCGGGCGTGCGCGCTCTTCTCGTCATAGATCCGCGGGTCGGACGGTGGGCGTTGTTCGCCGGTCCCGTCGCTGGTGGTTACGCCGAGCTGGTCGAAGGTCTCTACGGCGACCGGATCGGCCTGCTCGCGCCCCTGATGGTGTCGCTGGACACGGCCTGCCTGCCCCTGTACGACCAATAGTCGCTCCTGGCGTGATCGCCGATCTCCTTCGATCACCACGCTGACCTGGACCGGTCAGTCCATATCAAGACCTCGCCCACCAGCGCTGATCCCCTCGCGAGTAATCCGGATGAATCGCGCCAACCCCATCCCATAGGATTTACGCAGCACCGATGCGGGATGGCAATGACGCGCCCGCGAACCGATCCCCAGGGGAGAGTCGAACAATCGTGGCCGACGACAACAGTGGAGTCGAGCAGGGCGCCAGCCGAGTCGAACCGAGCGCCTCGTTGACCGAGGAGGCGCTGGCAGCAGCGGCGGCCGAGGCCGAGAAGGCGTTCGCGGCGGCGGGCGACTTGGATGCGCTGGCGGTTGCCAAGACCGACTACATCGGCGGCAAGTCGCCGATCGCGCTCGCGCAGCGTGGGCTGGGCAGTGTGCCCAAGGAAGAGAAGGCCGAGGCCGGTAAGCGGGTCAACCTCGCGCGCAAGCGGGTCTCCGACGCGTTCGAGGCACGCCGTGCCGCGCTGCTGGAAGAGCGCGACCAGGCAGTGCTGATCTCCGAGAAGATCGACGTCACGCTGCCCGCGCGTCGTCAGCCCGTCGGCGCTCGCCACCCCATCACCGTCATCTCCGAGCAGATCGCCGACTTCTTCGTCGGCATGGGCTGGGAGGTCGCCGAGGGTCCCGAGGTGGAGACCGAGCACTTCAACTTCGACGCGCTGAACTTCCTGCCCGACCACCCCGCACGCACCATGCAGGACACCTTCCACATCGCCCCGGAGGGTTCGCGCCAGGTGCTGCGCACCCACACCTCCCCGGTGCAGGTGCGCTCCATGCTCTCGCGCGAGGTGCCGATCTACATCGCGTGCCCCGGGCGCACCTTCCGCACCGACGAGCTCGATGCCACCCACACCCCGGTGTTCTCCCAGGTCGAGGGTCTGGCGATCGACAAGGGTCTCACCATGGCGCACCTGCGCGGCACCCTGGACGCGTTCGCGCGCGCCATGTTCGGACCCGAGACCCGAACTCGTATGCGCCCCAACTACTTCCCCTTCACCGAACCGTCGGCCGAGGTCGACGTGTGGTTCCCGAACAAGAAGGGCGGCGCGGGCTGGATCGAGTGGGGTGGCTGCGGCATGGTCAACCCGAAGGTCCTCATCGCCAGCGGCATCGACCCCGAGGTGTATTCCGGGTTCGCGTTCGGCATGGGCATGGAGCGCACCCTGCAGTTCCAGACCACCATCGCCGACATGCGCGACATCGTCGAGGGTGACGTGCGGTTCACCCTGCCCTTCGGTATCCGGTCTTAAGAGAGAGCGAAACGTCAAGTGCGAGTAGCGCAGTCCTGGCTGACCGAGATCCTGCAGCGCACCACTCCCGAGTGGTCGGTGTCGGCCGAAGAGCTCGACGCGGGCTTCGTCCGGGTGGGTCTGGAAGTCGAAGAGGTCGACAAGCTCGAGCCGATCGGCGGCGATATCGACAAGCCGCTGGTCGTCGGCCGCGTCGCCGAGATCACCGAACTGACCGAGTTCAAGAAGCCGATCCGCTTCTGCAAGGTCGACGTCGGCAACCCCGAGTTGCAGGAAATCGTCTGCGGCGCACGCAATTTCGCGGTCGGTGACCTCGTGGTTGTCGTGCTGCCCGGCGGTGAATTGCCCGGCGGTTTCAAGATCTCGTCGCGTAAGACCTACGGCCACACCTCCAACGGCATGATCTGCTCGGTCGCCGAACTCGGCATCGGCAAGGATCACGACGGCATCCTGGTGCTCGAGCCCGGTTCCGCGCAGCCCGGCGACGACGCGAATGTGCTGCTGGGCACCGATGACACGATCATCGAACTCAACATCACTCCCGATCGCGGCTACTGCTTCTCGGTGCGTGGCCTGGCCCGCGAACTGGCCTGCGGGTTCGACCTCGAATACGCCGATCCGGCCGTGCGCACCCTGCCCGAGGCCGAAGCCGAGGCGTGGTCTGTTCGCCTGGAAGAGGATTCGGACTGCACCCGCTTCGGCGCGCGCCGCGTCACCGGGATGAACCCGAACGCGGTGAGCCCGCTGTGGTTGCAGCGCAGGCTGATGCTGTCGGGCATGCGCCCGATCTCCCCGGCCGTCGACGTCACCAACTACGTGATGCTCGAACTCGGTCAGCCGCTGCACGCCTTCGACGCGGCAAAGCTCAACGGCGGCTTGGTGGTTCGCTCGGCGCACAAGGGCGAGACCCTGCGCACCCTCGACGACACCGAGCGCACCCTCGACGCCGAGGACGTGGTGATCGCCGACAACTCCGGCGTCATCTCCCTCGCCGGTGTGATGGGTGGGGCGAGCACCGAGGTCGGCGCCGAGACCACCGATGTGGTCCTGGAAGCCGCCGTCTGGAACCCGCTGCGGGTCTACCGGACCTCGCGCCGCCACAAGCTCTCCTCGGAGGCGGGCAAGCGCTACGAACGCGTCGTCGATCCCGAGATCAACATCGCCGCGCTCGACCGCGCCGCCACCCTGCTCGCCGATATCACCGGCGGCACCATCGAATCCGCGCTCACCGACATCCGGGTGCCACTGGCGCCGGTCGCGCCGATCGCGATGGACATCGACCTGCCCGACCGCGTCGCCGGCGTCACCTACCCCGCCGGGACCTCGGTGCGCAGGCTCGCCCAGATCGGTGCCGGTGTCGAGATCGAGGTCAACGACGCGGGCAAGACCCAGCTGCTCGTCACCCCGCCGAGCTGGCGTCCCGACCTCGCGCAGCCCGCTGACCTGGTCGAAGAGGTGCTGCGGCTGGAAGGTCTCGAGCAGATCCCGTCCATCCTGCCGACCGCGCCGGGTGGCCGTGGCCTGACCGCGCAGCAGCTGCGTCGTCGTGCGGTGAGCCGGGCGCTGGCCTTCGCCGGTGCCGTCGAGGTGCCGCCGCCCGCGTTCCTGCCCGGCGGTGTGTTCGAGGTGTGGGGTCTGGACGCGGACGACCCGCGTCGCAACACCACCCGTGTGCTGAACCCCCTCGACAGCGACCGCCCCGAACTGGCGACCACCCTGCTGCCGGGTCTGCTGGAAGTGGCCGCCCGCAACATCTCTCGCGGCGCGCGCGACCTCACCATCTACGGCATCGCCCAGGTGGTGCAGCCCGGCACCGAGACCCACGCGGTCGAGGCGCTGCCGGTGGATCGTCGTCCCACCGACGAGCAGATCGCCGAACTGAACGCGTCGCTGCCCGCCCAGCCGGTGAATGTGGCCGCGGTGCTCAGCGGCAAGCACGACCCGCGCGGGCCGTGGGGTCCCGGCCGTCCGGCCGAGGCCGCCGACGCCTTCGCGCTGGTCGACGACATCGCCGACGCGGCCGGTGTCACCATCGAACGCCGTGCCGCCGCCTACCTCCCGTGGCACCCCGGCCGTTGCGCGGAACTGCTCGTCGACGGTGTGGTCGTCGGCCACGCGGGCGAACTGCACCCCGCAGTCCTCGAGCGCGCGGGCCTGCCCCCGCGCACCTGCGCACTCGAAGTCGACCTCGACGCCCTCCCGCTGAACGAATCCCTGCCCGCGCCAACGATTTCGGCGTTCCCGGCAGTCCTGCAGGACGTGTCGATCAGTGTCGAGAAGACCGTTCCCGCCGCCCAGGTCGAAACCGCCCTGCGCACCGGCGGCGGCGACCTCCTCGAAAGCATCACCCTGTTCGACGTCTACGAAGGCGCCCAAGCAGGCGAGGGCCGCAAATCCCTCACCTACGCCCTGCGCTTCCGCGCCCCCGACCGCACCCTCACCGAAGACGAAGCCAGCGCCGCCCGCGACGCCGCTGTAGCCTCGGCCACCACCGCGGTCGGCGCCGAACTGCGCGGCTGATCGGCACCGCGACACCCGAAGGCCGCCCGGTTCCCACCGGGCGGCCTTTGTCGTGAGCGGCAGGCCCGCAGTCGATTTCGCGTCGGCCGAGCCTGTTCCTTGCCCAATCGAACATTCGTGACGTGAGTTCGCCATGCGGACAGGGGAATTCATCACCCGCCCGATGGGCGTTCGATGAGCACGAGATGGCCGGGATCGTTGTCCGACGCAAGCGTGGGCGATGTGCGACCATGACGATGCTCGGATCGCTGACGCGGAGGTAGGCGCGCGTGTTCTTTTGTGTGTTCTTACTGGCGTTCGCTTGGCGCGGCGATGGTTGGGTCACCATCCTGATCGGGCTCGGTGTCTACCTGGTCCTGAGGTTTCTCCGAAATAGGTTCATCTCCTTCTTCGTTGCCGAACACTTCATATCCGGGCCGCCCGACGGGTATCCCAGCCCGGGTGCCGCGCTGGCCTGCGCTGCTGGATACGCCGCGTTGTTCGGATACACCGCGCACGTCTACCTCGATGGCTGGGCACCGGTCGGCGGCATCGCATTCGGCGGCTTCCTGCTCGGCGTGCTGGTCTATGACCGAACCGCGCGCAGGTTCGTACGCCAGGCGATGAACTATTAGTTCCCGAATTCGGCCGTGATGCGAGGGGAGTGGGGGCGAGAGGTTGGGCTCGGCGGGGGCTCGGGATAGGTTGGACGACGTGTCGATGAGTAAAGGCGCCAATGTTGCCGTGCCTGCTGCCGCTGTCCGGGTCGAATTGGGTTGGCAGGCTGGGCCCGGGGTGCCTGATGCTGATGCTTCCGCATTGTTGCTAGCGGGGGCGAAGGTGCGGTCTGATGACGACTTCGTGTTCTACAACCAGGCCGTGCATCCGTCGGGGGCGGTTCGGTACGAGGGTAAGCAGCAGGGGCAGGTCGTTGTCGACGCGCTGTCGGTGAATCTCGGGCAGGTCGAGGCGCAGATCGAGACGATTGTGCTGGCGGCGTCGGCGGACGGTGGGACGTTCGGGCAGTTTCGTGGGCTCTATATTCGGGTGATCGATGCGGCGAACGGTGCCGAGGTCGCGCGGTTCGACAGCAGTGGGGCGACGACCGAGACCGCGTTCGTGCTCGGTGAGCTGTATCGCCGTCAGGGGGCGTGGAAGTTCCGTGCGGTCGGACAGGGGTATGACAGCGGGTTGGCCGGGCTCGCTACCGATTTCGGTATTTCCGTTGACGATGCGGCCCCGCAGCAGCCTGCCCCGCCGCCGCCGGGCCAGCCGCTCGCCCAGCCGAATCAGCAGCAGTCGTTCCCGACTCCGCCGACCCAGCCGTTCATCCCCGCGCCCCCGCCGAATCGTCCGCAGCAGCCCACACCTCAACCACCCCAACCGTTCAACCCCGCGGCCCAGCAGCCCCAGCCGTACGCGCAGCCGAACCAACCCCACGCGAACCAGGCCCCGCCGGTCAATCTCGCCAAGGTGTCGCTCACCAAGGAATCCCCGTCCGTCTCCCTGACGAAACACGGCGCTACCGGTGGCGTCATGCGGGTGAACCTCAACTGGACCTCGATGGCCGCCACCGGCCGCCTCTTCGGCAAACTCCGCGGCAAGAACATCGACCTCGACCTGTGCTGCTTCTTCGAATTGGTCAATGGCGCAATCGGTTCCGTGCGGGCCCTGGATCGCCGTTTCGGCGCCCTCTACGAACCGCCGTTCATTCATCTCGACCAGGACGACCGCACCGGCGCCAGCATCACCGGCGAGAACCTGTCGGTCAATCTCGACTGCACCCAGTTCTTCCGCCGCATCCTGGTTTTCGCCTCGATCTACGACGGTGCCAGTGATTTCCGCAATGTCCACGCCACCGTCACTCTGCAAACGGCCAACGCCGCGCCGATCGAGATGACCCTCGACGGCTGCACCGACAACTCCCGTGACGCGGTGCTGTTCGCGCTGGAGAACGTCAACGGGGAGTTGGTGGTGCGTCGCGAGGGCACCTTCGTCCGTCCGCCCGCCGGACAACCGGGTGGTGGCGTGGTCGAGATCGCCCGCCTCTACAACTGGGACTTCGGTTTCCAGGCGGGCCGCGGCAAGTGATCCGCCACCCCGCCACGCGCGTGCTCAACGCGCTGGTCTACCACCCCGAAAAGCACCTCGCGCAAACCCCGGCGGCGCTGGGTCTGGACTACCGCGATCTGACGATGCGCACCGCCGACGGCGTCGACGTGCACGGCTGGTTCGTGCGCGCCGAGCGCCCGATCGGCCACATCCTCTACGCGCACGGCAACGCGGGCACCATCGGCGACCGCGTCGCGATCATCGCCCTGCTGGTCGACGCCGGTTTCGACGTGCTCGCCTTCGACTATCGCGGCTTCGGCCACAGCGCGGGCACCCCGAGCGAACAGGGCACCTACCTCGACGCCAGAGCCGCCCGCCAAGCCCTCCTCGAGCAACCCGAAGTCGACCCCGATCGGGTCTACTACCTGGGCAAATCCCTCGGCGGTGGGGTGCTGCTCGAACTGGCCGCGCAGTATCCGCCCCAAGGCATGATCCTCATGTCGACGTTCAGCGGCATGCGCGCCGCCGCCCGCTCGGTCTACCCGTTCCTGCCCGCCCCGCTGATCCCGAACGCCTATCCGAGCCTGCGCCACATCAAGAACCTGCACGTCCCGGTCCTGATGATGCACGGTGACCGCGACGAACTCCTCCCACTGCGCCACGCCGAGCGCCTCTACGCGGCTGCGCAGGAGCCGAAGCGGCTCATCGTGGTCCCCGGCGCGGGCCATAACGACGTGATCGACACCCTCGGTGCGGAGTGGGGGAAGACGATCGCCGACTGGGCAGGCCGGTAACGATTCTTGCGTAGCCTGGCGGTATGAGCGAAACGAGCGAACTCCTCGGCCGCCTGGCCGCGCTGCCCGACGACGAGCTGGTCGCGGTGCTGCGTGCCGCCGTCGCCGCGCGCCCCGGGCTCGGCGCGGTCGCCGCCGCACTGGCCCAGGCCGAATTCGGTCATGCCGAGACGGGCGGCCCTGTGACTCTGGACACGAACGTCATCGAGGCCGATGTGGTGCCCGTCGCATCCGAGCAGGTCGGAGGCTCGATCCCGGTACCGCCGGTACCGTCGGGGCTACCGGGGACCGCCGCACCCACTCCGACCGGCGGGTATTCCACATCTGGAGTGCCGACATTCGACGCGGTTCGGGATAAGGTCGAGCAGCGTTTCGGCACCGCGCGGGGTATGGACGAGCTAGACCGGCAGACTCCCGCGGGTCGCAGCGTCGACGAACAATGGGAGGCGCGGGAAACGGCCGCGCGCGAGCGTCTGGATCGGATCCGGAAATCGATGCAGGGCAACGATTCCGGCGACTCCTAGCCACGCGTCCTCCCTTACGAGCAACGACCGTGATGGGTGGACACACAAATGACGCAGGCGCGCCAGATCGCCGACCGACTGCTCGACGCGCAGGTGGAATTCCTGCTCGCCGAGGTGACCGGTGAACGGTTCGCCGAGGTGATCGCCCGCGACGTGGCCGCCGTCCTTGCCGTCGGCGAAACGATCCGATTCGGTGACGTGGTGTCGCTCGAGCAGGGCGAGCAGACGGTGGCGACGGTGCTCGACCGCATCGGCGGCAGCCCCGTGATCGCCGACACCGTCGGCGTCTTCTCCGACGCCATCTACGACCACATCGCGTCCAACACCGAGTACACCCTCGGTGACGTCGTCGACCGCGAACCGGTGGAAGCGCTGCTGGAGAAGATCTTCGGCATGCACCAGGCGCAGGAGCGAATCCTGGACCGGCTCACCGAGAGCCCGCTGGTCGCCACGGTCGCCTCGCGGTTCGTCGACAAGCTGATCGGTGACTTCGTTCAGGCCAATCGTGAACGCGCGGAAAAGATTCCGGGTGTTTCCTCGCTGATGTCGCTGGGCCAGTCCGCCGCGAACAAGGCCAAGAAGGTCGCCGCCGACAGCACCTTCGTCGGTGACCTCGCGGGCAAGGGCGCGCTGTTCGCGCTCAAGCGCACCAACAACGCGATCCGCGACATGCTGCGCGACGCCCCCGTGCACTCCGCGGCGATGGAATTCTGGGACCTGCACGCCGACGAACCCGTCGCGGGCCTGCGCGAATACCTCACCCAGAAGGACCTCAACGAACTGGTCCAGATCTGCTACGAGATCGCCGTGACCACCAGGGAGAAGGAGTACTTCGGCCTGCTCGTGCGCGAGTGCGTCGAGGTGTTCTACGCCCGATACAGCAACCACACGCTCTCGGCGATGCTGCCCGAACTCGGTCTCGACGCCGACGACATCAGCACCGAGATCCTGCGCTACGGCCCGGCCGTGATCGAGTCGGCCAAACGCAACGGTGTGCTGGCCGGGCTGATCCGGGAACGTCTCGAGCCGTTCTTCTACTCGGATCAGGTGCTGGGAATTCTCGGCGGCGAGTAAACGGGTAAATAACATTCGGTGGCGCGAATTGATTGACATACCTTTGTTTCTCAATTTGCGCGGCGGAATCCACGCCGGTAGTGATGTCAACCATTCACGCAGATCATCTGCGTCAAATGTGTTGCGCGTCACGCCTTCTGGTGGCGTGAATGTATCCGGCAGTGAACCGGGTACATAACTCGTCACTGATGCGGCTGTGAGCATTCGGCTACACACAGCCCGCTGCATTTCCGGCATGTTTACATCAGTGTACGAATTGCTGTTTTACGCCGTTCCGAATTGACCGCGCACTGCGCGGAGTGCAAGTTTGCACCTGACTTTCCGTGAGCCACCGTCGACGTTGTTGCGGTGGCATTGCAAAGGAGCAGGTGTGCGTGCACGTTCCCGGCCGAACCCGACCGGAACCCGATCGGACGAGGGCGCTCGAGGGCAGCTGGCCGGCGCCGGGCTGATCCGGCCGCGCACCATTTCCGGTCAGCTCGCCCGGATCTTGGCGGTCTCACTGGTGCTGGTGCTCGCGCTGCTCGGGCTGACCATGTCGACCCAGGTCAGTGCCTACCGGCGCAGTGGTGAGACGGTGGACGCCGTGGCGGTCGCGCTGGCGGCGCAGGACCTCGTGCAGCAGGTGCAGCGTGAGCGCGGTCTGAGCAACGGGCTGCTCGGCGGTGATCAGCGTCTGCGTCAACCCGTCACCGACCAGCATGCGGGCACCGACTCGGCGTTGCGCGCCCTGGTCGACACCGTCGCGGAAGATCCGCCCGGCGCGGGGGAGGTGCGCTCGGCGCTCGGTCACCTGTCGGGGCTGCCCGCGATCCGCTCGCAGGTCGACAATCGCAATGTCACCCGGCAGGCGGCGTTCCAGTTCTACACCGACGGCATCGACGCACTGAACCGCCTCTCGCTCGGCCTCGACCAGGCGCGCGACCCGGCCGTCCGGCACGGCCTGCAAGCCCTCTACGCCCTCGGTGACGCCAAGGAGTTCGCCGCCCGCGAGCGCGGCTTCCTCAATGGTGTCTTCGCGTCCGGGGAGTTCGCGCCGGGGGAGTACGTGCAGTTCCTCGACATCCGCGCCGCCCGCAATGCCGCGCTCACCGCGTTCGGCCACGACGCGACCCCCGCCCAGCAGGCCCGTCTCGACGCGGTGCTCGCGAGTGAGAACGCCACGCGGGCAACCGAATCGGAGAACATCGCGATCGCCTCGACGCTGGGACCGCTGGTGGAGCCGGTCGACCCGGCCGTGTGGTGGGCGCAGATGACCGCGGTGATCGACGAACAACGCACCGTCCAGCAGGTGATCGGCGATGACGTCGGTGCGCGTGCCGAGAAACTGCGTCGCGATGCCGCGCTGATCCTGGCCGGCTTCGCGCTGGCCGCGCTGCTGGCGATCGCCGCCGAGGTCGCGCTCGTCTTCGCCAGCATCAGGGCCATCGTGCGGCCGCTGGCCCGGCTCGCCACCGAGGCCGACGACGTCGCCTCCACGCGACTGCCCGAGGTGATCGCGGCCTGGCACAGCGCCGCCGACGCCAAGCCCGATCCGCCCGCTCCGGTTCGCACGCCACCTGGCGCGAGCATCGAGATCGCCGCTGTCGCAGGCGCTTTGGACCGGGTGCAGACCACCGCGTTCGACCTCGCGTCCGAGCAGGCGCTGGTGCGGCGCAACACCACGGAGTCGATGGCGAATCTCGCGCGGCGCAATCAGAACCTGGTGCGGCGCCAGCTGGGCTTGATCAGCGAGTTCGAACGCGAGGAACTCGACCCGAAGGCGCTGTCGAACCTGTTCGAACTCGACCATCTGGCCACCCGCATGCGGCGTAATGCCGAGAGCCTGCTGGTGCTGGTCGGCGAGGCCAGTCCGCGCCGATGGGCCGAACCGATCGCACTCACCGACGTGATCAGGGCCGGGTTGTCCGAGGTCGACGACTACCGGCGGGTCGTGCTGCGCCGGGTCGACGACATCGCGGTGACCGGTGCTGTTGTCAGCGAACTGGCGCACATCCTGGCCGAACTCATCGAGAACGGGTTGGCCTTCTCGCCGCCCGATCTCGAAGTGGAGGTCTACGGGCGCAAGGTCGCGAGCGGGTATCTGCTCGCCGTTGTCGACCACGGGGTCGGGATGCCCGCCGAGCAGCTCGCCGAAGCCAATGCTCGGCTGCGTGGTGAGCAGGACTTCATCGTCGCTTCCACCCGGTACCTGGGGCACTATGTGGTCGGTCGGCTGGCCGGTCGGCTCGGGATCGACGTGGAGCTCAACACATCGCCGGTCAGCGGGATCGTCGCTCGTCTGCTGCTGCCGCCTGCTCTGCTTGCCGATGAGAAGTCCTCGCAGACAGCTGATTCCAGGGGCGGTGGAGCTGTTCGATCCGGAAATGGCGCTGGTGCCGAGGTGGACGCGACGGGGTCGAACGCTGCCGACACCCACTCGGCAGTGCTCAGTCCGAACGGCAACGCGATGCCCGGCAACAACGTCGCGGCGAATTCGGAGCGGGGCGGTCGAGCTGCCGGGGGTCTGTCCCATTCCCTCCCCGGCGCGGGAACGCCCTGGCCGACCGACACCAACGGTCGATCCCGGCACAGCCGACCCACGGAATCCGATGCGGGCAGGTTCGCCAATGCCAATGGCCACGCGAACGGTAGCGATGGCGGCAATGTGAACGGCAGCGGCGGTGCCAATGGCCACGGGAACGGCAGCGCCAATGGCCACGGCGGTGGTAGCGCCGACGTCAACGCCCACGCGCCGGACAACCTTCGATCCGGCGATTCCGCCTATGCCCAGTTCCTCAGTAGCACAGCAGATTCCGCGAAGTTGCCGCCCGCCGTGTCTCACAACGGCGCACCGACAGGCGATCGCTACGTCATCCCGAGCCCCACAGAGCTGACCGGCGTCCGCAACGGCGCATCAGCACCGCACCCCCGCGACCTACCCACCGTCGAATCCATCGGCATCCCCGCCGTCGAACGCACCCGCAACGGTCTGGTCAAACGCAGTAAACGCGCCAAGATCACCGGCGCACCGGAACGCCCACGCCGTGATCCCCACCAGGACCGACCACCGGTCGTCGAACGCACCCCCGACCAGACCCGCAGCATGCTGTCCTCGTTCCGCACCGGCCACGAACGCGGTGGCGACAACGAATCCTCCGATCGGACCCGACCACAGGAGCCCCGGTGACCACCCACCTACCGACCGCCGATCCGCACACCTTCAACTGGCTGCTCGGCAACTTCGTCCGCAATACCGACGGCGTGCGCGACACAGTCGCCGTGTCCTCCGACGGCCTACTGATAGCCATGTCGGACGGCCTCGACCGCACCGGCGCCGACCGGCTCGGCGCGATGGTGTCGGGCCTGTCCAGCCTCGCCCGAAGTGCGTCGCGCAGTTACGATTTCGACGGTCTGAAACTGATCATGATCGAGATGAAGCGCGGCTTCCTGCTGGTGTCGGCACTGGGCGACGGTAGCTGCCTCGGGGTGATCGCCGACGGCGGCTGCGATGTCGGCCTGGTCGGCTACGAGATGGCGATTCTCGCCGAACGCGCCGGTGCACTGCTCGACCCGCTGCTGATCAGCGAACTGCGAGAATCGTTGCGCAGATGAGAGATCCAGATCTCCCGCGGTTGCCCGACCCGCGCATGATCCCGATGAACCAGCCCGCGGGCTGGCGTGGTCCGGTCCCGTCGGTGCCGGTCACCCCCACCGATCACGACGACGTCGACGACCGTTTCGTCCGCCCGTTCGTGGTCACCGGGGGCCGTACCGTCCCAGTGCTGGACGGGCTGCGCATCGAAACCCTCGTCCAAGCCCCGCCGTCCGCGTTGTCGGCGCCGCTGCGGTTCGAGGAGCGCACCGTGGTCCAGCTGTGCCTGACACCGCATTCCATCGCCGAAATCGGTGCCGCGCTGCGGGTTCCGGTCGGCATCGCCAAGGTGATCGTCAGCGATCTGGCGGCGGCGGGGCATGTGACCGTCCGTGACGCGCCGGAACTGTCGACCGCCGCCATCGAGAGGATCCGCGACCTTGTCCGCGCTCTTTAACGCACCAGCTATGCCGTCCTCGGTGAAGATCGTGGTCAGCGGCGGCTTCGGCGTCGGGAAGACCACCTTCATCGGGGCCATCTCCGAAATCGAACCGCTGGTCACCGAGGCCTCCATGACCGAGGTCTCCATCGGCATCGACGACCCCGGCCGCCGCGCCGAGAAGACCGCCACCACAGTGGCTTTGGACTTCGGCCGGATCACCCTCGACCAGTCCCTGATCCTCTACCTCTTCGGCACCCCCGGCCAGGACCGCTTCGTGTTCCTCTGGGACGACCTGGTCGACGGCGCGCTGGGCGCGGTGATCGTCGTCGACACCGGCCGCGTCGAAGATTGCTACCCCGTCCTGGACTACTTCGAGGAGCACAACACCCCCTTCGTCGTCGTGGTCAACCGCTTCGACGACACCCAGCAGTTCGACCTCAACGAAGTCCGCGAAGCCCTCGGCATCGACGACTGGATCCCCGTCCTCGACTGCGACGCCCGCTCCCGAGACTCCGTCCGCGACGTCCTCGTAGCCCTGCTCGAACAGGTCCTGCTACACCGCGTTCAACCCCGCCACCGGGAGGTGAGCTGAGCGCCCTCAGCGCCCGGTGATCTGTTCGGTCAGCTTCGCGCCACCCGTCGCCCAGGCCACGCACTGCACGGTGCGCGACTTGCGCCACGACGCGGCGTCCGCCGGTGCGTAGAACGCGAGGTCGACGGTCGCGGACGCGCTACTGGCCTCGATCACCGGCGTGGCGTTGGTGATGCACAGCGTGCTTGCGGCTTCACGGGCCGCGGTCTCGTTCTCCCACTCGGCGAGCACGCCGACATAAACCACTTCGCCATCGTGTGGTTGGCTGCAGGATCGTGTCGGCAAGCTGATCACCGTGCTCGATGTCGAGGACGGGCGATCGACGCAGCGACCGGCAGTCAGGTCCTCGATGTCGCTCCTGCCATGGGGATCGGTGATCCCGCGATAGACGAACGCGCCGATCGCCATTACCGCCAAGGGAACGCCGACCAGCACCGCGGCGACGATGAGCCCCTTGTTCCGTCGAGGCGGTCTGGGCGCCTGGGGCGGAAACGGCCTGTTCATCGGATAGCCGGGCGCACCGTTGCCTTGGTACCCGACGGGCCCGTATTGTGGCCGAGGTGCGTGCGGATGAGACGGTCCCACTGGATAACTCACGCGCTCACCGTAACGGGCCGCCTGTCGCGCCGCCCGATCAGGTTGCGGGGCAAGGCAACCCGGAACCCGCCCGCGCCGCAACGATGCTGAAGGGGTCGGCGGTGCTCAGTAGTGTGCTGACGGGCACTCCGAGGCGACGGGCCAGGCGTCGCCGTTCCCTGATCTGGGCCGCGGTCCGTGGGCGGAAACCGGGGCCGCAGCCCTGGCAGCAACTGGGATGGAAAAGCAGGCCGGATTCCAGGACTGCGGCCAACGCTGTCCACGCACTCTTGTTCCGCCGCGCGGGCACCTCGAGATAGCGACCGGCATCGATCATCGGTGCGCGGCACAGTGGGCACGGTCGGTCCTGCTCACTCCGCGGGAGTTTGAACGAAACTCGGCACGGTAAGCACACGTGATGATTCGAACAGACTGCCCCCATGCGGTCAGCTTACGTGGGACATCGCCTGTCCTCCAATGGTTATCGGCGGCTGCAGCGCGGCAACCATGACACGGTGCGAGTCGCACTCAAATGCCGGGAGATGCCGCCGACATCAGGCTGTTCAGGATGGTGGTGAAGACATCGATCAGCTCGTCGACGGGCGGTCGCGGGTCGTCCAGGCTCCACTGGTGCACCGCGCCGTTCACGGCCCCGATGAACGCCGCCATCGGCACCCGCCACCCGCCGGGCGGTATCCGCGCCCCGTCGCGTCCCTCCGCGATCGCCGAGACCACCTCGCCCCACCGGGCCCTGACCTGCGCCCGGTACGCCTCGATCTCGGGGCTCACGCCGACTATATCGACGAAAGCGACTTTGGCACACCGGATGTCGTCGGTGATCGCGGTCGTGTACGAGCGCACCGTCGCGTCGACGAGCGCGCGCAGATCGTCGGATTCCACCGCCGCCAGCGCCTCGGCGACCGCCGCCCCTGCCTTGTCCTGCACGAAGTCGTACACCGCGACGAGCAACTCCTCGCGCCCGGCGAACTGCTCGTAGAACTGCCGACGCGACAACCCCGCGACCGCGCACACATCGCTCAACGAACTGTTGGCGTACGACTTCTCCGCGAAAACGGTCAGCCCCGCGTCGATGAACAGCGCCCGGCGCTCGACCTGCCGTTCGGCGACCGAGGTGCCGGTGTAGTTGTGTCGAGTCCGCCCAGGTGCCACCCCGCAACCCTACGAGGTCGCCGCGACCGGCCCGATCGGGACCACCAGCGGTGTCGCGGTCACCGGGTCCTCGATCACCTTCGCGCGCAGCCCGAACACTTCCGCCACCGTCTCCTCGGTGAGGACTTCGGCGGGCGTTCCGGCGGCGACCACGCGGCCCGCCCGCATCGCGACCAGGCGGTGGGCATAGCGCGCGGCGAGATTCAGGTCGTGCAACACCATCACCACCGTGCGGCCCGCTTCGGTGTGCAGGCGCCGGACCAGGTCGAGCACTTCGATCTGGTGGGCGAGGTCGAGGAAGGTGGTGGGTTCGTCGAGTAGGAGCAGGTCGGTGTTCTGGGCCAGTGCCATCGAGATCCAGGCGCGCTGGCGTTGTCCGCCGGACAGTTCGTCGAGCGAGCGGTCGGCGAATTCGACCATGTCGGTCCACATCAGGGCCGCGGTGATAGCGGACTCGTCGTCCTGGGACCACTGGCGGTACCAGCGCTGGTGTGGGTGTCTGCCGCGAGCGACCAGGTCGGCGACGGTGAGACCCTCAGGGGCGAGCGGTGATTGGGGCAGGATGCCGAGTACCCGCGCTACTTCCTTGGTCGACATGCGGTCGATGCGTTTGCCGTCCAAGTGCACGTGCCCACCGGCGGGGCGCAGCAACCGGGCCATCGCGCGCAGGAGCGTGGATTTGCCGCACCCGTTGGGGCCGATCACCGCGGTGATGGTGCCGCCGATGATGTCCAGGTTCAGGTTGTCGACGACGGTGGTCGGCCCGTAGCCGAGGGTCAGTTCGCTGGCTCGCAACCGAACGGTCATCACACGCCCGCTTTCCCGGCGCGATTGCGCCGCATCAACAGATAGATCAGATAGGGCGCGCCGAGTACCGCGGTGATCACGCCGACGGGGAGCTCACCGGCGGGCAGGAGGGTCCGGGCGACGAGGTCTGCGGTGACGGTGAAGGCCGCGCCGAGCAGTGCCGAGGTGAGCAGCGGCGGCTGTGCCGAGCCGGTGAGTCGCAGCGCCACCTGCGGCACCGCGAGCGCGATGAAGATGATGGCGCCCGCCGACGCCGTGGCGACCCCGGCGAGCAGCACGGCCAGGACCAGCAGGAACAGGCGGGCGACGTTGAGCCGCACGCCGAGTGAGCGGGCGGTGTCGTCGCCGAAGTGCAGGGCACCGAGCAGGTGGGTGCTCGCCAGAACCACCGGCACCAGGATCACCAGGGCGATCGCCACCGGGGTCACCTGAATCCAGCTGCTGCCGTTGAGGCTGCCGGTCAGCCAGGTCACCGCCCGCGCCGCGACATCGACTTCGCCGACACTGAGCAGCCAGAACGTCACGCTGGACAGCAGCGAACCGGCGCCGAGACCGACGAGGACGAGTCGATACCCTTCGATGCCGCCGCGCCAGGCCAGCAGGAAAACACCGAAAGCGGCGAGCAATCCGCCGAACATGGACGCGACGGGCACCCCGATCTCGGCAGCGACACCGCTGAGCTGACCGCGGCTTCCGGTCAGCGCGATCACCGCGACAGCGGCGACGCTCGAGCCCGCGGTGACGCCGAGAATATCGGGGCTGGACAACGGGTTTCGCGCGATCCCCTGGGTGATCGCACCCGACAACGCCAACGCCGCGCCGACCAGCGCACCGGTGAGAATCCGGGGCAGCCGCAGATCCCACACCACGTAGGCGAGGCCGTCGTCGCCACCACCGGTGAGCACCGCCACCACGTCCCACGGGGTGACTGGACCGCCATCGGGCATCGTGTAGGTGCCGATCGCGAGGGCGACGCAGCTCGCGGCGACGAGGATCGCGAGGCCGACCAGCAGCACACCGGTCGTGCGCAGTCGCAGTTGCCAGGACACCGGGCCAAGCCGGACCGCGCGGACAGTACTCATATGGTCACCAGCTTGCGGCGCCGGACCAGCACGATGAAGAACGGAACACCGACGAAGGCGAGCATGATGCCCGCCGGCAGTTCGCCCTTGTCCAGCACCAGCCGTCCCGCGATATCGGCGGCCAACACCATGACGACGCCGAGTAGCCCGGCCACAGGGACGAGCCAGCGATAGTCGGGGCCGGTGATGCCACGTGCCAGATGCGGAACGACGAGACCGACGAAGCCGAGGGGTCCGGCAATCGCCACGACCGCACCGGTGAGCAGCACGATCGACCCGATGCCGACGGTGCGAGCGAGGAAAACGCGATGGCCCAGTGCTTTCGCGGTGTCCTCGCCGAGGCCGAGCGCGTTGAGCGCGGAGGTATTCGCCAGGGCGAGCACGATCCCGACGATGACGAAAGGTGTTGCCTTGCCGAGTAAGTCGAGGTTGGACCCGACGAGCGAGCCGGCCTTCCAGAAGCGGTAGATGTCAGTGACATCGGTGTCGAACAGCACCACCGCCGAGATCAACCCTTGCAACAGGTAGCTGACGGCGGCGCCCGCCAGGGCGAGCGTCACCGGGGTGGGTCCGCCGCGGCCCGTTGCGCCGATGACGAACACGGTGACGGTGGCGATCAGTGCCCCGGCGAAACCGAACCACACGTAACCGAACAGGCTCGGGATGCCGCCGACCATCACCGCCAGCACGATCCCGAGCGCCGCACCCTGGGTGATGCCGAGCAGCGCGGGGTCGGCCAGTGGGTTCCTGGTGTGGCCCTGGATCACGGCGCCCGCGACGCCGAGCGCGAGGCCGGCGAGGACCCCCAGCAGCGTGCGCGGCAGGCGGAGACCGTTGACGATCGCACCGGTCTCGGTATCGGTCGTGCCACCGAGGGCATGCAGAACATCAAGGGGAGCAATGAATTTGGAGCCGACGGCAAGACTGAGCACGACGGCGGCGAGCACCGCGACCGCGAGTCCGGCGACGAGAAGCAACCGGCGAGCACGTGTGTTGGCGAACACGACTCCGGGCGGTGATGCGGGCACTGTTCCTACTTCATAGTTGGTAATTAGGTAAGGCTTCGCTACGTTATCAACCCTGAGATCATCCGAACCACCCGGGAGCATTCGATGAACACCCCACTGATCCGCCGACTCGCCGCTGCCGCGGTAGTCGCCGCCGCCGTCTCGAGTCTGTCCGCGTGTGGCCAGGATCGGACTCCCGGCAGTGCCGCGAGCAGCGCTTGCGACACCGCGAGCAATCTCGACGGCGGTGCCTACCCGCGCACCATCGACAAGGGCGCGGTCAAGGACAAGGCGGGCGTCGACGTCGGCACCACGGTCGACCCGGCGACCATCACCACCCGGCCGGTCCGCGTCGCGGCCCTCGATCAGACCTTCGTCGACGCCGCCCTCGTGCTGAACACCGAACTGGTCGCGTACACGACCTACCAGTCCATGGGCGAGAAACTACCCGCCTTCCTCGGCTCGGCCGCCCAGACCTGTGGCGGGCGCGCGGTCAACATCGGCAACCTGCAGACCCCCGATATCGAGAAACTGGCCGGTGCCCGACCCGACCTGATCGTGTCGGCAAAGGTCCGCCACGAGAAGCAGTACGAGCAGTTCAAGGGCATCAAACTCGGTTCGGGCACGGTCCCGGTCGTGTTCAGCCAGACCACCGGCGCCACCTGGAAGGAAAACCTCCTGCTGCTCGCCAAAGCGGTCGACAAGGAGAACCTGGCCAAGGCGAAACTCGCGGCGTACCAGGACCGCGCCGCCAAGATCGGCGCCGCGATCAAGGAAAAGAACGGCGGCAACGCCCCGACCGTGTCGCTGCTGCGCTTCATGCCCAAGGAGGACCGGCTGATGCAGCGGGTCAGCTTCGTCGGCGACATCTTCGCCGACACCGGCCTGAACCAGCCCGACAAGTCCACCGACCCGAAAAACGACTTCTCGATCACCCTGAGCCCCGAGCGCCTCCTCGACGCCGACGCCGACTACATCTTCCTCACCAGCAACGGCGAAGACGCCGCCACCCAGCGCAAGGCAGCCGCGGAGGCCAACCCACTGTGGAACCAGCTGCACGGCAAGATCACCCCGGTCGACGACCTGGTCTGGCTCACCTCGGTCGGCCTCACCGGTGCACACTCCGTCCTCGACGACATCGCCGAGACCTTCCAGGTCGACCCGGCGAAGTAGCCGCCGACGGACACCGCGCCCGGATTCGCCTGCGCGAGAAGCGAGAACGCTGTTTGCTTCGAGCGCAGCGGGCGTCGATCATGACTGAATGAGCAAGCAGGTGGGGCCGCGCGGATGTCTGGTCGGACTGGGTTCGGTGGTTCTCATCTTCGTGGTCTTCGGTGTGGGCTTGCATCTCTTGGAGCGGTGGGAGAGGTCGGAACCGGCGGCCGCGGTCCCGCCGGACCTGTGCGCGGTGATCGGGCCGGCACTCTTCGAACGTGCGGTCCCGTTCGGGGAGCGGATGCCCGCAGCGAGCTATTCGGGTGACAGCGACGCGGCGTGTGAATTTCACACCGCGGACAACCATCCGATCGGCGTCGACGAATACGGGAACCTGAAGGTGCGGCTGTTGCGCTACGGACGGATCTGGTGGATCTCGGGAGCGGACCAAGCATCGAAGGCACTCGCCTCATGGTGCGACGGTTCGGCGATGATGGGCAGATTCGTTCCCGGTGCCGGCTTGGGAGACGAGTCCTGTAACGCCGACGGTGACGACGGCGAGACCGCCGCGAGCTCCGTCGTGGTGCGCCGAGGCGCTGACCTGATCTGGGTCGACCACTATCGGCACCCCGCGTCGGCCTCGGACACCCGGCGCACAGTGCGCGAAGTGGCCGCGGCGACGCTCGCGGCCACTCGGTAGGCGAACGCCCTACACTCGGCGGGGTGGGTGAGCAGAAGCAGCGGATGTTGGCGGGGGAACTGTACAAGGACAACGATCCGGAACTCGTGGCCGAACGGCAACGGGCGCAACGGTTGTGTGATGAGTTCAATCGGACCGGGCCGGATGAGACCGGGCGGCGGACCGAGTTGCTGGGGGATCTGCTGGGCAAGGTGGGGGAGGGGTCGTGGATCATGCCGCGGTTCCAGTGTGATTACGGGTATCTGATCGAGATCGGGGCGAACAGCTTCCTCAATTACGACGCGATTCTGCTGGATTGCGCGCCGATCACCATCGGCGACGACTGTTCGATCGGGCCCCGCGTGCAGTTGCTCACCGCGCTGCATCCGATGGAGGATCACGAAAAGCGCAGGCAGCGTTGGGAATCCGCGGCGCCGATCCGGATCGGGAACAATGCCTGGTTCGGTGGCGGGGTGATCGTGTGCCCCGGCGTGACGATCGGTGACGATGTGGTGGTCGGGGCGGGCAGTGTGGTGACGCGTGATCTGCCCGACCGGGTGTTCGCGGCGGGCAACCCGGCGCGGGTGATCAGGCAACTCTAGGTTTGCTGGTTACGCTGGTCGGCAGGCGCCGACCGGCGCACCACGACCAGAGGAGACCGCATGCGCCACGGCGAAGATCTGTCCCTCACCCACGTCATGCTGCTCGTGGGCGACCAGGACGAGGCTCTGACCTTCTATCGCGACCTGATCGGTCTGCAAGTCCGCACCGATATCCCGTTCGAAGGCAATCTGCGCTGGCTCACCGTCGGCCCGGTCGACCAGAAGCACCTGGAATTCGTGCTGGAAACCCCGGAAATGTCCCCCGACCCCGCGTACCGGGCAGCGGCGCAGGCCCGCATCGACAGCGGCGCCCAGTCCACGATCATCTTCGCGACCGACGACCTGGACGGCACCTTCACCCGCATCCGCGACGCGGGCGCCACCGTCGCCCAAGAGATCGTGAACCAGCAATACGGCCGCGACTGCGCGTTCCGCGACCCCTGGGGCAATCAGATCCGCTTCAACGCCCGCCAGAAGGGCTGACCCGGCGCAACACCGCGATCGGCAGGCGGCGCTCGGTCAGCTCACGGTAGGTGGCGAAGTCGGGATAGCCCGCGACGAGCACCGCCCACAGCCGCTCGTATTCGGCGTCGTCGGTGATCTCGCGCACGGCCACCGGCCAGGTGTCGCGCCCGAGTTGCACCTCACCGGATTCGGCGGCGACCAGGTTCCGCCACCAGTTCGGCGCGCTCGGATTGCCGCCGTTGGATCCGCACACCACCAGGTCATCGCCGTCGCGGACAAGCATCAGGACAACCGATCGTGGCTGTCCTGATGTGCGCCCGACGACCGTGAGCCGGAAAATCGGCCTGCCCAGCCATTTTCCCGCGGGACCGCCGCCGAAACGCCGGTACATCCGTTCGTGCAGTCGTCCGGCACCGCGTGCCATGGCCGGTAATCGGGCGCTGATCAGGTTGGCGGCGCATCCGGTCGTGCTGAGCGCTGGTCGTGTACCTGACATCGGTAATCCCCCTTCAACGATGGTGAATCGACCGTATCGGTGTGTGCCGACAACCACATCCGCCCACGGTAGGAGCGCGTCGCCGGGTCGCGGAGCGGCGATTACCGCAATACTGTATTTCCATGGGTGAACCGATGGAGCAGGAAGCAACCCGGCCGCTGCGCGAGGACATCCGTTTCCTCGGCGGCATCCTGGGCGACACCATCCGCGACCACGAAGGTCCCGAGGTGTTCGACCTGATCGAGCGCGTGCGCACCGAGGCATTCCGGGTGCGCCGCGAGGAGGTCGAGCGCAGCGCTGTCGCCGATATGCTCGACGGCACCCCCACCGAGGTCGCCATCCCGCTGATCCGCGCGTTCAGCTATTTCGTGCTGCTGGCCAATCTGGCCGAGGACATCCAGCGTGATCGCCGCCGCGCCGTGCACGTGGCCGCGGGGGAGCCGCCGCAGGATTCCTCCCTGGCCGCGACCTACGACAAGCTCGACGCGGCCGGACTCGACGGCTCGACGGTGGCCGACCTGCTCACCGACGCGCTCGTCTCCCCGGTGATCACCGCGCACCCGACCGAAACCCGCAGGCGCACAGTCTTCGACGTGCAGTCCAAGATCACCGAACTCATGCGACTGCGTCGTCGGCTCGAACCCGGCGATCCCGGGCTGGCGGACTCGGAACTGCGGATTCGTCGCGAGGTACTGACCCTGTGGCGCACGGCGCTGATCCGGTTGGCGCGCTTGCGGATTCAGGACGAGATCTCGGTCGGTCTGCGCTACTACGACCTGACCCTCTACGACGTAATCCCCGCGATCAACGCCCAGGTGCGAGCCGCGCTGCGGGAACGCTGGCCCGCGGAAGACCTGCTGCCGCGCCCGATCCTGCGCCCCGGCTCCTGGATCGGCGGCGACCGCGACGGAAATCCCTTCGTCACAGCCGAAGTCGTGCACACCGCCGCCGAACAGGCCGCCGCCTATGCCTTCGGCCGGTACCTCGACGAGCTGGTCGAACTCGAGAAGACCCTGTCGCAATCGGCCCGCCTGGTGCAGGTGACACCCCCGGTCGCCGAGCTCGCGGCCGCGGGCTATCCCGACCCCGGCCTGTTCGCCGACGAACCGTATCGTCGTGCGCTGCACGCGATTCGGGCCCGCCTCAGCGCCACCGCGGAGCTGGCACTCGGCGAACTGCCCGAACACGGATTCGCTTCCGATGCCGCCCCGTACCCGACCCCGCAGGCCGTCCTCGACGACCTCGACGCGATCGACGAATCCATGCGCGCCAGCGGCGACGGCCTGCTCGCCGACGACCGCCTCGCCGCCCTGCGCCACGCCATCGAAACCTTCGGCTTCCACCTGCAGGGCCTGGACATGCGCCAGAACTCCGAGGTGCACGAACAGGTCGTCACCGAACTGCTGGCGTGGTCGGGCGTGCACGCCGATTACCCGAGCCTGTCCGAAGACGAGCGTGTCGAGCTGCTGGCTACCGAATTGCGCACGCGCCGACCACTGCTGGGCCCCACCGCGCAGTTGAGCGAGCTCGCCACCAAAGAGCTCGGCGTGCTCGGCGCTGCCAAGGAGGTCATCGACACCTTCGGCGCGGCCGCCATCCCCAACTACATCATCAGCATGTGCACCTCGGTCAGCGACATGCTCGAAGCGGCCCTGCTGCTGAAGGAAGCGGGCATCCTCGATCCCGGCACCGCCGACGTCGCGCCGAGCTGCCCCGTCGGTATCGTCCCGCTGTTCGAGACCATCGAGGACCTGAGCGCCGGTGCGTCGACTCTCGCTGCGGTACTGGAGGTTCCGGTGTATCGCGAGCTGGTCGAGGCGGCGGGCATGCGCCAGGAAGTGATGCTCGGCTACTCCGATTCCAACAAGGACGGCGGCTACCTCGCCGCGAACTGGGCGCTCTACCGCGCCGAACTCGACCTGGTGGAGGTGGCCAGGAAGTCGGGCATCCGGTTGCGGCTGTTCCACGGTCGCGGCGGCACCGTCGGTCGCGGTGGTGGTCGCAGCTACGACGCCATTCTGGCCCAGCCCGCCGGTGCGGTGCAGGGCTCGCTGCGCCTCACCGAACAGGGCGAGGTGATCGCCGCGAAGTACTCCGAATCCGGTGCGGCACACCGTAATCTGGAATCACTGATCGCGGGCACCCTGGAGTCGACACTCTTGGATGTGGAGGGCCTCGGCGACGACGCCGAACCCGCCTATGAACTGCTCGACGACCTCGCCGCCCGCGCCCGCGCCGCCTACGCGAACCTCGTGCACGACACCCCCGGCTTCGTCGAATACTTCCGCGAATCCACTCCGGTCGCCGAGGTCGGCGACCTCAATATCGGCAGCCGCCCCGCCTCCCGCAAACCCACCAATTCGGTGTCGGACCTGCGCGCCATCCCCTGGGTGATGGCGTGGAGCCAGGCCAGGGTCATGCTGCCCGGCTGGTACGGCACCGGCACCGCCCTCGAGGACTGGGTCGGCGACGATCCGGCCCGCCTCGCCCGCCTCACCGATCTCTACCAGCGCTGGCCGTTCTTCAACACCGTCCTGTCGAACCTGGCCCAGGTGATGGCCAAGAGCGACCTCGACATCGCCGCCAACTACGCCGAACTCGTCACCGACGAAACCCTGCGAGCGAAGATCTTCGCCATGATCACCGACGAGCACGCCCGCACCATCCGCATGTACAAGGCGGTCACCGGCCACACTGAACTCCTCAGTGACAACCCGTCACTGGCCGAATCGATCCACAACCGCTTCCCCTACCTGGAGCCACTGAACCAGCTCCAGGTCGACCTGCTGGCCCGGCTGCGCGGCGGCGACGATTCCGAACTGGTGAAGCGAGGCATCCTGCTCACCATGAACGGCCTCGCCACCGCGCTCCGCAACTCGGGCTAGCAGCGCGACTCGGGTTAACCACCTACAGGCAGACGCTGATGGTGATCGGTCCGACCGGGATGCCGGTGCAGATCGACACCGAGCCGACGACCGGCTGCGCGGGGGCGGCCGACGCGGTTCCCGCACCGATCGCGGTGACGGACAGCGCCAGGGCGGCGACAGCGAGCGGGCGGGCGAACTTGGCGAACATAGGCGCAATCCTCGGGTAGAGCGGGGCGAACACCCCCGTGCGGGGGCGTCCCCATCTCAACACGCACGCGCCGACGACGTCCACGACATCGTGGGAATCGCGGTGGCTCAGTCGGTTACGACCGCGATCGCGTCGATCTCGACCAGCATCTCCGCGCGCGGCAGACCGGTGAAAACGGTGGTGCGCGAGGGGAGCACGCCGTTGCTGGTGTGCTCGGTCACGAACTCACCGTAGGCCTCGTTCATGATCGCGAAATCCTCGCGCTTGGTGAGGTAGACGCGCAGCATCATCACATCGTCGAAGGTGGCACCGGAGGCGTCGATGATCGCCTTGACGTTCATCAGGGTGCGGGTGGTCTGGGCGGCCACATCGCCGGGGTGCAGGTACTCGTTGGTCTCGGGATCCACCGGGCCCTGACCGGACACCTGCACGAACGGGCCCTTGCGCACGCCCTGGGAGAAGGTGTGGGCGGGTGCCGGGGCGTCGGAGGTGCGCACGGCGGTCTTGTCGGACATGTGGTTCAGCCTTTCCTCGCGGTGACGTCTCGGCGGGGGTCCCAGCCGAGCTCGGTGGAGATGGCGTCGGCAGTCGCCCTGACCTGCGGCAACAATGCCAGCACCTGATCATGGTCGAGCAGCACGTCGGGTACCGAGACCGACACGGCGGCGACCACGGAACCGATCCCGTCGCGCACGCCGACACCGATGCAGTTGACGAAGCTCTCGTGTTCCTCGTGATCCTCGGCGAACCCCTGCGCGGCGACGAGATCCAATTCGGCCAGATACTGCTCGGGGGTGCGCAGGGTGCGGGTGGTGAAGGGGTGGTAGTCCAATCGTGCTGCCACAGCGGGCCATTCGCTGCGAGGCAGTGCGGCGACGAGCACCTTGCCGACCGCGGTGCAGTGAAGGGGCGCCGGCCTGCCGATGCGCGAATACATCCGCACCGCCTGTTCGGCGTCGACCTTGTCGATGTAGACGGCGTCGCCGGATTCGTAGGCGGCCAGGTGCACGGTTTGCCCGGTAGCCGCGCCCAGTTTCCTCAGATACGGGCGGGCGACGGTGCGCACATCACGGTTCTCCAGTGCGCGACTTGCCAATTCGAACATCCTGGTGCCGAGCGAATAGCGGTGCGCGCTGTCGTGCACGACGAACCGATCGGCCTGCATGGTCTGTAGCAATCGCAACACTGTCGACTTGTGCACGCCGAGCCGGACCGCCAACTCGTCGAGCGACTGCGAATTCTCGCCGAGGGCAATGAGAATGGACAGGGCTCGCGACACGCTTTGACTCATGTGCTGATCGTTTCATTGAGCGCGGCGGGGTAGTGCAGCCCGGCCCAGCTGTCGTCGGGAAGCCCGGCCAGGCGCCGAAGATCTTGTGACGGTGGCAGTTTCGCCGAATCACCGGCGGCGGTGAGGGCCGCCGCGGCGCACAGGTGGCCGTATCGCAGGCGCGTGCGCAGGTCGGCGCCGTGTAGCAGCGCGGCGAGGTAGCCACCGGCGAAAGCGTCACCGGCGCCGATGCGTTCGGTGATCTCGAGGGTCAGCGCGGGTACCTCGATCCAGGACGCACCGTCGAAGCCGGTGACGCTGTGCTTGTCGTTCTTGACGATCAGCTGGGCGGGTTCGGGGAACAGTGCGCGCAGGGCGGCCGGGTCGCCGGTGCCGAAGATCTCCTCGGCCTCGTCGGCACCGAGGAACACCACGTCGGCGCCGCGAATGTGCGCGTCGAGTTCTTCGGAGGCTTCGTCGATGCGTGAACCCCACACTGCCGGACGGTAATTCAGGTCGAAGCTGACGAGGCACTGTCGGGGTCGCGCCAGCAGTGCGCGGGTGAGTTCGGTCGCCGACTCCGAGAGCGCCGGGGTGATGCCGGTGAAGTGCACGAGATCGGCGCCGTCGAGCAGGGCGGCTCGCTCCGTGAGGTCGGCGGGGGACAGCGCACTGGCCGCCGAACCCGTGCGGTAGTAGTGCATGCGGCTGGCATCGGCGCCGAGATCGTTGGCGGCACCGGAACCCGCGCCCCGCTCCTTGACGTAGAGGCCCGTAGGCCGCGTCGGATCGACCGCGACCGCCGAGACATCGACCCCCTGCGCACCGAGCTCGGTCGTCAGGTACCGACCGAATCCGTCGTCGCCGACCCGCGACAGCCACGCCGCCGACACGTCGAGCTGGGCCAGCACCACGGCCACATTGGCCTCCGCGCCGCCCGCCCCGCGATCGAACTGCGCGGACTGTTCCAGGGGCCCCGCGCCCGCGATCAGCACGGCCAGACCCTCGCCGACAGTGACCGCCCTGGGCTGGTCGTTTGTTACGTAGATCACCTCATTTGCCCTTTCGTGCTTGCGGTCACTGCCCTCTGCATGCACAATAACGAGCAGAAACATTCAGTGCAACCACCGTTGCAGCCTGTGCAATGTTTATCGGATATGGCTGATCGGACCGTTACCCCGGGTTCGGTCGAGAAGGAAGGGATGGCTGTGATCATCGACAACGACGTCGTAGATGCCCTCGCCGACGAGTTGCTCGGACCCCACGACAAGAGCGCGCCGCCCGCGGCGTGGGGGCACACCGTGCGCGAATATCTCGCCGGCGCACCGGGTCTGGATCAGTGGCAGACGCCGTTGCTCACCCTCGATCGCGGCAGGCTCGACGCGAACCGCGACCTCATGGCCGACTGGACTGATGCGGCGGGCGTCGCGCTCGCCCCGCACGGCAAGACGACGATGGCGCCGCAGCTGTGGCGCGAACAGCTCGTGGCCGGGTCGTGGGGGATCACCCTGGCCACCGCGTGGCAGGCGCAACTCGCGCGGTCGTTCGGTGTCGGCCGGATCATGCTCGCCAATACGCTGATCGACCCGGTCGGATTGGCCTGGGCCGCAGCGGAATCCGCGCGCCACCCCGACTTCGAGTTGTACTGCTGGGCCGATGGTGTGGCCACCGTCGAACTGATGGACAAGATCCTGCGCGAGACCGCCGCGGGGCCGCGCGTGCGGGTGCTGGTCGAGCTGGGTGGGCCACACGGTCGCACCGGGGCGCGCACTCGTGCCGAAGCGCATGCGGTGGCCGCCGCCGTCGGCGCGAGTGAGCGGTTGAGTCTGGCCGGTGTCGCGGGGTACGAGGGCGCGTTGGCTCACGATCGCAGCACCGAGGGTGTCGCGGCAGTGCGCGGCTATCTGCGCGAGCTCGGCGCACTGCACACCGAACTCGTTGCGGCGGGCGCCTATTCGGGTCCGGCGGTTGTCACCGCAGGCGGCAGTGCCTATCCCGAACTCGTCGTCGACGAACTCGCCGGGCTCGCCGACGCGTCTACCACCGTGATCCTGCGCAGCGGCGCCTACCTCGTCCATGACGACGGCTTCTACGCGGGAATTTCCCCGCTCGCCGCGCCCGCGAGGGAACCCGGCCTTCGCTCGGCCATGCACGGTTGGGCTCGGGTGGTCTCGCGACCCGAACCGGAACTGGCTCTGCTCGACGGCGGCAAACGCGACTTCCCCTTCGACGAGGGCCTGCCGGTGCCCCAGTTGGTCATCGGCGGCACCCTCCCCTCGAATGCCGTGGTCACCGCACTGAACGATCAGCACACCTTCCTGCGGATGCCCGGTGCCGACGCTGCCGACCTTCCGGTCGGTTCCGTTGTGCGCCTGGGCCTCTCGCACCCGTGCACCGCCTTCGACAAGTGGCGCCGCATCCCGGTGATCGACGACGCCGACACGACCGACCCGCGCGTGGTCGACCTGATCCGCACCTACTTCTGACGGATGACCATGACGCACCTGCTCTTTCGTGACATCGATATCATCGACGGCACCGGCGCCCCACGCACCCGCGGCGACGTCGTGGTTCGCGACGGCCGCATCACCGAGATCGCGCCACCCGGCACCATCGACTCCGACGCGAGAGTCGTTCCGGTACAGCCGGGTTCGGTTCTCACGCCCGGGTTCATCGACATGCACGCGCACTCCGACCTGTACCTGCTCACCCACCCCGACCACTTCCCGAAGATCACCCAGGGCGTCACCACCGAGGTGATCGGCCAGGACGGGCTGTCCTACGCGCCCATCGACGAGGCCGCCCTCGCGGTGGTGCGCAGGCAGATCGCGGGCTGGAACGGCAATCCGGCCGACTTCGACTTCTCCTGGCGCACCGTCGCGCAGTACCTTGACCGACTCGACGAAGGCATCACGCCCAATGCCGCCTACCTCGTTCCGCAGGGCACGCTGCGCATGCTCGTCGTCGGCAACGACCAGCGCGTGGCCACCGCCGCAGAGATCGACCGGATGTGCGCGCTGCTGGCCGAGGGCTTCGAACAGGGTGCGGTCGGCATGTCCAGCGGGCTCACGTATACGCCCGGAATGTATGCCGACACAAGCGAACTCGCCGCACTGTGCGCGGTGGTCGCTTCCTACGGTGGCTTCTACGCACCGCACACACGCTCTTACGGCGCGGGCGCGCTCGAGGCCTACGCGGAGATGATCGGCCTGGCGAAGGCCACCGGCTGCGCGCTGCACCTGACCCACGCCACGATGAACTTCGGGGTGAACCGTGGCCGCGCACCGGAATTCCTCGCGATGATCGCGCAAGCCCGCACCGACGGCTGCGACATCACCCTCGACACCTACCCGTATCTGCCCGGCTCGACCACCCTGTCCGCGCTGCTGCCCAGCTGGGCGATGTCGGGTGGGCCCGACGCCGCGCTCGCCCGCCTGGACGATCCGGCCGAGCGCGCCAGGATCACCGAAGATGTCGACGTCAACGGGTCCGACGGCTGCCACGGCGTCACCGTCGAATGGGAAACCATCCAGATCAGCGGCGTCGGCGACGACGCACTGTCGGAGGTAGTTGGCCGGACAGTCGCCGAGATCGCGGCCGAGCACGGTGTCGCTCCCGTCGAAGTGTTCTTCGACCTGCTGTGCCGCGACCAGCTCGCCACCACGATCCTGCAGCACGTCGGCCACGAGGAGAACGTGCGCGCCATCATGGTCGACCCCGGCCACATGGGCGGCAGCGACGGCTTGCTCGTCGGCGCCCGACCGCACCCGCGTGCGTGGGGCACCTTCCCGCGCTACCTGTCGCGCTATGTCCGTGAACTGGGCGTCCTCGGCCTCGAGGACTGCGTGCACCACCTCACCGGGCGACCGGCGGCCCGGCTGCGGCTGGCTGAACGCGGGCTGATCCGGCCCGGTTTCGCCGCAGACCTCGTCGTGTTCGATCCGGCAACGATCCACGACACGGCAACATTCGAGCACCCGCAACAGCAGGCCCGTGGTATCCAGCACGTGCTGGTCAACGGCGAGTTCGCGCTGGAGAACGGCACCGCGACCGGAGTACGCGCCGGTCGCGCCCTGCGCCTGGACACCACGAAGGAGGAAACCCGATGAACCCGTTGCTCAGTTCGTCGTCGGAGGCCATGGAGGTGATCCGCGCCGACCGCGCACTCACCGTGGTCCGCGCGCCCGCCATCCCCGACCCGGCCGCGCTCGCCACGGCGCTCGCGGGCGCGGGGCTGCGGGCGGTGGAACTGACCTTCACCACTCTCGGTGTGCTCGACGCGATCGGCAAGGCCAGTACGGTCACCGACGCCGTGATCGGGGTCGGCACCGTCACAACCCGCGAGCAGGCCGAAGCCGCCATCGAGGTCGGCGCCAGATTCCTGGTCACCCCCGCGCTGCGCCCCGAGGTCGCCGAAGTGGCTGCCGCGCACACGATTCCGGTCATCATGGGCGCGTTCACGCCCTCGGAGGTTCTCGCGGCGGCGGAGATGGGGGCGGCGGCGGTGAAGATCTTCCCGGCGCGCGCGCTCGGCCCGCAGTACTTCAAAGACCTGCTCGGGCCGTTCCCGCACATGCTCCTGATCCCCTCCGGCGGCGTGAATTCCCACAACGCCCGCGATTTCCTGCGTGCGGGCGCGATCGCCGTCACCGCGGGCACCGAAGTGGTCGCCCCGCTCGACGTCGAGACCGCGCGCTGGTCGCACATCGGCTCCAAGGCCGCACACTTCGTCCATTCGCTTGATTGAGAGGTTTTCCATGGGCGCCACCGTCGACTGGTTGCGCACCACCACCCCCGGGTTGCTGGTGCTGTGCGGTCTCGCGATCGCTGTACTACTCATCGCCATCATCAAGGTCAAACTGGAGCCGTTCGTCGCGCTGCTGTTGACCGGACTGCTGCTGGCGCTGGCCGCCGGGCTGCCGGTCTCTGAAATCGTCGGCACCCCGCTGAAAGCCGGTGAGTCACTACTGGAAACCGGCTTCGGTGGCATCCTCGGTCATATCGCGGTGATCATCGGTCTCGGCACCGTGCTCGGCGCGATCCTCGAAAGATCCGGTGGCGCCGACGTTCTCACCGACAAACTGCTCGGCGTGTTCGGCGAGAAGGGCGCTCCCATCGCGATGGGCCTGCTCGGGCTCATCTTCGGCATCCCCGTGTTCTTCGACATCGGCATCTTCGTCCTCGCGCCGCTGGTCTATGTCGCGGCCAAGCGCGGCGGGCGATCACTGGTCCTCTACGCCATGCCGATGCTCGCCGGCCTGTCGATGACGCATGCCTTCCTCCCACCGCACCCCGGCCCGGTCGCGCTCGGCGGGTTGCTGGGCGTGAGCCTCGGCTGGTTGATCCTGATGGGATTCGTCTGCGGCATACCGGGTTTCATCGCCGCGGGTATCGTCTGGGGCAGCTACATCGGCAAGCGCGTCATGGTTTCGGTGCCCGAGGAATTCGTCCCCCTGGAGCCGGAACCCGCTGACGATCCCGACGGCTCCGGTGCGACCGCCGTCATCACCAAGTCGCCGCCCTCGGTGGCTCTGATCGGTGGCATCATCGCGATCCCGCTGGTGCTGATCCTCGGCGCGACGTTCGGTTACCAACTGCTGGACAAGGATTCGACGCTGCTGCAAGTGCTCACCTTCTTCGGCACCCCCGCGGTCGCGCTGCTCATCACCGTGCTCGTGGCGTTCTACTTGCTCGGGATCCGGCGCGGCTCGACCGTGCAGGAACTGAGCACCATCACCGCCGAATCGCTCAAGCCGGTCGGCATGGTGCTGCTGGTGGTCGGTGCGGGCGCCTTCTTCGGCAAGGTCATCTCGGCCACCGGCATCGGCACCGCACTGGCCGACACCATGTCGGCGGCCGGTCTGCCGATCATCGTGCTCGCCTACCTGATCAGCTGCGGCTTGCGCATCGCCCAGGGTTCGGCCACGGTCGCCATCGTCACCACCGGCGGCATCGTCGCCCCGCTGGTCGCCGAGCAGCACTACTCGCAGATGGCCATCGCGTTGATCGCCATGTCGATCGCGGCGGGCTCGATCATCCTCAGCCACGTCAACGACGGCGGGTTCTGGATCATCGCGAAGTACTTCAACATGACGGTGAAACAGACGCTGCAGACCTGGACAGTGCTCGAAACCATCCTGTCCGTGGTGAGTTTCGCGGTCGCGGCGTTGCTGTTCTCGATCGTCTGAGGTAGTCGTTTTACCCAGCCGGGCTGTCCCCACGGGTCAGCCCGGCTTCGTATGCGCAGATCGCCGCCTGCACCCGGTTGTCCACCTCGAGGCGTCGCAAGATCGCGCTGACGTGGAATTTCACGGTTGCCTCGGCGAGGAACAGGGTGCGACCGATGTCGGCGTTGGACAGTCCGCGTCCGAGCAGGGCGAGCACGTCTCGCTCGCGGTCGGTCAGCGCCTCGACGCGACGACGTGCCGCGATGGGTGCCGGATTGCCGGAGCGGGCGATGACCTTCCGCGCAATTCGCGGGGAGAGGTAGGCAGCGCCGTCCGCCACGGCCCGGACACCGAGCAGGAGTTCGCGAGGGTCGGCGGCCTTGAGCAGGAACCCGTCGACGCCGTGGGCCATGGCGGCGTCGACGTAGTCGTCCTCGTCGAAAGTGGTGAGCAGGACCACCGCCACCGACGGCAGGAACGCGCGGAGTTCGGCGGCGGCACCGAGACCGTCGAGTCGGGGCATCCGGATATCGAGCAGCGCGATGTCGGGCCGGTGGTGCCGGGCCGATGCGACGGCTTCGCGCCCGTCGCCCGCCTCGGCGATCACCTCGATCTCCGGATCGGTGGCCAGGATCGCCTTCACACCGGCGCGGATCAGCGGTTCGTCGTCGGCGAGCAGGACCCGGATCGTCATGGAGCTCCCCTGATCGGGTCGAGCGGGATCTGCGCGCGGACGATGAAGCGGCGTTGCTCGGCGTTCGCGTGAAATGTGCCGTCCAGCAGATGAACCCGGTCACGAAGGCCCGCGAGGCCGACACCGGATCCCGGAGCGGATTCCATCGCCGCAGCCAGCGGAAGGCTGGGTGTGCCTGAGTGCGGGGCGGAGTTCGCGGCAGGTAGGAGGTCCGTGCCTGTCGGTGGGCTGGACGGGGACACTGACCGACAGTCGGCACGCGATGGACTTTCGGCTGCGATGTCCGACAAGTGGTCCGCGCGGCTCGGTATATCGGTCCGTGGGTTGTCGATTGTCACGTCGACCAGCGTCGGTGTGCGTTCCATGCGGATCACCACTTCGGCGCCGGGGGCGTGCCGCGCTGCGTTCGTCAGCGATTCGCGCACGACGTAAGACACTGTCCGCTCGACGAGTGGCGGCATCGGCGGACCATCGAAACCGTGTGTGGTGACGGTCATTCCGGCGCTGCGAGCACTGTCGACGACCGTGGTGGCATCTTCTATGTGCGGGTCGATCGGGGCTGCCTGACGCAGTACCCCGATCGTGCTGCGGAGCCGATCGGTGGCGGTCGTCGCGGCGGCCCGCAGCTCGGCGGCCGCCTGCTGGTTCGGCTCGGACAGATCGTCGGCCAGCTCGAGCGCACCGGCGCGCAGCGCGATCAGCGCCAGATCGTGGCCGAGGCTGTCGTGGATGTCCGCGGCGATCCGGGTGCGTTCGCGTAGCTCGGCGCGCTCGGCGACCAGGCGCTTTTCCTGTTCGAGACGGGTGACGCGCTCGGCGCTCGCGACCAACAGTTCGGCCTGCTGACGCCGGAACCGCCCCGCCGACCACGGCAGCGCGCACGCGAGAACGAACGACCCGAGTACACCACTGCCGACCGAGAAATCCGCCAGTGTGAACACCATCCCCGGCGCCGCCAGCGCGGCGAGCACGGTCCATTCGCGCGGGAACGGCAAGTTTCGGCCATGGAGGTAGGACAGTACGGCGAGCACGAGATACAGCACCTGCCGCCACAGCGGAAGCTCGTCGAGGAACAGCCCGTTGATCTGGACTGCTCCCGCGAGCACCACCAGCGCGGCCCCGTTCCTCATTCGCCCGACCTTACCGATCGCAGCCGATAGACCCGTGTCGCTGTGGTGGCCAGGCCGGCCGCCGCGGCGACGCCGACGGTGATCAGGAGCGGCGCGTAGTAGGTGAGCTGCGTCCAGGTGACGGCCCGCCCGCCCATGATGATCGAGATGACGGCAGGGAATCCGGCGAACAGCAGCACGGGCACCAGTGCTGGGAGCAGTCGTGCACCTGTCCACCAGGTCCCGCGCCTTGCGCTCGCCCATCGCCGCGCCCTGAACACGCCGAGCCCGCCGAGACCCAGTGCCGCCACCACGATCGCCGCGAGCGCGACCTCGGACCATTGCCTGGTGGCACCTGGAACTTCCGGTGTTTCGCCACGGCTCATCGCGGCGAGACCGAGCATGATCGGGTAGGTGTCGTCGGCGAGTCCGGTGCTGTTGGTCATGACCGCGAAGCCGTATCCGGTCTTCGGGTCGATCGCTTGGGCGGCGTTGTAGGTGAACAGGTTTCCGGAATGGACGAGCAGGTCACCGTCTTCCTCTGTGCCCCAACCCATTCCGTAGCGGTGCAGGACCGGGGTCTGCATTGTCGTCAGGCCTTGCGCGGAGACGAGGTGTGGCCCGTTGCCGGTGTTGGCGATCAACCACCGGCCCATGTCCGCGGCCGTCGTGATGACCGAACCTGCTCCGCCCCCGGGGAATCCGACGAGCTCCGGCCGCGCTACCCACTGCCCGAACACCGAGGTGAAGCCGTTCGGTGGTGCGGGCAGGTCGGCATCGGTGCCGCTGGCGGTCATACCGAGTGGGCCGAACACCCGCTCTCGCAGATAGTCGCCGAAGCTGCGGCCACTGGCCACCTCCACCAGGCGTGCCGCGATGTCGTAGTTGACATTGCAGTAGGCCCACCGCGTTCCAGGTTCGGCTGCCAGCGTGCCGGAGCGCAAGGTGGCAACGTTATCGGTCAGTGTCCGCGCCTTGTCGGTGGCTCCGATGTCGACCGTCCGGTCCGACAGTCCCGAGGTTTGATTCAGCAAGTGCCGCACGGTGATTCGATTCGCACGAGCATCGTCCATCCGGAACTCGGGCAACTGCTCGACCACCGGCCTGTCCAATGCCAGACGACCGTCCTCGACCAGCGTCATCACGGCGGTCGCGGTCATGGATTTACTCAACGACGCGACCCGCATCGGTGAATCCGCCGCCATCGGCTCCCCGCGCGAATCCCGGCCCGCGCCGGTGGCGTGGACGACGGTGTCCCCATGGGTGACAACGAGTGAGACACCCGGCAGGCCGGTCGATTCCATCGCCTCGTCCAGGTAGGCGTCGATGGCAGCGGGAGTCAGGGCTGGCTCCGGTGCGGCGTTCGCACTTGATGGTGCGACGAGGCCGAAAACGATAGCGGCCGTGATCAATACGCGATGCATGAATCAACCGTAGGAACGGCTGGAGCGGCTCGGATCCGACGAACGGCGACGAAAGACTAGACGAAAGTCGCAAGTCTGGCGTCCGACGGGTTCTCGGTGACACGAAGACGCCGGTCCGGTGCACACGCGAATCGTTCAGTCGAGCAGCGCATGCGTCAGCCTCGCCAGTGCCGTACGTGGGTCCTTGCCAGCCTCCGCGCCGGTCAGCCGGTGCACGACGGCACCGTCGAGATAGTCGACGAGGATGCCGGTATCGGCGGCCGTCACACCGACCGAGGCTGCCATCTCGACAGCCCAGGCACGCAGCCGCTGATGCCCGCGCTGGACCGATTCGTGCAGAGCGGGCATCGTCTGCGACTCGCCGAACAGGGCGAGACGGGCCTGGGTGCGGACGAGGTCGGTGGTCGTCGCGTGCGTGACGAACAGGGCGAGACCGTCGATGAGGGCCTCGACCGTGGCAGGGCCGAGTGCGCGGTTCAGCGTCTCCCAGTCGGCGTGATCGCGCTGCTCGAGGCGTTCCGCGATGCCACACAGCAGCGCTTCTCGGGTGCGGAAGTAGTTGGATGTCGAACCCGGCGGCACGTCGGCGGCCTGGTCCACCGCGCGGTGGGTCAGCGCACGCGAGCCGCCGGTGCCCAGCACCTCGATGGCGGCATCGAGGACCTGGTCGCGTTTGGTAGCCACGCACCGATACTACGCCCGTAGTGACTCGCACTACATTCATAGTGCCTGTCACTACAGCCGTAGTACGGTCGCATGGATACCTGCAACGAGGGAGTGTGTGATGCCTACAGCGATAGTGGTCGGTGGTGGGATCGGGGGATTGGCTGCTGCGCTCGCGCTGGCCGGCCGGGGTTGGGACGTCCAGGTGCTGGAGCGGGCGCCGGAGGTCGCCGAAGTCGGTTCCGGAATATCCTTGTGGTCCAACGCTTTACGTGCACTGGACGCTCTCGGCGTCGGTGACACTGTTCGCGCACAGGGTATGGCGGAGGTGTCGGCTGGAATTCGCGACGACCGTGGGCGCTGGCTCTCGCGCACCGACGTGGCAACGCTGCGCGAACGGTTCGGCGCGCCGGTCGTGATCCACCGCGCCCGCCTGCTCGACATCCTGCGCACGGCGCTGCCCGAAAGTGTTGTGCACACCGGTATCTCGGTTCGCGAGGCTACCGCCGACGGAACGGTGGGGCACTCCGCGGGAACCTCATCCGCCGATCTGATCGTCGGAGCAGATGGGATTCGCAGTGTCGTCCGACGCGCGGTCTGCGGCGAAGTCGCCCCGCGCTACGCCGGCTACACCGCCTGGCGCACAGTGGTCGACACCGAGGAGCAGCTCACCGAGTTCGGCGAAACCTGGGGCCGCGGCACACGTTTTGGCATCGCCCCGCTCGCCGACGGCCGCATCTACTGCTTCGCCGTCTACAACGCCCCCGAGAACACGACCGGCGGCCTCACCGAAGTCCGCGACAGGTTCGCGAACTGGCACCACCCGATCCCCACCCTCCTCTCCGCCGCCGATCCGAAAATGGTGCTACACAACGACATCTACGACCTCCCCGCCCTGCCTACCTTTACCGCCGGCCGCATCGCCCTCCTCGGCGACGCCGCCCACGCGATGACACCCAACCTCGGCCAGGGTGGCTGCCAAGCTCTCGAAGACGCGGTGGTCCTCGGCCGACTGGCAGGCGAACCCGACGGCCTCGCCCGCTACGACCGCGAACGCCGCCCCCGCACCCAGATGATCACCCACCGCTCGGCCCGGATCGGTGCCGTCGCCCAACTGTCTGCCCGCCCCTTGGTCGCGATCCGCAACACGGCATTGCGCCTGACTCCCACCTCGGTCCAGCTCCGTTCCATGGCAGAGGTCCTCGACTGGACAAGCTGAGACGAGGTCCGGTGCCCAGCTGCCGAGTCGGGTCGGTCGCGAAGTCCAGCCGGCGATCCGGGGCGGTCGCGAAGTCCAGCCGGCGATTCGGGATGGTCTCGAAGTCCAGCCGACGTTGCCTGTCGCGGTGGTGTGCACTGAAGTGAGCTGGGTCAGGCCTGACTCGCTCGCGCCGCGTGTGGGTCGTTGGTCCACGCTCGCGCCGCGTGATGATCGTGGGTGGGGATGATGCGGACAGCACCGCGAATCGCGTGCAGGCGGTGGACAGTTCGCCAGGTCTCGGTGCGGTCGTTGTCGGCCAGCACGCCCGGATACCCCGACTTCTGCCGCAGTTTCTCGACCTGCAGGTTGTGCCAGATCGCGTCACCCGCGAGCAGGACCGGGCCGCGCTCGGTGCGTAGGAGCACACCGATGCTGCCCGGGGTGTGGCCGGACAGGTCGACGAGCAGCACCGCGCCGTCGCCGAACAGGTCGTGGCTACGGGCGAAGGCGAGGACCGGCGGACCGTCGAGGTCGTAGCAGTCGAGAGGTCGCTCCCGAACGGCTCGTCGCACCCCGCCGATCGGCGCCACCGGGCCGGTCATGGCCCAGTCGTGCTCGGGCCGGTGCAGCCGCAGCGCCAACCCGGGAAGATCGAGGAGACCGGCGACATGGTCCCAGTGCAGGTGCGTCGGCAGGGCGAAATCGATGGTCGCCGCATCAATGCCGCTGCGGTGCAGGGATTCCCGGATATCGATGATGTCCTTTGGGGGCGTCACGGCGAGGCGCAGAATCTGGGGAAGTTCGGCCACCACCTGATCCTGAACGTCGACGCAGATGCCGGGGTCGACGAGAAAGGTCGCCGTCGGATGCCGGACGACAAAAGCCGTCATCGCGGATTCGATCCGGCGCGGAGCGAATATGCCTTCGACGACGGCCGCCGTCGGCACGCTCTTGGCATTCTGTGCCAGCACCGTCAGCTCGACCGTCGTGGTGCCGCCTGGTAGTCCGTGGTCGGGGAGCGAGGCCAGGAACCTGTGGTCGGGTCGTCGCGGACGGAGCGCGCCCGTCACCGCCGACCCCACCGACCGGCAACACCGCCACACATCCGGTGTCGCAACGGCGTCGATCAGCTGTGTTCGATTGTCGTTGTGTTCCATGCGAACTACGCTAAAACTTCAGGTCGACCTGAAGTAAAGGGGAGAAGATGCCGAAAACTGCTGGGTCACGCATCGGTGACGCCGCCGCCGAACTCGGCGTCGCCACGCACGTCCTGCGGCACTGGGAGGACGTCGGTGTCCTCGTGCCACCGCGCGCGCCCGGCGGACAACGGATCTACGACGGTGAACTGATCGTCCGGGGCCGTCTCGTCCAGCTCCTTCAACGATCGGGGCTGTCCCTGGCCGAGATGAAAGATCTCTTCGCCACCAGGTCGCACACCCGCCGCGTGGCACTGTTCGCGGACAAGCAGGCCGAGCTACGAGCTCGCGTCGACGACCTCACCCGAACCATCGACTTTCTCGCCCATGTACTGCGCTGCACCCACCCGATCGTGGACGAATGCCCGGACTGCGTCGAGTTCAGCCGGGCCTCGCAGCGGTGAGACGCGATGCCGGTGCCGTCTACGTGCTCGTCGATCGCCGGTAGCGCGCGAGCATCGCGGCGGCAGTGGTCGTCATGGTCGCGCGGAGCTCGGGAGGGTTGAGGACTTCGATGTGCTGGCCCAAGGGGAGCAGGGCGTGGGCGAGGACTTCGTAGGACTCGGCGGGGATGGTGATGTCGGCCCAATCGTCTTTGTCGGGAGGGCCGAGGGAGGCGAGGGCTTCGCGAACAGCGGCGGGGTCGTTCATGAGACGCAGCAGGCGCAGGTGGGCGATGGAGATCCGGCAGTCGGCGCTGACTCGCAGCATTGATCGGGCGAATTCCTCGGCTGCGGATTGCCAGTGGTCGGCCAGGTCGAAAGGTGTTGGGCGGGTGAAGGAATCGCCGGTCGGTGTGGCGGTGGCTATGCGGCTTGCTCGGTAGGAGCGGATGTCGGTGTCGTCGCGGGCGACCAGATACCAGGTGCCTGCCTTCATGACCAGACCGAGTGGGTCGAGGGTGCGTTCGACCGTGCGGTCGTGGCGGCGATAGGTGATCGAGAGGCGGCGGTCGTGCCAGAGGGCGTCGGCAACCGTTGCGAGGGTGGGGGTTTCGTCGGGACGCTGGAACCAGCCGGGCATGTCGATGTGGACGCGTTCGGCGATTCGGGTTGCGCGGCCACGCAATTCGGGCGGGAGCGCGGCGAGCATCTTCAGCTGGGCGGTGGCCAGGACGGTGCCGAGACCCAGGTCGGCCGCGGCGCCGGGGAGGCCGGCCAGCAGGACGGCGTCGGCTTCGTCGGAGGTGAGGCCGGTGAGGCGGGTGCGGTAGCCGTCGATCAACCGCACGCCGCCGCCACGCCCCGGCTCGCTGTACACCGGAACGCCCGCCTCCGACAGCGCCTCCACGTCCCGATACACCGTGCGCACCGACACCTCCAGCTCCCGTGCCAGCTCGCCTGCGGTCGCACCGCCGTTCGCCTGCAACAGAAGCAGCAGCTGCACCAGCCTGCTCGCTCTCATATCCCCGACACTAGCCGCGAACCCTGACAGCAGATGTCAAGTATGGGTCGTACCGTACGAGATATGACCACGTGGAGCCAGTTCACCGAGGAAGCACCGAGCATCGCGGCGCTGTTCCTGCGTCGCCACCAGGCCACCGGCAACCTGTGCCTGCTGGGCACCGTGCGCGCCGACGGTTCGCCGCGCATCAGCCCGATCGAACCGATGATCTTCGACGGCATGCTCGTGCTGGCCGGCATGCCGAACACCAGGAAATTCGACGACCTCGCCCGCGACCCTCGCTTCTGCCTGCACACTGCCACCGTCGACACCAAGGTCTCCGATGGCGACGCGAAACTCTTCGGCGCCGTCACCGACGTGAAAGACGAAGCCGTTCACGCCCGCTTCGCCCAGAAGCTGTTCGACGACAGCGGTTTCGACATCCGCGGCGAGAAATTCGACCACTTCTACGTCGCTGACCTCACCGGCGCCTCCACCGTCGAGGTGAACGACGACCACCTCGACATCACCGTCTGGAAACCCGGTTCGGGCGAAACGGTCGTCCGCAAACACTGAGTCACTCAACTGTCCAGTGGTCCATCCCGACGGTTCGGCGATGGTCTAGCGCGGTGCGGGGTCGTCGGCGGAGGCCAGAACTGCGGTCGCGAGTGCGAGCGCATGGTCGCTCCCGGGGCAGCGGTGCGGTCCGGCGCCGAAGCCGAGGCCGGGATGACGAAGGTCGAGTTCGGTGACCACGCCGTCGACCACCCGTCGGGTCGATCGCAGCGGTGGTGTCGTCGCCATGATCACCTCGGGCGTCCGGTTCGAGGCGCGGGCGGCCGCGATCAGTTCGCCGGTTGCCGCGCACGCCTGCACGAGAACGCAGATCCGGGCCGCGGTCGCCTCGTCCGCCTGCCCGCCGCACGCGGCGACGAGTTCGCGCACAGCGGCGTCGGCGGTCGGCGTGACGGGGGCGTGCGGCTGATACGCCGCGGCGACTTCGGCGACGGCCTCGGCGAGTTCTGGCGGAAGTTCCATCGCGCCCAGCAGGATTCGCACGTGGGCGAGTGGTCCGTCGGCGTTCCCGGACAGATCTGCGACGTCGATTCGATCCAACTCTGTGCACACGGCGGCACGCCTGCGCGCGTGGTCGTCGCCGTCGCAGAACCGCGGCACGGAGGCGCGAAGCCAGGCGACGGAGGGCTCGGAAGCCGCGGGCACGGGTGGCATCGGCGCGGTGGTCAACAGTTCGCGGACGAGAGCGGGATCGGTGATCACCGCACGACCGTAAACCCGCCGGGTTCCTACGGCAGCCCGATGTGACGAGACGACGACCGTAAGCCTGTCGATTCCTGTGGCAGCTCGATGAGAAACAACCAGGGCCACTGGATTCCCAAGGCAGCTGGTTGAGTTTGAATGACTGGTCAGTCATAATAAGCCATGCCGAAGAGGGTCGATGTAAATGCTCGGCGCGCCGACATTCTGGACGCGGCCGTGCGGGTGTTCGCGCGAAAAGGTTTCGCCGCGTCCAGGATCGAGGATGTCGCGGCTGAGGCGGGTGTCGCGAAAGGCAGTGTCTACCTTGCGGTCAGCAGTCGGGAGGAGTTGTTGACCGCGGCGTTCGATCAGTACCGCGCACGCGCGCAGGAACAGCTTGCGATGCCTGCCGCCGGGTCAGCGCTCGATCGGCTGGCCGAGCTGATCCGGGCCACTGTCGCGATGCTGGCGGCTCATCCTGATTACGCGCGCGTGCTGCTGGATGTGTGGGCTGCCCGCACTCCGATAGATATGGCCGCCGTGTATGCGGAATACCGGGCGGCGATCGCGCAGCTGTTGCGTGAGGCGGGTGCCGACGGACAACTGCGGGCGGGGATCGGGGAAGGGCATGCGGCGGTGATCGTGGGCGCGATCGAAGGGTGCCTGGTGCAGTGGCTCGCCGACGAGCAGGTCCGGCTGGTCGACCTGACCGAACCGCTTGTGCAGGTGTGCGTGGAAGGAATCCGCCAATGACGATCACCGACCGCCTGATCGCCCCGAACGCGACGAGAAGTGAAGCCGCTCTGTGCTATTCGGCGGCAGCAGTCGGCGCGGTGACGGCCGGTCTACTCGCGAAAAACTCATCCGTGCTGGTCATCGTCGTGGTCACCCTGGTCGGCTTCGACCTGTTCGGTGGCGCGGTGGTGAACGCGACGGCGTCGGCCAAACGCTGGTTCCATCGGCCCGGCCGCGACGCCCGTCATCACCTCGCGTTCGTGGCGATCCACGTCCAGCCGTTCCTGCTCGCCCTGGTGGTGCCCGGGTTCGGTTGGTGGACGGCGGCCGCGATCTACGGGTTCGTGCTCGCGGCTGCGGTGGTGGTGACCTCGGCGCCGGATGTCCTGCGCACTCCGATCGCCTTCGCCGCCACCGTCTTCGGCGTCGCGATCACCACCTCCATGCTCGCGGTGCCCTCGTTCCTGCTCTGGTTCGGACCCGTCCTGCTGATCAAACTGCTCCTCGCCCACCTGCTGCCGGAACCGGCCGTGCCCATGACGCCCGGGTGACAGATCGAGCTCGGTTTCCGGGTTCGGTCAGGTCGCTGTGCCACGATGACCTGCATGGATCTGCTCGCGTCCGCTGATGTCGGCGAGGCAACGCCGATCGTCTCGCTGTTCTGGATCGCGCTCATCGCGGTCCTCGCTCCGCTGCTGTCGCGGCTGGTTCGCGGGTATCTGCCCGATGTGGTGATCCTGCTGGTGGCCGGGGCCGTGGTCGGGCCACACGTGCTCGGGTGGGCGAGCAGTGCGGGCGGTGTCGACCTGGTGAGCGAGTTGGGGCTGGGGATGCTGTTCCTGCTGGCGGGCTACGAGCTCGATCCGCGCTTGCTCGGTGGTCGGACGGGGCGCACGGCGTGGCTGGTGTGGATCGTGTCTGCTGTTCGCGTTCGCGATCGTCATGGCGGCGACGGACACCTCGAACGGCACTCGCATCGCGGTCGCTATCGCGTTGACCTCCACCGCGCTCGGCACGCTGCTGCCGATCCTGAAGCAGCAGGGGATCGTCGACACGCGGCTGGGCCGGGCGGTGATGACGCACGGCGCGGTGGGCGAGCTCGGCCCGATCGTGGCGATGTCGGTGCTGCTCACCAGGCGGGATCCGGACAGCGCGCTGGTGATCGTCGTGATGTTCGTGGTGGCCGCCGCGGTGGTCGGCTTCGTGCCGCTGCGGATGTTCGACCGCATCCCCGATCTGGGTGCGGGGCTGGCCAAGCTGGGCGGTGGCACCTCGCAGCTGCCGGTGCGCGGGGTGGTGTTGCTGCTGTTGGTGTTGATGGTGGTCGCCGAGGTCTTCGATCTGGACGTGGTGCTCGGTGCGTTCGCGGCGGGCATGATCCTGCGGCGGCTCATCGCGGCGGGGCACCCGGATGTGGACTCGGCGCTGGAAGCCATCGGGTACGGGCTGTTGATCCCGGTGTTCTTCGTGGTGTCGGGGATGGGGATCGACGTCGCGGCGGTGGGCCGCAATCCGGCGCTGTGGTTGTGGTTCGTGGTCACCATTGCTGTCGCGCGTGGGCTTCCTGTCTGGCTCAGCGAGCGTTTCGTGCCGCGTGGCGACAATCTGCCGACCGGTCGTGAATGCGTGGAGTTGGCCCTCTACGCGGCGACGGGGCTACCGATTATCGTCGCGGTGACCCAGGTCGCCACCCAAACCGGGCTGTTGAGCGCCGACGTCGCCTCGATTCTGGTGGCGGCGGGCGCGACGACGGTACTGGTGTTCCCGCTGGTAGCGCGTCTGATCGGGGCGCGCGACGCGAAGGCGATCACACCCGCGCATGAATGAGCTTGCATAGTCGTGCATAATCATCACATGGTCGATACGTCGGGAGGACCCGTGTTGCGGGTGGCGGTTGCCGGTGCGAGTGGATACGCCGGTGGCGAAGTGTTGCGTCTACTGCTGGCCCATCCCGAATATCGAGCGGGGCGCCTCGAGATCGGGGCGCTGACCGCCGGTTCCAACGCGGGCACCGCCCTCGGCGCGCTGCAGCCGCATCTGCTGCCCCTGGCCGACCGGATCCTCGAGGAGACCACTCCCGAGATCCTGGCGGGCCACGACATCGTGTTCCTCGGCCTGCCGCACGGCCAGTCCGGTGCGATCGCGGCGGCCCTGCCGGACGAGACGGTCATCATCGATTGCGGCGCCGACTACCGGCTCACCGACGCCGCCGCGTGGGAGAAGTATTACGGCAGCCCGCACGCGGGTAGCTGGCCCTACGGTCTGCCCGAACTGCCCGGTGGGCGGGCGAAGCTGACCGGCGCCCGGCGGATCGCGGTGCCCGGCTGCTATCCGACCGTGTCGAGCGTGGCGCTGGCACCGGCGATCGCCGCCGGGATCATCGAACCCGCAGTGAATGTTGTTGCGGTGAGCGGTACTTCAGGCGCGGGGCGCAAGCTCGATGTCGGCCTGCTCGGCTCCGAGGTGATGGGCAGCGTGCGGGCCTACAGCATCGCGGGCGCGCACCGGCACACCCCCGAGATCGCGCAGAACCTGAAAGCCGCGGGCGGCGTCGATGTCTCGGTGTCGTTCACCCCGGTGCTCGCGCCGATGCCGCGTGGCATCCTCGCCACCTGCACCGCCCCGGTGAAAGTCGACGCTGTGCAGGCTCGCGCCGTCTATGAAAAGGCTTATGCCGACGAACCTTTCGTGCACCTGTTGCCTGAAGGTGTACTGCCGCAGACCGGTTCGGTGATCGGCTCGAACGCCATCACCCTGCAGGTCACCGTCGACGAGGACGCCGGTCTGCTCGTGGTGATCGGCGCGATCGACAACTTGACCAAGGGCACCGCGGGCGCCGCGGTGCAATCGATGAATCTGGCCGTCGGATTCGACGAGACCGCAGGACTTTCCACCGTAGGAGTGGCACCGTGACGACCCCTGATCCGCAGACCCCGGACCACGGCAAACTGATCCACACCCAGGGCGTCACCGCGCCGCTGGGTTTCCGCGCGGCGGGCATCGCGGCCGGTATCAAGGCCAGCGGCAAGCCCGACCTCGCGCTGGTGCTCAACGAGGGCCCCGAGTATTCGGCCGCCGGTGTGTTCACCAGCAACCAGGTGAAGGCCGCGCCGGTGCTGTGGTCGCAGCAGGTACTGAAGACCGGTCACCTGCGCGCGGTGATCCTCAACTCCGGCGGCGCGAACGCCTGCACCGGCCACGGCGGCTTCCAGGACACCCACAAGACCGCCGAGGAACTCGCTGCGGCACTGAGCAATTGGGGCACCGAGACCGGCGCGGGCGAGATCGCGGTCTGCTCCACCGGTCTCATCGGTGATCGCCTGCCGATGGACAAGCTCATTCCCGCGATCACCGAGATCGTGCACGAGATGGGCGGCGGCATCTCCGGCGGAACCGAGGCCGCGCACGCCATCATGACCACCGACACGGTGCCCAAGGAGTCGGCGTTCCACAGCGAGGACAAGTGGAATGTCGGCGGCATGGCCAAGGGTGCGGGCATGCTCGCGCCGTCGCTGGCCACGATGCTCGTCGTGCTCACCACCGACGCCATGGCGACACCTGAACAGCTGGATTCCGCGCTGCGCAAGGCCACGAAGTACACCTTCGACCGGCTCGATGTCGACGGTTCCTGCTCCACCAACGACACCGTGCTGCTCCTGGCCAACGGTGCCAGCGGCGTCGCGCCCTCGCAGGAGGATCTCGACGCCGCGGTGTTCACCGTGTGTGACGATCTGGCCGCGCAGTTGATGGCCGATGCCGAGGGTGTCACCAAGCGGGTGCAGGTCACGGTCGCCGGTGCGGCCTCCGAGGACGAGGCGCTCACCGTTGCCCGCGCTGTCGCCCGCGACAGTCTGGTCAAAACCGCGCTGTTCGGTTCCGATCCCAACTGGGGTCGGGTGCTCGCCGCCGTCGGCATCGCGCCGGTGACCCTCGATCCGAATCGAATTGCGGTGTCGTTCAACGGCAATCCGGTGTGTGTCGACAGCGTCGGCGCGCCCGGCGCCCGCGATGTGGACCTGTCCGGTGAGGACATCGACGTGCTGATCGAGCTCAATGTCGGTGAGGGCACCGCGATGGTGCGCACCACCGACCTCTCGCACGCCTACGTCGAAGAGAACTCGGCGTACAGCTCATGAGTGTCGTGCACAGTCTTTCGGCGCTGGACAAAGCGCACGTGCTCGCCGACGCGCTGCCGTGGCTGCAGAAGTTCCGCGACAAGATCGTCGTCGTGAAGTACGGCGGCAACGCCATGATCGACGACGAACTCAAGTCGGCCTTCGCCGCCGACATGGCGTTCCTGCGCACCGTCGGCGTGCACCCCGTGGTCGTGCACGGCGGTGGCCCGCAGATCAACGCCATGCTGAAAAGGCTTGGTATGGAAGGCGAATTCCGCGGCGGCTTCCGCGTCACCACCCCCGAGGTGATGGATGTGGTGCGGATGGTGCTGTTCGGTCAGGTGGGCCGTGAGCTCGTCGGGCTGATCAACGCGCACGGCCCGTACGCGGTCGGCATCTCCGGCGAGGACGCGCACCTGTTCACCGCCACCCGGCGCACCGTCGCCGTCGAGGGTGTCGCCACCGACATCGGCCTGGTCGGCGATGTCACCGAGGTCAACCCCGGCGCCGTGCTCGACCTGATCGACGCGGGCCGCATCCCGGTGGTCTCGACCATCGCCCCCGACGCCGACGGCGTGGTCCACAACATCAACGCCGACACCGCCGCCGCCGCACTGGCCGAGGGCATCGGCGCGGAGAAGCTCGTCGTCCTCACCGACGTCGAGGGTCTCTACACCGACTGGCCGGACCGCTCCTCGCTGACCAGCCGGATCGATGCCGACGCGTTGGCGAAGTTGCTGCCGCGCCTGGATGCGGGCATGGTGCCGAAGATGGAAGCGTGCCTGCGCGCCGTGCTCGGCGGGGTTCCCAGTGCCCACGTGATCGACGGGCGCGTCCCGCATTCGGTACTACTGGAGCTGTTCACCGGAGAAGGAATCGGAACCATGGTGACCCCCGCCGGGGCACCGGATGGAACGCAATCATGAGTGAGACAGACAAGCTGCAGCAGCGGTGGTCGGCCGCGATGATGGACAACTACGGCACCCCGAAGGTCGCGCTCGTGCGCGGCGCGGGGGCGGTGCTCTACGACGCCGACGGCAAGCGCTACCTCGACTTCCTCGGTGGCATCGCGGTCAACAGCCTCGGCCACGCCCATCCCGCCATCCTCGAGGCGGTCACCAACCAGCTCGGCACTCTGGGCCATGTGTCCAACCTGTATGCCAGCGAACCGGTGATCGAGCTGGCCGAGAAGCTCCTGGCCCACTTCGGCGACGGCGAGGGCAAGGCGTTCTTCTGCAACTCCGGCACCGAAGCCAACGAGGCCGCGTTCAAGATCGCGCGGCTCACCGGACGCTCCAAAATCGTTGCCGCGCAAGAGGCTTTCCACGGCCGCACGATGGGCGCGCTCGCCCTCACCGGTCAGCCTGCCAAGCGGACACCGTTCGAGCCGATGCCCGCCGGTGTCGTGCACGTGCCCTATGGTGACGCCGCCGCACTCGAAGCGGTCGTCGATTCCGACACCGCCGCAGTGTTTCTCGAACCGATGATGGGGGAGAGCGGTGTGGTCGTCCCGCCGTTCGACTACCTCGCCAAGGCGCGTGAGATCACCTCGCGCGCAGGGGCATTGCTGATCCTCGACGAGGTACAGACCGGAATCGGCCGCACCGGAACATTTTTCGCGCACCAGGCGGCGGGGATCGTGCCCGACGCGATCACCCTGGCCAAGGGCCTCGGCGGTGGGTTGCCGATCGGTGCCGTGCTGGCCCAGGGCCGGGCCGCCGAACTGCTCACCCCGGGCCTGCACGGCACCACCTTCGGCGGCAATCCCGTGTGTGCCGCAGCGGCTTTGGCGGTGCTGCGCACGATCGACACCGACAACCTGCTGACCCACGTGGAGTGGGTCGGTAAGAAGCTCAGTGACGGCATCGCCCTGCTCGAGCATCCCGAGATCGACCACGTGCGTGGCGCGGGCCTACTCATCGGCATCGTGCTGAAAAACGACATCTCCGCCTACGTGGACGAACGTGCACGCGAGGCCGGCTATCTGCTGAACCCCGCCAAGCCCAACGTGATCCGGTTGGCACCACCCCTGGTGCTCACCGAAACCCAGGCCGACAATTTCGTCGCCGACCTGCCCGAGATCCTCGACAAGGCCGCCGCCGATGCTAAGGGAGCGACCAAGTGACCCTGCGTCATTTCTTGCGCGACGACGATGTGACCCAGGCCGAACAGGCCGAAATCCTCGCCATCGCCGCCGATCTGAAGAAGAACCCCTTCCTGCACCGGCCCCTCGACGGCCCGCGCGGGGTCGGGGTGATCTTCGAGAAGAACTCCACCCGCACCCGCTTCTCCTTCGAACTCGGCATCGCCCAGCTCGGCGGGCACGCGGTGGTCGTCGACGGACGCGACACCCAGCTCGGCCGTGAGGAAACCCTCGGCGACACCGGCAGCGTGCTCTCGCGCTACGTCGACGCCATCGTGTGGCGGACCTTCGAACAGTCGCGCCTCGACGAGATGGCCGTCACCGCAACAGTTCCCGTGGTGAACGCGCTGTCCAACGAGTTCCACCCCTGCCAGGTACTCGCCGATCTGCAGACGATCAATGAACGCAAAGGCTCCCTGGCCGGGCTGAACCTCACCTACTTCGGTGACGGTGCCAACAACATGGCGCACTCGCTGCTGCTCGGCGGGGTGACGGCAGGCATGAACGTGACCGTCGCCGCGCCCGCGGGCTTCGAACCGCTGCCCTGGATTCTCGACGCCGCCGCCAAGCGTGCCGCGGAAACCGGTGCGACCGTGTCGGTCACGGGTGACCCCGTCGTCGGCGCGACCGGTGCGGACGTGCTCGTCACCGATACCTGGACCTCCATGGGCCAGGAGAACGACGGCCTCGACCGCGTCGGCCCGTTCCGCCCGTTCCAGCTCAACACCGAGCTCCTCGTCCACGCCGCGCCGGAAGCGATTGTGCTGCACTGCCTTCCGGCCCACCGCGGCGAGGAGATCACCGACGAGGTCCTCGACGGTGATCACAGCGTGGTCTGGGACGAAGCCGAGAACCGCCTGCACGCGCAGAAGGCGCTGCTGGTGTGGCTGCTCGCGAAAGCCGCCGCGTGACTCCGCGAACCGGGGCCGACGCGGAGGCGAAGCGATGAGCGCGCCCGAAAAGGGCTCGCCCGCCATCGCCCGCACCCGCGCCGGACGCCAGTCGCGCATCATCGAACTGCTGGCTTCGCATTCGGTCCGTAGTCAGACCGAACTCGCCGCCCTGCTGTCGGCCGAGGGTATCGAGACCACCCAGGCCACCCTCTCGCGTGACCTCGACGAACTCGGCGCGGTGAAACTGCGCGCGGCCGACGGCGGCGCGGGCGTCTACATCGTCCCCGAGGACGGCAACCCCGTCCGCGGCGTCACCGGCGGCACCACCCGCCTGTCCAAACTCCTCGGCGACCTGCTCGTCTCCACCGACGCCAGCGGCAACCTCGCCGTCCTACGCACCCCACCCGGCGCCGCCCACTTCCTGGCCAGCGCCCTCGACCGCGCCGCCCTCCCCTTCATCGTCGGCACCATCGCCGGCGACGACACCATCGCCGTCATAGCCCGCGAACCCCTCACCGGCGCCCAACTCGCAGCGAAAATCGAAGACCTGGCCTGAGCGCCACACTGTTCCTCTGTCGTGCCTTTTACCTGACTGCTACGGACCGAGAGTTCGGCCTCGTCGCAGATCGAGAACCTCACGGTCGGAGCCAGACAACTCGCTCTTGCCGAACTCGGTGAGCACACCAACCAGAACGCACGCATCGTCACTGCCAAATGTGCGCGCGATGGAGGCCGCGCTCGACCTCGGCCGCGTAGTTAGGCCGAGTGAGCGTGTTCGCGCCGCACGGAGGTGCCAGATCGCGGCATATATCGCCCACGCACCGGCCGCTGCCTGGGCCGCGCCGACGATCGTGTGCCGGATCAGGTCGTAGGTGCTTGCCTCAGTGATCGGGTCGTCGGCGGCGAGGAGGGCACCGACAACGACTGCCGCGAGTAGGGCGGCGACGATCGCCCGGTGCCGCCACGCGCGAGGGACGGCGGTGCGGCGCACCAGGAGGTAGACGATGACTGCTGTTCCGGCGAGCGAGGAGAGGTAGCCGAGGACGTTGTAGGTCTTGTGGGGTTCGATGACCGAGGTCCGCAACAGTTCCCAGTGTTGAACGGCGAAACCGTTTGTCTACGTGAAGGAATCCCACACCACGTGCGTGGCCGAGCCGATCATGACGGCGGCGATGGTCGAAACCGCTCGGTGCCCAGCAGATCTGGGATGAGTCGACCGTGTGTGGGACAGGAAGACCGAAGCCGGCCCCGCCGAGAGTCGGAAGACGAGAATCAGCACGAGACCGATCAGTAGATCCCACCACAGGACTCCGATGACGGAGTGGGTTATGTTGCCGGACAAGGGAATCGGCAGGTAGTAGGCGACATCAGGGGCGACAGACCCCGCGACGAGAGCTGTGAGCGGGAGGTACCGAGCGAAGGGCAGCACCGCGAGTGGATGGGCGAAAGTGATCGGCACACCGTAATCGGCTGCGCTGACTGATTACTCGGACTACGGGGTCCCCGACAACCGCTGCCATGTCCAGTCGACGCGCACGTCGAGGGGTGAATCGGGGGTGACCATTCGGGGGGCGGTCTGTAGGCCGTTGGGTGGGCCGGACTGGGCTTCGACCGAGAGGGATTCCTTCGGCAGCGTCCAGACGACTACGTCGTGGACGGGGCTGGTGAGGGTGAATTCCAGGAAGCCGGGCCAGGTGAGGCGGGCGAGGACACCGTTCGGCATGCCGAAGCAGTCGTCCCATGGTGGTGGGGTGGGGACGATTTTGCGGCCGGTGGGCAGGTAGTCGTCGCCGCGTTCGTACTGCCAGGCCGGATCGAAGTCGAGTCGCACCGGTCCGGTCGCCGGGGGGACTTCGCGCAGGAACCACGGATGCCAGCCACCCTGGGCGGGGAAGGGGTCGTGGTCGGTGGTGATGCGCATGGCCAGGGTGAGGCCGGAATCGGTGAGGGTGAACGTCTGGGTGACGGTGCCCGCGAACGGCCACGGATCGGTGAGGCGGTGCCGGATAGTCGCCTCGGTAGGTGAGGCCGCGACAACTTCCCACGCGCCGTCGCGGGCGGTGCCGTGAATGCTGTGCGGCGGATTGTTGATCGGCATCTGATACGTGTGATCGCCGACCGTCAACTCGCCGAGACCGAGCCGACCGGCCCACGGTGCCATGACGAAACAGCCGGTGCCCGGATCCTGCCGGAGCAGTTCGGTGCCGTCGACGGTGAGACTGTGGATCGCGCCGCCGTCGTCGGGGGCGATGGTGAGCGCCGCGGAACCTGCGTCGAGCCGCACAGTGTCGGTCATCGTTCGCACACTAGCGGCGCAAATCGATCACGGGCGGCAGTCCACGCCGAAAAAAGCGGCGGCTCAGTTGAACGGGTACTGGCCGCCGCCCGCACCGCCACCGTTGTTCGGCGTGGCGACGTCGATGATGTCCTGGACCAGCGCGACGACGGCCCTGCCGACATCGAGAACACCGTTGCCCAGCGTCGAGAATTCCTGCGCGATGTAATGGAGCATCTTGTTCGTCCTCACGTCTGGCGAGCCGAATAGTGCTCTCCCAGCGTGCCACACGCGAACGATCAGGAGGCGAGGAAGTTCAGGATCAGCATCGTCAGCGGGTTGGTGAGCTCGAGTACGGTGCCGACGGCGTAGAGCCCGAGGTTGGCGATGGCGTCGTAGTTGTCGGACAGGTACTGGAGGGCGTCGTCCATGATGTGCTCCTGGTGTCGGTGCGGCGGGTCAGGCGAAGAAGCCCTGAAGTAATGGCGTGCTGAGCTCGATGACCGCCTTGGCGACGGTCAGGCCGAGGTCTCCCAGTCCGACGACCACCGTGGCGATCAGGTCGTAGTTCTGGTTGGCGAAATCACGTAGCGACTGCATGATGGCTCCTTCGGTCCCGACCCGGTGGCTATCCGCTGTGACCAGCGTCTCACAGCCGAGCGTACTCGCCAAGGTGCGCGATAGTGTCTTCGCAGGTAATCGGCCGTATCGGTGATTTCGGCCCGGGCTCGCAACCCCCGGTTATGAATGAGATTGCATCATCGTGCATAATCATTTGTAGCAACGGCGTGAGCCGAAGGAAGACCCCACTTCGAGGAGCACAACAGACATGTCCGATCGCGTCGTACTCGCCTACTCCGGTGGGCTTGACACCTCCGTCGCCATCAGCTGGATCGCGAAGGAGACCGGTTCCGAGGTGGTGGCCGTCGCCATCGACCTCGGCCAGGGCGGCGAGGACATGGAAGCGATCCGCCAGCGAGCGCTGAACTGCGGCGCCGTGGAGGCCATCGTGGTCGACGCGCGCGACGAGTTCGCCGACGAGTACTGCCTGCCCACCATCCAGGCCAACGCCATGTACCAGGGCCAGTACCCGCTCGTCTCGGCCATCAGCCGCCCGCTGATCGTCAAGCACCTCGTCGAGGCCGCGAAGTTCCACAACGCCACCACCGTCTCGCACGGCTGCACCGGCAAGGGCAACGACCAGGTCCGCTTCGAGGTCGGCATCGGTGCCCTCGCGCCCGACCTCGAGGTCATCGCCCCGGTTCGCGACTACGCCTGGACCCGTGAGAAGGCCATCGCGTTCGCGGAGGAGAACAAGCTCCCGATCAACGTCACCAAGAAGTCGCCGTTCTCCATCGACCAGAACGTGTGGGGCCGCGCGGTCGAGACCGGGTTCCTCGAGGACCTGTGGAACGCGCCCACCAAGGACGTCTACGACTACACCGCCGACCCGACGGTGAACTTCGAAGCGCCCGACGAGGTCATCATCAGCTTCGAGAAGGGTGTGCCGGTCGCCATCGACGGCAAGCCCGTCTCGGTGCTGCAGGCCATCGAGGAGATGAACACCCGCGCCGGTCGCCAGGGTGTCGGCCGTCTCGACATGGTCGAAGACCGTCTCGTCGGCATCAAGAGCCGCGAGATCTACGAGGCACCGGGTGCCATCGCGCTGATCACCGCGCACCAGGCCCTCGAGGCCGTCACGATCGAGCGTGAACTGGCCCGCTACAAGCGGCAGGTCGAGCAGCGCTGGGGCGAGCTGGCCTACGACGGCCTGTGGTACTCCCCGCTCAAGCGCGCGCTCGACGCGTTCATCACCGACACCCAGCAGACCGTCACCGGCGACATCCGGATGGTGCTGCACGGTGGATCCGCGGTGGTCAACGGCCGTCGCTCGGAGCAGTCGCTCTACGACTTCAACCTGGCCACCTACGACGAGGGCGACACGTTCGACCAGTCGCTGGCCAAGGGTTTCGTCCAGATCCACGGCCTGTCCTCGAAGGTCGCCGCCCGCCGCGACCTCGGCTAGGAGTAGCGAGCTCACACCGTAGGCTCGATACCGGCCGGTCCCCACGGATCGGCCGGTATTTTTACGGGCACATTTCTAACGGGCACCGCGCCGTCGCCGGATGCCCGGACCCAACCCCGACACGACCCGGAGGAGACACCCGCGATGACCCACGTCGGAACCAACGAAGGTGCGCTCTGGGGTGGGCGATTCGCGTCCGGGCCTGCCGAGGCGATGGCGGCGCTGAGCAAGTCGACGCATTTCGACTGGGTGCTGGCTCCTTACGACATTCGCGCCTCGAAGGCGCATGCTCGTGTGCTGCACAAGGCCGGGCTGCTCGCCGATGACGATCTGCCCGCGATGCTGGCCGGTCTGGACGCGCTTGCCGCCGACGTCGCGTCGGGTGCCTACGGGCCGGCCGATTCCGACGAGGATGTGCACGGTGCGCTCGAGCGTGGGCTGATCGAGCGGGTCGGCACCGAGCTCGGTGGCCGGTTGCGGGCCGGTCGGTCGCGCAACGACCAGGTGGCGACCCTGTTCCGGATGTGGCTGCGCGACGGTGTGCGTCGGGTTGCCGCCGGGGTGCTCGACGTGGTCGACGCGCTCGTGGCCCAGGCCGCCGCGCACCCGGATGCGGTGATGCCGGGCAAGACCCACCTGCAGGCGGCGCAGCCGGTGCTCCTCTCGCATCACCTGCTCGCCCACGCGCATCCACTGCTGCGCGATCTGGAACGCCTGCGCGACTTCGACAAGCGCGCCGCCATCTCGCCGTACGGCTCGGGCGCGCTGGCCGGCTCCTCGCTGGGCCTTGACCCCGAGCAGATCGCCGCGGAGCTGAATTTCGATGCCGCCGCGGCCAATTCGATCGACGCCACCTCCTCGCGGGACTTCGCCGCCGAGGCCGCGTTCGTGCTGGCCATGATCGGCGTCGATCTGAGCCGGATGGCCGAAGAGGTCATCATCTGGAGCACACCGGAATTCGGCTACGTCACCCTCGCCGACGCCTGGTCCACCGGCTCGTCGATCATGCCGCAGAAGAAGAACCCGGACGTCTCCGAGCTGACCCGCGGCAAGGCAGGCCGCCTGATCGGCAACCTGACCGGCCTGCTCGCCACGCTGAAAGCCCAACCGCTGGCGTACAACCGGGATCTGCAGGAAGACAAAGAGCCGGTCTTCGACTCCGTCGCCCAGCTCGAACTCCTGCTGCCCGCCATCGCGGGCCTGGTCGGCACCCTCACCTTCCACACCGACCGGATGGCCGAATTGGCCCCTGCCGGTTTCACTCTCGCCACCGACATCGCGGAATGGATGGTGCGCCAAGGTGTTCCGTTCCGGGTCGCCCACGAAGCGGCCGGTGCGTGCGTGCGGGTTGCCGAGGCACGTGGCGTCGGCCTCGACGAACTGACCGACGAGGAATTCGCCGCGGTCGACCCGGCACTGACCGCGGGTGTGCGTGAAGTCCTCACCGTTGCGGGTTCGATCGCCTCCCGCAACGCGCGTGGCGGCACCGCGGGCGTACGCGTGGCCGAACAGCTGGACGAGGTCCGCAAGACCGCCGACGACGCCCGCGCCTGGTTGAGCTGAGGTAGCACCCGAGGGGGAGTGGCACCACTACCTCGGGTTGATGCGATTACACGGGTGGTGCGAGCAGCCTTGTCCCCGAAGGGTTTCCGCTTCGGAGGACATGATGAGCCAACGCCTCGCACTGCCCGTACTCGCACTGCTGACCACGACCACCGCCTTCGGGGCGGGATTGGCGTGGATGACGCACATGCATCACCGCGCGCTGCAGTACCTCGACCCCGCTCAGATGACGGCGTTCGACGACGGTTATGAACTGCTATCCGACGTCACCGTGATTCCGGTCGGGGTGCTCGGCGTGGTGCTGTCGGCGATGCTGCTGTGGTTGCGTCCCCGTGGCGTGCCGATCTGGCTGATTCTCACCACACTCGGACTGCAACTGTCGATCTTCGTCACCCGCATCTGGTTGTGGGGCGCCTGGGCGGAGGAAGTCAGGGCCTCTGGTGCGGTGCGGGTCGCGGGCGGCGCGCTGCACCCGGCCTACGAGCGGTACATGGACACCAACGGCATCCGCATCGCGATCATCGCCGGGTACGCGCTGCTCGCCCTGGTCATGACTATTCTCGCGACGCGCCCGCGTGCGGTTTCCGTCCGGGAACCGGTGCGGTCCTAGAGCTCGGCGTGGACGCGGAAACCGGCGTCGCGCAGCGCGGCCAGGACCTCGTCGCGGTGCGCGGCACCCCGGGTCTCGACGGTGAGCGACACCTCGACTTCGTCGACATCGAGCCACGGACCCGTTCGCGAATGCACGACGTCGACCACGCTCGCGCCCGCCCGCCCGACCACGGCCAGCAGCGCCGACAGGGCACCGGGGCGGTCGTCGATGGTGACGCGCATGGCCAGGTAGCGGCCCGCGGCGGCGAGGCCGTGGCCGATCACGCGGGTGAGCAGCAGCGGGTCGATATTGCCGCCGGACAGGATGATCACCACCGGGCCGGGCAGATCAGGGAGCGCGGCGGTGAGCAGCGCGGCGACGCCTGCCGCACCCGCCGGTTCGACAACGAGTTTCGCGCGCTCGAGGCAGAGTAGCAACGCCTTCGACAGCGCGTCCTCGTCGACGGTGACGATCTCCGACACCAGCTCCGCCACATGGGCGAACGGCACCGCCCCTGGCAGCCCGACCGCGATGCCGTCGGCCATCGTCGACATCCTGGCCACCCGAACAGGCGCGCCCGCAGCCAAAGAATCCGGCCACGCCGCCGCCTCGGCCGCCTGCACGCCGATCACCCGAACAGACGGTGCCAGCGCGTGCAAGGCCACCGCCACGCCCGCGAGTAGACCACCACCGCCGGTCGGCACGATCACCGTGCCCACGTCCGGAACCTGTTCGAGAATCTCCAGCGCGACTGTCGCCTGACCGGCGACGATATCGGGATGGTCGAAGGGGTGGATCAGGGTCGCCCCGGTGCGCTCGGCGAATTCCACTGCGGCGACCAGGGATTCGTCGATCGTGTCGCCCACCTGATGCACCTCGGCGCCATAGGCGCGCGTGGCGACCAGTTTCGGCAGTGACGCGCCGACCGGCATGAACACTGTCGAGGCGATCCCGAGCTCACTCGCCGCCCACGCCACTCCCTGCGCGTGATTGCCCGCGCTGGCCGCCACCACACCCCGCGCCCGATCCGCCGCGGGCAGATTCGCGATCCGGTTATAGGCCCCGCGCGGCTTGAACGACCCGGTCCGCTGCAAGTTCTCGCATTTGAGCAGCACCTGCGTCCCGGCCCGCTCCGACAGCACCCGCGACCCCACGGTCGGCGTCCGCCTGATCACCGGTGCCAACAGTGCCGCTGCGGCCTCGATCTGCTCCAGTCCCACGGTCTCCACCCGCCACATAGTGCCAGGCTCCGCCCCAGGAACGGGTGGATCCACCCGTCGGAGGCGCGAACATGCGTTATTCGGCGACCGACCGCCTTCTGGACGTGTGATCACCAGGCTTCTGTGCAGAATCCACCTCGACGAATGCCGCCATGAAAGCCTGGTGATCAACTGCCCAGTCAGGGGTGCTTCGCGATGTTGTGGGCGATGGTGCTCAGGCGGGTGAGGCGGGCGTCGCCGAGAGGTGTGAGTTTGCCGCCGAGGCGGTTGGTGACGAAGGCGAGCGACAGGCCCGTTTCGGGATCGGCGAAGGCGCCGGAACCGCCGAGGCCGAAGTGGCCGAAGGCGGAGATCGGGTCGGCCTTGGACGGTTTCATCGGGACACCGTGGAAGCCGAGCGCCCAGGGGATTCTGAAGGCCAGCACGTAGTCGGGGGTGAAAACCTGGCGGGCGGCGAAGCGGGGGATCGCGTCGGGGGACAGGATACGGGTGCCGTCGAGTTCGCCGCCGTTGGCCAGGGCGGCGTAGACCCGGGCCAGCGCGCGGGCGGAGAACACGCCGTTCACGCCGGGCATGACCGAATCGTGCACGCGCTCGTCGACGATCAGGTCGGCGAAACCGCGCGGCGTTGTCTCGGCGGCGGCGGCGAAGCGGGTGCGGGTCAGCAGGTCGGAGCCGGTGTCCCAGTCCATGCCCGCGGCCCGCAGGCGCGGGAAAGTGGTGGCGATGCGATGGCGTTGGTCGTGTGGCACCCGAAACCAGAGTTCTTCGGCGCCAAGGGGTTCGGCGAGTTCGGCGCGCACGACATCGACGAATTCGCGGCCCGTGACCCGCGCCACGATCTCGGCGGCCAAGTGCCCGTAGCTGATTCCGTGATAGCCGCTGGTGATCTTGTGTCGTGGATCGGGTGTCGCCGCGGCCAAGGCTTCGGTGACGGCCTTGTCGTCGAGGAAACTCTCGATCGGGCCCGGCAGCAGACCGCGCAAACGGTGCAGGCCCGCGCGGTGGGTGAGCACATCGCGCACGGTGATATCGGCTTTGCCCGCCGCCGCGAACTCCGGCCAGTACTCGGCGACGGGACTGTCGTAGTCGAGTTGTCCACGATCGGCCAATTGATGAATCACCGTGGAGGCCACGCCTTTTCCGGTGGAGAAGCCCAAAGCTACCGACTCCGCAGTCCACGGCACACCCGGACTCGCGTACCCCGCCCACACATCGACCACCGGCTCGCCGTGTAGATACACACACAGCGCGCCGCCACCGTGCGAGGGCTTGCGGAACAGGTGATCGAAGACGGTGACCAAGCGGACGAAGCGGCGATCCACCGACTGCGCTGTCGAAACTCCCATCCATCGAGCATGCCACGCACTGAAGACCGGTCGGTACGCTGATCGTTTCCTAACTGTCACATCGAGCAGTCCGCGCGCAATACACCGTCCATAGCCTGTGTGTATGCCCCCGAGACGACGATCGGCGCTGCTCGCAAGGCTTGTGGTCGATGAGCCAGGCCGACCGCAAGTGATTCTCGGCGAACTGCGCCGGGTGATCCTCGACGGTGCCGTGCCGCCGGGCACCCTGATCCCGCTGCGTGAAGTGGCCGAACTGTTCGGGGTGAGCCACATCCCCGTGCGTGAGGCGCTCAAGACGTTGATCGGGGAGGGCCTGGTCACCCACCGGCAGCAACGCGGTTATGCCGTCGCGCAGTTGACCGCCGCCGAACTGCGCGAAATGTACATCGTGCGAGACACTTTGGAGTCGGCCTCACTCGCTGCTGCGGTCGCCAACGCGGATACGGCAGCGCGCGAAGAACTTCTGCGCGTGAACGACCTGCTCGAACGTGCCATCCTCGACGACGATCCCGAGACCTACCAGCGCCAGTCGCGCCATTTCCACGTTGCGATGACACGACCCTCACGCATGTTCCGGCTCCTGCACATGCTCGAAGCGGCGTGGAATGTCACCGAACCGGTGCAGTCGATGGTGCACATCGAGCGCCGCGATCGCGAATGCCTGCACACCGACCACGTCCTGATGCTCGAGGCCTTCCTCGCCCGCGATGTCGAGCGTCTGCTTGCCGCCGCCGAAGAACATCATCGCCGGCTCGAAGCCGTGATCGCCACGCTGCCGACCGACACCGGCCTGCTCGCGCCCGAGGATATATCTGTGGCGCAATAGCTGGGAAATCCTCGGGAAACGGTCGGGCAACGGCTCGAATCTACGGTCAGTGCAGCTGATTCACCCCTGTCGATGGGATGCACAATGACCGATACCCTCACACCGCACACGGGCACGCCCGTCGGTGAACCGACGCCGTCCTATGATCCGCGCCTGACCAACGACGACCTGGCCCCCCTGAAAAACCAGACCTGGACGTCCTACAACATCTTCGCCTTCTGGATGTCGGATGTCCACAGCGTCGGTGGATATGTCACCGCCGGAAGCCTTTTCGCACTCGGCCTGGCCAGTTGGCAGGTGCTCGTCGCGCTGCTCGTCGGCATCGGCATCGTCTATTTCTTCTGCAACCTGGTCGCCAAACCGAGCCAGGTGACCGGGGTGCCCTATCCGGTGATGTGTCGCAGCGCCTTCGGAGTGCTCGGCGCCAATGTGCCCGCGATCATCCGCGGCTTGATCGCGGTCGCGTGGTACGGAATCCAGACGTTCCTTGCTTCGGCGGCACTCGATATCGTGCTGATCAAGCTGTTTCCCGGGCTCGCGCCCTACGCGGTGACCGCCGACTACGGTTTCGCCGGGCTGTCGCTGCTCGGCTGGGGTAGCTTCCTGCTGCTGTGGGTGCTGCAGGCCTGCGTGTTCTGGCGCGGCATGGAATCGATCCGCAAGTTCATCGACTTCTGCGGTCCCGCAGTGTATGTCGTGATGTTCCTGCTCTGCGGCTACCTCATCGCGAAGGCGGGCTGGGGCGCCATCGACCTGAACCTGGGCGAGGTGAAATACACCGGCTGGGCCTCGGTGCCGGTCATGCTCGGCGCGATCGCATTGGTCGTGTCGTACTTCTCCGGGCCGATGCTCAACTTCGGCGACTTCTCCCGGTACGGCAAGAGTTTCGCCGCGGTGAAGAAGGGCAATTTCCTCGGGCTCCCGGTGAACTTCCTGGTCTTCTCGGTGCTGGTCGTGGTCACCGCGTCGCTGACGTTGCCCGTCTACGGCGAGCTCATCACCGATCCGGTCGCCACCGTCGCCAGGATCGACTCCACCTTCGCGATCGTGCTCGGCGCGCTCACCTTCACCATCGCCACGATCGGCATCAATATCGTCGCCAACTTCATCTCGCCGGCCTTCGACTTCTCGAACGTGGACCCGCAGCGGATCAGCTGGCGCGCGGGCGGGATGATCGCGGCGGTCGGTTCGGTGCTGATCACGCCGTGGAACCTGTACAACAATCCCGACGTCATCCACTACACCCTCGAGGTGCTCGGCGCCTTCATCGGACCGCTGTTCGGCGTGCTGATCTGCGATTACTACCTGGTGCGTAAGCAGAAGGTGATCGTCGACGACCTGTTCACGATGTCGGAGCGGGGGACCTACTACTACACCAAGGGCTACCACCCGGCCGCGATCATCGCGACCGCCGTCGCCGCCGTGATCGCGGTGTTCCCGGTGCTGGCCAACAACCTGCCCGGCATGCACACTGCCGCCCAGTACAGCTGGTTCATCGGCTGCGGCGTCGGTTTCGTTCTCTACTATCTGCTGACCGGCGCCGAGCGCACGGCTGCCATGGAGGTCGGTGCCTGATGCACATCCGGGTCGTCAACCCGAACACCACGCGGGCGATGACCGAGTTGATCGAGCAGTGTGCGCTGGCCGTCGCGGGCCGGGGCACACTCCTCGACGTGGTCACCTCCGAGCACGGGCCCGCCTCGATCGAGAGCCACTACGACGAGGCGATGAGCGTGCCCGGGCTGCTCGCCGCGATCCGGCAGGGGGAGGCCGACGGCGTGGACGGGTATGTCATCGCCTGCTTCGGTGATCCCGGATTGGACGCGGCCCGCGAACTCGCGCGGGGCCCGGTGATCGGCATCGCCGAGGCGGCCATGCACACCGCGAGTCATCTGGGGCGGGGATTCAGTGTCGTCACGACCCTCGGGCGCACGATCGGCCGGGCGGCGGATCTGGCGGAACACTATGGGATGCGACGGTTCTGCCGGGGGATCCACGCGTGTGAGATTCCGGTGCTCGCGCTCGACACCGATCCGGACGCGCGCAAGATCGTCACCGAGGCGTGCCGGACGGCCGTCGCGCAGGACGCCTCCGATGCCGTGGTGCTCGGTTGTGCGGGGATGGCCGACCTGTGCGCGCACATTCGCGACGAGATCGGGGTGCCGGTGATCGACGGGGTCGCGGCGGCGACGTTGACCGTGCAGTCGCTGGTGACGATGGGGTTGCGAAAGTCTGGTGGGGGAGAGTTCGCGACGCCGCCGCCGAAGACCTATACGGGACTGCTGGAATCGTTCGGATCGTGAATGTGGTTCAGACGCTCGCGGTTTCGGTGTTGAGCGCGTTCAGCACCGCGTGGAGATCGTCGACGTCGACGACCAGGCGGGTGAAATCGGGACCGTCGAGGTCGATCCGGACCGCACTGCCACCGAACGTGGTGTCCCAGAACTCTTTCCGGCCCTTGCCTCGGTAGACGCCTGCGGCGATCACGCCGGGGATGAAGGTGCCGGGGGCGCGGACCCACGGGGGACGCAGGTCGACCTCGGCCGTCGCGATCTCGGTGATCGCGGCGCGGTCGATCACAACCTGCTGGCGCAGGGCGAGCAGGCGATGCCCGCCGAGCACATTGACCGTCACCGTGTCGTCGTTGATCTCGACCTCGACCATCGCTATCACCCTCACTCACCGTCGTTCGAACCGTTCGCTGTCCAGCTTCGCCGGGCGGCCTGTTCACCGACTGTGGTGAGCCTGTGAGTTCCCCAAGGAAGTCCGATACATCGGCAAATATAGATATGCGCATCTATGCGATGGGTGCGTGGAGGGATGGCGAAGGGAAGAGCGGGCAAGGAGGTCAGGGGCGGTGGGCGCCGGTGGCGATCTCGAGTACCTCGGCCAGCCACGGCGTGTATTTGGTGGGGTGCTCGGTCATGTCGGCGCGCAGGGCGGTGGGGGAGATCCACGCCCAGCAGGCGATCTCGGCCGGGTCCGGCTTCGGGGGCAGGTCGCCCACCTCGCCGATCAGTACGTGGTCGTATTCGTATTCGACGCGGCCGGTGGTCTCGTCGCCCGCGCGGTAGGTGAACGCGTCGACCTCGGCGAGGTCGGCTGTCATCCCGAATTCCTCGCGCAACCGGATGCCCGCGGCCTCGGTGACGGACTGGCCGGGTGTCGGGTGCCCACAGCAGGTGTTGGCCCACTGCAGCGGGAACCGGGTTTTCACGGCGGCGCGCTGCTGGAGCAGCACGTGGCCGCGCCGGTCGAACAGCAGCACGGAGAAGGCGCGGTGGAGGGTGCCCGGTGGCCGATGGGCATCGGCTACCGAGGACGCTCCGATCGCCGTGCCGGAGTCGTCGACCAACTCGACGAGCATGGTTTCGCGGTCGGCCAGCTTCTCGGTCACCGTGCCACCTTATCGGCGCGGTTCGTGAACCGTTCGAGAGAGCGCCCACATCGAGGTGATCGGCCGCTGAGCGGGGAGGTGTGAGGTGAATCGCCGGAACATGCGGCCTGTCACAGCCGACACATAATGGTGCTCCGATGTGGCAAGCTCATATGAGCACATCGGGGTGTGTGAGGTGTGTCACTATGAGCAGGTAGGGCCAGGTGGGAACGGTGGATATCAGTCCAAAAGGTGTGGTCGGTTCGGTGCAGCGGTTGCTGGCTACCGCGCAGAACGGGCTGGAGGTGATCCGCTTCGGCGGGTTGTCACACGATGTCGAGTCCTCACCCTTCGAGGTCGTCGAACGCAGACGCATGTATCGGCTTCGGCACTACTTCCCCGACGATACGACGCCCGGTCGCCCGGTGGCGCTGTTGGTGCCGCCGTTGATGGTGAACGCCGACATCTGGGACGTCAACGCGGCGGGCGGTGCGGTCGGCATCCTGCACGCCAGCGGAATCGACTGCTGGGTCATCGATTTCGGCTCACCGGCCACGGAAGAGGGTGGCTGGGAACGTGATCTGGCCGACCACGTGCTCGCGGTGAACTCCGCCATCGACACCGTCTGCGAGGCCACCGGCGCGCAGTTGCACCTGATGGGGTATTCGCAGGGCGGCATGTTCGCCTACCAGAGCACCGCCTACCGCTACGGCAAAGGCGTGGCCTCCATCGTCACCTTCGGTAGCCCTGTCGACATCGTCAACGGTATGCCGTTCGGGCTGCCCTACGGCGTGGTCTCCGAGGTCGCCGACTTCCTGGCCGACCATGTGATGCACCGGCTGCCGATCACCGAGTCGATGGTGCGCATCGGCTTCCAGATGCTCGACCCGGTGAAGACCGCCAAGTCGCGCATCGACTTCCTGCTGCAGTTGCACGACCGGGAAGCGCTGCTGCCCAAGGAACGTCAGCGTCGCTTCCTCAACAGCGATGGCTGGGTGGGGTATTCGGGTCCGGCGGTGGCCGATCTGCTCAAGCAGTTCGTCGCCCATAACCGGATGATGCTCGGCGGCTTCGTGATTCGTGATCATCCGGTTTCGCTGGCCGAGCTGAAGTGCCCGATCCTGGCGTTCGTCGGCGAGGTCGACGACATCGGTCAGCCCGCCGCGGTGCGGGGCATCGTGCGGGCCGCGCCCAATGCCGAGGTGTACGAAGCCAGTTTGATTGCAGGCCATTTCGGGCTCGTCGCCGGATCGACGGCCACCAACCACACCTGGCCGATGGTGCGCGACTGGATCGCGTGGATGGACGGCAGCGCCACCCTGCCCGAGCAGATCGTGCCCATGCAGGAGCACGTCGCCAGCAGTGCGCCGCGCACCACCGCCACCCGGATGGTGCACACCGCCGCGGGCCTGGCCGAGGCGGGTGCCGGTGTCGGTAAGGTACTGGAAGGCATCGCGGGCAACACGATTCGTGGATCTATCGAAATGGCGGGCGAGGCCGCGCGTGCGCTGCCCCGGCTCGCACGGCTCGGAATGATCCAGCCGCACACCCGAATCTCCCTCGGCAAACTGCTCAGCGAGCACGCCGACCGCGCGCCGCAGAAGGACCTGGTGCTGTTCGACGACCGGGTGCACACCAACGCCGCCGTCGAGGTGCGTGTCGACAATGTGGTGCGCGGCCTGATCTCCGTCGGAATCCGGCCCGCGATGCGGGTCGGCGTGATGATGGAAACGCGTCCGAGCGCACTGGCCTCGGTCGCCGCGCTGTCACGGATCGGTGCCGTCGCGGTGCTGCTCGCGCCCGGTGCCGAACTCGACCGGGCGATCGAGCTGACCGGTGTGCAGACGCTGATCACCGACCCGGAGAACCTGCGCACCGCTGCCGCGACCGCGGCCAGGGTGCTCGTACTCGGCGGTGGTGGCTCGCGCCAGCTCGCGGTGCCTGTCAGCGACCGGGTGATCGACCTCGAGCAGATCGATCCGGCCGACGTCCGGGTGCCCGCCTGGTACCGGCCGAACCCCGGTCTGGCGCGCGAACTGGCGTTCGTGCTCGTGCTCGGCTCGGGTGAGCGCCTGGAGGCGAAGTACATCACCAACCATCGCTGGGCGCTGTCGGCGTTCGGCACCGCGAGCGCGGCCGACCTCGACCGGCGCGACACGGTGTACTGCCTTGCGCCACTGCATCATTCGTCCGGGCTGCTGGTTAGCCTCGGTGGGGCCATCGCCGGTGGCAGCCGGATCGCGCTGGCCAGGCCGAGGGACATGGATCCGGGCCGGTTCGCCGAGGAGGTGCACCGGTACGGCGTCACCGTCGTCACCTACACCTGGACCATGCTGCGCGACCTGCTCGACGCCAAGGTCTTCCCGGTCGGGCACAACCACCCGATCCGGCTGTTCATCGGTTCCGGTATGCCCGCGGGTCTGTGGCGGCGCACCGTCGAACAGTTCGCCCCGGCCAGGGTGCTCGAGTTCTACGCCTCGATCGACGGTGACGTGGTGCTGGCGAACGTGACCGGCGCCAAGATCGGCTCGAAGGGCAGGCCCGTTCCCGGCACCGCGAAGGTCGAACTGGTCGCCTACGACCCGATCAGCGAGCAGATCCTCGTCGGTGACGACGGCTTCGCTCGCCGCTGCGCCGACAACGAACCCGGCCTGCTGCTCGGCAAAGCCGTCGACGGCGGCGACATCTCCGACGGTGGGCTGCGCGGGGTGTTCCGGGCCGGTGACGCCTGGTGGCCGACGGAGAACCTGTTCCGGCGCGACAGCGACGGTGACTACTGGCTGGTCGACCGCCGCGACACGGTGATCCGCACCGCGCGCGGGCCGGTGTTCACCCAGCCGATCGTGGACATGCTCAACGACATCACCCCGGTCGACATGGAGGTGGCCTTCGGGCTGAAGACTCCGGCGGGCATCATCGCGGCGGCCGCGCTGAGTGTGCGGCACGGATTCCGGATCGAACCGGGCGATGTCACCGAGGCGATGCGCGGGCTGGAGCGTAGTCAGCGCCCCGACCTGGTCTATGTCGTCGACGAGATCCCGCGCAGTTCCAGCTTCCGTCCGTCGGCGCCCGCGGTCCAGGCCGCGGGCCTGCCCAAGGCCGGACCGGGTACCTGGATCTACAACCGGGAAACCGAGGCATACGAGGTGCTCACCGACGCGGCAGCGGCGACGTTGTTCGGCGGCAGCTGACTCGGGGCAGGCCGGTTCGGCCGCAGCGCATCGCACAAAGACAAGGCCGCCCGGCGAATTCGGGCGGCCTTGTTTGTGCCGACAACTTGTTCGAAGGCCGAACCGCCGTTGCCGCAACAACTTTCGAATACGGCCCGTCAGTCGAAGCTGACGGCGATTACACCTGGTACGCGGTGACCGCGTCGACCACGCGGGTGAGCTGACCCTCGCTGAGCAACGGCCACAGCGGCAGACGCACGATCGTCGCCGAGAAGTTCGCCGACCGCGTGCACGGGACCGGGGTGCGGCCGTACTTGAGGCCGGCCGGGCTCGAATCCAGCGGAATGTAGTGGAACGGCGCGACGATGCCGCGTTCGGCGAGGTGGGCGATGATGCCGTCGCGGCTGTCCTCGGTGGGCATGCGCAGGTAGAACAGGTGCGCGGTGTGGCCTGCGTAGTCGGGCACCGTCATGGGGCGAACGTCGTTGCGCGCCGCCCAGTCGGGGAGCGCGGCCGCGTAGGTGTCCCATACGCGGTGGCGGTTGGCCTGGATGGTGTCGAACTCGGCGAGCTGGGCGTCGAGGACGGCGGCGTTGAGTTCGCTGGGCAGGTAGCTCGAGCCGATGTCCTGCCAGGAGTACTTGTCGACCTGGCCGCGCAGGAAACGCGCGCGGTCGGTGCCCTTCTCCCGCATGATCTCGGCGCGACCCATCAGGATCTCGTCCGAGAGCAGCAGCGCGCCACCTTCACCGCAGTGCACGTTCTTGGTGTCGTGGAAACTCTGCGTGCCGAGCGTGCCGATCGTGCCGAGCCGGCGGCCACGCCAGGTGCCGCCGAGGCCGTGCGCGTTGTCCTCGATGATCGCCAGACCGTGCTGGGCGGCGAGCGCGAGCAGCGGTTCCATGTCGGCGGCCACACCGCCGTAGTGCATGACCACGATGGCCTTGGTGCGGTCGGTGATCGCGGCGGCCGCGGCGGTGGGGTCGATATTGCCGGTGGACTCGTCGATATCGACGAACACGCAGGTCGAACCGCGCAGCGCCATCGAGGTAGCGGCGGAGGTGAAGGCGAAGCTGGGGACGATCACCTCGTCGTCGGGGCCCAGTTCCAGCAGCAGTGCGCCCAATTCGAGTGCGTGCGTGCACGACGTGGTGAGCAGCGCGTGCTCGGCGCCGGTGATGGCTTTGATCTTCGCGGTCGCCGACCTGGTGAACTGACCGTCGCCGTGACTGTGATCGGAATCGAGCACGGCCATCAGGTTGGGGCGCTCAGCGGCAGCGCGGAACGGCCTGCTGAAGATGATGCGGTCGCTCACTCGTGCTGACCCTTCTCCGTCGCGGCTGCCGGGACCGCGGCGTCGACTCGATGGTTGACGGCCGGCGCGTGCATCGTATCCGGGCGCGGCGTCGGGGTCTGCACGGTGAGGTACAGCGGCTTGCCGACCAGGATGTGCAGCGCGACACCGAGATACTCGGCGATCAAACCGAGCGAGAACAGCATCGCGCCCGAGCACAGCAGCATCACGACGATGATCGACGCCCAACCCTCGGGGTCGTGATTGTCCTGGGTGAGAGCCTGCACGATGACGACCGCGGCCATGATCACCCCGGCCAGCGCGAGGGTGACACCGAGCATGCTCACCAGGCGCAGACCGCGTGTGCCGCTGCACAGCACCATCTTCCAGAACAGCGAGAACAGGCGCCGATAGTTGTAACCGGATTCGTCACGGCCTTCCGCGCGCAGCACCACCGGCACCGACACCGCATTGCCGACCACCCAGGTGAGCGCCACGTCCAGGTACACCCCGTTGGCCGCGACCTCGGCGAGCTGACGGCCGATGTCACCGCGGATCAACCGGAAGCTCTCGAATCGCGTCGAATCCGGGAACGCGAACACCGTCGCGAGCACGATCTTGGCACCGCGCGAGGTGAGATTGCGCAGGAAACCGTGCGGACGGGTGTTGGACGGCTTCGAATAGACCAGGTCAGCGCGCGAAGCCAGCGCCGCGTCGAGGAAGTCGGCGATGAACGCGGGGTCGTGCTGACCGTCCTCGTCCATCGTGACGATCCAGTCGCCCTGCGCTGCCGCCATCCCGGCGATCGTCGCCGCGTCCTGCCCGAAATTGCGGCTCAACCAGACCGCGCGCACCTGAGGGTAGGAGCCTTCCAATTCCTGCAGGACGACATCGGAACGGTCGGGGCCGTTGTCGTGCACGAGGATGATCTCCTCGACGGCGAACCGCGCACCCGCCGCTGTCGTGCTCGGGCCGGTCAACCCTTCGAGCTCCGCGACCAGCGCGGCGATCGTGTCCTCACCCCGATACACCGGAACGACCACTGACACCGAGTGCACCGGACTCGACCCGTTGCGCTCGGGCGCGCCCGCACGCACGACGGTGCCAGGCCTGGACAGAGGTGCGGACGGAATCGGCATCGGCGGACTTTCGGTGAATCGGAAGTATTGACCCAACAGTGTGCGCACTTTAACACCGGGGCGTGACCCGTCGGTGGAAGCGATCCCACTGTGCGACGGTGCCAGTCGGAGCGTGTGCCTGTAGGGTCTGGTCCTCGTGGTGGAAAGTAGAACCCCGTCCCGACGTTCCGTCTATATCTGGGGCTTGATCACCTCCCTCGGAGTGATCGCGGGCTATGGCGCGGTTCTGCTCGCCAACGTCCGGCACTTCTATACCGACGACACCGAATCCCAGTATGTCCCGCTGTGGGTGATGCTCGGCAACCGGTTGCGTAACGGCGATCTGCCGGTGATGGTGCCCGAGCACTGGATGGCCGGTAACTACTCGATCGAGGAAGCGGGCCTGCTGAATCCGCCGCAGCTGCTGATCGATCTGATCGCGCCCTCGGTGGACAACCTGGTGCTGTACGCGACCGTGGTGAAGCTGATCTTCGCGATCATCCTCGGCCTCGGCGTCTACCGGATCTGCCTGGCCTACGGCTCGCGCGTGCAGTGGGCGGCGCTGGCCGGTGTGTCGATTCCGTTCACCGGGTGGCTGCTGTTCTTCGACGAGGCCAGCTGGATGACGGCGTTCACCGGCACCGCGTGGATGGTGCACGCGTGGGCGTCGGGAGTGCGGTATGCGCGTGGTCCCCGCCTGCTCGGTCAGCGCCCGGAGGCGGTAGCGGAGCGTGACCACGCAGGGCGCCCGAGCGGGCGAATCGGGTACTGCGGCCCGATTTCGGTGTTCGTGTATCTCTACCTGGCGATTTCGGTGCAGTACGTTTTCCCGGCCGTCGAGGCGGGGCTGATGATCGCCACGGTCGCGGTCGGTGAGCTGATCTACCAGCGCACCTGGCGGCCGTCGCTGAAGCTGCTGATGGTGGCCGGTCTGGCGGCGCTCGCGGGGGCGGCGACCTATCTGCCGAGCATGCTCTCGGCGAAGGTGACCTGGCGTGGCACCGCCCAGATCAACAACGACCAGTTCCTCACCGTGCCGTGGTCGGAGTCGCTGAACGCGAGCCTGCCCTCGACGCTGCCCGCCTTCACCTCGTGGTGGGGATATGTGCAGCCGATGCCGGTTGTCTACATCGCCTGGTTCCTGATTCCGGCTCTGGCGTTCATCGACTGGGGCAAGGCGCGCGCGGCCTGGCGCGAGCTCTCCGGGATCGGTCTGTTCGCGATCGCGGTGCTGATGTGGACCGCCGGTCCCGGCACGATCGGCCCGCTGCGCTGGCCCGCTCGCGTGCTGCCGATGGTGGCGCTCGGCCTGCTGGTGTTGGTGTGTGTGCTGCTCGGGAGGTTCGCGACCTTCAAGGATTGGCGTGCGCGGGGGATCGCGGCGGCCGTGCTGATCGGGCTGCTGTGGGTGCGGTCGTTCTCCGCCGACCCGCACAACTGGATCGCGCACGTGATCGCCGCGGTGGCCATCGCCGCGCTCGGGGCCGCGCTGGTGTGGCTCGCGGTGAACAAGGGCGTCTCGGCGGCGGTCGCGCTGGCGATCATCGCGGTGGCCCCGATCGCCTACGTCCAGGTGGAGCGGGCGCAACCGACGCCGATGAGCTGGAACCTGCCCAGCGACCGGGCCGCGGCGCGCGCTGCGTTCCCGGGATTCGCGGGAACCACGCTGCAGCTCGGCGATCGCGCCCTGATCCAGCCAGGCGAGCGCACCCTCGACGGCGCCTACGGCTCGCTGGTGTTCGGCAACTACGCCAAGGACATCGAGCGCACCTACGTCAGCGGCTACACCCCGAACGGCCACTTCTGGTTCGGCGACATGCTCTGCATGCGCTGGGACACCAGCGTGTGCCCCGACGCCTACCGCCGCACGTTCGCGGTCGAGCCGTCGACCGGTAAAACGGTCGTCGACCTGATGAACATCGACCGGGTCGTCCTGCAGCGCGCGCTCTACCCGGCCGCTCGCACCGAGCCCGCACCGGCGGGTTGGAAGTGGGTCGACTACCCAGGCCACGAGAACTACATCTCGGTCCTCGAACGCGAGGACGGGCTGATCTCCACCCGCAACGGCCGGGTCTCCGCGGTCCAGAACGCCACCGCGGTCTCGACGTCGGAAAGCGATACGACGAGCCGGGTCACCGTGAGCTCCGAGACCGGCGGCAGCGTGGTGTTCGCGCGGCTCGGTTGGCCGGGGTACCGGGTGAGCCTCGACGGCAAGGACATTCCGTTCAAGGTCGTCGCGAAGAGTTTCGTCGCCGTCGACATTCCGGCCGGAACGAAGAACGGCGATCTCGAGCTGACCTGGCGGCCGCCGGGCTGGAAGATCGGCGGCGCCGCGATCGGCCTCGGACTGCTCGGCCTCGCGGTGTTCCAGTGGCTGTATGTGCGCGGACGAAAGCCCGACGAGGAGCAGGGTGCCCCGGCGGTCGAGTCGCTCGACTCCGACGATGCCCTGGCGAAGGCGCGATGACGACCGAGGCGGCGGGTGGGGTGCTCGAGACACCGGGCCCGCTGCTGCGGATCGTGAAACGTCAGGAGCTGGCGTTCGCGATCGTCGGCGGGTTCAACACCCTGCTCGGCATGGCACTTGTCGTGTTCTGGCTGCACGTGCTCGGCGACGGCAGGCCCGGTCTTGCTGTCGTCGCGGCGTACGCGGTCAGCACGATCGTGGCGTTCGTCCTGCATCGCACTCTGGTGTTTCGCGTGCACGGCCATCTCGTGCGCGATTTTCTGGCCTTCTGCGGGGTGAACGCGGGCGGGCTCGTGCTCAACGTGATCCTCGTCGAACTCGCGGTCACCGGCCTCGGCTTCCCGGCCGCCCCCGCCTCGGTGATCGTGATGGGTCTGGTCGCGGTACTCAGCTTCTTCGGACACCGCTACATCTCGTTCCGCCGGGCGCGGTAGGTTAGGGACATGGCGCACGAATCCACCATCGACGCAACCCTGCTCGGCCTGCTGGCCTGCCCCCAGGACAAGGGCCCGCTGCAGCTGGTGCGCACCGAAGCCGATGTGAGCGTGCTCTACAACCCCCGGCTGCGCCGCGCCTACCCGATCGACAACGGCATCCCGGTGCTGCTGATCGACGAGGCCCGCGACGTCACCGCCGCCGAACACGAATTCTTCGTCGCCGAATCCTGACCGGAACCCGCGGGCGTCTGTGCGCGGTGAATCACCAACTGTCCGTGTCGATCTCGCCGGTCAGATAGCGCTGGATCACCGGCCCCACGGCATCGACCACCGCATCGATCGGCATCGACGCCAACGGTTCCAGCGCGATGATCTTGCGGGCGGTCAGCACCCCCACCATCTGCGAAGCGGCCAGCGAGACCCTGGCCCGTCCGTCGTCGTCCGGGGTGGCGATGCGCACCCGGACCCGTTCCAGCACCACCTGGAGCAGGAACGAGCGCGCGAGATTCTGGTCGCCACCGGCGAAAATGCTGCGCACCATCGCCACGATGCCGGGCCCGGCGGGGGAGTCCCACACCGTCACGACCGCGCGCACGATGGTGCGCCCCAGCTCGTCGAGTGGTGCGGCGTCGACCGCCCCGAGCGTTGCGTCCGGGTCGACCGGGAAGTCCACCGCAGCCGCGAACAGTTGCTGCTTGTTGCCGAAATAGTGGTGCACCAGCGCCGGGTCGACATCGGCATCGGCCGCGATCGCGCGGATCGAAGTCTTGTCGAATCCGGCGCCGGCGAACCGGACCCGGGCTGCGTCGAGAATCGCCACCTTGGTGTCGGCGTTGCCGGGCCTGCGCCCGGTGCGTCCGGATTTCGCTGTGCTCGAACCGGATTCGCCGTCACTCATGGGTGATCCTCTCGTGGGCCTTGTGGGTTACGGAGTGCGTCGACGCAGAGTAGCCGCGGCGAGGCCGAGCGCCACCACCGCGAACCCGGCGACGACCGCGATATCGCGCCACATCGCGCCCGTCGGCTCCGCGTGAACCGACACCTGCTGCAGCGCGTCCACGGCGTAGCTCAACGGCATCACATTGCTGATCGCCTCGAGCCAGCCGGGTAGCCGGTCACGCGGAACCAGCAGCCCGCACAGGAAGATCTGCGGCGCCACGATCACCGGCATGAACTGCACGGCCTGGAACTCGGTGCGCGCGAACGCGCTCGCCAGCAGACCGAGCCCGACCCCGCACACCGCGTCGACCATCGCGATCAGCAGCACCCAACCGGGACTGCCCGCGGCATCGAGCCCGAGCAGCCAGAACGCGACCACGCAGGCGACAGCGGCCTGGGCACCAGCGGCCAGAGAGAACGCGCTGCCGTAACCGGCGAGCAGATCGACCTTGTTCAGCGGGGTGGTGAGCAGCCGCTCGAGGGTGCCCGAGGTGCGTTCGCGCTGCATCGCGATCGCGGTGATCAGGAACATCACGATGAACGGCAGGATGCCGAGCATCGTGATGCCGACGCGGTCGAACATGGTGAGTGGGGAGTGCGGGGCGCGCGGTGCGTCCTGGTAGATGAAGTACAGCAGGGTCATCAGCAGGGCCGGAACCACCAGGATCATCGCCACGGTGCGGTGGTCGTTGCGGAGTTGCCGAAGAATCCGTGCGGTGGTGGCGGTATAGGGGCGCAAGGTGGTCATGCGTGCTCTCCCATCGTGATCAAGGTCAGGAAAGCGGCCTCGAGGTTCTGTTCGTCGGTGCGCTCGCGCAGTTCGTCGGGGCTGAGCTGGGCGAGTAGTGCGCCCTCGCGCATCAGCAGCAGCTTGTCGCAGTGCTCGGCTTCGTCCATGACGTGACTCGACACCAGCAAAGTCGTTCCCGCCGCGGCCAATTCGTGGAACTGCTTCCACAATTCCACCCGCAGAACCGGATCGAGGCCGACCGTCGGTTCGTCGAGAACCAGCAGTTCGGGCTTGCCGACGAGTGCGCAAGCCAGTGACGCCCTGGTCTTCTGCCCGCCCGAGAGTTGATCGCCGAGCTGATCCGCGTGATCGGCCAAACCGACTGCGGTGAGCGCGGATTCGGTATCGGCGCGCTCGCGTCCGTAGAGCGCGGCGTAATAGGCCACATTGTCGCGGACGCTGATGTCGGAGTAGATGCTCGGCGCCTGGGTGACGTAACCGACCCGGCGGCGCAGCCCTGCGCTACCGGCCGGCTCCCCGAGCACGGTGACGATGCCCGACTCCACCAGTTGGGTGCCCACGATGCTGCGCAGCAGGGTGGTCTTTCCGCAGCCCGACGGGCCGAGTAGCCCGGTGATCGAGCCGCGTGGGATATCCAGGGTCAAGCCATGGAGAACGGGGCGCTTTCCCCGCTTGACGACCAGATCCTCGACCTGGACGGCGAGCGTAGGTGCTGTGTGCGACATGGTCGCCTCAATTCATCGAGTGTTGAATTCACTACGTGATGAATTTAGCGCGATGATGTCGAGTCGGCAAGGTCAATGAGCGTGTCCCGGTAGGGGCGTGGCTTGCTGGCCTGGTTCGACGACGGCGAACTGACCCATCATCCCGACGTCCTCGTGCCACAGCAGATGGCAGTGATACATGTACGGAGTGTTCGGGTCGGCGGGCCCGTCGAAGCGCAGCACCAGGGTCGCGGCCGTGTTCGGCGGCAGGAAGATGGTGTCCTTGGCGCCGGCCTGCTCGGGTGGAGGTGGTGCGCCGTCGTAGTCGAGCACCCGGAACTGGACATCGTGGACGTGAAAGTTGTGCGGCATGCCGTCGATGTTGTGGACGACCCAGGTCTCGGTGGTGCCTCGGGTGACGGTCGTGTCGATGCGGCCCATGTCCATGCGCTCGCCGTTGATACCGGCAAGGGTCAGGTCGAAGCGACGTTGTAGAACCGAGTCCGCACCATCGGGAATCGACGGCGGCACAAGGGTTTCCGGCAGTGCGGCGGACGGTCGTAAAGTCGGCGCGGCGCGCAGTTCGAGGACATCGAACCTGTCGTCACCACCCGAGAACCGGCTCGACCAGAAGTCCAATCCCGCCTCGAGCTTCTCGCTGCGCAGCACGGTGCGCTCGCCGGGTCGCATCCGCACCACGATCTCCGCGCGCTCACCGGGCGAGAGTTGGATGCGGTTCAGGGTGGCGGGGCGTTCGAGCAGGCCGCCGTCGGAACCGATCATCGCGAACGGGCGGACATCGTCGAAGGCGAAGGTGTAGATCCGCGCGGTCGAGGCGTTGAGCAGGCGCAGCCGCACCAGTTCGTCGCCGACCTCCTGGTAGGGCGACAGGGTGCCGTTGACCATGGTGCGATCGCCGAGGAAGCCGATATCGCGGAAAATCGCGTGCGCGCCGTCGAGTCGGGAACCGCGCAGGCGCATGTCCTGCACGATCACCGGGATGTCATCAACGCCGTAGGTGTTCGGCAGTGGCAGTTGCGCGCTCGGTGCGTCGTCGATCAGGAACATGCCCGCCAGGCCGCGGCGCACGTGTTCCTCGGTCGCGCCGTGTGGGTGTGGGTGGTACCAGAGGGTCGAAGCTGGTTGGGCCACAGTCCATTCCGGCGTCCAGGAGGCGCCGGGCTCGACCATCTGGTGTGGTCCGCCGTCCATGGCGGCGGGTAGATGCATGCCGTGCCAGTGCACCGTCGAGGCTTCGGGTAGCTGATTGCGCACCTGCACTCGCACGCGTTCGCCGCGCGCCGCACGCAAAGTGGGACCGAGATAGCTGCCATTGAAGCCCCAGGTCTCGGTGTCTCGGCCGGGCTCGAATGCTGTTGTCCCGGTCTGCATATCGAGAGCGAAGGTTCGCGTGCCGGCGGTGTCGACGGTGGACTCGGCCAGCGGCGGAATATGCAATGGCTGTGTGAATTGCGTTGTGCCGACGGTGGATACGTCGGCACCTGCCCACGTCCAGGTCACCCCGGCGCCGATCGCGGTGATCAGGGTGACGACGAGGGCGCACGCGCCGAGCAGGATGCGGCGCAGCCGACGTGGGGGAGAAGCCATGCTTCGACGCTAGGGGCGCGAACGTCACACCACATCGGGGTGCGCCCCGGGTTCGACCCTGATTCTCACTGAGGTGATCAGGGGTTTTTCGCAGGACGGGATATGTGATGTGGATCACTATCGCGGGTTGTCACGTTTCGGCGGGCTGCTTTGTCCCATGAACATCCCACCGACAAGGAGCACCACAATGGCCACCACCAAGCACCGCATCGTCGTCCTCGGCGCCGGCTACACCGGCATGCTGGCCGCGATCCGCCTGGCCCGCCGCACCAGGAAGCTGGATGTGGCGATCACCCTGGTCAACCCTTCCGCGCGCTTCACCGAGCGGCTGCGCATGCACCAGATCGCCGCAGGTCAGGAACTCGCACACCACGACATTCCCGAGATCCTCGACGGCACCGGCATCGAGTTCGTCCAGGGCTGGGTTACCTCGATCGACGCGGCGGCGCAGCGCGTCCACGTCGACGGCCGCGGCGATCTCGCCTACGACGAGCTCATCTACGCACTCGGCAGCACCGCCGAGACCGCCCTGGTTCCCGGCGTCGCCGAACACGCTCTCACCCTCGACGACCCGCGCCTCGCCCACGAATTCGCGGGCAAGCTGACCACTCTCGCGACTCAGGGTGCCGCGGTCGCTGTCTGCGGTGGCGGCCTCACCGGCATCGAGGCGGCGACCGAGATCGCCGAAAGCCACCCCGGCCTGCGCGTGACGTTGATCAGCTCGGGCGAGCCGGGCGCGATGATGGGCGACAAGGCTCGCGCGCACCTGAACAAGGCGCTGGACCGGCTCGGCATCGTCCGCGAGATCGGCGTTCGTGTCGCCGAGGTGCTGCCCGACGCGGTCGCGCTCGCCGACGGCACGGTGATCGGCGCCGACCTCACCCTCTGGACGACCGGCGTTCGGGTGTCGCCGCTGGCCGCAGAGGCGGGCATCGAGACCGATGCGCGTGGCCTCATCGTCGTCGACCCGACACTGAAGTCGATGTCGCACCCCATGATTCACGCCATCGGTGACGCGGCCGCGGTCCGTCAGGCGTGGGGACAGGTGCACGGCACCTGCCAGAGCGGCCTGCCCACCGCGGCCTACACCGCCGACGCGATCGCCGCCGAACTGCGCGGCAAGACGGTGAAGCCGTTCCGGTTCGGCTACTTCCACCAGCCGGTCAGCCTCGGCCGTCGCGACGCGGTCATCCAGTTCACCAAGGCCGACGACAGTCCGCGCCGCCTCTACCTCACCGGCTGGGCCGCGCGGACTTACAAGGAGATGGTCAGCGGCAGCCCGGTACCGACGTTCAAGGCGAGCAAGAAGATGACCATGAACGTCCAATTGTCCAAGGGCGGAAAAGTAACTCGCCGCGCAGCATGAGGGCCGACCACGCGCCGAGATCGCGGAACCACCGCTACCGGCGCACCTCGACTCGCCGGACCGACGGAGAATGCGCCATGGTTGAACTCATGCCGGACCAGGATCCTTTCCTCGAGCACCGCCGCCTGCTGTTCGCGACCGCCTACCGCATGCTCGGCACGGTCACCGACGCAGAAGACGTCCTGCAGGACACCTGGCTCAAGTGGAACGACACCGACCACGCCGCGATCGTCCACCCCAGGGCCTACCTGGTCCGCACGGTCACCAACATCTCGCTCAACCGCCTCACCTCCGCCCGCGCGACCCGCGAAAACTATGTCGGCCCTTGGCTTCCCGAGCCGGTGCTGACCTCGCCCGATATCGCCGAGGACACCGAATTGGCCGACACCGTCTCCACCGCCATGCTCGTCGTGCTGGAAACTCTCACCCCCGTCGAGCGCGCGGTGTTCCTGCTGCGCGAAGTCTTCGGCTACTCGCACGCCGAAATCGCCGAAGCCCTCGACCGTCCCGAGGGGAGCGTGCGCCAGATCGCCCACCGCGCGAAGAGTCACGTGCAGTCACGCCGTCCACGATTCGACACCGACAAAGCCGCCCGCGCCCAGGTCACCGCACAGTTCATGGCCGCCTGCGCGGGCGGCGACCTCAATGCACTGATGGACCTGCTCGCCCCCGATGTCACGTGCTGGTCCGACGGTGGCGGCGTGGTCACCGCCGCGCGCCGCCCCCTGCACGGCCCCGACCACGTGGCTCGCTGGATCCTCGGCGTCCTCGCCAAACCGTCGTCCGCGGGCTTCGAATTCAGCGCGGCCGACATCAACGGCGAGCTCGGCGCGCTGGCCTCTTTCGCCGGAAACCCCGGCGCCGCCTTCACTTTCGACCTGGTCGACGGACACATCCAGAACCTGCGATTCCAGGTCAACCCCGGCAAACTCGCAGGTCTCTACCAGGGCACCGAACTGCTCGGCTGAACAGCAACGCCGCCGAACCTCGACGCGACTGTCCGGATCGGTGACAGCATCGGGCCGCGCCGAGGTCGGTCCCGGAAGCGCCTTCGCGAGTAGGCGACAATGGCGAGCGTGTCCGCACAGGAACTGGCCGTCGATCCGCCCACCGCCGCGCGCAGGCTGCTCGGCGCGATTCTCCGGTCGGGTCCGGTGGCGCTGCGCATCGTGGAAGTCGAGGCCTACGGCAGTGACCCCGACGGTCCGTGGCCCGACCCGGCCGCGCATTCCTGGCCTGGGCCCACCGCCCGCAACGCGGTGATGTTCGGTCCGGCGGGGCGCCTGTATGTCTACCGCTCCTACGGAATCCACTTGTGCGTCAACGTAACCGGCGGTTTCGACGGTGAGGCCGGGGCGGTGCTGGTTCGTGCGGGGGAGGTGGTCGACGGCATCGACATCGCACGGGAACGCAGGCCCGCCGCCCGCAAGGACACCGACCTGGCGCGCGGGCCCGGCAATGTCGGCAGCGCGCTCGGCGTCAGCATGTCCGACTACGGGACCGAGCTGTTCGACCCCTTCTCAGCACTGCACCTTGAACTGAAACCTGCTGTGCCCGAAGCCGATACAGCTTCAGGTCCACGGGTGGGCGTTAGTGTTGCCGCGCAGGTGCCGTGGCGATTCTGGTTACCCGCATCGCCCGCCGTCTCGGTCTATCGGCGAAGTCCACGCGCGCCCGAGCCGCTGGCCTGACAGCGGCCCCGAAAATTTACTTCGCGGTCGGCGATGAGTTCTCGGGTCACGGTCCGTCTTAACCGTTGAACGCGCTACCCCACCGAGCGCGACCGACTCTAAGGACACGACATGACCACCGCCGCACCCTCCGCCAACTTCTCCACCGCTGCCACCCACACCCCCGGCAAGATCCGCAACCGCGTCCTGTGGACCCTGCAGATCGTGCTCGGCCTGTTCTTCATCATCGCCTCGGGCGGCCCGAAGCTCGTCATCCCGCACATCCTGATGGAGAACGCCCCCGCGAACCTGACCATCCCCATGGGCCTGCTCATCTTCATCGGAGTCGTCGAGGTGGCAGGCGGTATCGGCCTGATGGTGCGTCGAGTCAGCGGCCTCGCTGCCGCGGGTCTGTCCGTGCTCACCGTGCTCGCCGCCGCGACCCAGGCCTTCATCGCCGACAAGCCTGCGATGGCGATCTTCCCGCTGGTCCTGGCCGCGATCTTCGCCTGGATCGCCTACGAGCGCCGCGACACCATCACCGCGCTGGTGCGATGAGCCACCACTCGACACGCTGACGATCGCCGGAGCCCGGGGGTTCCGGCGATCATCGGCGTGCCGAGCCGTTCGGCTGCGGCGCCGAAACCACGGCCACGATCTCGTCTGCGAAGCCAAGGCGAAATCGATCGGGCGGATGCCTGTGAGATGCGAGGATCGAGGACCACGCAACAGAACGACCAGGAGCGCCCGTGTTCACTTTTCCCAGCAGCGACGGCACCTCGATCCATGTGCGGAGCTGGCTCCCCACCGACGTCGAGCCGCGTGGCGTCGTGCAGATCGCGCACGGCATGGGCGAACATTCCGAACGCTACGCACATCTCGCCGAACAGTTGGCCGCGCTCGGCTTCGCGGTCTACGCCGACGACCATCGCGGCCACGGCCTCAGCATGGGCCCCGTGCCCGGAGATCTGGGCCCCGACGGCTGGAACCTGCTGGTCGCCGATGAGGTCGCGCTCACCGAAATCCTGCGCGAACGCCACCCCGGCCTGCCCGTCACCCTGATCGGCCACAGCCTCGGCTCCTTCGCCGTGCAGCAGTATCTCCTCGACCACTCCGACCTCGTCGACGAAGTCGTCCTGAGCGGCACGACCGCGGTCGACGGCCTGTTCGGCGAAATCGCGGCCGCCGGCGGTGACCTGATCGGCTTCTTCAACGCTGAATTCCAGCCCACCCGCACCGACGCCGACTGGATCAGCCGCGACGAAGCCCAGGTCGACACCTACAACGCCGACCCCTGGTGCGGTTTCGCCATCGACGAGGCCAACATGGGCCTGCTCGCGGTCAACTCCCAGACGCGGCTGGCCGACCCGAGCACTGTGCGCAGCGACCTGCCGATCTATGTGATGGTCGGCGACAAAGACCCGCTCAACAGCAAGCTGAGCCTGTCCGACCTGCTCGTGCAGCGCTACCGCGACGCGGGCCTGACCGACATCACCTACCAGATCTACCCGGACGCCCGCCACGAAGTCCTCAACGAAACCAACCGCGACGAGGTCGAAGCCGATCTGCTCGCCTGGATCACCCGCGCACGCGACTGAACAACCGCATGCGGAAAGATGGGTCAGCGTGACCGGCGACATCTTCGACGAACTGACCTGGCGCGGCCTGATCGCGCAGTCCACCGACCTGGACGAGCTGCGCGCGGCCGCGGCCGCCGCACCTCTGACGCTCTATGCCGGCTTCGACCCGACCGCCGCCAGCCTGCACGCAGGCCATCTCGTCCCGCTGCTCGCGCTCAAGCGCTTCCAGCTGGCCGGGCATCGCCCGATCGTGCTCGCCGGCGGCGCCACCGGCATGATCGGCGACCCGCGTGACGTGGGCGAGCGCACCATGAACTCGACCGACACCGTCGCCGAATGGGCACAGCGCATCCGCGGCCAGCTCGAGCGTTTCGTCGACCTCGACGATTCGCCCACCGGTGCCGTGATCGTGAACAACATGGACTGGACCGGCCCGCTGTCGACCGTCGACTTCCTGCGCGACATCGGCAAGCACTTCTCGGTGAACGTCATGCTCGCCCGCGACACCGTCAAACGGCGGCTCGAAGGCGACGGCATCTCCTACACCGAGTTCAGCTACATGCTGCTGCAGGCCAACGACTACCTGCAGCTGCGGCGCGAACACGGCTGCACACTGCAGGTCGGCGGCTCCGACCAGTGGGGCAACATCATCGCCGGCGTCGAACTGAACCGGCGCGTCGACGGCGCGCACGTGCACGCGCTCACCGTGCCGCTGGTGACCTCGGCCGACGGCAAGAAGTTCGGCAAGTCCACCGGCGGCGGCAGCCTCTGGCTCGACCCCGAACTGACCAGCCCCTACGCCTGGTACCAGTACTTCGTGAACACCGCCGACGCCGATGTCGTGCGCTACCTGCGCTGGTTCACCTTCCTGAGCCGCGAAGAACTCGACGAGCTAGAGCAGGCCACGGCCGAACGTCCGTTCGCCCGCGAGGCGCAGAAGCGCCTGGCCGCGGAGATGACCACGCTGGTGCACGGCGAAGCCGAGACCCGCGCGGTGGAACTGGCCAGCGGTGCCCTGTTCGGTCGCGGCGAGCTGGGCGAACTCCCGCTGTCCACGCTCGGTGCCGCGCTGCGTGAGACCGCGGTCGACGGCAAGGTCGCCGAGGTGGTGCCGGGTGAGCCGAACACGATCGTCGACCTGCTCGTGGCGTCGGGCCTGTGTGAAAGCAAGGGCGCGGCCCGTCGGGTGGTCAACGAAGGCGGTGCTTCGGTGAACAACCAGCGGGTGAGCGATGTCGACTGGACGCCGTCCGATGGCGACTACCTACACGGGGAGTGGCTGGTGCTGCGGCGCGGAAAGAAGAACATGGCCGGCGTGCATCGGATAGCCTGAGATCGTTGTGGAGGCCTGAGTCACATCCGTGTGATTCAGGCCGGCACAGCGGCTGAGCGCACCGCCGTGACCTGCGGAGATACCGTGTTGTTCAGGCGATTTGACGCGGCGTTATCCGGCGCGTAACTTATTGGAAGTCAGAGCGACACGGACACAAACCGGAGGGCGCCTGACAGGCCAAGATCGAGTGACCAGGGTAACGATTGACATCGCCTGGGAGTGAGGTTAGACTGGAACAGTTGCCCTGCAGACGATCCGGACACCGGTAAGTTTGCTTGTGCGTGTGTTCTTTGAGAACTCAATAGTGTGTCGATGAATGTCAGTGCCAATAATTAGTTATTGGTTCCAATCTTTCATGTACCCCCCGGTCATGGGAGGTTGGGCATTGAACAACAGCGAATCTTTTTGCTGGTGTTCGCATTTGCTAGGTTTTCGGACTCTAGTTAGATAATTTTGATTGCACCTTCGGGTGTTTTCGAGAGTCTTCAACGGAGAGTTTGATTCTGGCTCAGGACGAACGCTAGCGGCGTGCTTAACACATGCAAGTCGAGCGGTAAGGCCCTTCGGGGTACACGAGCGGCGAACGGGTGAGTAACACGTGGGTGATCTGCCTTGCACTTCGGGATAAGCCTGGGAAACTGGGTCTAATACCGGATATGACCACGAATCGCATGGTTTGTGGTG